>NZ_JBAZQA010000003.1:0-315680 GCF_041645475.1 Methanoregula sp. | reverse complement strand
CTGCTCGGATCTCATTCTTTATTCGGCGGGCAATTTGCCGGTGTTTGACCATATTCGGCGCCCGCCGACTATTTAGATCTTACCGTTATCCATAGCCCAAGCTAAAAAAATTAGTGAAGTACTGGGATCGTAAGTATACTTCCGGTTTTCAACAAAACCCGGATAACTGGACATGATCAGCGTCTTTAAAGAAGGGTTATTGCCGACCAGATCAGATTGACCATCCGTCCCATAATAGGCAATATAATAATTCTCTCCCGGGAAAAAGTCGGTTGAAAAGACCAGGAAATAACCGGATGTCTCATTTGAGCTGTACTGCGTAACGCAAATTTCCCGGGCATGCAATCCGGCCACATAGGGATCGCCGGTCCGGGCAAGATTCTCGGTAAGATCAAGGGTTACCGGAGTAATTGTTCCCTGTTGCTGCAAAAAGGCAAATAGGTGCTTCCTATCCTCCTTGAACCCTGACCAGTCATTAAAATACCAGACTTCAGAGAAAAAGGATTTTCCGGTTTTTAAAGAGGTAAAACTCCGGAAGGCCCGGTATTTCGACACCGGGGGAAAGAAGGAGGGTTTTCTCTCATCAGAATACCCGGAGGTGATATAAAATCCCAGATCCACCGACTGGTTGCCATAAGGCCCGTCTGGTTCGGGCAGAAGATAATAGGCTCTGCCATCAGGAGGCGGGGGTGTTGCATGTGCGATCTGGACACAACAACTGAGTAACAATACTGTACATAATATTCCGCTCCAGTGAACATTATTCATTTTTCCCCATCCGTTGGTTAGCGACCATCAGGACGATGCACCCGGTCGCGATAATGGGAAAAACCGCCGGGACCGGTGCTGGCCGGGAGGGGAATGATGATGAAACACCCTTCGTAGAATTATCCGCAGGCAAATTTTTGGTGGTTACGGGAATTGCCATGGGTTGAATAATCGTTGCATTGCCCCAACGGTTGAAAAAGTAGAGGGTTCCTCCAGCATCTGCGCCGATATAGTTACCATCGGAAGACATTTCAACCCGGTGAAGGAAAATATTTTTTTCTTCGACAAAATACCCCCAGAGCTTCCGGCCTTCTGCATCAAACAATACGATCTGGTTTGGTGCAGCACGATCCGGAGAGAACGATGCTGCTACAACCAGTCCATCCCCGGATAGTGCAACATCGTTTACATATCCCGGGTATTCATAATACCAGAGGCGATTGCCTTCCTTATCGTAATAGTGAAGCCGGTACTGGGATGCACCGGCAAGATGCCGGCCATCGGCAGATATTGAAACAGCAGCCATACGGGATTCTGACGAGCGCTGCCATGTGATCTCTTTATCGCGGGTGAAATAATACACATGATCGTTGCTCACCGCTGCACCCGAGATACCCTCAAAAGAGAGGGAAATATCCGAAATCCACGAATTGACCGGATAACTCCAGAGTTGCGTTCCGTTCCGGGAGAAATACTGAATCGAATTGGTTCCGGAACCTGCAATCCCATTATCAGAAACGGACACCGTCCGATAATTACTGACAGGGAAACTTCCGATCATGCTGCCGGTCCGATCAAGGAGTTCAGCGGTATTCCCGAAGGTAACAAGAATGACTGCCCCGTCCGGCGATATCGATACACAGTCGATCCCGTGAGCCAGCTCTTTTTTCCAGAGAATTGTCCCGTTCCTGTCTGCAAGAAGAACTTCACCGGCGGAGTCAGCCCGGGTATACGCATCCCGCCGGATTCCGATTACACAGAGCGATCCATCGGCATTGACCGCGACCCTGGTTGACTTCCCGTAATCATAATAGGACCAGAGAGATGCACCATCGGGAGAAAACATCCTCGCTACGCCATTTTGTTCTGTCCCGAGTACCCCGGCATTCCCGCTTGAAGCGATCTCGAAATTCACGTTGTAGGTGTCGAAACGATCGGCCCAGAGCGGACCGGGTAGGGTATGATGAATTCCGGTCCGTGAAGGTTCCGCCGGATACATGAACGGGGCTGACCAGTAGAGGTAGTACTCAGCCACTCCGCCAACTTCCGGGATGATATCTACTGAGAAGGATTGTTCCCTACGATTATCAGGGTACCGGAACGAGATCGTTTCAGGATACTCCGGATGCCCGGGGATATCCCTTCCAGGAATCTCTATCGTGGCGAGGGATCCGGTGATAGTACCGCCGTACTCGCCGCCAATGTACACATTCACCCCGTCATCAGGCCAATAAATACGGTATGTCCTGACCGAATCGTTCGTCGAGGGTCCGGGTAACCGGGTCTGGATCACGCGGGGGAATACTTCAACATACACTCCCGATACCGGCGCTTCGGGCAGGGTATCCGAAAACACGGTCCTGTTACCGGATACAATGGAATACCGGTGGTAATGCCGGGACGATTCATTGATGGGGATACGGAGTGAATTGTTCTGAATCCTGCCCATAAACTCGCTAGCGAAAAAAACCTCTGAATCAGTGTTGCCCGGCCAGTGGATGACATAATAGCCCGCGGTCTGGCCCGGTTCCCGTATGGCAACTGCCGGGTTTCCATTGTCGGCAGGAAAAACAGCAGAAACCACACCGGAAAGCAACAGGGTCCAGACAAACAGCATCGGAATGACACGATATCGTGATATGATCAGCCACGTCTCCGTTTCAGCTCTTTTAGGAATACGATTACCACCATGCCGGCAAGGATTGCCGTGAACAGAATAAACAGCGGGACCATGCGCCCTGAATGGCCGCCATCAGTGACAGGATAGGATGTTGTAGTCCCGGCGATCACAAACCCCCCGTCGCTTGTTGCCAGGAGGGAGCGTGCACTTTCGCCGGACCAGCCGCCATAGGTCCTGTTCCAGAGTTCAGTGCCGGATGAGTCCAGGCGGACCAGCCAGATATCATTGCCCCTGTCACCGATCATGGCATACCCGCTGCCGGGAATCTCAACTGCCTGCTCCGATCCTTTCAGGGCAAGGGTTCCGAAATCATAGACCCGGTGCCAGAGGATCGTGCCGGCATTGTCAGTCTTCATAATCCACGGACCTGCAAGCGACTCCGCATTGATCGCATAACCGGTTACAAGGAACCCGCCATCGGAAGTAGCGAGGATCATCCTTGGCTGCACATGGGTACTCTCGGCAAGCGGTCGTGACCACACGGTTTTTCCATAGGTATCGAGCCGCAGGAGGGTCGCTGTGCTCGTGTAGGTATCAACCATGTCACCTTCCGTGGCGGACAGTACGGCGACATAGCCGCCATCAGGCGTCAGGGCAACTGCCGGAATACTATCCTGGCCTGGACCTCCGAACGTTTGTTTCCAGATTACCACCCCGTCCGATCCGGTTTTAACAATGATCGCATCCGGTGACCGGTGCTCCTTTGACTGGAAACTCCCGGAGACTACATACCCCCCATCCGGAGTCCGTAAGACATGTGCCCCGTCTCCGATCAGCAGATCAGGGACATCTTTCTCCCACAGTTTCGATCCGGTTTTATCTGTCCGGACAAGCCATATCTTAGCCGACTCCCAGCCGGTGGTATCATGCTTTCCCGCGAGGATAAATCCGCCATCCGGCAGCTGCTGCATGGAGCGGATCTCTGCAAGCCCGTCAGAACCGAGAACAACCCGCCCGGTTTTTAGTCCTGCGTCATCGAATACTGTCAGCACCGCATCGGAATGCATGCCATTATTGACAGTGGATCCTGCCACCACATACCCCCCGCCATCGCTTGTCCGGAGAGAGAACGGCTCCTGCATCCGGTTATCCCCAAAAGTTGTATTCCAGAGTTCTTTTCCCCGTGCATCGGTCCTGACAAGCCAGCCGCTTGGGTGGTATGGTTCACGATATGTCGTCATGGATGTTTCGGGCATCACGGTTTCTTTGACCATTATCATCCCATTCATGTGCCGGCCGGTCTCAGTGCCGTCAGCAGTCATCTCGAGAGACCAGACTCCCCGGGATTCCCCGGCCCCGGAGAGAACAAGCGATCCGTCGCTAAGCCGTGACAACCGCCAGCTTCCCGACAGGATTTCCGAATTGATCCCGGCCAAGGTCTTATCCCAGATTACAGTACCGGCACTATCCAGGTTCACGAGATGGATCTCCCACATGTCCGCTGTGGCAGCCTCACCGACAAGGAACCCGTTATCGGGCAAGAGGACGATCACCATCCCGCGCTCGATCCCTTTGCCGGCAATCTTCCGGTTCCAGATCTCGTTCCCTTCTGCATCCGTCTTCACGACCCAGAAGTCATCGATGGTCAGCCCCGGGGAGAAGGAAGACCCGGTAAAGACGATCTCATCCTGGCGGGTGACCACTACCGACCGGGCTTCATCACTCCCGCTCCCACCGTACGTCTTCTCCCACAGGGTATTTCCGGCAGAATCGGTCCTGACAAGGAGGGCTTCCTGAAGTTTCCCTGAGTTGGTATTCCTGACGCCGGCAATGACCAGTCCACCTTTGGGAGATTCTGCAACGGACTCTGCCGAGTCAAAAACTTCGCCTCCAAATGTCCGGTTCCAGAGTTCGGTTCCCTGTGAATCGATCCTGACCAGCCATGCACCCTGCCCCCGTGAGGTGAACGCATCGGAGGAGCCTGCGAGCGCAAATCCCCCGTCGCGCATCTCTATGCCAGCATTGAAGGAATCCGTGAGACCCTTTCCGAAGGTTTTATTCCATCGTTCCCTGCCATCCGCATCGGTCCGGATCACCCACGCCCCCTTTCCGAAAGATTCAGTCTGGCCGATTACCAGGAACCCGCCATCGGATACACCAGTTATGCGCCGGACTTCGTCATTTCTTTCCCCGCCAAAAGAGCGGTTCCAGATGAGGACATCGTTACTATCTCTTTTTTCCAGGCAAATGTCTCCCCGGTATGTAGGCCAGTCTGCCTGTTTTCCCACCTGGGTCTCGATAGTCCCTGCTAGAACATACCTATCATCCGCCGTTTTCACCATGTCGCGATAATTGATCCAAGGTTCTTCCGCCGCGAGGACCGGTCCGGTACAGAGGAAAAGCAGGATCATGACTACGATGAATCGCGGGTTTGGGAACCCCGGGGAGCTGCTCATGGTGCTTCACCTGCCATAGCCGGCGATGAGGGTGAATTATCGCGCGTGACTAGGAACTGCCTCACGGCAAATGCACCTGCGGCAATGATCATACCTCCTTCGGCAAAGGTCAGTATTGTCACCGAGTCTGCTGTAAGGCGTTCGCCCAGTTCGAATGAGACTGCAATCAGTGACAGGATGAGATCGGCGGCAACAGCACCTGCAAGAAGAATGACGGGTTGCCAGGTTTTCCCGATACCCGGGGCGAAATACAGGAACGGCACCAGGACGGCAAAGGCCATGATCGCCATCGTGAATAGGGAGAAATACAGGACCCTCTCCAGACCGGGGATTCCCATAAGTATCGAACCGATAAGGGAGAGCACGACCAGAGCGGCCGCGGATATTCCCATGGGAATCATTCTTCCGGGGATTCTCTTCAGTATCGTCATGAAAAAGACGGCAAGCCCGCCGATAGCTGCAGCCGGCAGGAGTACGAACAGGGATGTTACGACGGCGAGAAGGATCGACTGTTTACAGGGATGGCTGGCAACAAGGCTCTGGACATGCTGCAGGAACAGGATGGCACCGAACACCGCAGCAGCGATCACCATTGCCTCGACGAACTGGCTGAGCCCGGTGAAGAACTCGATATAGGGAATTCGGGATATATCCAGGTATGTTCCCATACGCGGCCCAAAGGCTATGAACATATTTTGCAGGTAGATACCAGTGACTGCGATCATGGCAGCAGCAAAGATTGCATGCCATTCCCGTTTCAGGGTGAGATGTTCGCGGATGAGCGGGAACGGCGTTATCGCACCCATCGCGAGGATGCATGCCTGGGGGATAACATGGATGATGGTGACGAACGAGCCCAGCAGGAGAGCGTCGTTTGCGCTCAGCGAGGTATACATGAATGACTGGAACGGGCGTTCTCCTGCAATGAAAACGAGCGCTATCGCCACCGGAAGAATTGCCTGCAGCCATCTCTGCGGGATCCTTCCGATAAGGTAGGAGAATAACGAAGCCAGGGCTGCAACCGGGAGTGCCATGACTCCCATCATTCCGGTAATAGCGAGGAATGCAATGATAATCATCGGGTCAAACAAGGGGGAATACATTACATCACCTTGAAAGGAATTTTTTTTACGGGGGGTCCTGCATTTCTGATCATTTCCAGTATCTCCTTACCCCCACATAACCAACTGAGAGGATGACAAGCCCGGCAATGCCATAGATCACTACGGTCACCCATCCCGGAAGCGGTGTCATCTTCATGACCGATACCGATCGTGGCGGAACAAATGCGGAAAGGTCCTGCGGGTCGGGGATTTTGGAAACCGTGAGGGACTGGTTGTCCAGTACCGATTTCTGGGATTCGGTCAGGCCCGAGAAAAAGTCAGGGCAGACCATTTCGAGATAGGTCCCGGCAGAAACATTCCGGTCCGCAAGACGGTTCGACACGGCGACCATGGATTCGTTCATGATGCACTGCCCGGTGTAATTCTTCAGGAATGCCACTTGGGGATCTTCCGGCACATCCCGGAAACCTGCTATGGCGATGGCAACGCTGCGCTGGCCATACTGCATATCTCCGTAAGACCGGTCATATTCACCCGGATCCGGGCTGCTGAGATTCGGTACCCGGGTCTTCATCCGGTAATATGCTTCTCTGGCTTCCTGCGGCCGCGAGGCAAGGTAACCGGGGTTAGTCATATCCAGGTATTCTCCGGCTGAGACTTCCTGCCCGGAGTGCTCCTGCATCCACCGGGTGACATTTGCTGCATGTCCGTCATGGGCAGGTTGGCCCGGGAGATCAGGAATGTCTAAAGACGTGGTCCCGGATCCATAAATCACCAGCGGGATTACCAGGAATCCGACGAGGAGTAATGGTACTGCTACAGAGAACACCAGGGTTGCCTTCCTCTCTGTCATCCGGCATACTCCTTGAGCGCAAACAGCACCCGGTTATCCGTGCTGAGTTCAGAAAGAACTTTTTCCCGGTCGGATTTTGGCGGCATATTCGCAGAATCGTACAGGATCGTGACCGCCCGCATGGGTCTCATGGGCACCCCCGCAGATATGAGCCGCCTGGCATTTGCCTCACGTGGATAACTGACGGAAACAGGGATCAGGATCGAGCCATTCTTCTTTTTCATACCCTGCACATACTCCCACATCGGGGTGACCGGTTCGACCGTCCAGACACTGCCGTCTTTACGGAGAAGAGCAAACGTGCTGTTGTAATCCGGTTACGGGACATCAAGGTAATAATCCCGTCCTGCCGAATCAGCTGACTGCACATCGAGGTTGTAGTTGCCTGGCAGGGAATGGTCCCGCACGATCTGCTCAATCTCCTTTTTGTCCAGCGAGGCATCGACAAGCATGGAACTGTACCAGTCTGACTGCGCATGCCAGGCTCGGGTCTGTGCATCGAGGGTGGGGCGGATTGCCGGTTCCGAAAGGGGGTTGTACAGTTCTCCCTGCCGCCGGTGTTGCAGATCCGATTTGAAGAGATAGGTGCCAAGCGCTATGATCTCCTTATCCGTCAGTGGCCGGCCCCCGGAGATTCCCTGTGACTGTGCAAATGCAAAAAATTCCCGGTCTTTTGCATCCTCCTTCTCCCACAGGTCCCCTGCGTCGAGAGCATCCTGCCGTGTTATGCGGGAAAACGCCGACAGGAACCGCTCCGGGTCTTTTGATAAGGATTCATTCTCAACCAGAACCTCAAAGCTCTGGGTATTGACCGCTACCCGGACCAGACGGGGATTGCGACTCCCTTCCGCAAGGACAAAATCCCACAGGCCGGGGTGTGCTCCGATAGCAGAGACCGGGCGATCATAGAGAATCCGGTAGCCCGGGTAATCCCGGTCGAGAACCTCTCTTGCGGCCCGGGAGGCATTTGGAATATCGTAATCGCTCCTCCCGGCTCCCCCTATGTTTGCTCCAAGCGCCCTGTTTGCCCCGACGACAATGCTCCCTGCCCCGTGACCCTCCCGTTCAACGGGAAAGAGGTACTGGACCGGCCTTCCGGCGATATCTTCGATCACGGTGTACGAGGTCATGTTCAGGCTCGCGTTCCTCCATGACGGCCAGCTGGAGAGTTCGGGCCGGTCCAGCTGGGTCCGCCAGAGACAGACCTGTGCGGAGGTCCGGGCAGTCTCAACCGGAACACGGGTGAGGGCGATATCGTCATCGGTAATCGCCTCTGTCAGGGAATGCTCCCCGGGACCGGGAATATTGGGCGGGGATTCCTTTGGCGGGAGGCCATAAAAGGCACGGATAATGCTCACATTTTTTTCTGACAGGGGAAGGCGGGGATCGATCCCCTGCGCCAGTATGTAATTGACAACAGGAGTGGCGTTTGCATCCTGCAACTCCCACTGTGCAACCAGAGCCGGCCATGTATCTTCAGGGATGGTATCGAGATACGACCGGGCATAGCCATGGCCTTTGTACCCTTCCGAGGGATGATCGGGAACGATCTCATGGGTGAAGGCATCCACAACGATCGTCTCGGTTGTGCCCGAACTCCTGTTCCGGATCATGACAACGGAGCACAGGTAGGAATTGCCACCATAGAGCGCCGGCGTATTTGACAGAACAGGGTAATCCGGGTACCGGGCCCGGACCACTGATTCCGCCTCCCGTGCAATTGCCGAATGGTTATACGGAGGAGGCGAAGGGTAGATCCGGAAGACATTATGCCCCAGGATCCGGTTTGCCGCGGTCCAGAAACAGCCCGTAACTGAGTCGCCGTTCCGCAGGTAAAATTCATAATACATCGGGCTGCCGTTGACATCCGCGAGGATAACCGGTTCCGGGTCAAGGTACGCGGAGGTCCAGTTGGGATCCGTGTCATAGGGACCTCCGATGGTAAAACCCCAGAACGTTGCAAGGGTTTCATTGTAAGCGGTGCTGACCGATACCGTATGGGGATGCGGAACATAGGCGGGAGGAGGGATTCCGGAGGGATCCGGCAGATGCCCGGCAGGAAGGTGGCCGGAGGAGCTGCTATTTCCGGAGGCTGCGCCGGTATCGGTGCATCCCGGGATGAGGAGGAATGCACAGAGCAGTAGCGATAACAACAGGATGGTATTCCGGGTTTTCATGAACTTCCCTCCATGGGATCAAACGTGAACAGGACGCTCCCGTAATACTCAATTGAGGTTTTGTTTCCTTTTTCCAGGATCATCGTACCACTCGGCACCTGAATAGTCCTGCCAATGGTTTTTTTCTGGATCGTATCTACCATGAACTCTGCTTCAAGCCCGTTGTACCGGATCAGCAGGGCCGGGAACACGCCACCGTCATCTGCATTGGCCCTGGCGCTTCTTTTCACTGCCATGCGGACGCCGGCAACCTCGCCACCGGCTTCAACCATTCTCCGTGCGGAAGAGTCCGTAAGGGCAATACGGGCGATCAGATCCGGGTTGCTGATCTCGTCCGGTGCAAAATTGAACGGGGTCGGCACGGTCAAATTTTTGCCGGGTGCCGTTGTCGGAATGACGCGGCTGGGATCTGGGACCGGTCCCGCGGAAACGGGAGGAGTAACGGTCTTGTTGGGCGCCGGCATAGTCGTGACCGGGGGGGAATCTGCCGGTACCACCCGCAGCGTGAACGGGACATAGTCGCTTCCCCCCGTTGGCGTCCGGAGAACGGCGCTAAAACAGTAATCCCCGGGCGGGACCGCGGGATCAACGGTGAACGCCATATCGGGAAGGTAACTGGCAAAACTCCGGCCGGTGAACTGATCCGGCGTGATCGCAGCATGGATTCCCTCAGGCCATACGGGTCGTTCATCCGGCCGGAGGGGCCCGTGATCAACAATGCACGGGCTCGTGACAAGTCCCAGCGTCACGTTTCCCGTATCGAGTTCGCTGTTCCGGATGGCAAACGGGAGATGGCCCTCCTCTCCCGGCCGGATAACGAGCACCTTCTGACAGTACCCGCCGCCACCCTGGTAAAAGTGATAGAGACCCATGCCGCTCATCAGCGACCCGTCATCCAGGGCAAGCCGGACCCAGTCATCCGTGATAGCATCCGGTACACCTTCTACGTCGGCATGGATATGGATCCAGAAATTTTCCTTAAGAACAGTTCCCGGTTTCACATGGGCGGTGACCGTTGAGAGGTAGGTATGGCCCGGCTCTGCAAGGAATTCGCCGGGTTCAACCAGGACCGTGATATTTTCTGGCATGGGTTCGGGCTCTGTTCTGTAGAGACCTGCAACCCGGGAGACCGTGTACCGGACGTTCCCCGGCTGCATTGCCCGGGCATAGAACGTATAATTGACTGAACGGCTGGGATCCGTTCTGAGGGTCCGGCCTCCGGCCTGGTAGTCGATAAGGGATACCCGGAGCCGGTCGCCGTTGAACCCCCCGACCGGCCGGGTCAGCAGCGCATCCGTGCAGTCCAGGCACCCCGGTTCAAGCGCCGGGGGAAGGTTGTTGGGATTGAAATTTTCCGCATCGGCGGGTCCGGAGCTGTACCCGCACGCGACAGCCGATCCTTCCGGATGGATGAGCATAAAGTAATCATCAGAAATGCCGGTGTTTGTCTCAATCCGGGAATACCGGATCCGGTTGTTCACGGTATCGGCCGGGTAATAGGTGATGATCTCCCATGCAAGGCCGGTTTCGGGATCGATCCAGGCCTGGACTTTTGAGCTGACATAGGTCGTATAGTTCATTGACCAGGGCTCCGTCCGAACCTCGATCTCGTAGACCGTGTGGCCGTCCTGTGTATCCGTCCCTTTGATCGTATACTTCCCGTCCCCCACGATCTGCCGGACCATTGCCTGGTAATCATGCTCGCGAATATTCCGGTTGTCGGGTTCTACCCGGACGGTTCTGGACCGGGAGTCGTACCATACGGCAGTTGTCTGGTTCCGGGTCTGGATACCGGGCGAAACCGAGGGGGATCCCGTGTATTCCATCCGGTACAGCCCGGGCGATTTCCAGTCAAACTGCACGGTCCCGTCAGTAGTTGAGATATATTCCGAGCGGTAGTCCCGGATCCCGCTGGCATGATCGAGGAATGTGCTTCCCATATCCACGGGCGTGATGCGGGTGTCCGGGCGGTTCATGCAGCAGGCACTTATGGATACCGCAATGAGGATGAGCAGGATTACAAAAACCCATGAATGACCGGCTCTCACCATTCATCCCCTCGTTGCATTGACGATGAGCGGGAACGGATCCTCGTCCGTCCCGGGCTTCACCCCGTAAAAGATCCAGACGGGCGTGCAGGTATAAGGGGAGAGCGATTGCACCGGGGCATCGGGAGTGTGCAGGTCCACAAAGTAGCCAAACTCCACCCGGGTTATGGTGCTGTCGAGGACGCAGCACTGAAGCTTTTCCAGGAGATCCTGCCGGTTGAGTTTCTCCAGCGCCTCTTCTGCCGGGATGACCGCGATCTCGCCGGAGGGTTCGAGCGTGCACCACTCTTTTACCAGATCCAAAATCTCGCCATCCTCCCCGAGCCGGACTTCGATGAGCGTGCCCATCACCGGCGAACCGTTCACCTGCTTGCGGAAGAGGACGCGGGTATACTGCGGGAACGTTTCCTCCGCCCTGCCGGTGGTAGCGTTGTAGTTCTTCCAGAAGACCTGCTGTGACCGTTCCAGCCCGGCATCCGCAGGGAGTCCCCCGTACGGTGCAAGGCCCCGGGCTGCAAGGGCAGGAGCATCTCGCCCGGAAGGGATTGACGCCTTCTTATCCTGGGTTTTTGGGGATCTGAACGTGAGTTTCTTTACGTCAGAGACTCGGTAAGAGGGGACAACCAGCGGCGATGCCGGCAGGGGGACTGCCAGGGTAACGGAATTGTTGTATGTCTGAAGAGGATCCGCTGCCGGTTCCGGAGACTGGGAAGAGACATGTCCGGGGATCCCCATCATGCCGGCGCCAAGGATCATGAACCCAGCAAGTAAGACGGCGATACTGAGGCCCGCTCCCACTTCAATCCATTCGCGTGCTTTCATGGGGTGTAATTCAGACTGGTTTTTGGATTTCTCTCTCGTTTTCTCTCATGCCCGCTGCCAGGCACCGGGACGGGGATAGTTCCGGCAGTTCAGGCTTGCGGACAACCCGGAACCGGGGAGATCATTTCCCGGACGGGTTCGGCGCATACATGGCGGGCACGCTGAAGAGCTGGGTTGCCGGGGCAGGTTCTCCCCCGCCGAGCGAGATCCTGTACTCAAAGGACTGCGTGTTCCTCGGCATCACCGCAAGCGTCCACTGGCCCGGTCTTCCCTGTGCCGAGTAGGTGAAGATGTACTGGCTCCCGCTCTCCTGGTACTTTCCCGGCTGGTTGCCATTCCCCAGGTACGGGTCGGTTCCCAGGTTTACCGAGCCCTTGATCACCTTCTCCACGAGAACGAGATTTGCTTTCCCGTCAGGCCCGGTTAAGGATGCGTCAAACGAGGGTTCCCGGCGGGGAATGTTCCGGGACACCCCGTCACCGGTCACCGGGCTCATCATGGGCATTGCGGACGTGAGTTCTATTCCAATTGGTTCTGTCCCGGTTACAGAAAACTTCTTTGAAAATCCGCCTTCCGGCTGCTTCCAGACAAGGAAATTGAGCTGGATCCGGTTCTCTTCCAACCGGATAGACGGGTCATCGATACCGAGATCAATGTTCCCGTTGTAATACCCGCTCGCGTTCTGCGGTACATTCACCCTGACGGTAACCGTACCGTTCCTGCCGGGCGGGATGGTTGCGGGCGCACTGATGGCAAAGGATTTAGCGGTCAGCGGAGGTTCCTGCGGCCCGTAGGGTCCGTACATCGGGTACCCGTCTTCGCCGACTTTCGCGTTCAGGGCAAGCGGGGTAGTCCCCTTGTTCTTCACATCGATCGAGTACGAATACTCGCTCCCGGCTTCCAGTTGGTCGGAGATATATGGCGTTGAGATCTGGATTACGGGCGTTGACGCAACATTGATCATGAGCGAGAGCGTGTGGAGGTAGTTCGGGAACGGCTGAGGATAGGGCGTTGGATAGGCTTCATCCGTGAACGTGAGCTGGGAGGAGTACATTCCCCGGAGGGTTCCGGCCGGCACGCTGACACGGACTGTAAATTTTGCGCTCTCCCCGGCCGGGATATCCGCGCTCTGCGGGGTTACCGACGTCCAGGAGTTCTCGGCAACAAACGGTCCGCTGTACGGCTGCATGCGGACCGTTGGCCGGACCTGAACGCTTTTTGTGTCCCGGTTCCTGAGGGTCACCGTCATCTCCTTTGTCTCGCCCGGTTCGACAACGAAGTTCATGTACGTTGGCTGGATTTCCAGTTTCGTGTAATTGCCGGCGGGCTCGCTCGCAGTTGCCACCGCAGAGGCCGGGGCCGGAACGGGCACCGGGCTTTCAGCCCGGACAACGGTCTCTGCACTGCCCAGGGGGACAGAGGACGAGATCTCATCAGCGGCGGAAACCGCCGGGGCGAGAAATGCGAGCACGACCGCGATTAAAATAATACCTTTTTGATATTGGATCATCGATTTCCTTCCTTTGATGAAGTAGCGTATTCAACCCCTTTTATAAATCATTTCTAGTTCATTCGTCTACACGTCCGGGACCCAAACGGCGTGTCCCGTCATGATGGCGTGAAAGAACAGCGAACGTTATGAGGGGGGAGCGCATGGCAAGACGGAAAATGCCCTCCACCGTCAGACGGTATTATCGCAAAAGGGAGGTTGCGTTTGCACGTGGCTCCAGGTCCGGGCGCCCAAACCTGCCTGCCCGCGGCATTATCAGATCAATATCATAAAAGTTATCGAATCATCCCGCCTACGCAGGATATGGATGACGATCATCTCGCACTCATCGTGACCTTGGTCTTTCTTTTTGCGGTGATGATCTGTTCGCCCTGGTCCGGCCTTTTCGACAGCGGCTACGTGGTCACGCCCGCAACGGATGAGGATATCCGGAATGCAACCCCGCTTGAGACCGTCCAGGTCTCGTTCTGGGAACTGCCACCCCGGATAATCTTCATCTCCCTGCTCCTCTCGGCCTGTCCGCTGCTGGTCTGCCCGGTGGAACTCTTCTTCTTCTTAAAACTGTTCACGTACCTGGGCTACCGGAAGATTGCCGCTGCAACGGTCCTGGATTCACCGGCACGGGCGCTCATATACGGGACGGTTGTAAAAAACCCGGGGGTCTTTTTCAACGAACTGGTCCGGATCACGGCAATGAAACCGACACCGGTCCGGTACCACCTCGCGATTCTGAACCTGGCCGGAAAGATTGCTGTGCTGGAAACCGGCGGGGACCGGCGCTATTTCGAGAATTCCGGGAGGTTTGGTGTACTGGAGCAGAAAGTGCTCATGAGCCTTCGGAATACAAAGGAGCGAACAATATTCCAGTGCCTGATGGAAAATCCCGCAATGACACGGAGAGATCTCATGGACCACCTGAAGATCTCCGGGGCAAGCGTCTCGTGGTACACGGGACGGTTATCCGATGACGGGCTCATTGTTGTTACAAAAGCGGGAAAGAACGCCCGGTACGAGATCCGCTCTGAGGTGTACGGCCTGCTTGAAAAATACTTAAAATGTCCTGCGGATGAACAGTAGTCCGGGGGCAGGGCTTCTGTCAACAGTCGGGATCCCCCCCAGGTCACGGCAACGGCATGAGACCCGGTACGCTCCGGCTCAGGGAAAGAGCAGGATAAGGATCACGCCAAGAACCATGATGCCGGCCCCGGAAAGCCGTCGGACCAGACCCGTTTCATGGAAGACGAGGGTACCGTACAGAACAATAAGGATGATGCTCATCCGTTTTATGGTAATGACATAGGGAGCTATCTGCTCCGTGTAAGCCGTATTGATGGTGATGGCTTCAAGGGTGATCAGGATCGCGATGAGGATGCCGGCCAGGGCTGCCTCCTTCAGGCGGAACGGGACCAGCAGGACCGACCGGGCCGCAGGGTTACCCGCTGTTACCTGTGAGATCTTCTGCCGGTTTCTGGCCCGACGGTAGAGCGCGATCGGGACAAACGCGAGACCGATCAGGAGCATGGTGATGCCGGCCCCGAAGACCGGGTCCGAGTTCTGCACCCCCATCTTGTCGAAGTTGATGGCCACGGCATAGAGGAAGGCGACCACGAGCATGGCAAGGACACCGGGGTGTCCGATCATGGCGCGGAACGGGTCGGTGATGCGGGTATGTTCTGCGGCGGTATTCAGGACATAGGATCCGGCAACGATTGTCACGATACCCGCGATCCCCAGCGCGGACGGGGCCTCGTGGAGGATGAGTGCCGCGGTCCCGACAAGGAAGATCGGGGTGAACGAGATCATCGGGATGGCAAGCGAGATGTCGGTTGAGGAAAGGGCGCGGAAGGTGAGGAGGGTTGCAAGAATATTGATAGCCGCGGTAATGCAGACCGCAGGAAAAAAGAGCGGGCCAAGGGGCGGGATTCCGTTTCCTACCGATATGCCAAGAAGGAGTGCGGCGGAACAGAGGAATCCCGATGCGGCAAGGATGTCGGGATCGATGGTCCGGAGAAACTTCTTGTTGACAATATAGTAACCTGCGTTCGTGCACGCACCGATTCCCGCAAGAAGTGCCCAGTACATAGCTGAAGATCACCTTTGGCGGGAGAGACGTTATTCGTTGCCGGGCGTTTTAAAAAACGTCTTACCTGGCCGGCTCAGTCTCCCTTCCTTTCACGTACTCCTGCCGGAGAACCGGGTCACGTGTACTTAAGAATTCCCACAACCTATATCAGCACACATCATGGCAGATGAGCTCGACAATGAGATGAACCTCTCGAAGGGGCGGCTTGAAGGACTTTCGGATGGCATCTTTGCCTTTGCAATGACCCTTCTTGTCATCACCCTGATTCCTATGGAGGTAAATGCAACTGCGGTATTCGGACCCGAAATTATCAACTCATTGCTCTCTGCATTCAGCCTGTGGATCCTGGGCTTCCTGGTTCTCGGGGCATTCTGGCTGGACCATCACGTCCAGTATCACCCGATCCAGAAAGTTGACAGGATCTTCATCTGGACAAATCTCATCCTGCTCATGTTCGTCACCCTGCTGCCCTTCTCGATCTCGTTTGCCGCTCGTTATGGGCAACCTATGCTGGGAAAGCAGATCTTCTATGCAAACATCCTTGCCATCGGCCTGTGCATGTCACTCCAGTGGGGGTATGCAACGGCCGGTCGTCGTCTGGTAAAACCCACGCTGAAGCGTGTGCAGATACAAAAAATAACCTATACCATTGCCATCATTCCGGTTGTGTCGCTCATCGCGCTCAGCTTTGCACTCGCCGGGATCTGGTGGGGCGGAGTATTCTTCTTAACCCTCCCATTCCTCAAACTGGGAGTTGGTTACATGAGTGCCGGATGGAAAGATACGGAAAACTAAAATCTGTACGTAAAAAAAACGAAAAAAGCGCCGGCTTTTTATTTTTTCCACGACGATCATATCAAAAATGGGGAAGGATTCCGGTGATCCTTACAGTCCCGTGATCCACTCGTCGGTCTTCATAACCCGGGAGAACCGCATCTGCTGGGTGATGAGGATGGCCGTGTGGAGATCGGCAGCGCTGATGTTGCCGGCCGCGTTGCTGATTGCAAGCGTACCGGTTGCATCGGAGAGGAAGTTCACGGCATATCCGCGGTGGAACGCCTGGCGGGCCGTTGTGTCGCAGCACATCTGCGTCATATAGCCGGCTATGGTTATCTCGGTTATCCCGTGCTCTTTAAGCCAGGGTTCGAGAGCAGTGCCGGTAAAACTGCCGGGCAGCGTTTTCTCGATCAGGAGATCGTAAGGCCGACGCCGGATCTCATCGTGAAGTTCGCAGCCAGGGCTTCCTTTCCGGAACGCCGGTGCTTCCGACGCAGGATTCACGTGCTGGATCACAACGATCGGAACCTGGAAGTCATGCGCCCGGTCGATGGCTTTTTTAATATTCTCAAAACTTCCCGCGGGGTACGTGACCGGGAGTACCCCGGTGAAATACTCGTTCTGGACATCGATGATAAACAGCGCCTGTTTCATTATCGGCTCTCCTCAAAAAATGTATCCCGGCTGATCTCCATCCGGTAAAACGCCACCATCTTCCCGTGAACCTCCTCGATGCATTCCCCGGTGCCCCGGAATTTCAGGGACGCATAGAGCCGCTGGGCCCGTACATTGTTTTTGCGTACAATGAGCCGGATCAGATCGATTCCCGGATTGGCAAACCCGTGGGCAAGCGTTCTGAGCGCAATGGTTTTCCCAAGGCCATGACCGATTTTTCCGGGATGGACCGCGATCCGGAACTCTGCCTGCCTGCCCGGTTCCTGCTCAAGGACCGAGAAACCCGCGAGGGTCTCCCCCTCTTCGGCAACGAGGATCTCGGTGCCGGGTTTTGCCCGGTACTCATCAAGCCCGCCATTGTCCCTTACCGCGTAATCGAGATCCGTGCAGTCCTGCGGGTAGGGGGGCCAGGCCTTGATGGTCGCGATGTCCTCGTTACGGAGTTCGCGGAGCGTGATCATGGGATGATCATACGTATTGTGGGCAGGGGGAAAAAAAGGTGGCGGGCGTTTGTTGCCCACATCGTGGATCAGCCGCGGGTCTCGTTTTCCACGACCACTATCTCCGGTTCCAGCCTGCGCACCGTGCCGTAACCCTGCGAGAGGGACTGGCCGATTCCGAGGTAGTCCGGGATGGCAAGGTTTGTCCGGAATTTCCCGTAAAAGACCATCACGTTCTCCCGGTCGATCCGCTCCCGTTTGAACCGGACTTTCGGTTCGCACGTGATGGGAGCCGTCGGAGTGTAGTCAAGGGATTTGGCAAGCGTTGCAAGGTTCCCCAGAAGGATTTTCTGCATAAAGGCGTCCCGCTCCAGCTTGCCAACAAGGTCGTAGAATTTCTTTGCGTTCTGCTGGTTGAGCGCAAGATACGAGGTCTGGAACTCGTAGGTCTCCGGGTCTGCCACGATGCCAAACGGCTCCTCCCGGACGGCCGGGTCCCGGCCGGTGATCGTGCAGGCATCCGGGCCGGCGGCAATAGTTGTCTCACCGGACGAAATCCCGTTCAGGAAGTCGGCACCCTGCGCTATCCCGACTGCCATGAGCGTGGTTTTGAGCTGCTTGCACTGCACCGCGGGATACCGGTGGATGAAACCTTCGGCATTCTCCTTGTGGAGCGCAATGTATTCCAGCAATTGCCTGTTTAAGAATGAGCGGAGATTCGCAATGGAGAACTGTACCGGGTTTTCCGGCTCGAGCATGAGGGTGAAGATGCGAAGGTTCATGGGGATACCTGCGGGGTTGGCGGAACCGGTGCCCCGGTAACGGAAGCCGTGGCCGGAACTCCTCCGGACGAGGTGGCGGAAGGAGCCTTAAGGATGGTGAACCGCTCCAGGGCGGACGCAGTCCTCGTGCTCTCGGCAATGCCGATGAAATAGTCACTCGGTTCGGGCAGCATCACGTCAGCGGACCACGTGTTCTTGCCGCAGGCTCCCGGAGCGGGCGTGATGGTAACGGGTGTTCCGAGCGGGACGAGTTTCGAACCCCCGCCCGAGACAAAGATCGTGTATCGCAGCTCTTTGCCGGGTTCAACATTCGTTGTCCCGGAAATCGTAAACGACTCCCCCGCATAGTGTCTGGCGATCGGGTCTATTGTTATCCAGGGTGTCGTATTCCCCGCGGGAGGACAGACCGATGCCAGCGCCGGTTCCGGGCCTGCCTTGATCAGGAAGTCCCGCACAACCCCGTAATCCGAGACGATCCGGTACCGCCCGGCTTCCCAACCATCCGAGATGAAGCGGTAGACCTGCGAGGATTCGCCATGCTTTAAGAGAGTTGCATTCGAGACTGCGGGCTTTTCAGATCCCATCTTCGTTGCCCAGGAGCCGTGGCTTGTCTGGAATTTCACGGAAAATGCCGGAAGATCATTCGGGCTTATGAGGTTTGCGTTCCCGTCATTGATGACAACGAACTCGACAACCTCGCCCGCGTTGTAGATGTCGGTATCCATGCGGATGAATCGCGAGTAGGCATCGGGCTGCGCAACGGTGACTTTGTACAGGGCAACGGACTGCGTGGGGGCGGAGGCCGGTGTGGCGTTTGCGGTTGTGCTGGCGTTGGTGATGGGGGAGGTGCAGCCTGCGGTTATCATCAGCAGCGCGACGGTGATTATAGCGAAGATTGTTCCAGGCCGGGTCATGGAGAGTTCACCGGAGGATTGGTTGTGGGGGGAGAAAAAGGGTGTGGGGCTATCCTTTCCGGCCCCCTATACCTCTCATACCAAACCGGGTCCTATGCGCCCTCCGATTCCCATACTTATACCATACCCCCTCCCGGAAAACCCCGTAAATGGCCCGGATTTCGCCCGCTTAAAAAATACGCTCGAATCACTCCCCGTTTCTTAAAATTAGGCTGAAATCCACTTCGTAGAATGACCCTTACATTGCATGGAATCGATGTCATTTTTACCCGTAGTTTCCTCCATCCGGCTAAAAGAAGTGCCAAAAGAACAAGGGATATGCGGGTCATATATTATGATATCGATAAAAAGAACCCTGAAAAATGTTCACGGTACCGCTCATCAGCCCGCATAACCGCGGGCTCAGTACTTCACTCATTATTCTTCCATGAATCCTGGTAGTGTACACTACCTGCCAAAATCCTGAAGTGAATAGTTACACCATTATCAGCATTGCAATATTAGCATCGCAATCGATCTCCGGCAAAAAAATTTCAACCACCCCCTCACCCCCCGCTCACATTTTTTCAGGCAGGGTTCGGTTGATCTGCCGGATCGCTCACGCCGGAGAAAACGGGGTTCTGTGAGATAATTATCCAACAGTTGGATAATTATCCAACTGTTAGCAAGGTTACTGACACCCTAAGATCGCGATTGAAAATTTTCAGGCAGGGTCTGCCTGAAAATATGCTCTGGAGAATACCTTAATCCAAACAAATCGTACGAACCCGGCGCGTCTCTAAAATTTTCCTCTGTACATAATGGATAGTCAGCAGGTACAGGATCGCAACGTTTCTGGATGAGGTTTTAGTATTCAGCTGATTTTTTTTGCTGTATAGTGACCACATCTGGTGCCCACTGTCTTTGTAGATCTTACTCTTTTCTTAAGTTCGGGCTAAAATTTAGTGAAGTACTGGGGTTCGGAAAAAAAGATATCCCGCCCGACAACCGGTAGTACCGGATGACGGCCTGTCTGGCAATTATTTCCGGGCTGCCGCTGTCACGATATCCTGGGCTGTCGGGGCCGGGTAATATTTCTCTTTTATCAGCGCGACAAGATAGGGCACCGCGAGCACGAGCGCAATACACCCGAAGACAAGAAACATATTCCCGTAGCTTGCCACAAGGGTAATGACGGGCACGACCGCCAGTGCTGACGCAAACTGGCCTATGTTTAAGGATACCGAGAACCCGCCCATGGCTCTTCCGATGAACTGCTGGGGCGTGATTGCCGCTATCCAGGTCAGGATTGTCGGCATTAAAAGTCCCTCGCCGACTCCGACAAGGATCACGGCCACCCCGACCATGAGAAGTGACGTGGCAAACCCGAGAATGCAGAGGCCGAGCCCAAAGGCAAGCAGGGTCGTGGTAAGGATCGTGTAACGGTGGAATCTCCACGCAATTCTCCCGTAAAAGATCCCAAGAACCGCAGAGGCACATCCCCCAATCCCGAGGAATAACCCGGCAGTAAAGGCGGTATTTCCGCCCATGGTCTGTGCCGCCTCCATTCCGGCAATCAGGTACGGGAACTTGGTTGGCATCAGGAAGAAGAGCAGGTTCCCCATGAACAGGGTACTATATGCGAGTAGGAGGGGATGGACCGGGAATGTTTCGTGCGCTGCCGTTTTCTTACCGGGATCTGGCGTTCCCGCCTCATATTTCAGCGGTGCGGGTTCTCTCATTGTTAAAAGAACGCCAGCGAGAATGACAATACCAAGCAGGTAGATAAGGAACGCTGCGTTCCAGGAGATACCTGCCAGAAGTCCCCCGGCGGTTTCCAGGATCAGCACTCCCACTCCCATTGCCGCTGCCTGGTACCCAAGAACCCTGGCGCGGGAAATCCCATCATAATAACAGATAATCAGCGCAGACGTTGTGCAGATGATACCGGCAATACCTATCCCGAGGATGAACCTGCCCACAAGGATTGCGGGTATGGTGGTGAGATAATACCCGGAACTTCCGGCAATGGTGAAGATGGTAACGGAAACGGCAAGGACTTTGATTTTGCCGATCCTGTCCGAAAGAATCCCGAGGAATATACCCGTGATGGCAATAGCAAGCGCGGGAAGGGTAACGATTAAGGAGATGCTGGTGTCCGTTGCATCGGGAAATGCTGCGCTTATCAGGGGCAGGGCCGGGGCAACTGCTGCTCCCCCCATGAGAATCATCATGGCAGCGAGCATGAGAAAAAGAAGGGTCCATTTCGAAGGTTTGAATGGTGCGCAATTCATGTCCTATTACGTCACAAGGACGAAGATATTAAGAAAGTGCTCCTGAATATAGTAGCTGACAAGCATGATTGACGACTCGTTACTTTCGCAGATGAAAGAGATTGGGATGAGTGAGTACGAGGCGAAAGTATACGTGATCCTGTCCGCATTGCGGGTTGCAAGTGCCCGTGAGATTCATGAGCAGACAAAGATCCCCCGGGGCAGGATCTATGAAACCCTTACCACGCTTGCCCAGAAAGGGTTCATTGTCTCGTCCGGTAAAGCGCCGCAGCGGTACTCGCCGGTCGATGTTACCCGGACGTTTGAGCGGCTGAAACGGGAATCGGTGAATTCCCTTGAAGGATTGCATGAACGGCTCAAAGCCCTGGAAACCGAATCGCCGGTCCCGCTCATGCAGGGGTATAAACTCTTAACCGACTGGACCCGGGACAACCAGATCCGGATGATCCTCCACAGGGCAAAAACAGAAATTATCTTTCTCTGCAATGATGAAGAATTCTTAAAAAAATATGGCAGTGATATTTCCCGGGCGGCAAAACGGGTCCCGCTGTACCTGATTGTCGGAAGAAAAGAGCTTGCGGAGTCCGCGACGGTAAAATGTTATCTTGGCGGGAAGGATATCGGGTCATCCTTCTTCCATACTGTTGCCGGAGAGAGCAATGGACTTTCGATGAAATTGTTACTCCTGGCTGACCGTGTCGAGTCCCTGTCGATTTTGGAAGAGAACGGGAAGCGTACGGGAATTTTTATTTACCCGGATATGTATGCCGGTTACCTGTCACGGAAAATTGTGCAGGAAATCGTGCCGGTTGAGCGGTTGCAGAAGCGATCCTGAACGGGACAGCTACCGGAGATCCGGAAATCTCCCGCTTTACCAGTCTTACCGGGACAGGGATCGGGACAGGGATCCGTGAAGATCGCGGATTTCACCCGCTCTCTCTTCCCCAAGGAGTTCGGGTATTCCGGCTGGCATACCCAACTGGCTGACATATTCCCTTTGTTAAATAAAATGAACATTTCGGAAGGTATATGCCATCATGGTAAAAAGGAATCTGTTAATGGATGCCACCTGTAGCACTCGGTTATCCGGCTGTGCGATGAAGAGAACCTGATGTGAAAAACGGGATGTGTAATACGGGTCTGTAATTCTGGTCGCTGATGCCGGTCAGTACTGTCCAGCAAAGGAATGATCCCCCCGCTGAATTCTGGAAGTGAAAAATCTTGATCAAACTATCCTGCCAATTTCCCAACCGGATTGTATTTTTATTGTGCATTGTTTTCATCGTGACTTTCACAACCGGTCTCGGTCTGCCGGTCAGCGCCGGCAGTCCCACGTTCCAGTGGGCAGTCCCCTCAACCGTGGGCGTCTTTCCGAACTATGTTGCCACCGACCTCGGTGGAAACATCTATGCTACGGATATGTCGAATAACAGTGTCTGGAAATTCGGGTCTGACGGGACCTATCTGACAAAATGGGGGTCAACGGGTACTGGTGATGGCAGGTTCGACTGTCCCGTGGGTATCGCTGTGAGCCCGGTGAACGGGCATGTCTATGTTGCCGATAAATGGAACAACCGGACCCAGGAATTCACGTCTGCCGGTGTCTATGTACGGCAGTGGGGGATTACGGGCACCGGCAACAACCAGTTTAAGCTTCCCGAGGGTATTGCCGTGAATGCAACCGGGTATGTTTATGTTGTGGATACCGGCAACAACCGTATCGAGGTGTTCACCTCATCCGGCACATATGTGACCCAGTGGGGTGAGGAAGGGAGTGGCGACGGTCAGTTTGATATTCCGTATGGGGTGGCGGTGAATTCGACCGGGTATGTCTACGTCACCGATTTACGGAATTCCCGGATCCAGGAGTTTACTTCCGATGGTAAGTATGTGAGACAATGGGGGACCGGCGGTACTGGTACCGGTGAGTTTGATGATCCCATTGGAATAGCAGTGAACTTAACAACCGATCATGTCTATGTTGCAGACACTCACAATTCCCGGATCCAGGAGTTTACTTCCGACGGTACTTATCTGGCAACGCTGGGATCCCCCGGACGGGGCGATGGTGAATTCAACACACCCACGGGCATTGCCGTAGGTACTGGCGGTGATCTTTATGTGGCTGATTATAATAATTACCGAATCCAGGAGATAACATCGGCCGGTGCCTATGTGCGGCAGTGGGGTGCTGCAGGCAGGAATGATGGCCAGTTCTGGGCCCCCTTTAATCTCGGGGTGAGCCCGGCTGAAAAAGTCTATGTTGCTGACACTTACAATTCCCGGATCCAGGAGTTTAATTCTGACGGTACCTATATGAGCAAATGGGGATCGAACGGGTCTCTCAGCGGGCAGTTCTATTATCCTGTCGACATCAAGGCTAATGCGAGCGGGTATCTCCATGTTGTTGATTACGGCAACAACCGGATCCAGGTGTTTCAGTCCGACGGCACATATGTACGGCAATGGGGATCCGCGGGTTCGGGGAACGGCCAGTTCCTCTATCCTTACTGCGTAGCAATAGATTCCCACGGGAATGTCTATGTCACGGATTCCTTCAATTTCCGTATCCAGGTGTTCACATCCGATGGCACGTACCTGCGGCAATGGGGGACGCATGGATCCGGTACCGGCGAGTTTGATTATCCCCTCGGGATAGCAGTCAGCCCGGTGAGTGGGAATGTCTATGTCGTTGATAACTCAAATGACTGTGTCCAGGAGTTCACATCTGACGGGGGATTTGTGCGGAAATGGGGATCCACTGGTGTGGATAGCGGCCAGTTCTGGTCTCCCTACGGGATAGCCGTGAACGAAAACGGGAATGTCTATGTTTCCGATTTAGGGAATTCCCGTATCCAGGAGTTCACCGCAACGGGAACGTATGTGCAGCAATGGGGATCCTACGGAGATGTGCCCGGCGCCTTCAAGTATCCTTATGGGATCGCGGTGAGTTCCGCAGGAAATATCTATGTTGCTGATCCCGAGAATCACCGGATCGAGAAGTTTTTACCGGGACCGTCGGATGCCTTCTTCTCTGGAAGCCCGACAACCGGTGCCGTCCCATTAACGGTGCAGTTTACCGATACCTCAACAAGTTTTGTCTCCGGCTGGGCCTGGTTCTTTGGTGATGAGACCTATAAGCAGCCCTGGATCCTGAAAAACGCGAGTTCCGGGTGGTCGGAGCGGGAAGCCCAGACAACGGTGACGCTTCCTGATGGCAGCATTGTTCTGATGGGGGGAAGCAAGGCCGGGTCCAGTAATAACGAGACATGGCGGTCTACGGATAAGGGAGCAACCTGGGTTCTGCAGAATGCAAGTTCCGGATGGTCGAAACGATTTGGTCATACCAGCGTAGCGCTTCCAGATGGCAGCATCGTACTGATGGGTGGTTACGCCAAACCCGAATCCGGGTCGTCGAAGAATATGAATGACACGTGGCAATCTACGGATAAAGGTGCGACCTGGGTTCTGCAGAATGCGAGTTCCGGGTGGTCGATCAGATCCCGTCACACCAGCGTAGCGCTTTCTGATGACAGCATCGTTCTCATGGGCGGGTATAATACCACCCGCTCCCTCACCAACGATACGTGGAGGTCAACAGATAAGGGTGCGACCTGGGTTCTGCAGAATACGAGTTCCGGGTGGACCGGCCGGTACTGGCTCAGCAGTACACCCCTGTCTGACGACAGCATCGTACTGATGGGCGGAGACTCCGGCTCTCCCACCAACGATACGTGGCGGTCTACGGATAAGGGAGCAACCTGGGTTCTGCAGAATGCGAGTTCCGGGTGGTCCGAGCGAAGAGGTCAGAGCAGCGTGACCCTGCCTGACAACAGCATCGTCCTTATGGGTGGCAGTTTCATGGGCAACGGGATTGAGTATAGCAACGAAACCTGGAGATCCGCAGACAGGGGCACTACATGGACCCTGCTGAATGCAAGTTCCGGGTGGATGGGGCGACATGACCACAGTTCGGTTTCCCTGCCGGACGGAAGCATTGTTCTTATGGGCGGTTATTTATTACACGATGTTGATGGAGAGGCCAAGGACTTACGGTTAAACGACACGTGGCGGTTCCAGCCTGTTGGATCCTCTCTCCAGAACCCGTTGCACACCTATACTGCGATCGGCACCTATCCCGTAGCGTTGCAGACCTCTAATAATGTTGGGTACAATGTTACGCAGAAGAACGGTTACATCACGGTTACCAGTGTTCCGCCCCCGGTTCCAAGACCCATAGATGGTGGCGACAGCACCTCCGGGCCCGCCCACTTCATTGCAAAGGCAGAAGTACCGGGAGTAAGGGCCTCTTCTACAACGGACGTGAACGTTGGTGGGGATTCTGCCGTGACCCATGTTGAAGTTACCGGTACCGGAATAAACGGCCTGATCGTAACCGGTACCGTTGTTACCACTCCGGGCAACGCTATTCCCCCGGTACCGGGCACCCCCTACGAGTACCTCAGTCTCGTTCCGGCCCGGTTCACGACGATTACCGGGGCAACGATCACGTTCACGGTTCCAGCATCGTGGCTTGCGGAACACCACATGTCCCCACAGGATATCGTTATGTACCATTACACCGGCACCGCGTGGACTGCGCTGCCGACAACGGTCGGGACCACAAATCAGGGGGAAATAACGTTCACGGCAACGAGTGACGGTTTCTCCCTGTATGCTATCAGCGCAAATCCCGCGTTCGCGGGGAACCAGACTGCATCCGCATCTGCGCCAACCCTCGGCGACATGGCACCCGTATCAACCCCGGCTAAAATTATGTCCTCGGTAACGCAGTCACCTGCAGTGCAGCAGACCACGGCCGTCCCTGCCGCCCAGCCGGCACCCGGATTCCCGCTTGCAACCCTTGCGATTGGTGTTGTTATCCTTCTGGTGCTCATCGGCGCCGCGTTCCTGATCCGGCGCTGGTGGATACGGCGCCAGAACCCGGCGCTGTTCCGTAATTATGATTGAAAGAGACACGTTCTCTTTTTTTTTGATCCATCCGGTTCTGCTGCACGGGTTCAGGTAGACGATACGCGAGACTCGCCAGACCGCATTGCTGCACCGCAACGCCATTACCGGGGGGAGTTTATCGCACGGGTGACTGTGCTGAACCCGCCACACTGGCGGTTCTCCGGTGAGAACAACCAATGTGTTCAACCGTTACAGGCATGGGATCACCTCACCCCTTTATCATCAGCTGCTTTTGCCAACAATGAGACGCCCGATGATATCTTCAAGGGATGCATCTCCAAGGACTGCGCCAGTAACCTGGCCGTTCTCTTCAATAAGAATGGCAACCGGACTGACAAGCGCCGTCATGCCCCGTTCCATGCAAAAACAGATCTCAGAGACAACGGGATAGATCTTCCGGTCGCCGAGTACAAACGGCTCCTGCAGCCGCAGGGCTGCGGTCATACAGCCGCAGCTCCCGGAGCATCCTGCCGAAAGAGAGATATAATCTCCTTTGCGGCCGGGTTCAGCAGGACCCGGGCAGCCGCGACGATGAAGAGAATGGGATGCCGGAGACTCATACGGATCGCGATGTCGCACGCGAAAACCTCGCGATCGAAGACCGGTTCCATCTCGATGTGAATGCGGAATGATTCGAGCACGAACCGGAATGCCCAGTACGACCCGTAGCACATTCCTGTGAGTGCGGGATCTTTAAGCCCGAGCGTGATCTTTCCATTTGCCCCGTCAAACCTGCTCTCCCGCCAGAATAGCGATCCCAACGATTCAACGGGTTGTATAAGTTTCATGGCAAGGCGGACCATCTTCTCCCGCGAGGGCAAAACCCGGCCCCTCTTCACCCGCTCATCCTTTCTGGTGACCGGCTCACTTGCCCTGACCAGGAGAAACGATTTCAGGACATGGCTGCCACCAATCACAGTTACCTGAGTTCCCCTCGGGTCATGCCCGACCCCGATTCCCAGACAACCCCACGTGATCGTAAAACTCTCAAAAAGAGTCTGTTCCAAAACCGTGAACTTCAGCACGGAGTGCACCGGGATCATGTACAGAAGGATCACGGGAATGAGGATCAGGATGATGAGGCATAGCAGCAGGCATGCCAGCAGGAGGAGTGCATCCATACGATGAGTGGTGGGATCAGAGTTCCCTGGTCTTGTCCGCTTTCATATCCTCGGTTTTATCGTTGAAGGATTTTATGGCACTGATTACCTGAGGTGCGAGGCTTTCGCCAATGGCAGAGATGGCCTGGGCCACGGCGCTGTCCTTTTTTAAGGACATGATCTGGATGCCCTCGGCGCCTTTTATGTCGCTGTGGAGGATAACAAGTGCAACCGGTTCAATGCCGCCGCCACCTCCGGCACCCTGGCTGCCACCATCCTTTGCATGGCTTCCGCCGGCGCCGAATGCAAACCCGTAGCGGGCTACCGGGATCACCACTTTATCCCCAAAACGTACCGGCTCACCAAGAACATTCTTGGTTACCAGAAATTCCCTGAGCTGGTTTGATGTCTCTTTGAGCATCTCTTCATTGGACACGGAATATTCACCGGTGAGGATTATGTTTTTGCAGTATATGAATCCATCAGCACTATCGTGCCAGCTCCTCTGGCGATCGCCCGGCCACCTCACCGGAACTCTGCCGCGCTGAATGCGCGTTTCCTTTTTTTTATCCGGACTGCTTCCATGGATTCCGGTGGCTTATGGCACCATACTAAGGCATTTAACCTCATTCATACAAGAGACATCGTCAAGTCGGATAAATTCCCCCGGACAGGAGATCACAGATGAGCAGTTACCATTTTTGTCAGGATTGTGAACATATCAGGATCAAGATGGTTCCGGGAGTTCAGGGATCGGCAGTCAAGGAAATGTCCTGCCCGGCCCGGTTCAACCCGCGGGAAGGGAAGTGGATTCCGGCCCATGGGGTAAATCCGCACGAATGCCCGCGAAATGAAAATTTTATGCGGCTCCAGAAACAGGCTGATGAACGCAGACTACGGTGAATGTGCTTTAGGAACGGGTCTGATTACAGTCCGTAAGGCGGCTTCGATCCCGGCCTATGAACCCTTTTTACATTTTGAGACGGATCCTGTTATTGGGTATTCCCGCAATGTTTAACTGCCGAAATGTCGTTACATTAAAAACTATCAACCGATCCCTCACCATTTTATCCAAACGATTGCGTAATCGTTGTTGGACGGGCACTTGAGCACTTCCCTCGCAAACGGATGCTCATTATGTCGTGTGACAGAGACCGGCATTACCTGTATTGCAACGAGGTAACTGACCCGAAGTGAAGATAGCCGGCAGGATCCCCAATACTCCTGGGAACGCCGGTGGCCCGTATGCCACCGTCAACTGCCGCGGGAAAATGCATGATCCGGCCCACGGAAAAACCCTTCACCACGGAACGGCTTTCCAAGGATATGCCGGCATCATGCAAGAGCCATACGAAACAAAAAGACCATTATTCAGGAAACGTGAATGCAGGAAATTGAAAAAATAAAAATTCTCCAGTCTCAGCGTGAATCGTTCAAATCGCGAACGAAACAGAAAGAGCAGGAGAAAAAAGCGGAGAACCAGACCGAAACAACCTGTCCCGAGTGCGGCGGCCGACAGCTGACCCACGACCGTGAGCGGGCAGAACTGGTCTGCCAGAGTTGCGGGCTCGTGCTCGATGACGAGTTCATTGACCGGGGTCCCGAGTGGCGTGCGTTTGATGCCGACCAGCGGCAGAAACGTGCCCGTACCGGTGCACCGATGACCCTCACGATCCACGACAAGGGTCTCTCCACCATGATCGACTGGCGCAACCGGGATTCGTATGGCAGGGCTATCTCCTCCAAGAACCGGGCCCAGCTCTACCGTCTCCGCAAGTGGCAGCGGCGGATCCGTGTCAGCAATGCAACTGAGCGGAACTTAGCATTCGCGCTCTCGGAACTGGACCGTATGGCCTCAGCCCTGGGCCTGCCGCGGAACATCCGCGAATGCTCAGCGGTGATCTACCGTGACGCCGTTGACAAGAACCTGATCCGTGGCCGGAGTATCGAAGGCGTTGCAGCAGCAACGCTCTATGCTGCCTGCCGGCAATGCAGCGTGCCCCGTACTCTCGATGAGATTGCAGAAGTCTCCCGAGTCTCAAGAAAAGAGATTGGCAGGACCTACCGGTTTGTTTCCCGTAAACTTGGCTTAAGGCTCCTCCCAACATCCCCTATGGACTATGTGCCCCGGTTCTGTTCGGGTCTCACCCTCAATGGGGAAGTCCAGGGCCGGACCATTGAAATCCTCCGGCAGGCCGCCGAGCGTGAACTGACAAGCGGCAGGGGGCCGACCGGTGTCGCGGCAGCGGCGATTTACATTGCCTCCATCCTGAACGGTGAGCGGCGCACCCAGCGTGAAGTTGCAGAAGTTGCGGGTGTGACCGAAGTCACTATCCGGAACCGTTACAAGGAACTGGCAGAAAAACTGGATCTCGAGATCACTCTCTGATCCTGGTTTTTTATTTCTTACCGCAATACCGGCGCGTAAACCCCCAATGGTTGCGTTTATGATACCATGTCATACCCGCATAACGGACAGGATATCCGATTCGCCGGGGTTGATGATTGCGAGGGTGCTGATGGAAAACGGTTTTCTGCACACGTTTCCAAGAGCCATGCCGGACCCCGCAAAGGTATGAATGAACTGGTTCTTGTTTCTGGTAATTTTTGATTTAATGGTTGCCGGGCAATTGCCTGCAACAACGATCATCCGGGCTGTTCCCTCCTTGATGCATTTCTCGGTCATTACCGGGCCAAGAACGACACTGCCGGTTTTTAACGCTCGTAAGAGCTGGGTATTGAAATCCATGTGAACATCTCCTTATGGAATGTGCCGGGTTCCGTGTTGTCCGGCACGATTGTTTGAAATCGCCCGGCCATTTCCTCCCGACAATGCATCCGGTTTTTGCATTTTTATCCCCTTAATCGGACACAATGGACCGGGAAAAATCAGGAACTATTCCTGACATCCGACTGCTTTCATCCGGGTTCTCTGCGAAATCAATTGATCAGGTCCGTTCCCCGGGGGGGTTGCGTACCCTCTCAAAATGGGAAGGACATATGGGGCAGATACGCGACCAAGCATACTTCCTGAGATTGTTGTGCGAGTCAGAATCGTATCTGGTTGCTAATAACACGGGTGTAGCCTAATTAACTCTTTTTACCGTTTACAAATGATGTAACCTTCAGAGGATGATCTCCAATCGTGCATTTCCAAAAAAGAGGGGGAAGGCCGGTGGAGAGCCATCCCGTTCCTTATCCTCTTCATCGTATGCCAACCCATCTGCGAGCGCAATCGCGGGATTCGTACTGGAATGGTTTGTCACCAGTGCCGTTCAGGAATTCATGAACACCAGTTTTCCTGCTCTCTCGTCAACCACGATCTCCTTGTCTTTGTTTACGGTTCCATCGAGAATCATTTTTGACAATTCATTGAGCACGCTCTTCTGGATCACCCGCTTGATCGGCCGTGCACCGAATTGCGGGTCAAAGCCCTGGATGGCGATGAACCGGATGGCTCTTTCGGTTGCCCGGATCCGGATCTCGCTCTTGATGAGCATCTTCTGGACAAGCCCGAGCTGGAGCCCGACAACCTCCTGGATCTCATCCTGGGTGAGCGGCCGGAACATGATGATCTCATCGATCCGGTTGAGGAATTCGGGCCGTATGGTCTTCTTGAGCAGTTCGAAGACCTCCTGGCGGGTGCGGTCAAAGACCTCGTCGCAGTTTTTATCGGTGACATTCTCCAGGTTTTCCTGAATGATGTGAGACCCGATGTTCGAGGTCATGATGATGATGGTATTCTTGAAATCCACGGTGCGGCCCTTGTTGTCGGTCAGGCGGCCGTCGTCAAGGACCTGCAGGAGGATATTGAATACATCCGGATGGGCTTTCTCGATCTCATCCAGCAGTACCACGGAATAGGGTTTTCTCCGGACTGCTTCGGTCAGCTGCCCGCTCTCTTCATAGCCCACATAGCCCGGGGGGGCCCCGACAAGCCTTGAAACAGTATGCCGTTCCTGGTACTCCGACATATCGATCCGCACCATGCTGTTTTCGTTGTTGAAGAGGATCTCTGCCAGGGCTTTTGCGAGTTCGGTCTTCCCGACACCGGTTGTACCCAGGAAGATGAACGACCCGATAGGACGCTTTGTGTCCTGCAGCCCTGCCCGGCTCCGGCGGATTGCATCGGAGACCGCCCCGATGGCCTCATCCTGGCCTACAACGCGCCTATGGAGTTCGTCTTCGAGCCCCAGCAGTTTCTGTTTCTCGCTCTGGAGCATACGGGAGACGGGGATGCCGGTCCAGCGGGAGACCACTTCGGCAATCTCCTCGGCATCCACTTCCTCGTTCACCATCGCGGAATCCTTCTGCAGCACGGTCAGTTTTCCTTTGAGCCCTTCGATGGTCTTTTCGGCTGTAGGGATACGACCATAGCGGATCTCTGCCACCTTTCCAAGATCGGCCTTGCGTTCAGCACTGTCGGCCTCGAACTTCAGGTTCTCGATCTCCGTCTTGCGTGCCTGGATCTGTTCTACCAGATCTTTCTCCGATTGCCACTTTGCCTGCAACTGGTTTCGTTCCTCGGTCAGGTTCCCGATCTGTTCATTGAGCCCTTTGAGTTTTCCCTGATCTTTCTCACGCTTGATGGCTTCCCGTTCAATTTCCAGCTGGCGGATCCTGCGCTCAATAATCTCCAGTTCTTCCGGTTTTGAGTTGATCTCAAGGCGGAGTTTTGCTGCTGCTTCATCAATAAGATCAATTGCCTTGTCGGGAAGGAAACGGTCGGAGATATAGCGTTGCGAAAGTTCAACGGCAGCAATGATCGCCTCATCCTTGATTCGTACATGGTGATGGGTCTCGTATTTCTCCTTGATGCCACGCAGGATGGAGATGGCAGAAAGCGTGTCCGGCTCATTTACCATCACCGGCTGGAAACGTCGTTCGAGCGCCTTGTCCTTCTCGAAATATTTCTGGTATTCTTTTAACGTGGTTGCGCCGATGACGTGCAGTTCTCCCCGTGAAAGCGCGGGCTTGAGGATATTTGCCGCGTCCAGAGCGCCCTCGCTTGCGCCGGCCCCGACTAGGGTATGAATCTCGTCTATGAAAAGGACGATCTCCCCTTCAGCAGCTATCACCTCCTTGATCACGCTTTTTAACCGTTCTTCAAATTCTCCCTTGAACTTGGCCCCGGCGATCAGGGCTCCCATGTCGAGGGAATAAATCTGCTTTGATTTCAGGTTATCCGGTACATCCCCGTCAATGATCCGGTGGGCAAGACCTTCGGCAATGGCGGTTTTTCCAACACCCGGTTCCCCGATGAGGATCGGGTTGTTCTTTGTTCTCCGGGAAAGGATCTGCAGCACCCTGCGGATCTCTTCGTCCCGGCCGATCACCGGATCGAGTTTCCCGGTACGGGCCAGATCATTCAGGTTCCGGGCAAACCTGCTCAGGGAATTATAGGACTCTTCTGCGTCCTGGTTCTTCACCGTTGAACCTTTCCGCAACTGGCCGATGGCAGTCTTTAAGCCTTTCTCGTTAACACCGTTCTCCTTCAGCAGCCGGGAGGTGCAGTCGTTCACTGACAGGATCCCAAGGAGAAGATGCTCGATGGAGACAAATTCATCCTTGAATTCCTGGGCAAGTGCGGCGGCTTTCTGCAGGGATTTGGTAGCATCACTGGAGAGGAACTGTTCCCCGCCGCCACTGACAATCGGGTACGAGTCGACAATCCTGTCAAGCGCAGGGATGAAACTATCCAGGTTCACATTCATTTTTTTAAGGAGATACGGGATGACATTCTCGTCAACCGTAAGCATCCCTTTGAGTAAATGAGCTGTCTCGATAGCCTGGTTCTGTTTTGCCGCTGCAATTTCCGTTGCTTTCCCTACGGCTTCCTGTGATTTGATGGTAAAATTGTTGAAATTCATAATGATGGCTGTCCACATTTCGTTGTTCGAATTTCGCTATTCAATATGCGTAATAGTGTTTTTTCCTGTCAAATAGTTTGTCAATACGGCAGGTTATCCGAGGCTGGATGAATGGCAAAGAGAGTACTCCCCTCCTGAGTTTTGATTTCCCGTTCCTCCCGCGGTACGTAATTACTCCCGGCTCCCGGCATGACTCCGGACCACCCAGCCAATAGGTTCCTGCAATCCTGATGGTGGGCCTTTCCACCCGGAACCGCATCTCATGCCTGCCCTGAACCTTTTTATTCCTTTATCCCCGACTAACATCTATGAAGATTATTGCCTTGAACGGGAGCCCCCGAAAGAAATGGAACACCGCAACGCTCCTTGAACATGCGCTTGACGGTGCAAGGGCTGAAGGAGCGAAAACCAAACTGATCCACCTTTATGACCTTGACTATAAGGGCTGCGTCAGCTGCTTTGCCTGCAAGCGGGTAAATGGGAAGAGTTACGGGCACTGTGCCCGGAAAGATGACCTCACAGAGATATTTGAAAAAATTGAGAAAACCGACGCGATTCTCATAGGTTCTCCCATATATTACGGGATAACAACCGGAGAGACCCGGTCCTTCCTTGAACGGCTGATGTTCCAGTACTCGGTCTATGACCTGGAGCGGTCAACGCTCTTTGGGAAGAAGATCCGGACCGGGTTCATCTACACGGCCGGGGCAACGGATGCAATGGTGAGGGAGATGGGTTTTGACCGGAATGCGAAAGGAATGGAGATGGCGATGGAGCGGATCTTCGGCTCGTGCGAGTCGCTCTTTGTCACCGATACGTACCAGTTTTCCGATTATTCGAAATATGTCGCCACGCGGTTTGACCCGGAGGAGAAGAAGAGATGGCGGGACGAGCACTTCCCTGAGGACTGCCGACGGGCCTATGCACTCGGGGCACGGCTGGTTAAGAACATCAGGTAATTTTTCCTGTTGCCGGCTGCCGGATTTGAAAAAATGGAATAGAGAGAATTATAAAAAAGGGGAATATGTATGGTATTACCCGATGACGTGTCAGTTATTGCCCCCTGCGGGATGAACTGCGGGATATGCCGGGCGTACCTGCGGGAGAAGAACCGGTGCCCCGGTTGCCGGGGAGCAGATGAGACGAAACCAAAGAGCTGCCGGAGTTGCGCAATGAAAACCTGCGAAGAACTTATAAGCAACAATCTGGACTACTGTTTCTCCTGTGCGAAATATCCCTGCAACCGGGTACAACATATCGACAAACGGTACCGGACCCGATACGCCATGAGCATGATAGGAAACCTTGAGAATATCAGAACCCTTGGTATACAGGAATTTTTTGAAAACGAGACGACCCGATGGGCCTGCCCGGCCTGCGGGGGAACTATCTGCGTGCATACCGGGAAATGCCACTCCTGTGGAGAAAAAAAGGAATGAATTATTCTCGGTATTCATGAAAGCCCCGTGTTTTCTCACTCATTTCCGAAGGCTGTATCGCAGGCTTCCCGCCGTGGTCACTCCCGGAGGCCCTCCTTTCCCCGTACCATCCGGATTATTGTCTCCCGTATCTTCAGGAATTCCGGATTTGCCATTTCCCGTGGATGGGGAATATCGACATACAGGATCCCGGCTACAACCGCGGGCCGTGCGGACAGGACAATAATCCGGTCCGCGAGATAGATTGCCTCAGTCGGGTTATGGGTGACCAGAAGGATGGTGGTCCTGAGATCCTCGCGTATTCTCATCACTTCGTCTTCAAGTTCCCGGCGGGTGAATGGATCGAGCGCGGAAAATGGTTCGTCCATCAGGAGCACGGAGGGCTTGATAGCCAGCGCCCGGGCAACCGAGGCCCGCTGTTTCATCCCTCCGGAGAGCTGGTGCGGGTAGGCTTTTGCAAATGAGTCCAGGTGCGTGAGCGAGAGGAGACCCTCAGCCCTTTTTGCGATCTCCTCTTCAGAGAGTTTCTGCACAGAAAGCCGCAGGCCGTACACGATGTTGTCATACACGGTAAGCCACGGGAAAAGTGCATGGTCCTGGAAGACCATGGCGGTCGTTGGTTTCCCGGTTTTATCTTTGGATGCCTCGCGGATGGTGCCGGTGTCCGCGTGTTCGAGATCGTTGATGATCCGGAGCAGCGTGGACTTCCCGCACCCGGACGGGCCCATGATACAGACAATCTCGTTCTCCTCAACCTCAAAGGATATGCCGTCAAGGGTCCGGCAGATGCTCTCACCGTCTGTGAATGTTTTGGTGATCCCTTCAATGGAAAGTACTGGTGCCATAATCACTCCTTCCCCTGCCAGCCAAAGAGCCGCGCCTGTCCGGCCCGGAAGATGATATCCGCCCCAAGGCCGATGATACCGATGATGACCATACCGGCACCTATTACCTGGATCTGCCCGAGGTTATAGGCATACATGATCAAAAACCCGACACCGGCGGATGTTCCCGGCAGCATCTCGGCGGCAACTACGCACATCCAGGCAACTCCGAACGAGACCCGGAGGCCTGTCCAGATCATAGGGAGGGCCCCGGGAAAGACCACGGTTTTGAGCTGCTCGAAGGTTGTTGCATGGAACATCTCCGATACTTCGATCCACCGCTTCCGCACACCCTGAACCCCGTCAATTGTGTTGATAAGGATGGGGAAGAATGCCCCCATAGCTATGATGAAGAGGATGGAGTTGAATCCGATACCAAACCATGCAATGGCAAACGGCATCCAGGCAATCGGGGGCACGGGGCGGAGGATCTGGATAACCGGGTTGAAGTATACCTGGATCTCCCGCGACCATCCGATAAGAAGGCCGGATGGGATGGCGAGTGCGGCCGCAACAAGGAAACCGGTCAGCACTTCACGGAGGCTGACGAGGGTGTTTGCGAGGAGGCTCTGGCCGCCGAGAATGGGTTCTGTCGGGTGAAGCAGCACGGAAAAGATCTCCCCAAGCGGTGGAAGGATGTAATTGTTCTGGATAAGGAGGGCAAAGCCTTCCCACGCAACCAGCAGGAGGACGATTACCAGGAGTCCTTTGCCATATTCAAGTAAAGTCTGTCTCGAAATTAGTACCATAGAGAGTCACCGTGATATTCTCATACGTGCAGGCTTCGCGCACCATATCCTCCTGGATTGAGCTCTGGACCGTTGCTATGACCAGGGGTTTGCCGGCAGCAGAGCGGGTTTTTGCCCACCGGACAAATCCGGGCCAGTCCCTGCAGGGAGCCTTGTTTCCCACAACGAGCCCCGAGCCGCCGGTATTGATTGACTGGATGATGGACGACGGGTTGCCAAGGCCAATCTGTAGTTCTGCGGGAACCGATCCAACAAAGGCTCCATCCAGGGCATTCTGACCTATCGTTGTCATGATGCCTCCGCCGGACTGGCCGGGAATGAGGTTGACTTTTGCAAATGGCTCTCCCTGTACAAGCAGCGTGCAGGAGGTCGGGCGGGAGGCCTGGGGATTGTCCGCAACCAGGCAGAAGTTGTACCTGTTGCAGAAATATGTTGAATCCTTGACCATGACATAGAGGGGGGCATAATTATCCGTTGAGGGAATGTACCCGATGTTGATCGTTGGGACGCTGCCTCCGGTATGGGGGACGAGGGATCCATTCAGGAACTGCTCCCCCCTGCGTGCAACGGACACATTCATCATTGAAAGAGGATTGTAGGCAGTGTCTGTTGTCGTTGCCATAACGCTCTGCACTATGCCGGATTCCGGTGGAACTGCCCGGGCTGTGAAGGCCATGTTGGCAAAGGATTGTTCCTCAACAGTAATCGGATTGAGCGATCCTACCGGGGTTAAGATGGGGTTGTTCCCAAATACCCAGGTGGCGGTGATATTTTCCGCAAGTGCAGGGTCTTCACTGGTACGGTTGATTGCGGCCGTTGTCAGGGCAGAGAGGAGTGCCGAGGAATCCGGCTCCTGGGAAATTACCCTGTTGCGCAGTACCAGGACATTGATTGCGGAATTGTTCCATTTTCCCGGAGGGGGGAGATCGGCTGGAACCGCAATCCGTTTCCCGATGCCGGAGAGCTGGGCATTCGATACCACCGGTTCCCAGATAAGGAATGCATCGATCTGGTTGGTATTGAGCAGCTGGGGCATGGAGCCGGCAGAGGCATACAGGAGGGATATCGAAGGATTGTCATCGGTCGGATATACGAGCCCGGGTACGGCGAAGAGGAGTATGAAGACGATGGATAAGACCAGGAGGCCGGCAAGGATGAATACAAGGGTGCCGTTTCCTGGTCTCTGCATGGATAGTTCCTTACGATTGTGGTACGATTTCCGGATATTTATGTTGTCATGGTTTGAAAATCCTGTATACCCTTAACGCGGCCCTCTCTGCGACCCGTCCTGCTCCGAAATGGGGACTCATCCCTTTAATACCTCATAAACCCCCAGTAGTGTTCAGTATGTGCAGTCAGATGCAGGGATTGAAGTTCACGGGAATGAACCCGGTCAGCAGGAGAAACTGATTACGAGTATGGAAAATTCAGTGAATGATGGATCGGAAGAACGGATCGCTGTTCTTGAGAGGAAGTTACAGGATATGGAACCTCTGGTCAAGGGGCTTATCGCAGAACTGCTCGACTTCAAGGCGCTCGCCATGAGTATGTCCCGTGAGGCCGAAGAACGCAGCCGGCAGGAACTGAAACAGGGGCAGGTGGTCCAGAGCACCCCTTACCCGGCACAGGCGGCTCCGTATGTCTCCGCTTCCGATGGCAGCACGGTAGTCCGGTTACGCAGTGCCCACCAGCCGGATGCCCCGGCTGCTCCACCGGAGCCGGAGATGGTCCGCATCATGCAAAATGACGGTACCATGAAACTGGAACCCCGGTTCGGAGGAGCCCTTAATACCTCTACCGTAGGGTACGGGCGAACCAAGAAAGGTACGTTTGCAACGGAGAAACAGGCCCCGCTAATTTACGCTGCCGACAAAGAGAAATCAGATTCCGCAAAGAAGTAAGGGCTGGTCCGCGACTGGGGCGATCGCCCTTGCGGGCAGGTTCCGGAATACTCCATCCTCTTTTTTGCCAGTTTCTTTGACTACCGGTGTTCCGGCAGGGGAATTTCCTGTTAACGTTACCTGGGTAATTCTGAAAAAAAATGTGAGTGACTTACGTGATCCGGAAAAAGACCCCTATCCTCAAATAGCGGGACGGGAAACCTGATAGCTGAAAAGAACGAACAAGAAGTGAAGAATGAAAAAAACAATTACGGTTTTCATGCTCATCATCGCCGTGGTGTTTCTTGCGGGATGCACCACAACTTCGAGCGTTGGCCAGGAGACTGCACGCGACTCTATCCGGGCCCACTATGAATATCACGATGACTGGTCGCCGGGTCTCGGCTGCTACGGGAAAGTTACCGGGTATGCCTACAATGCGGCAAATGTATCGGTCGACACCGTAGCATTGAACCTCAATCTCGTTAATACCAAAACCGGGACCATCCGCGATTCACGATCGGTTTTCATCGGGCCGATGGGGGTTGGACAGTCGGTGACATTTGAGTCGCTCCTGGATGGCGAATGCCTCCAGGATTACCGGGTTGACGGGTTCATCGTAAAATAATTCCCGCCATTCCTCTCCTCTTTTGTTTAGGTGTTCCGGAATACCTTTGCGTACATTAAGACACCGGCGTATGACCTCAAGGTATCCGGACCTGTCTCCGGTGCTGCGGGGAGATCCTCGCTTAAGCCACGCGTAACGCGGTAAACCGGCAGTATTGCAGTTTTCTTTGGCATCACCTTTTTTATCTCACCGGTGAAATAGGGCGCTGTGCCCGGTGCCAGAACCGTCCAGCCCGGGATCTGACTCCCAAAAACTACTGCCATGATCGAACTTGCCCTCATCGCGATCCTGCTGGCGCTCGCCTTCACGTTTACCAACGGGTTTCAGGATGCCAGTTCGATTGCGGCAACGTTCATAGCATCGCGGTCTGCAACCCCGAAGATGGGCATTATCCTTGTTGCAGTCATGTCCTTTTTCGGAGCCATAGGTGGCGGGAGTGCGGTTACCTTCACCCTCACGGGACTTCTCGAGATCTCGTCAGCTGCCCAGATCGTTGTTGTCCTGCTCGTTGCCATGGTTACGGCAACCTCCTGGAACCTCATAACCTGGAAGTTCGGCCTTCCCTCTTCCTCATCCCATTCCCTGATCGGGGGACTTATCGGTGCGGGTATTGCCGCTGCCGGGATCGGGAGCGTGTTCTGGGGCGTGGACGAACTCTTCGGCCCGGCCCACGAACTTGCGGGTTTTATCAAGATTATCTTCTTCTTTGTCCTCTCGGTTATCATCGGGTTTGTCGGAAGTTTCCTGATGCATAAATGCATGATGCTGCTCCTCCGGAATGCGGAGCGGACAATCAACCGGAAGATCATTGCCCTCAACTGGTGCGCAGCAGCAGTCATGGCCTTCTCGAACGCAGCCAACGACACCCAGAAACAGCTTGGGATCATAGCGCTCGTTCTCTTCTCGGCCGGCATGTCTGCCGTAGCGGATGTTCCGCTCTGGGCCCGGTTTGCGTGCGCTGTTCTCATTGCGCTCGGGACATTATCCGGGGGATGGAGGATCATGAATACGCTCGGGCGCAGGATCTTCCGGATCGATCCCATTCACTCGTTCGATTCCCAGTTCTTCTCAGCCGCATCTGTTGCCATGTCAACTGCTGCCGGGGCTCCCGTCTCGTCAACGCAGGTCATCACTATGTCGGTGCTCGGGGTCGGGGCGGCAGAGAACCCGAGAAAAGTGAAATGGGATGTAGGCAAGCATATCCTCATTGCCATGGCCGTGACCATACCGGTCACCATGCTCATATCCGGAATCCTTTACCTTGTATTTTCCCCTGTAATGGGAGTGTGATTATCGTATGGAAAAAACACCTGGAACAAACCTGCAGGGCGAGAAGAAAAACCTGTTCTCGTCTATCTTTCCCCGGGACTATGACTTTGAAGGGATGCTGGCCTGCCAGGCGGACCGGACCGTTGCCGGTGTGCAGGTGATGGTCTCGTGGCTGAAAGCCTGCCCGCTCTGCAACCCGGAGGAACTTGAACAGATCGAGAACGAGGTGGACGTCATGCGCCACGATATGGAAGCCAAGCTGATCAAATCCTTCTCCACCCCGTTTGACCGGCAGGATATCTACAGCATCTCCCGCCAGATGGACTATATTCTCAACATTGCAAAGGAGACGGCAAAAGAGATGTACGCGTTCAGGGTTGTCCCGGATAAGCCGATCCACGACATGGCCGAAAAACTCCTGGAGGGTACCGGGTGTATTGCCCGGGGCATCAAGTTTCTCAACGCGGACAAGAGTGCCGTTGAGCTGGAGATCCGGCACGCCCGGGATGCATACAATGCCATGGAAGAGATCTATATTGCAGGAATGGCAGAGCTTCTCACGACAAGCAATGCCATGCACGCGGTAAGGATGCTTGAGATCTACCACCACATGCGGCATGCCGGCCGGGCAATGCGGGAGACGCTCGATATCCTGCACAATGCGGTTATCGATCTTGCTTAAAAAAAAAATTCCTTATTTTCTTGCTTTCCGTATGATGGTGAGATCCCCAAGGGTAGGGGCAAGCTTGCTCTGGATCTTCTTCTCCGCCTCATCGACAGGAGCATCAACAAGCCGGATCTCGAGCGCCTTTTCGAGTTTTTTGCGGACATCCTCTTCCGGCATCAGTTCTGCGTTCTCGATCTTCTTGATGAGATGCTCCTTCTCCTTGATCAGCATGGCAAGATCTTTCTGGGATAATCCCTTTGCCATCCTTGCCTTGCGGATCCGATCCGCGTAATCCTCGACAATATCGCCTTCCATATAGTCGAAGAGATCCCGCTTCCGGTATGCTGACGGGGAAGCTGCCGGGGCTTTTGCCGCCCCCTGCCGGGATACTGCCGGGCGGGCGAGGTCTGTTCTTCTGACCTGCTGCACTTCAGTACCGAATTTTTCGCATTTGCTGCAGACCTGCAGCTCGGCCCCTTCCACGCGGACAAGTTTCGGGGAGCCTCGTATTGCTTCACCACACATTTCGCACTGCATAATCTCACAAAGAAGTAGCGTTTACGAGTATAAATTCCCACTGAATGGAAATATCGGTAAACACCGGCGCCTGCCTCCTCACAAACACTTTATATGCAGTTTCCCTATATAATTTGAGGCACGAGATGGCCGATACCCTTCACCAGTCCCCGGACCCCCAGACACCAGAGGAACTCTACCGGCTGTACCGGTCATTGTCTGAGCAGCTCCGCGAACAGCTGGGTCAGATCGAGAATGACAAGCACGATCTGGAAGTCCAGATGATGGAGCGTGTCGGCAACCTGGAATCCCGCAACCTCGAACTCCGCGAACAGCTCCGGCAGGTCGAGGCGGACAAGCGGTATATCGAGACCCAGAAGATCCGCTACGAGCGGGAAGTGCGAAAACTCAAAAGCGAGAGCGAGCAGCTCCGGAGCCCGCCGCTTATTATCGGGACCGTGACCGATGTTATCGACTCATCGCGCGTGATTGTGCGGTCCAGTGCTGGACCACGGTTCCTCGTAAGGAGCTCGCCATCCATCAGTCCGGAAGACTTAAAACCGGGCACCCGCTGCACCCTTAACCAGCAGTCGCTGGCTCTTGTGGAACTGCTCCCCACGTCCTTCGATTCAGCGGTCTACGGCATGGAGCTCGTTGATTCCCCTCAGGAGACGTACGCGGATATCGGCGGCCTGGAAGCGCAGATCAACGAGATCAAGGAAGCCGTTGAACTGCCGCTGAAGCGCCCGGAACTCTTCCTGCGGATCGGTATCGATCCCCCGAAGGGAGTTCTCCTTCACGGCCCGCCGGGCACGGGAAAAACCCTGCTCGCAAAAGCGGTGGCCCACGAGACCAACGCCCACTTCATGCGGGTTGTCGGCTCGGAACTGGTCCAGAAATATATTGGCGAAGGTGCCCGGCTTGTCCGCGAACTCTTCGACCTTGCCAAGAAGAAGGCCCCGACCATCATCTTCATCGATGAGATCGATGCGGTGGGGGCTAGCCGGACCGAGGCGAACACCTCCGGCGACCGCGAAGTCCAGCGCACGCTCATGCAGCTGCTGGCCGGCATGGACGGGTTCGAGAACCGGGGCGACGTCAAGATCATCGGAGCTACGAACCGGATCGATATTCTTGACAAGGCCCTGCTCCGCCCCGGCCGGTTCGACCGGATCATTGAAATTCCCCTGCCGGATGAAGTCGGCCGCTTATCCATCCTGAAAGTCCACTGCCGGTCGCTGACCGTTGATCCGGATGTTGATCTTCAGGAAGTTGCGCGTCAGACCGAAAGCAAGAACGGTGCAGATCTCCATGCAATCTGCATGGAAGCCGGGATGTTTGCGATCCGCAAGGACCGCCCGGCCATAACCCAGGAAGATTTCCTTTTGGCCATAACGAAAGTTGGCCAGGATTTCAACCGGAATACACCGGGTGGCGAAGGCGCAATGTTTGCCTGATCATCCGGAAACACTTTTTTCTCTGACTCCCTCATGTCTGCTCATGGACAACCCGCGATGAGTCTCATTTTATAGACTGACTGAATATACTTTCCGCCTTTTTTTAGCTATAATCCTGAACCCTGTTCTGATCATTTCAGAATAGCGGAAAAATAGCCATGTAACTTCCCGGTTCAATGCAGCACCTTTCCGGTGTGATGGTATGACCCGGGCCATTTTGGCATTATATATGGCGACAGGGTCCACGGATATCTGTCAATACTCAATACAGGAGACAAAAAATATGACCTTACTTGAACAAATCCGCGAAAACACCATTATTCTGCGAGCAGTTGAGGGAGTACCGCTCCTTCTCATTGGAATCGTCCTATTTGCTCTCGGAACCAGCCTTGCAAAAAAGACTCATTGAAATCTGAACTTTTCCGGGGTGCCGGATAGCACCCCCTTGTTTTTCCCGGGAATGGGTTGCCGGGTCTGGTTGCTGAATCCTCCCAACCATTCGGCATTTGATGTAACTGCTGGGTTCAATGAAAGCACAATCCGGTACAGGAATTTACCCGGAGCATTTCAGCATTTTATACCCGGATACGGCCTGCACGGTGCAACATTTTAGGAGACTGAATCAACCATGACGAATATCGGCGATGTAATCCGACAGATAGAAAAAGCCAGTTGTGACCCGGACTTTCCTCCGGATCAGAACCAGCGGGAGGCAGTTGACCGGATCCTGATCGCCCTCTATTCAGGAACGGTGGAATTTGTGGGGGGCAAGTAATGGCCCCTCATGGGATATCGCCCGGTCTTTCTCCAGGCTGTCGGAGGATCCCGTAAGCCCCCCGGGGATTCCTGAATTCGGGAACAATTTAAAAAAAAATCCGGGAACGCTTTTCGATGCGGATCAAGCAACCGTCCATCAGGATTCATCCGGGCCGCTTATCAGTTCGCCTTCATCCACTTCGTCCTCATTGCACCAGATTTCAATTGCTCGTGTAATATCGGCACACTCCCCTTGATAATCCCCGATGGTAGAACCCGGGCTCATGGGAAGCGTTGTTACCAGTTTCCCGTCCTTGAACCCGTAGAGTTTCCTGAACTTCCAGCCGTGCCCGAGTACAGCCGTCCGCTCGTAATAGACATCCTGTGCAAGTTCGTGGGTGAAATAAATACCCCTCTCCCATTCAAAGAGCGGTTCGCGGACGTACCGCCGGATATACCAGCGCAGCTCGGCAACCAGCGAGAGGGCGCTGCTGATCGTGGAACAGGAGATATACACCCCGCAGGGCTTTTTTTTCGGGTGGTAGAACCGCAGGACAAGGCGGCTGGTCTCGGAAGAAAAAAGGGTGTGATGGAGGTCGATGCCTTCCTTCTGGATCAGGAGGATATTCATCCACATCTCCCACAAAACCGGGATGCGCAGGGCATAGCACCGGATAATCAGGTATACATGCGGTTGTCAGAGATCGTTTCGTTCCTGACTTTACGGACTGCATCCATGAAGTCGACCATGCCGATGGTTTCTGCTTCGCGGCGAACTGCCATCATGCCGGCCTCGCGGCAGACCGCTTCGAGCTCGGCACCGGTTGCCTTCTCGGTCCGGAGCGCGATCTCCTCGAGATTGACCTCCGCAAGGTGCATGTTCCTTGAGTGGATCTTCAGGATCTGGAGCCGGGCCTCCTTGTCGGGAACCGGGATCTCGATGAGCCGGTCAAACCGGCCGGGCCGGAGGAGCGCCGGGTCGAGCATGTCAGCACGGTTGGTGGCAGCCATGATCCGGACATTTCCCCGGTTGTCGAACCCGTCCATCTCCGCGAGGAGCTGCATGAGCGTCCTCTGGACTTCTGCACTGCCGCTCGTCCCGTCGTTGGTGCGCATGCTGCCCACCGCATCGATCTCGTCGATGAAGATGATCGCTTTCTTGTGCTCGCGGGCAAGCTGGAAGAGCTCGCGGACAAGGCCGGCTCCTTCGCCAATGAACTTGTGCACGAGTTCGCTTCCGGACATGCGGATGAAGGTCGCGTTTGCCTCATGGGCAACAGCTTTTGCAATCAGGGTCTTGCCGGTTCCCGGTGCCCCGAAGAGCAGGATCCCTTTCGGGGGTTCGACACCGATGCGCCGGAAGATCTCCGGTTTTGTCAGCGGGTACTCGACTGCTTCGCGCACTTCCCGGATAACGTCCATGAGGCCGCCGATATCCGCATAGGTCTCCTGCGGCTTGTCGACAAGCTCCATGACCCGGATGCGCGAGTCATAGATGTTCCCGATCACCTTGACGATAGACAGGGCGTTGTTGACCGCAACCTTTGCACCGGGCTTCAAGATCGGCCGGATATCTTCCGGGGCATGGGTTAAGTATTCCTGGTTGTTTCCCTGCTGCCGCAGGTAGATCTCCCCGTTTTCAAGGATGTCGACTACCACGGCAACAAAGAGCGGCATGCGCTTGAGCTGGTTGTTCTCCCGCTTGAGCTGGCCATTTTCTTTTGTGAGATCGTCAACCTTCACCTTCATCTCAAGGAGGGCGGCTTCGAGCTCGTTGACCTGGATCTGGTATTTGAGCTCGGTTGAAGGCGCAGTGTTATTGACGGCAGTCTCTTCCATATCAATCTTATATTTTCATCTTCAACCATTTATGTGGTGTGATTTTGCTAATCAGGGGAAGAGGTATATCCAGAGGTACCGGAAGCGGGCTGCTTCTCGTAAGCCCGGCGCCGATATCGTTCCTGTCCGGCGTGGACCCGGCAACGGGAATCATTGTTGAGAAGGGGCATCCGAAACAGGGCGCATGCATTGCCGGCAGGGTGCTTGTATTTCCCTACGGGAAAGGATCAACGGTCGGATCCTATATCCTGTATGCCCTGAGCCGGAACGGCCACGCGCCTGCGGCTATCATCAACGTAGAAGCGGAGCCGATCATTGCAACCGGTGCGATCATCAGTGAGATTCCCATGATCGACCGCATCGATGTTTCGCTTGACCGGCTCATAGAGGGTACCCCGGTTACGGTCAATGGCGAAAGCGGGGAGATGGAATACGACGGCTCCTTTGCCGATGCCTGACCTGCAATTTTTGTTTTTGGGCACAAATATCAAATAACTGAGACGTGCATCTTCTGCTATGAAGTATAAATTTGCAATCTCTGTTATCATCCTTGTCTGTGCAGCACTTGCTTTTGCCGGCTGTACAACCCCCCAGGGAAGCACTGCATCTCCGGCAACGACCTCCGGGACGGCAGGCGCAACCGGTGCAGGAGCGCTGGTTACCCAGCCCACCGATGTTATTCCCGATTACAATGCTGTCACAGTTGATGTAGGAGAGAAGGATTACCTGGGCAAGATCCCGGTAACATTCCAGGGCGGGCAGGGACAGATCAGCGTCAAGAAGATTGATGTCAAGCTGACCCGTACTGACGGGACCACCCAGGCCGCCACGGTTGGGATCAAAAAAGGTGACAATGTTGAACTGGACGGAACCCGTGGAACCGGCTCCCTGCAGGGACAGCCCGACCGCGTCGAGGTCTGGGTTTCCATGAATAACGGGCAGACCTATAAGGTAGCCGATGTCCTGCGGGAATATCGCACCCGCGGATAATCCAGGGTCCGCTACAACACTCTTTTTTTAACCTCCGGACAAACCGGTCATCACTATGCAGGTCAACTGGAGGCTTATTTCAGCAGCACGGAACTCCTATGCTGCCCTGTACGCTGCTTGCGGGCAGGCCGAAATTGTCCTTGTGCCCGTTGAGAATCCTGTCGCTGATGTGACCTGTTACAGCCTTAACTCGATCAATGCCCGCCATTACCTGGATGAAATCTCAAAGGCGGACTGCGTCACCGTTGCCGGCGGTCCCCATGCCACGGCATGTTACGAAGATCTTGTTCAGTATGCCGATTATGTCATTGTCGGCGAAGGCGAGCACACTCTTCCCCGGCTCATTGGAGAGCTTGCCGCTGGGAGGAGCGGCCGGATCCCGGGTGTAGCAACCGGGGATTATTTCGAACCGGCTGATACCTGCGTACGGCTCGATGCATTCCCTGCCTTTTCCCAGATGAAAGGCTATGTCGAGATCAGCCGGGGGTGTCCGTTTGCCTGCGGCTACTGCCAGACCCCGCAGATATTCGGGCACTGCATGCGTCACCGGTCGATCGATGAGGCAGCCCGGTATGCGAACCGTTACGGGCAGGCACGGTTCGTATCCCCGAATGCTTTTGCCTATGGATCGGATGGTATCCATCCCCGGTGGGATAAGATCGAACACCTGCTTTCGAAGATCAACAGCGATATCTATTTCGGCACATTCCCCAGCGAAGTGCGGCCCGAGTTCGTCTGTACGGAATCACTTGACCTGGTGAACCGGTACTGCTCGAATACCCGGCTCCATTTCGGGGCCCAGTCCGGCAGCGATGCTGTGCTGCAACGCTTGCACCGTGGCCACACGACCGGTGATGTTGTCCACGCAACGGAACTGTGCCGGGACTATGGCATAACGCCAATCGTTGACTTTATCGTCGGATTCCCGTTCGAGACGGATGAAGACCAGAAGGAGACAACGGACCTGATCCGCTGGGTTGCCCGGTTCGGGAAAGTCCATGTCCACCTGTTCATCCCACTTCCCGGGACACCTCTCGCCGGAAGCACCGCGCGGCCACTCCTGACAGAAACCGAAAATCTCTGCGGAAAACTGGCTCTCGGGGGGAAATTGACGGGATCCTGGAACGATCCAGAGATAAGGTTTTTTAGACCCCCTTCAAATGATATACCATGAAAGATGTGCTATTGATAGCAGATCTCCATGGTCAATTCGGTAAAATTGATTCATTTCTGGAATTGAATCCAGAAGCGGTATTTATTGCAGGCGATATCACCAATATGGGTCCCGTTGACGCGGTTGATGACATGCTGGCACGAATCGATGTGCCGTGTTTTGCCGTACCCGGTAACTGTGACCCGCGTGAGATCATCGAGACGCTCGAACACTCCGATGCCGTGTGCATGCACGGCTCGCAGATCAACTTAGGGAAGATGACCATTGTCGGTGTCGGCGGTTCAAACCCGACACCCTTTGGTACCCCGTTCGAGCTGACCGACAAGCAGATAGATGACGTGTTGAACAGCGCGATGAAAAAGATGGAAAAGTCGGTCCACAATGTCCTTCTTTGCCATGCACCACCCTTTGAGACCCTCGACAAACCTGCCGGGGAGCACATCGGGAGCCACAGTATCCGCAAGCACATGAAGTCATTCGACATTGTGTGCTGTGCCCACATTCACGAAGCCCGTGGTATCATGGAAGTTGACGGCGTCAAGATCGTCAACCCCGGCCCGGCAATGGACGGCCACTGCGCCATGATCCACTTCGGGACTGATGCACGGGATATCAAGATTGAGCTGCTGACCGTTTAGAACGTCGGCTGATGAAGCCCGGTGGCGGGGGTAACCCTGTCCCTGGAAAACTTTTCTTATCTCAATTTTGCCGTTGTTCTGTAAGCGTTTTTGTTCTATCATACGTTTTCTGGCTGTTAGCCTCCGCTATGGTGCCTCCGGTTGTGATAGTATCACCGGTTCTGATACCCTCTCATTATGTCTGTTCCCGATGATGACCCGTGGTGCAAACCGGAATGTTACGGCTTACAAAAAAAATAAAAATCCCTGTGAATTTCCTAAAAAAATTCACAGCAGAATATCTGTATTTTTAAAAAAGGAAAAAATCAGATCCGGTTTTACCTAACGTAACGATCTCTTTTCCAGCAGCAGTTCCAGGTAGGATGCGAGAATCGGCTCACCGGTTGCCCCAATCTCTCGTGCAATTTTATCGATCCGGGCCGACGGATCGTCTGTCTCATCAGCTACAATGACTTCGATCTCGGCAAAGGTCCCGAGTTCGTCAACCCTGTCGAGGCAGATGGATGCAATCCCAAGTTTGTAGTTCTCCCGCCACTTGTTCACTTCCGTTGTTTTCGTAAATCCAAGGCGGAGGAGCATGGTCTCGAATGCAGTGCCTGATTCCACGGCAAAGTTGAGCTCTTCGCGGGCCTTGAGCCCGAACTTTTTGAGTTTTGGCCCTTTGTAGGTCACGACTGCATGGTCGTCCGAGTACCGGACCCGGACCGCCTCATCCGTTTTCCCGAAATCCCGGTGGGGGGCATTGTAATAGATGTCGTGTTCGTGCAGTTTTCCTAAGAATTCTGCGTTCTGTTCTGTCAGCCGTTCGCGGACCGGATCGAGCGAAGGGACCCTGACTTTGAGTTCAACTTCAAGCATGGTTGTGCCACACTTTTATCTGTCTTCATTGCGAATTAATGTAGTCAGGTGAACCATGGCAATTAAAGATGGAGATTTTATCCGACTGAGCTATACCGGCACAGTAAATGGCAATGTTTTTGACACCACCGATGAAGAGGAAGCCAAGAAAGCGGGAATCCACAGCAAAAACGCTCTCTATGGCCCGGTCACAATCTGTGTCGGCCAGAAACATGTGATTCTCGGTCTCGACGAGGAACTTGTCGGCAAGAAAGCCGGGTCCGAAGCAACGATTACCGTTGAGCCGGCAAAGGCATTCGGCGACCGCGACCCCAAGAAGATCCAGTCTTTCCCGAAGAACAAGTTCTCCGAGAAACCGGTTCGCGGCATGCCCGTGAAGATCGAAGAGGTCGGCGAAGGAACGGTTGTCGATGTCATTGGTTCAAAGGTTATTGTCGATTTCAATGCCCCGCTCGCCGGGCAGACTCTTACCTACTCGTATAAGATCGAAGAAGAGGTATCAGAACCCCTTGACCAGCTCAAGGGGCTCGTCCACCTCTATGCCGGAAGGGACATGGAGATCACCATGTCCGGCAGCACCGCAACGGTAATCCTGCCCCCGGGTATCAACTACGACCGCCGCTGGCTTCTCTGGCGTGGCCGGATCATCCACGAAGGTTTCGAGCAGATTGCCGGTATTTCCGAGATTACTCTTGTTGAGACCTTCAAGAAACCTGAAAAGAAAGAAGAATAAATTCCATTCTTTTTTTTTTATTTTTTGACAATCCAGTTTTTTACCGGCTGCTGGAAGTAATCGGCTTTTTTTAATAGAGCAACAACGCAATAATCACTATGGACAAGTCATCAGGTATTATCTCCGTATTTTTTTTACTCCTGTTTGCTGGAGTCCTTATCGCGGGCTGTTCCAGTGATACTCCTTCATCCAATGCAACTGCTGCCCAACCGGGTGTCACAACTGCGGCTTCATCCGGGGCCCTGTACTCTGCCGGGGATATCATCAAAAACCCAAAATCCTCCTCTGGCACTGCACTGCTGATCATCAAATACGATGCCGGTGCGGATACGTATGAGCGGGCCTACATCTACCCCAACAGCGACGGAACCTGGGGCTACCGGATGGATTCCAAGACCGAGAAGATAAGCCGGTCGATCATTGAAAAGGTGTACACCCAGAAGGTTGGTACAAAATCGGTATCGGCTATTCCCATCAGCACTCCTACTGCCGCAGTGACTGCAACGCAGGTCTATACCACAAAAGCCACCACGGCTGCATCAGCAACCACGGCTACGACAACCACCACCTCCACAGCCGGTCTGCCAAAAGTGATCAGTATCGAGCCCGATAACGGTAAAACCGGAACCTCGGTATCCATTACGGAACTCAAAGGGGTCAATTTCGTTACGGGTGCAACCGTTGTCCTGGTAAAATCCGGCGGTACGAATATTACCGCAACCAGCGTGAGTGTATCGTCAGCCAATCTTATGACCTGCACCTTTTCCCTGCCCTCCGATGCTTCCGTGGGATACTGGGATGTTCTGGTGACGAACCCGAACGGGCAATATCACCAGTTTAAGAACGGATTCAATGTGCGCCAGGGAAGTACTTCCTCAACAACAACGACTACAACTACGACAACGTCCGCTTCAACAACCGCCCCAACTATCAGCAGTATCTCCCCTACATCGGTGATAGGTTCGGACCGTCACTCAATAACCATTTCTGGATCCAACTTCCGAAGTGGCATTATGGGAAAACTCACGCAGAGTAGTACCACCATCACTTCCGTTTCGGATTGTTTGATTGAGTCTGGCTTGACCCAGATGGTATGCAAATTTGACATTCCCACCGGAACATATGGGAGTTGGTCACTGGTAGTAACTAATTCCGATGGCTCATCTGTGACAGCGCCAACAACACTTACTGTGAATACTTGACGACACTCTTTTTTTCATAATTTCCTATGTTTTTGTGAAGCAAATTTGAATCCCGATATACAAATCTTGTAAGTGATTGCAACAACGTCAGTCATTATTTGAGGATCACGTTTTGGAAACGTTATATCGCAGCAGTGTTGCAACATCCCAATCGCAGCAAGCCTTCCCCATTTTGAACCTTGAAATGAAGACAAGGATAAAAGCCCGCATGGACTTAACCCGTTCCCGGGGGTGACACCAGGATTTCGGAGACGCGTGCAGGCAATCAGGGTCTGCCGAATTTTTTTTGATCGCGATCAAAGGGTGTTGGTAAATCTGCCTACTGTAGGATAATTATCCGTTTGTAGGATATTTATCCAACAATAAATTATTTTTTCCGGTGTGAGACGTCCGACCGATCAGTCAAGGATCGATTGAAAAAATTCAGGCAGGGGGTGAGGGGGTGATTGAAATTTTTTTGCCGGAGATCGATTGCAATTCAAAAATCGGCTCCCCACATGGTGATGCAGAATCCAAACCTTCAGATTTAGGTATACGAAAAATGCCCCGGAACGATCCTTTCACTGTCTACGATGCCCATCAGGGCTCCGTCCGCACCCAATGCCGCGATCATGGGCAGACACCCCCGGGAAGAACCGGTCCCGGTACTCGTTAATAATCCTACACCTTATGGGATAAGACCGCCCTGCCATCAGACATACATTCCCGCTCATCAATCCGGGCCAGGAACGGGCTTATTTTCCCATCAGGGTCCGGTGGTGAACACAAAAATGGAACCTTTTTGTCCACCACGGAAATTATTCCCGTAATTTGTGGCGGAAGTTAAAAACCGGTCAAATTGCGGGGGATTATTTTTTCCCTTTAACGGTGTTCTGCAGAGAGTGTTTTTTTGTCGGACTTGTATCATGTGGTACCCGATCGGGTCCCCGGAAGCCAAGATGGGCCATAATCCGGATTGGGAATGTACAGGAAAATCTGGGGTTATTGATCCATTCTGAAATGAGTGAAGTACTGGGTCCGGGTTCTTCGGGCTGGAGGTACACGTTCGGAGCAGCACCCCGGATACGAACGCCGGTTTCTACCGGGAAGACAAATTATACCGCAGCAGTGCCGCAATCCCGCCGAGTGCAACCAGTCGCTCGCCGGGCTCGAAACTGGAGGAGAGAACAACGATCGCTGCCCGCATGGACTCTGCCTGCTCGATGAGGAGGGTGATCTCCGGGTCCCGCAAAAGCGTGTCGGCAATCAGGACTTGCTCCACAGCGCCATACCCGATCGCCTCCTGCACTTCCTTACGGCCATAGGCAACCGCTCCTTCCTGCGCTATCCGGAGCAGGACCTCATCCATCATCCGGACTTCGCGGGAGAGCTGGAGATCCTCGATGAGCTTGTCGAGCGCACCCTTGCCGATCACTTCCTGCACGGCTCCTCGTCCAATCCGCCGCGTCTCGACAACAACCGCCTTCTCCATGAGCGGGCCCGCCCGGCTCTTCGCAAACTTTACAAAATCGTCCTTGATGAACCCCGGGCCTGCTATGATCAGCGGGCCGGAGATATCGTTTATGTGTCCGAGCACCGTATCGAAGAAAACGGTCCTTGATTCCGTTTCCGCACCCTTGCCGCTGCCGCTTGTGATCGTTATGATACTCTCCGGGCCGTACTGCCGCAGCCGGAAAAGTTCTGCCTCCCCCTCTTCCAGGGTAAGGATGTGGATGACCCCGTACACCGATGCCCTGACCGCCCGTTCGATCCGCTCCCGTTCGAGCGGCCTCCAGTGTTTGATGACCGAGATCTCGTAGCCGGTCTCCACGTTGATCGTGTGGTAAGCCCCGGTATCCACGCCATGCTCGATGATACCGGTGAGCCGGAGCCGGACCCCGTGCTCGGAGAATTCCAGACGCTCTATCCGGACGCCAAGACGCACCGGGCGCTTCTCCACTTTTTCCGGCCGGATCTTGTCACCGGCAGTATCGACACTCCGGAATGTGGTTGCAAACACCATGTCGCCGGGAGCGATGATATGCTGGAGATGCCAGAGATCATCGATGCTCTCCGGGAGCAGCCGGATCTCACCCTCGTTTCCCCGGATCTCGCCGTACTCAGCCTTCATGGTGCCCTGCAATGTCCGAACCGCCGGGGGGAACAAATGCAGCCACCGCGTCGGTGTTGAGGATATTTTTTAATGCCTTGAGCTCGTCATCGGCAAATTTTTCCTTGAGGATCCGGAGGACTTTCTTGGCAACATCGTTTGGTTCGAACTGTCCCGGCCTGAGTTCGACAAATGTCCGGGTTTTTCCCTGGATAACCGATGGCGGTCCGCCGATTACCGTGGTATTTGGCTCGATCATGATCCCGATACAGGTTGCAAGCGGAACATTCCGGTAATACGTCCGCTCTCCCCGGACAATGAATGAGCCCCGGGAAACGAACTCCCCGGACTCCGGCGTCTTGCTCACCTGCGACGGGAGGGCGGAATAGACGTCGGCAGAGAAATGCCCGCTCCGCCAGGCTCCCGAATACGATGCTGCGAACTGGGCCACTTCGTCCATATGGGTGGTTTTGCCTTTGACGATCACGACACTTGCCCCGTGGACATCGGCGTGAACGAAGAGGTCGCCCCCGGCCATGTATTTCTTGACCAGTTCCTCGTTCTGCCCGGCGTCCCTTCCCCCGAGAACCACAACCCCGTCGCTCGTGATAAACCAGCGGAAACGGTGGTACCAGAGTTTTTTCAAGGGAACAAATTCCCTGCGCTGGGGTTTTTTGACCGCAACAACCGCCCTTGACATTGCGACAAGCGCCCCCTCTTTCTTCTTTTTGAATTTCTTGATGATATCGTAATACCGGCCGGCGTTCTGCTCAACGCCCTCGTGAACAAAGATCTTCACTTTCTTTCCGAGGTCTATATCTACCGCCGCATCTTCAGGATAGAACGCAACGATCTTCTTTGCGTCTTCGGTTTCTGCCTGCCGTATCTTCTTCTCGATCTCCTGCCACGAGATCTTTTTGCTTGCCTCGTCAAGAGTGGTTATCAGCTGGCCGATGAGCTGGTAGTTCTCGTAAATGGCATTGACGAGCTCCTCGGTATTTTTTATTGTCCGGTCGAATTTTTTGAGGGCTGCTTCCTGATGGGTGCGGATACGATCCTCTTTGGCTATCTTTGGCCGGGATGACGACTTCTTCTCTTTTTTTGTGAGGGGATAAAAGGCCTCAAGGGCGAGAGAGAACGTGGGGTACGATGTAACCCCGACTCCGCCCCAGAGATCGACCGGCTCGCAGTGCTTGGGCGCTATGACGGGTGTGGGCATTTCCAGAACCCGTAAAAAAAGTGCCTGGATCGACTGGAACACTTTTGCCGGATCGGCTGATGCAGCGGGAACGGTTTTTTCCACGCCCGCTTCACGACAGATATATTCTGCATACGTTCCGCCAAACATGCACCCGATTGCAAGTGCCCGGACCAGATCCCGGTCATCTTTTGCAAGTACCTCTGCAAGATTTTCTGAAGAAGCCGTAGGATCAGAACTTCCAAGGGTATACTGGGCACCGGGAACTACCTCCCGGTCCTTGAAGCGGTGGTGCCGGAGCGGTTTTACGATCCGGTAATTCTCATCGGCCAGGATAATATTGCCTTCATCGAACAGCTCCAGAATAAGGTGATACGTTGTCGTACCCTTGCCCACGTCAAAAATAAGAATCCGTTCCAGGCCGTGCTGGCGGATGGCAAGCACTTTTCCACCGGAGAGGTATTTCCGGAGCAGCATGGCGAACTGCGGCGGGTTTTTCGGGGGTTCGGGGAGGTCCGTGACCAGGTGGGCCCGTCTTCCTGCTTCAATGAGCAACTGGTACCGCTTCTTGTTCTCACCATTGAGGCGGATTGCGAGCGTCCGGGTATCGAACTGGTATACCTTGTCGATCCAGAGCGGCAGCTTGTTGCACAACTCGGCTGTCATCGCCTTGACGTCGATCCCGCTCATTCCCTGCTCGGATGCCATAGATACAGTACATAGTATGCGGCAACTAAAAAAAACACGGTCCTGTTTCATCCCATGAGCACATTCCGGGGAAGTACGGAGCACGTTCATGAGGTCTCAACCGGCAACGCGCTCTTTTGCCAAACTGGACGCGTACCCTGATGTGCGCAGACGGGATTTTGATACTAACTTACATATGGCTTGCGCACCAAAAAATATGACTACTGGTGTTGCGGGATGAGCGAAGAAGTCATCGTAGAACAGCCTGTTCTCACAAAAAAACAGAAAACAAAGCAGGATAAACAGGCAGAACATATTGCCCGCATCAAGCGGACCCTTGTTGCCTCCTTTCTGGGTATCATCACCGGGGCTCTCTCCTACTATATTGGCGGGGTTCCGGATGCGGCCGGTTTCCAGAATGACGGCATATTGGGATTCATGCTCATGCTTGCGGGCATTGTCATACAAAAACACATCTTTATCCTCAGCGGCATGGACACAAGCAAACTCGGCGGCAAGGACTGGTTCTACCAGGGATTCATGACCTTTGCCTTCTGGTTTATGACCTGGACCCTCCTGCTGACGGCAATACCCCGTTGATCTTTTTTTGTGATCTCCATGAGAATAGCAATCGTTCATAAAGACCGCTGCCATGCCCGGAAGTGCGGCAAGGAATGCATCATCTACTGTCCCCGGGTGAGGACGGGCGATGAAACTGTTATCATCGGTGCCGAAGGAAAAGCCGTCATTTCCGAAGAACTCTGCGTTGGCTGCGGCATCTGTATCAAGAAATGCCCGTTCGATGCGATCGACATCGTCAGCCTTCCTGAAGAGCTTGAGCACCCCACCCACCGGTATGGCAGGAACGGTTTCGCCCTGTATGGTCTTCCGATCCCGGTTGAGGGAAAGGTCACCGGTATCCTTGGGGCAAACGGCATCGGGAAAAGTACTGCGGTCAAGATCCTCTCCGGCCAGCTCCGCCCCAACCTGGGGAACTTTGACAATGAGGTTGCCTGGGAGGATATCCTCAGGCAGTATGCCGGAACAGAACTCTTCGATTATCTCCAGACCGTCTCCAAAAAGACCCTGAAGATCTCATCCAAACCCCAGTATATCGATTACATCCCGAAGGTTTTCTCCGGCACGGTCCGCAACCTGCTCAAAACAACGGATGAACGCGGCAGATTGTCCGAGATCCTGCCGGTGCTCAAGCTTGACGGGATACTCGACCACGAGATAACCACGCTCAGTGGCGGGGAATTGCAGCGTGTTGCAATCGCGGCGTGTCTGGCCCGGGATGCAGAGCTCTATTTCCTCGATGAGATCACCCCATTCCTGGATATCTACCAGCGCATAGCTGCTGCAAAACTGATCCGTGACCTTGCAACCGAACGCCCGGTCGTGATCGTGGAGCACGACCTGGCCATCCTCGACATGCTTGCGGATACCGTTCATGTCGGATACGGCAGACCAGCGGTGTTTGGTATCATCACCCGGCCCAAAGGTGTGCGGGTAGGTATCAACCAGTACCTGGAAGGCTACCTGAACGAGGAGAATGTCCGGTTCCGGGATACCCAGGTGGTCTTCGAGAAACGCGCACATGACAAGGGCTCTCACCGCGATGATCTGTTCATTGTTCCTGCAATGACCAAACAGTATGAATCGTTCCATCTCACCGTGTCCGGAGGCACGATCCGTTCCGGCGAAGTACTGGGCGTTGTCGGGGCAAACGGTATGGGGAAAAGCACGTTTGCAAAACTCCTTGCCGGGGCAGAGACTCCCACTACCGGTACCATGGAGACGTCCCTGAAGATCTCGTACAAACCCCAGTATATCAAAGCGGAGACTTCCGACAGCGTGGAGATGTACCTGCGCCAATGCACGACAAAATTCGATTCCTCCATGTACCAGCATGAGATCCTGGAAGCCCTCACCCTTGGCCCGATCCTCCAGTCCCCGGTTGACTCCCTCAGTGGCGGGGAGTTGCAGCGCGTGGCAATCGCTGCATGTCTCTCCAAAGATGCAGATCTCTATATCCTGGATGAACCCAGTGCCCACCTCGATGTTGAACAGCGTGTCAAGGTGACCCGGATGATCAAACACCATGCCGAGGGAAGGGAAGCAGGTATCATGGTCATCGACCACGACATCTACCTCATCGACATGATCAGCGAACGCATCCTTGTCTTTGAGGGTGAACCGGGTATTCAGGGAACTGCCGCAGGCCCATTCCGGATGAGGGACGGTATGAACCGGTTCCTGCGGGAGCTGGATGTCACCTTCCGCCGCGACCAGAGCGGGCGTCCCCGGATCAACAAACCCGAGTCATTCCTTGACCGGGAACAGAAAAGCCTGGGCGAATTTTACTACTATGCCCAGGATGAAACGTAACAATCCATTATCATACCTTTTAATATTTTAACATGCCATTTTCCCTATATGCGGGGAGAGAAGCTTTCGGATGCAATAACATACGACAAGCTGCACCTTTTAAAGAAAGATTTTGACGGGTATATAGAGCGCAATACCGCGAAAGTTGATGTAAACCTGCCGGTTTTTTACGGGTATGTCATCTCCGCGCTGGAATCGTCGTTTCCGAATCTCCCGAGTGAAACCTATGACGAGTTCGTTGATAGCATAACGTTCAAAGTCCTGGACTCGAGCACGAATACCGGGGATTTCGAATATATCAAGAAAGTGATGGCAAATGCCCTCCGGTTCAAGAAGAACAAGGAAGCTGAACGGGGCATCAACATCGTTGTCGGGCTCAAGCTGCTCAAAAGCGGCGACTCGGTTCATGCCCTTATATTCCTCAAGAAATATGCAACCCTGGATGCAAAGCTCGGGACTGCCGTTGCATACTGCTATTATGTTCTTTCGCTGCGGGAGTTCAAGAACGATGATCCACGGTCAAAATCCCACCGGCCGGGCGAGATGGAACTCCTTGCCCGGGAGCTGATGATCACGCTCACGAAGCAGCAACCCGCCTTAAACCAGCTGCGCCAGCTCGAACTGGACGATCCCACATTCCTTGAGAAGATCTTCTGGCAGATGATCTTTGTTGCCCTTGAATGGTTTCCCAGCGAAAAATGGTTTGTGGAGACCGGCCTGAAAAACGCGGTCCTGACCGGCAATACCGAGATGCGGAAACGATTCCTCGATCTGGGTGCCGAGCGGTTTTACAATGATATCCAGTTCCTCCGCGAGATGTATTATTACAAGCTGGAAAACCGTGATGCTGCTGGTGCGGCAGGTATTGTCAACCAGCTGCTCAAGCAATACCCCGATAAACTTGAACCGATCTATCTTGGACTCAAGCTCTCGCTCCTGACAAACAAGAAAATAACCTACCACAGTTTCCGGAAACTGGCGATGACCCGGGGCATGCCCTCGCATATCGTTGAACTCTTTGATTTTGCTTTTGATCTCCTCAGCCATGAACAAAAAGACGCCACAACAAAGCTGGCGGATTTCGAAAAGGAATATTCCCGGTTCCTGTATTATACAACTACCCTTCGGTACCTGGCGGGAGATTTCATTTCACCCGATGAGAGCCGGATAAGGAAGGCACGGAAAACTCTTCTTGACTCTATCGATCAGTTCTGTCTTGAAGAATTAAACCGGAAAAAGTGACCGGGCCCCTCACCCCTTTTTGCCGGAAACGGTATCAGGAAAACAGTTTGATTCCGAATACTCCTGAGATCGCATTGATAAAGCCGGTTATAGGATCAAAAACCGAGCCTTTTCCAGACCCGTTGACGGTCTCCGGCAGGGGTCGTGATGATGAGGGGCTTAATGGAGATCCGGGCGAAATAATCCCACCCGGTGAAGTTGTCTGAACCAGAGACGAATCCGGTCCCGGAGTCACCAGCACAATCTGGATCAGGTTATCCGGCTCCGTTGTATCGATGTAATAGCCAATCGTTTCCTTTGTTGAAAACCAGACCCTGTTCAGGGCATCGACATTCACCGTCCGCACTGCGGATGATGTTCCGATTCCCTCAAACCGGGTCAGGTGCCGGTAAATCTTTCCGTTTTTCCAGATAAACAGGCCGTCATCTGAAGCGATATACAGTTTTCCATCAGGGCCCGCTGAAATGTCATTGATCATAACAGCAGATTTTGAGAGATCGCTGGTTGTCAGGACCGGTGCGAATCCGGCATCCGCCCCGTAATGTGCAACTGATGACTGGTCAAAGAAATAAACACCGCCCATGGGATCTTTCCTGACGTGGTCCATGGAACCGTAGATCGTGTTTTTGCCGGCCAGCTGCTCAAAGCGGATGGGCTCTTCCGGAGACCGGATTATCCATAAACCCTCCTTCGTTGTTGCAATGACCAGTGCATTTGTTGCGGGATCTACGACCATGCTGTCAATCTCGTAAAAACCCGGTCCGGTTTCTGTCATCGGCTGGAACCACGTCCAGGTTCCCTTGTGGACCCGGTGAATCCCGGAATTGCCGGTAGCAATCCAGATATCGTTATTCCAGCGCTGGAGATCGTTGATGCGGGGATCTTTTAAGAGCTGCTGATCGCGGATGGTCTGGTAGTATCTGCCATTAAAGATCTGGATCCCCCCGGAATAGCCCAGCCAGAGATTGCCATCCGCATCATATTCCATAGCCGTAATATAATCATCGAGAAGCCCTGCTGAAACATTATTGAGGTTGGCGTGGCGGGTTTCCCAGCTGCCGTTATAGGAAGAAAGGCCAAACGATGTGGCAATAAGAACCTCATTTCCCCAGGGTCCATTGATCAGATCCTTGATCTGATCCGAATGGATCATGCTGGCAGTCGGAGAGAACAACTGAATTGTGTAATCCGTAGTAACGGTTGCAGGCTGGTTGGAAACTCCCCCGAGTGAACCTGATGCGTCGGCAGTAACCGGGGAAATAAGAAGGATGAGAATGAGGGTAAATGCAGCAGTGCTATAGTTCACCAGTGGTGCCATCCGCTCTCCTGATAGAGATCTTCCCGCTGTTTCCCGGGAAGAATGTGACCGATCTGCCGCATTTGCCGCCAACCTCTTCTTTTGCCAGCCTGATATTGTGTTCCTTTAGGAGAGCCCGTATCTTTTCTGCGTTTCTTTCACCAATATTGAGGTTCGCCCCGAAATATTCGAACATGCTTGCACCACCGGCCATCTTTGCAACAAGGGACCGGTTCTTAGACCCCAGAGCATTCAGTTCTTTTAAGAGGAGGGGAACCGCGGTATCGGCATACTTGCCCGGACGGTCTTTTCTGCCTGCACTTTCCGGGAGCATAATGTGGACCATTGCACCGACCTTGAGCGAGTCATCATACAAGGTAAGACCTATACACGAACCGAGACCGATAGTCATCATGGGGAACGAACCTACTCGGTATTCTCCAATTCCAATCATTGCCGTCTGGTCATGGGAATGCGGTTCGGTCATTGTATTCACAACGGGGTTAAACACCTTTCATCATATTTTCCATCAGCTCAACAATACGCGCAAGCGTGCTGTTCTCCGGCATCATGATGATGTCGCTGTCGATTTTATGCTCTTCGCATATCAGTTCTGTGGAGAAGAGCAGGACTTCATCGATCTCTTCGCCCATCTGGGCAACAAGAGTGGACATGGCTGCGTGGGCCATGTCAATACTGAGCGCTGGTGGCGATGGGAGCATAATGAAACCCAGGAGTTCGGCGGTTGCATCCAGGAAGGCGGAGACCATGATGTTTCCCACTTCGAGAAGTGCGCTTTCATCCATCTCGTTCATGGTCCGGTTCATATCCGTTAAACCAAGCATGGTATTTGTGAGGCGGATGGCCGATTCCCGGGATATGTAAAATATAATGTACCCTCCGTGGGGGATCTCACCCTGGAGTTCGAAGGCCACCATGGCTGCAGACTCTTCACCCATATAGGTTCCAAGCTCTGAGATATCGATTGCCTTGATAGCCGGTACACTCATCTCGACTGCACTCCCGAGCATCTGGGATAAGGTAGTCGCGGCATGTGCGGCACCAATATTTCCGAGTTCCTGGATTGCATCAGCCTGAACTGTTGATAGTTTCATGATCTTCTCCTAAACCATAGTGTTGACATCGAGCACTGGCACAACTTCACCATCTCCCAGAATGGTTACCCCGCTGACTCCCCGGGTATTGCCGATGAACCGGCTGAGCGGTTTTACCACCACTTCCTGTTTTCCTTCAACTATGTCGACCGGGATACAGCATTTTCTCTTCTGGTATTGAACAACGATCAGGATCTCACATATCCTGGAGACACCGACCATATCGTTCAGCCACATGATCTGTAATACCTCGTCCCGGAGCAGTATTGCCTCGCCTTTTCCTATGTGGTGGGTGGAATCCCGTCGGAAATTGGCGACTTCAACGATGCTGCTTATGGGAATACCCAGTCGTTTCCCGTTGATCTTGACAATCATCACGTCAACAATTGCCATGGTGGGGGGAAGCAGAAGTTCAAAACGGCTCCCTTTGCCCGGGTTTGTTTCTACGCGGATTGTTCCTTTGAGCGCCTCGATCGAGCGTTTTACAACATCGAGCCCTACGCCGCGTCCGCTGATATCCGTGATCTTGTCGGCAGTTGAGAACCCCGGCTGGAAGAGCAGGTCGATGGCCTGTTCAACAGTGAGGGTATCCGCAGTTTCCTGGGTAATTAATCCTTTTTCGACTGCTTTTGACTTGACTTTTTCCACATTGATCCCTGCGCCGTCATCAATGAGTTCAATGATGACATTGTCGCGGTCGCGGTGGGCAGAGAGTTTGACGAAGCCTTTCCTTGGCTTGCCGGTCTTCTCCCGGGTTTCGGGAGATTCGATGCCATGGTTGACGGCATTTCGGATGAGGTGGAGCAGCGGATCGTTCAGGCCGTCCATCACACTCCGGTCAAGTTCGGTCTCCCCGCCCTCAATAACAAATTCAACTTCTTTCCCGTCATACTGGGCTACATCCCGGACAACCCGGGGTAACCGGTTGAATATCTGGTTGAGCGGGATCATCCGGATGACCATCATCAGGTTCTGGAGTTCCGATACGGAACGGTCAACCATACCGATGGCTTCATCCATCTCTTTGATCTTGTATTGTTCCGAGATCTGTTTGAGCCTGCCCCTGTTGATGACGAGATCCTCAACAAGGTTCATGATGTGGTCGAGCTGGTTGATGTCAACCCGGAGATGCTTGATCTCGCGGTTCTTGTCCGCAGATGATACCTGTTTTTTGTCCGCATCCGGTCCTTTCATTGCCGTGCCTGATGCTTCAGCAGGAGCCGGTGCTTCTTCCTTTATTACGGGTTTTATCTCCACCAACGCGATCTCGGTTCCCGAAGCAACGGTTTTCAGGGCATCCTCTCCGGCATCGCTGCGGATCCGGAGATCTACAGTACCTTCGAATTTCCCCTCATCAATGGCTTCTTTTGAAGGGGTAATTGATAGGATTGTCCCAAGTTCTTCGAGATTGCCGATGGCAAGCATGGCCCGCACATCCTTCATCATGCACTCGCTGGCTACCGTGATATGCATGTCATATTCCGGTAAGCCGAGAGTGTCGGCAAAGTTTTCATCCGGGTTTTCCGTAACCTCGATTGGCTGAACGGGTGTTGTGGGCAGGTCCGGCTGTTTCCCCTTTGTAACCCCGCGTTTTCCAAGCCAGTCCTTAAGGGCATGAACCTGCTCATCCGGGTTTTTGGAAGACGTATCGCCACCGGCTTCAACGTCATCGATCATCTGTTCTAGGACATCGGAACATGCCAGGAGAAGGTTGCCCAGTTCCTGGGTCATCTCTGCACTCCCGCTCCGGATGATCTGGAACACGTCTTCCATGGCATGGCAGAGCCGTTCCATATCCGCATAGCCCATCGATGCCGAGGCTCCTTTTAAGGTGTGGCACGATCGGAAAATTTCGTCGATTGCATTCTCATCGACACCCTTCTCCAGGATTAGGAGGTTTTTAACCAGGTTCTCATGGTTCTCCCGTGACTCTGCAACAAACAGGCCCCGGTAAGCCTCAAATTCAGACATTGGTATCCTCCATCTGCCGGACAACCCGTTCAATCTCTTTTGCCAGTTTGTTGAGCGGAAGCACTTTATCTACTGCATTATGCTGGATTGCCGATCTGGCCATTCCGTATACAAGACAATCCTTCTCATCGCAGATAAGGCTCACCCCGCCAGCTTCCTTGATTGCATGAGCTCCCGCCCCGGCATCATTCCCCATCCCGCTGAGAATTACTGAAACGATATTCTTGCCGTATACGTGTGCTGCAGACTCAAAGGTCTTGTCAACTGCGGGCCGGACGCCATGCAGGGGAGGTGAATTGGAGTGGACAATGCGGCCGGTCATCTGCTTATTCCCTTCCATGACGCCGCTGACAACCGTGTGAACACCTGCCTTGGATAACAGGATCTTTCCTGTCTCAACGAGATCCCCGTTTTCTGTCTCCTTGACCGGCATGGATGCAATGCGGTCAAACCGTTCGGCAAGGGCCGCAGTGAAACCTACGGGCATATGCTGGGTTACCATGACACCTGCCGGGAGGTCCGATGGCAGAGCCGCCAGAAGGGTATCGAGCATCGGGGGTCCTCCCGCGGAGGAACCGATCAGGACGACCCTTTCTGCCGATCCGGCTATCGCCGGGGGCTTATGAGGTTTGGGTGGGGCGATAAGGGTTACCAGGTGCTTGATCTTCGAGACCAGTTCCTGCTCGATTTCCCGGACATGGGGTATGTCTTTTGGTTTGAGCATGAAGTCATCGGCACCGAGCCGGATGGCCTGATAGGTCATCTCGGCATCCTTCGAGGTAAGAGAACTCAGCATGAGGACTTTTGGGCGTTTCTTGACTTTCCTGAGTTCTTCAAGAACCTGGATACCGTTCATCTTCGGCATCTCAATATCCAGGGTCACAAGGTCAGGACTGAGGCTTTCAATCCGTTCCAGTGCATCAATACCGTTTGATGCAGTTCCCACTACTTCGATAGCCGGGTCCTTGGTGACCATATCCCGGATGACCGTGCGCATAAACACGGAATCATCAACAATGAGTACCTTTACCATGGTCTCAGGTGGCGAGAACGTTTTTGACTTCCTCAAGCACTTTGGGTGCCTGGAACGGCTTGACAATATAGCCCTTGGCTCCGGACTTGATGGCCAGTTTCACCATCTGTTCCTGTCCAACGGCAGTGCACATCACAATCCTTGCACCAGGATCGATTGCTTTGATTGCCTTGAGTGCCTCAATACCGTTCATTTTGGGCATAACAACGTCCATGGTGACGAGATCAGGTTTCAGTTCCTTGTATTTTGCCACGGCCTCTTCTCCATCGCCTGCTTCTCCGGCAATTGTATGTCCGCCTGAGAACAGGATGTTCTTTAGAAGAGTTCTCATGAAGAGTGTATCATCCACGATCAGAATCTTTCCCATTGACGATCAAATATGTGATTGGTAAACCATTGCATAAAACTGTATGGGAAAAACAAGAAAAAAAGGGGAAAAAACCGTTAGTTTGTCTGAGACTTGGTGGCATCCGAAATGTATCTGACACCTTTTGTTGTGAGCTGAACCTCACGGCGGATTGTTACCACATCGGCAAGACCCAGTTTGAGTATTTTGTCATATATGGCATCGAGTTGTTTGTGGGGAATATTGAGCATATTCTCGATTGCGTGCGAATCCATCCCGGAGTAGATGAGCATTGCCACCTGCTGGTCGACACCGTCAAGCTCGGTGCCTTTCATGTCCATGCCTTTTGTTGTCTCTTTCAGAAAATTGTAGAGAACCTGAAGGGTTGAGAGGGGACAGAGTACGAGGCTTGAAACTACTTCACCGGACTCGACATGGTCTATCCTTACCACTTCCGTGGCCTTTCCCTGCACATCCCTTTTGGTGAGCTCAATGGCTGCAACATCAGTTACCGGAACGCAGATCTGTTTCGTTGCACCGACAAACCAGATCCCGCTCTGGACAACAACCACACTCCCTTTTTCCCAGGCCGCCTCCTTGATCATCACGCCCCCGCGAATGGCCGGGGACATGAAATATGCCATCAGGCGATAGGCATTGCATGAGCCGAGGATGAGTTTTTTTAATACTGCCAGTACTTTCTCTACGGACAGAATCTTGTAAACCGTTTCTTTATCGGTTTTCACGGTGATTATCAGAATATTTTTCCTTTCAGCAACATCTGCAACTGCTTTGAAGAGGATCTCCTGGTTGATAGGTGCGGGAAGGGCAATACGATCATCGCCGATGCCCAGTTTGATAACAATCCATTGGTTATTATGTTCTATTTTTGCCGGAACTTCTTTCATACATCCTCACGTGCAGGTATGGTTTCCCGTTACCGGGTTTCTGATACGTTGTACTATTATCATAAAGGTGTTTATTTCATTCCATTCTTTGGGTTTGTCTCAATTTTTTTTGCCTGAGTATTCTTAACCGAAGAGATCTTCTGATACATGTCATCAAGTTCTTTTTCGATCTCGTTTGCAGGAGCCTTGAAGTCTTTCAGTTCGCGCACCAGACTGATATCCACTTTCTTTTCAATCCGTTTTACGTCAGAAGCGAGCGAACTGAGCATATCCTCATCGCTGGTTGAGCCGCTTGCAAATGCGGCCATATCCGACTGGGTTGATATCTGATCCTCTACCTGATCCGCACCTTTGGGTGCGTCAGATGGAATCCAGGCTGTTTTTACCGCAGATTGTGCAGCATCCTGTTGTGGCGAAGCCGGCGCGGAAGCAGGTGCGGCAACTGCCTCCGGTGCCGGAGTATCCTGCATGTCAGGCAAGTCTCCGTCAAGTTCACCATCCATATCCATGTCATCGAGACTGATATTATCCAGGTCGCCAAAATCCGTGTCTAACGAATCTCCGCCATCAAGCCCGCTGAATTCATCCGGGGAATTCGGCTCCTGAGCTTGCAGGATCGCATTGGAGGCTGCATCGATATCCATGGTCGGATCGGGCAGATCGCCGTCAGATCCTGCCGCGTTCAGGCCCGTTGGTGGTGATGCGAAATCCTGATCGCCCAGTCCGTCGAGAAGTCCCGGATCGAACTCATCCTCGGAAAGCGAAAGGAATGGATCGGCATCCCCGGATGGTGCTGCTGAACTACCGGCCCCTCCGACCGGGGGAGGGAGTGGTGTCGGGGCTGCAGGTTTCTCAATTTTCTCGCTTACGGTTTTATCCAGTTGTGTGTTGATCTCGCCGACTTTTCTCTGGCGTTTACTTCGCTCCTGAAGAACCGTTCCAATAGATCTGAACGATGTGATGATCGAACTGAAGTGCCCGCGTAATCCGCCGGATTTCTCGGGGACTTTTGCCGGCAGCTTCTTTTCAGGAGTTTTTACGGGTTTTGACGGGGACTGTGCGCTGCCGCTCTCTTTATTTTTTGAAAGGCTCAGGTGTTTTAACCGGTCAAATAAACCGCCTTTTTTTTGCACCGCTGGAGTACCCGAAGGTTTGGGAGTTCCTTTCGGTTTTGGCCGGGCCAGAGATGATTTGATATCTGCAAGAGATACCGCCCCGGTCACAAAAAGGATGATGAAACCGACTACGATGACAAGGGGGATCATGATGATGAGCGGAACATCAAACAGGATCATCACGGAACCCGTTATGACGATAATTGCGAACAGGACGATTCTGCGTGTATTCTCTTTCATGGAAAATCCCTTGCTCTCATTTGGTGGCTGATGAACCTGCTGCTGCGCCAGCTGCGGCCATATTCTGAAGTGCTTCCGGGCTGAAGAACAAGCCTACTACAATGGGGCCAACCAGAAGGATAAGGCCGGTCAATGAACAGAATATTGCTGTGTAGAAATAAAACATATACCGATCGCCACCTCCAACAATACGTGCTGCGAGGATATTGGACGCAGTGATGATGGTTAATGTGTAGACCACAAACGCCCCCATCTCCTTCTCCGGGAAATTCGTAAACATAGTCATCCCCCCGCCAAGTACAGCACCCGCAGATATACCCCCGCCGGAACCTGCGCTTGCAGTGTTCTGTGCCGCCTGGAATTGTTCCATCATGGAAGCAACGGATCCTGTCAAAACTACCATGATGCGGTAGAGCGCGACAAAAATACCGGCCATTGCCATATGCATCGGGACAAGGAGGACGATGAAACTTTTGGCATGCATATCCTTCTTCTCACGGAGCAGTACCATTTCCAGAACCGATGAACCAACAACGGTCCCGATGGGTTCGGGAGGTCCGCCAAGGGTTACCGTATCGAGGTAAATATTGAGGTACTTATAGATGTAATTGCTTCCCGATTCCCCGATAAACTTACCCCAGACCTGTTTGTCATCAAGGCCGAGATTCATTTTGGAGTATACGGAGAGCACAAGAGGTTCAAGGGAGACAAGTGATTTTTTGTCGATGGTATTGAGTGCATATACTGCCGTTGTTCCCTGGCCCCCCATAACGGCACCCAGACTTCGGATAAATACTGAAAAATCACTGTCCCGCAGGGTAATATTGGAGTCATCAATAAAACCGATGATTCCCATAGGCGCCATCAATATTCCGACAAGAAGAAAAATCAGCCCCGCAGATATTCCCAGAAGGGAAAGGATCACTATTGCAGCTATGGTTAATGGAACAACGATCCGTTCCATGGCATAGATTGTCTGTTGTTCCTTGGATGCACGGTCTTTGAGTCCGTGGGTTTTCGGGTCACTCGGTACAGACTGGTACATGAGGACATTGCCGAAAACGCTGATACACAGAATGATCCCGTATGACATATTCAGGGTCATATCGAGACCGGCTGGTGCGTAGATGGCAATGGATACCATCATCGTAACCGCGATGACCGTGCCGGAGAGGAGCATGGCGATATAGGCATCTCCCCATTTCTTGAGCATCTCGAGTCCCTGCTCAACTTGGCTCCGGTAAACACTCTTCACGGTGTTGAGCTCATTTTTCAGAAAATCTTCGTCAGGCACACCGGACTCGATAGCATTTGCATACCGGTTGAGCATGCTCTGGAGGGTGGTATTACTTGTTCGTTCAGCTACAATGCTGAGTGCCTCGGAATAACTGTAATTCCACTGTTTGACAAATGTCTCAACCCTGGTGATGTATTTGGCAGAGATGTACTCTTTCCGGTTTGCAGAATAGGAAAATATTTCCGGTCTCGATGCACTGGCAAGTGCCAGTGAGGCCATGTAGGTATTCATGAAGAGCAGGTCCGCGCTCATCAGTTTACCCTCGGCGGCTACCTCAAGTTTCTCTTTGAGGTCTCCTATTGTGGAGGCAAACGGGAGTGGTTTTGCCTCTTTTACCGTGCCTTCCTTTGCAGGGATATCCGCCATATCAGGAACCAATTGTCAGGAGGCCCTGTTTCTTGATCTTTGTCATCATGTGGAAGAGATCCCAGAACTTGGTATACCCGGCCTTATGGAGCCGTTCCAGAATTTTAGCTCTCTTCTCCACTTCGAGATAAATCTCCGCTTTTTTACTCTCAGGCATACCCAGCATGGTGGCAATCTTATTTTCCAGTAAAAAAGAACTGCCTTTTCCCGACCAGGTAAATGTATCGGACACCGGCTCCCAGCTGAACATCTCGACAAAGGTGAATCCCTGCGTTTCCGGGTTGAATCCTACGAGTTCATTAACGCTGATCATCCGTCGTACCAGTTGCCCGTCGGGACGTTTGACTGCGCTCTGGATAACCACGAGATTGAGGTTATCGACATAGGTTCTCGGTATATTGATGGGATCCCCGCAGAGACGCTGGATAAGTTTCTCAACGGATGCTGCGTGAAACGTACTCATGACCGGGTGCCCAGTCTGCATGGCACCAAAGGCAACTGCACCCTCGACACCCCGGATCTCCCCCACAAGAATCTGGTTGGGACGCTGACGAAGAGCAGCTTTGAGCAGGTCGAACATAGATACTTCCCCGCTGGCTCCGCCCCCTTCTCCTTTTCCCTTTGCAAGCGCAACTTCCCGGATCCAGTTGCGGTGAGGCACGTTTAATTCCGGTGTATCCTCAATCGTAACTATCTTGTTTTCGGGTGGAATGAACGTGGTGATTGCATTCAGCAGTGTTGTCTTTCCGCTGGCAGTTTCCCCGGAAACGAAAAGTGACATGCCGTATTCCACGCAGATCCAGAGGTATGCTGCCGAGAGGTAATCAAGACCATTACCTTCGATGATGTTAAGGATGCTCAAGGGCACTTCGTTGACTTTACGGATGGTGAAGTTACTGCCATGCCGGGAGATGGCAGTGCCGTAAACTATGTTGATACGGGAACCATCGAGCAGCGTGGCATCCACAATCGGGCTGCGGTACGTGATGGGGCGCTTGATTCGCTCGGCCATCTTGACAACAAATTCGTCCAGTTCCTGCGATACTTTAAATTCAATAACCGATTTCAAGCCTTTGAAGATCTTATGCTCAATGAAGATCGGGCCGACCCCGTCACAGGAGATATCTTCGATATACGGGTCAGAGAGAAATGGCTTGAGTACTCCCATATCGATCTTATCCCGGATAAGCAGGTATTCGATTGCCCGGTACTCTTCATTGGTCAGGATAACCTTGCCATCAGGTGTAAGGGGAGTCTGGTGCTTCTTTTTGGTGTCCTTCATCTTTTTCTGGGCAGTAAAATCCGTATTTAGAAATTTTGTCATCTTTGATTTGATATCCTGTTTCCCTGCCACACCGCCGGTAAATTTGGATATGTCAACATTTTTCGGCCTGATAACCGCAACCGTTGCCAGCATCTTTTTTAAAACTTCCGTCCGTTCTTTGTCGTTGAGAGGATCATCTTCAAGGGCATCGATAAGATCGATAAGTTTTGTTTCAATAACCGGTAACATCTGGCTGACACTGTGAAGGAATGATGGTTCGATCGGGATGTAAAAATTCCTGACATCATCGGGATCCGGAAGGATATGGACAAACGTGGTATCGTTTACCGGATAGATGATATTCGGGCTTTTCATCGTACGCAGGTCTTTTTTCAGTTCTGCGAGAAAGAGGGGAATGCCATAGGTATTCACCGGGAACGTGTGGAGGTATTCAAGGAGATGAGGGCTGGCCTTGACGTAATCTTTGGCATTTGCCGGAAGCATTTTGTACAGCGGACTGGATTCAATATCATTGTAAAAATCAACATTGGAGTCCACAACTTCTGGTGTAAACGGGAGGTTGATTGCGACAGACAGCGTCCCCATATCAGACCCTCGCAAAACTCATGGGGATGATCTTCATGCCATAACCCGGGTGGACTTCGAAGCTGACGAGATTACCGGTTGTTTTCCGTGCACCCCTGACTTTGATAACTTCCATGACCATGACGTACTTATCCCCGACAAGGGCTTTTTTCATGTTCAGGTGGGCATCGCAGATCGAACGGATCCGGACCAGGGTATCTTCCTCGAATGCATAGGTATGGAGGGTAACGAGGATTGTTTTCCCGTGATCAACTAACGATTTGCAGTTGGTGAAGAACGTAAGAATCGTGTCTGTCTGGGCATATTCCGTGAACAGGGTGAGTGAATCAACGATAATAACCTGGGATTTGCTTTTCTGGATATGGCCGATGAGGTGTGCCAGGATCCCTTCCATCTCCTCTTTTTTCCATTCGAATCCGACTACGTGGAGCGGGAATACTTTAAGGTAACCCCAGGCAAAATATTCCGAGATATCGAGACTCATGGATTCCATCTGCTTGATGAAACTCTTGCTGGTACTCTCCGTGGTGAAGAGATCAACCGACATACCCTGTTTCATAGCTCCCCAGATGATCTGCTGGGTCAGCACACTTTTACCCGTATCGTTCTCTCCCTCGATAAGGGTAAGGGATTCAAGGGGCAGGCCATCCGCTATTTTTTTATCCAGTTCACTGTTCCCGGTGGATAATATCTGCCGGTCCTCGCCTCCCATCAGATCAGAAATGTGTGCCATGAATTTTCTCCCCTGTTATACAACGGTTGTTGAAGCCGATACTCCATTGCCCGTGGTGATCTGGATCCGGAGCGGTGTTAATCCTGGAAATGTTGCTTTGATCCACATTTTTTCACCCGGGTCGAGCATGTTCGGGTGGATATAATCGTTATCGAACGTGGTGATGGTCCAGTTGCCCGTACCGCCCTTATCATCTGGATCATAGTTATAATATTGGTAGATATCTGATGCATTGTAGGTATAGATATCCATGTGGGTGAAATCTGATATGATCTCGTTTCCTGAATTTGTTACACTAAAATTAAGCGCTGATATCCCCACTGGATTAATTTCCGATGTGTTTAACTGGATGTCCGTGCGTATCCGGGCTTCGTTAAGTATTGTCAGATCTTTCTGGGCATTTGCAACGGTCTCAGCTGCAGTCAGTGTCCCCCCGACAAGGATGTATGCTACGACAACAAGGAGAAGTACCCCGATTGCTGCTCCGATTATTTCTGCAACGGCCATAGAATATCAGATCACGGTAAATTCGGTTGACCGCCAGATCCCGTTGGGCAGGACAAACTGGAAATATGCCATATTGGGTGTAGCGGGTAAAATGCTGGCAGGAAATGTAATTTCGAGGGTCTCACCCGGATCCCAGAAATTATTGACCTGACTCGCGGATTCTTTGATCGTTGCTACCCAAGTGATCCCATAATCCAAGCGTTGGAAATTTCCGACAGCGCCACAAAAGACATCGGAACGTTCTATTTCATCCATCGATATTTTGGCACTGCCCACATTTTTCATCCAGACATGTCCAAGTATAACACCCTCCGTTTCTACCTTGTCATTTGTAGCAAGGACGATCTTGAAATCCGTGCGGAGCCGTTGATCTGACTCATGGGTTGCCGATGAGAATGTTCCGGCCATGTTAAAAACAACAGGATAAATTGCATTGATGAGGACACCTGCTGCAATAACCGCAGTTATCAGGAACAATGCCGTGGTAATCGTATCGGCTGACATTGGTTATATCCTGTCCGGAAGATTCATCCATTCTTCATCTTTCTCTTTATTTTTCGAGGATGATTTTTTCTCATTAAGCGCCATATTCGAGAGATCGATCATGTCCTCAGTATTTCGTTCTGAAACAGGTATATTCTGCTGGCGCTGTTCCATCATCACTTCAATCATGTCCCGGTCAAGGGATGTATCATTGGGGGCAAGTATCCTGTTGAGTGCGTACAGCTCCGCAACGAACTCATCGGGACCGACTTCGTGTTCTTCCCCGAGGTTTGCCGGCATAAGCCGGGAAATTTCCCGGATTTCATCTGTTGATTCCTTAGGAATATATCCCATAACCCGGTAGGATTCAAGCATGATCTCAAGCCGGTCATGTCCGAATTTTTTAACTGACTGGTGCGTCCATTTGAACAGTTTGTACACTTTCTGGAGACGCAGTTTCTCGTTCATCTGTGTGGGGGGGGCAGCAGGAGGAGGAGCTTTATGTCCCTGCATCATCTGGGATTTTAATGCTGCAAGCATCTGATCTTCAAGAATCTTTCTTTCTTCATTTACCGGTGCTGGTGGGATCTCCTCTTTAACAGGGGGAATTTGTTTCTTAGTATCAGCCTCAGTTTTTGCCTCGGCATCATTTTTTGCTTTTGTTGCATCCATCTGTGATTCCCGTGCATCCAACGCAGCTTCCCGGGCCTCAAGGGCAGAGCTCTTTGCATCACTGACTTCAGACTCTATCCCGGAATTTGGAGTTGTCACTCCACTCCCCGATGTAGCCGATAGGGTAAAGGGGTTTTCCAGCTCATTCATCCGTTCCCGGATGTCCATCAGGAGGCGCTTGATGGATGTTTTTATGAGGTCGACCTCTCGCTCCAGATTCTGAAGCTTGACTTCCGGATCATCCTCTGATGCGGCAGTAATGATATGGTCGACCTGAGACTGGTTTACCGCCATAAATTATCTAATCGTTATATTACATTTTTAACTAATAAACATTCTTATGATAAAATATGCATGCATAACGTGATGCTGAAAGTTTCAGCAAATATTTGGTAGAATACTGTTGGTTTTAAAAAAAATCTGGAACGCATCGGGAACTTAAGCTGAACCGATTTGGTTTTGAAAAAAAAATTAGTAGAGGATGTTCACTCTCTGGATTGAAGCCGGGGCAGTTCGGGTGATACCCAGTGCCGCACCAATGGATGGTTTGACTTCGATCGTGAAATAGTCGTTCTTCGTTATGCCATTGCTTGGCATTGCCATAATGTCGAACTGTTCGCCACGTTCAAGAACGCTGTCGGACGTGATCTGGTTCTGGACATTCACAATGGTCCATTTACCCGCAGTTGCTGCTGCACTTCTATTTCCCTGCGTGAGAGTCTGGAGTTGGGTAGCATTACTGTAGGTCAATACAACCTTGTCAAAATCAACCGGGGTACCGCCCGGAGCTAATGCCGCGGTGAAATTGATTGCATTGATTACGGTACCTGCAGTGTCCGCACTGCCATACACATTACCAACGATTTCGAGAGTCGAGCTCGCCTGCTGTACACCCGTGTGGACGACTTCCTGGCTCTTCTGGGTTGTGAAGAAACCGGCGCCAAGCACCACGTACGAGAACACCGCCGCAACGACAACGAATGCGATGAGCACAATTGCTGCCTCGAGGCCGGTGAATGCACTATCATTTTTAATAGATCTCATGATTCACCTTTGGGGGCTAAGATAAATCCAAACCCTTAAAAAGTAAATCGCATCAATCGTATGTATATTTTTGCTCTATGGTGTGGAATAAAAAAACAACTTTTCTGCGTTTTTTTTTAAAAAATAAACTCTTCCGGGTTCAATATTCAATGCCCCTTTTTAGAGAGATCCCGGAAAACTGATAGGTGAATGCTGGTGGTATTCAGTTGGCGTTTCATCAGTAATGAATTTCTAAAAACCCGCATGAAGTAAAGGCTTCACCCCAAAGCAATGAAAATCTGAAAAATGGCAACCCCTTTTTTGTGGACTGTCATGGTGGTTCAAATATCAGGACAAAGAACCTGATAAAAAACGAGCCAAATATGGCATATCGAACAGCTAAGTGTGCCTGAGTGCGCGGATGACAAATGACATTCGAGGAATCATTCTGCCAACAAGGTGGTGAATATGGAACAATCAAGAAGTAAAGGTTGGGGAATAGACGTCCATGGAGGATTTCTTGTTGCGACAATCCTCGAACGAAACGGACAGAAAATGGCGGGACACTACCACAATAGGTTGGAACAACGCCTCATACTGAAAGAATGGGGTATCATGGAACATTGTCCGGCAGTAATATTAGAATCTGCGGAAGAATACAGCATCTCACTCTGCGAGGTCTTACAATCTTACAAGAATATGGGGAGATCATTGTTACCAATTCGTGTCACATCAAAGGGATTGGGGAAAGAAGACCGATAGGCTCGATTCAGAATGGATAGCAGAACCTGCCCCGGATGAGTAAAATTTCACTGTCAGGAATTTTGTCCATGGTAATGAGATTCCCGGGCACTTACGAGATTACGGGAGAACCTGGTAAAAGAACGAATCGATCATAAAAAACCGGATCCACAAGGTTCTTGATTCTGCCTGTATCCGGTTATCGGCATACTTTACCGGTCTGTTCGGGAATCTGGTTTTATTTTTCAAAGAGATCCTATCCGGAGTTCCTCCAGAGAAGATTACCTGAAATCTACCTTAATGATTACGCGCACGATCGGGATGCAGTCCGGACTCAGTCTCCTGCGTATCGATTGATCCAACTCCTGACTTAGGTTACCTTGATTGAGCTGCTGCCCGAAAAGATCTAAGAACCGGAACGGCAATTCTCAACAACTTGCAAAAAACCGAAGGCCGTGACAGATACTTTGGTCCGTTCCGGGGATCGGCACGATCGGTGCGACAATATTGCGTGCAGAAATTTGAGGTGTCAACAACGTCTCAACCACGGATAACCTGGCGAAATGGATATGGGTACCACCTCTGCGCGTATCAATCTGCAATTATACACCGTACCGGATCGATTTCAGGTGCCATTGATTGGCTGGTAAATGCAGGGTTCGAGATTATTGATGGAAATTATCATCTCAATAAAAGAGTACCGGGGACTTGATTGTTCCCAGATTTTTATGAAAAAAATTAGTAGAGGATGTTAACTCTCTGGATAGAAGCCGGGGCAGTTCGGGTGATACCCAGTGCCGCACCAATGGATGGCTTGACTTCGATCGTGAAATAGTCGTTCTTTGTTATGCCGTTGCTTGGCATTGCCATAATGTCGAACTGTTCGCCACGTTCAAGAACGCTGTCGGCCGTGATCTGGTTCTGGACATTTACAATGGTCCATTTACCTGCAGTTGCTGCCGCACTTCTTGATCCCTGCGTGAGGGTCTGGAGTTGGGTAGCATTACTGTAGGTCAATACAACCTTGTCAAAATCAACCGGCGTTCCGCCTGGGGCTAATGCTGCGGTGAAATTGATTGCATTGATTACGTTACCTGCAGTGTCCGCACTGCCATACACATTACCAACGATTTCAAGGGTTGAGCTCGCCTGCTGTACACCCGTGTGGACGACTTCCTGGCTCTTCTGGGTTGTGAAGAAACCGGCGCCGAGCACCACGTACGAGAACACCGCCGCAACGACAACGAATGCGATGAGCACAATCGCTGCCTCGAGACCGGTGAACGCACTATCATTTTGAATAGATCTCATGATTCACCTTTGGGGGCTAAGGGTAATCCAAAACCCTTGAGGGTTAAATTGCATCAATCATATTTATATTTTTGCCACAAGGTGGGGGATAAAATACATGTTTTCTGCGTTTTAAAAAAAACTGTATCCAGTATCAATATTCAATGCCCTTTTTGGAGAGATTCCAAAAAACCAATGGATGGATGCTTGTGGTATTTAGTTTGGCGTTTAACTGTACTTCCTTACACGGGAAGTATGTGTATGCATTTTTTTGTTTTGATTTATTGATCGTTTATCTGTCATTGCCGGTATAGTGCCTGGGATGGGCTCACACAATTTCGTAGTATTGGAGATTCTTCCGGGCTCCTGCCTGTATCCAACCATTGTTAATATTCTGTACCAAAAAAACCTTAATAAAGATAGATTGTAAGTGGTTAAAATCTCACAGACAATATTTTTGGTAGCAATTTCCTTCTTCTGGACAAGAAATACTCCACCACTCAGATCCCAACGGAACCGTCTTTTCTGAATGGAGACGGTGTTTTTAGGATCTGGCATCTGGCAGGTTTCTTATTCTTGAACTGTAGCGCGATATCCGCTCGAAATATACCTAAATGATCTCATTGTTTCCGGAACGGGTCGGGATAAAGATGTCTGCCAGAAGTGGTTCCTGGATATGGCGATGGATCTCTCCATAATCGTATCTTTTTCCAGAACATAACACCCGGGGTTTCGGTATTCATGGTATTTTCGGAATTGTTATTCAGCATGCCGGGTATCATGGACGGGAGAATTGGATGGGATACATCCGGTTATGGCCTGGCGAGATGCGTCAACTGACATTACCTTATTATGGTAATGTTTCCTCACCGTACCCGTTCTGGCAGGATAATAATGGCTGCAGTCTCCACAGGGAAATTCTGAAACGTAGATAGTGGTATTGGGAATTCTATCGTTGGTATTGGAGACCCGGTTTAATGTTTTTCTGAACGTTATCCGATGATTTTGGTTTTTTTTTATCCGCACGATGCATTTTTGGAGCGGTGTGAAATGGGATTCGACAGACCGATCCGGGTGTTTGGGCTTGTTCCATGTCCCCAATATTTTCGACAAATTCCCGGCAATGCCTTAAGAGGTAGTCCTTGGACAATATGAGGATGAGAATCTGCGGCCGGGCATACGTCTTCTTCGAATATTTGCGGGAATACGGAGAAATCCGTCCAGATAATAGCAGACTCCGCAGTTAGGATAAACCCGGTATTCCGGCTTGCTGATCTCTTTGTTGTCCCTTTACACGACAACACATCAGAGTATGGTGACGCGGCCATCAGATTTTTTGGTCTGGCGCGAATCTTCCTTTTTAGGAAATCATCTCATGAGAGCAGCATTTTCTTTATTATCGGATGCTGTCTGTCAGCCAATGCAGAATGAAAGGTTTATTGCACAGGTACTTGTAAGAATTCTTAATCAAACGGGTGCGAAAATGAAAGCCGGGCAGATTTTCACATGTCTCTCAATCCTGATCCTGGGACATTTACTCATAAGCGGGTGCATAAATATTAACGCCCCGGCCCCGGCGATTACAACGCCTACGCCAGAAATAATTTATGTAACGGTTATGGTCACCCCCCCCGGCATCGTTTCTTCGGCCGCCACGCATGTAAAGACAACACCGGAACCAACCTCTTCCTATACCGGCCTGGTCCTTACCGGTTCAAAAAAGACCAACCAGGTTATTCTTGATGAAACCTACATTGCCCAGTATAATAACTGGTATTGTGCAGATCTGCAGGAAGCAATAGGCCAGCCATACCTGTACCCTGATGAACGGTATAAGATCACTGTTTCATCCTCAGCATCCACCCGCTGGGGTCACACAAATATTCTTCTGCTCAAGGACAATGATGCTCAGATTTTCAAAACAATCTCGCCACGGTGGGATGATGTCAATAAAAAATTCATATATGATGGCATTGTTCCGGTGGTCCTGTTCAGCGATGTCATGTCACCGCGAAGCCAGATCTTTTCCGTGGAAAAAACCGGTAAATATTATATCTGTCTTGACGATCGGCAATATTCATCGGAAGGATTTAAGCTGCAGACCGGAGCCCCGGCTTTTGAAGCCTATGTTAAACTGATCAAAAACCCGGAATAATTACCATTATATCTTCCGGATCGACCGTTCTCTTCAATGTGACCGCAGATCCCAGTGATGGAAAACCGACTCGCAGGTTTTGATGTTGTATGAAAAAAACAAGGGATTGTTGTTATCTCATCGCGAGAATCTGCTTTGTTGAATATCTGGTTTTTTTTCGCTCCCGGTAACATGAGAGCAGACCCTCTTTCAATGGCTATACCTTTGCTTCATCAAGCTCGGTCTGCTCGCCAACCCATAATTTCAAGGAATGTCCGAATCGATCGGATCGGAAAAAAATAAAAAGGCACTTTTCGGGTCATGTAAGTATTATTCTGACAGGCCGGTGTGATGGGGATTAATTTCTGATAATAACAGGCATATCCACACACCCAGGGTCCTGCCAATATTCTGCATAAAAAAAACGGTGTTATCGGCTTTTACCCTCAGTATCCGATCCAGGTACCTGTACGAAAACCTGCGGGAAATTATTCGGGGAATTATTCATCAATGAAATCGGATACAATACGCCGGATCTCCTGCATCTGGGCGCAGAAGTAATCATATTTAACGTAAATATTCCCGGACGAATCGATATGTACCGTCTGTAACAATGCCGAATCATGAAGCCGGTCAAACCGGGTAATTTTTTGTTCCGACAGGCGCATACGGATTTTCCTGACTTTCGTCTGTTCATACAGGCTTAGGTTCTTGGGTCGGCCACGTGGCATTATCTGAAATTATCTGCAGATATTAAAAAGGTAATCCTTGTGTTCTCAAAAGCCGGCATGATCCGTTGAAATCAACAACCGTAAATACAAGAAATGGAAACCTGACAGCAGGATCAACAATGGCAGAAGCAGTTATGGCCCCGATCTTCGCAATTCTTGCCGGTGGAATACTTATTGCCGGAGGTCTGATCTCCGCAACCGCCCTTGCACCATGGATACGGATAATCCTGGGTATCGGGGGGGTGGCAACAACTATGCTCGGGATAATCATGCTGTTTGGCCTGGCATATAACAAGCCACAGAAAACCTGAAGAAAAACGGGGCATTGGGTCTCTGATCCGATATCTCGTGAAGATTTCTATGTATTTTCCGGTAAACAACATGCCCAGGGATGGCACTGCTGGACCAGCCAGACTCTCTGGCAATCGTCGTCACGGGCCTTGATGATACGATGGGCAAACGGTGAATCGATCAGGTGCGATTCCTCTTTGAGTGCAGCATGAAATCCCGGTTCTGTCCGGGGGAAACTGGCAACCGCAATCCACTGTATGGGATGCGACGCTTTGCCGGAACTGGTTTTGTAACAGATGCAGGCCATAACAGCATCACTACCACTCACATGTCCTTGGAGCTCATTAAATTTTTGCCGGTTCATACGATACGCCGGCTTTGGACTGACACTTACGACCTTGTCTTTTTTTTGGGTCCCGGCCGATTGGAAAACAATCTCAAAGATTTAACCCCCAAAGCCCCAATACAAAAATACACAAGGGCTGCCTCCATGGAAGATACCTATCTTGTTGAGATCCGCCTTGCCGCGACAAAATGGCGGATTCGTGAGACCATATTTGCGATCGCCGGGAAATTCCATCTCGAAGCATTTATGGAGCGTCACCCCCATATCACCCTTTTCGGCCCGCTGGTCCTTGGTCCCGGCACAACTCCGGCAGATCTCCTTGAAACGATTGGAACCGCTGCCTGCAGGTACGGACCGGTCCCGTTCATGATCAATGGCTGGCAGATGCGGCAGGGCATGCACGGGAGCGTGATCGCATTCTCAGTCACGCCTTCCGGATCACTTGCGGAGCTGGCCCGTTCACTTGCCGCATCTCTTCTACCCGTTACGACAAGCCTCAATGCATGGGACAGCAAGCCCGAAGCCAAATGGTTTCATATAACGGTCGCAAACCGTCTCAGCACGGAACAGGCATCAGCATGCTTTTCCCGGATAAACAGGGCAGATCCGGGAACCGTACACTGTGAAACCGCCAAACCCGGTTTCATCAGCCGCATTGTACACCTCTTGAGAAAAATAGTGCCGCTGGATTTGGCAGATCACTTCCCCCCGCTCCTGCTGGACGGCACAGGCCTTCGGATCACGGTTATGCAGAACGAGGAGATTCTTGCCGAGTATGATCTTCTTGAAAAACACTGGGTCTACAGCGATCACGGTCACGACAGCCGTATATGGCAGGATACGCTCAGGAATTTCCGGCGTTTTGCCGGTTTTGAACTGGAGACCCCGCGGGAAGCTGATCCGGAGGATATCTTTGTCATTGCTGACATGCATCTCGGCCATGCCAACATCATCCGGTACTGCTCCCGCCCGTTTCTTTTTACGGATTGCGCCGAAATGGATACGGTTCTCATCCGCAACTGGAACCTGACAACCGGTGACAATGCACCGATTTACCATCTCGGGGATCTGCGGTACGGCCAAGGAGCACCCCCGGTTTCCGGATACGTAAACCGCCTGGGTGGGAGAGCTACTTTCATCAAAGGAAATCATGACGATGAGATGCCCGGGTGGGTTAAGAGTGCGGAAATTGTGTATAACGGGATACGCTTCTTCCTGGTACACGATCCGGCTGATGCCCCCCACGACTTCGATGGATGGGTTATCCACGGTCACCACCACAACAATGAACTGCGTGACTTCCCGTTCATGAATTTTACAAACCGCCGGATCAATGTCAGCGCAGAAGTTGTCGGGTACGTGCCGGTCAGTCTTGAGGAACTCTCCCGACTCATCCGGAAAAATCCCGGCCGGAAGATGTGTCCTCCGCTGATACTCCGGTATCCTTATGTCCTGCCGGAGGGAACGGTGCGGAATCTCCGAAAGAATGCCCTGTCCGGGTCATAACCTATTTACGCCACGGTGATTCATTTCAGGGTACAGGGTGATGGCATTTTTGTTTTTTGAGCAAATTGTATCCCGGGGTCTTGCTCACAACTCCTACCTTATCGGGTCGGGCACAACTGCGGCAGTGATCGACCCGCGGAGGGACTGCAGGATTTACCTTGAGCTGGCATCCCGGCATGAATGTTCAATAACGCACATCTTTGAGACGCACCGCAACGAAGACTATGTTATCGGGTCGCTTGAGTTACAGCGGCAGTGCGGGGCAGAGATTTATCACGGGAGCCGTATGGATTTTTCGTACGGGAACCAGGTGAAGGAGAGCGACCGGTTCACCCTTGGAAGTCTTGAGATCACCGTCATTGAGACTCCGGGGCACACCGAGGAAAGCATCTCGCTCGTTGTCCGGGATCCCGATGTGTCGGACCCGCCCTATATGGTCTTTTGCGGGGACACGCTTTTTGCCGGGGATATTGCCCGGACTGACTTTTTCGGCAGGAATCGAAACGGCGAGATGGCAGAGAAGATCTTTTCGGGCATAACGGAAAAACTCATCCCGCTCGGGGACGGTGTCATTGTCTGCCCGGCCCACGGTGCCGGTTCGGTCTGTGGCGGGGATATTGCAGATCACCCGTTTACTACCATCGGGTACGAAAGAAAAACAAACCCGGTCCTCTCCCTTGGAAAGGAAAGATTCATTGAAATAAGAAGATCTGAATCCCCCTATGTTCCCCCGTATTTCCGGACCATGGAAACATACAACCTGCATGGCCCCCCGGTCAGGGACAAAGAACCATACCTCCGCCCGCTTACCGTTGCAGAAGTAAATGCGGCATGTAAGACCGGTTGCCAGCTGATCGATATCCGTGCACCCACCAGTTTTAGTGCCGGGCACATTCCCGGAAGCCTTTCGATCTGGCGGAACGGGATCTCCGCATTCCTGGGCTGGTATGCCGGCTATGAAACACCGATCATATTTATCGACGATTTCAACCAGAACACAGAAGAGGTGTATCTCCAGTGCTTCCGTATGGGATTTGACAACACCTCCGGCTTCCTTGCCGGGGGTTTTCCTGCGTGGGCACGCGCCGGGCAGGAGATCGCCACGCTCCCGGCCTGCTCGGTCCGCGAGCTGTCAGAGCGCCTGGGAACGAAACCTGTATTCCTTCTTGATGTGCGCGATATCAGGAACCGGCGCGCTGTCGGACATATCCCGGGATCCGTGCATGTCTATGTCGGGGAACTGCCACAGCATCTCGACAGGGTCCCAACCGGTGAACCGGTCATTGTCTACTGCGATGCAGGGTATAAGGGCAGCCTTGCGGCAAGTTACCTTGCCGCACACAACTACCGGAATGTGACCAATGTGCTTGGCGGGATGACCGCATGGAAACTGGCGGGTTTCCGGATTGAGCGGTAATATATTTCCCTGATTTTCGAGCAGAGTTTAACAAGGTTTATCTGGTTCTATTGGTCATGCAGATTGTTGTGATTGTATGGAGATCATCAAGATCCCGCGGATGGAAAAACAGGAATACGACAAGCTGATCGAGAAAGGCTACGTCTGCAGGATCGCGTTCCAGGGTGAGAAGTACCCGTACATCGCCCCGTTCCTCTACGTCTTCGACGGCTCGTTCCTCTACTTCCTCTCAACGAAGTACGGGAAGAAACTCGAATATTTCCGGAAAAGCCCGTATGTATCGGTCGAGATCGAGAAATATACAAAAGATCTCTCTTCCTACACATTCGTGACCATGCAGGGCTATCTTGAGGAGGTTCACGATTCCATTGAGAAGAAGATCATCCGGGAAAAGTTCGTTGACCTGATTGTTGAGCGGAACCTCTCTTGCAATATCCTTGCAGCGCTCGGCCATTCCCCCATGGATGCCCCGGTTGCGATAGCAGAAGAGGAGCGATCCCTTGTCTGGAAACTGGTGGGCGTAAAAGACCTGGTTGCCTTGAAAAATCTCTGACCTTTTTTCTTTTAATCAAAGACTGTAAATAAAAACTATCCGGAAAACCGGAGGGTTTTGCTCATGAGTTTCCACGAAGCAGTTCCAGCAGTTTTTCAGTATCGGTAACCGGCAACGAGCAACGACGCCCGGAACAGACATAGGCAGCAGGTTTTTCGCCGATTGCCACGAGCCCCCTCGTAACGGGCATGAGTTCTTCCCGCGTGCGAACCAATGCAGGATCGTCATTCCGGCACCAGAGGATGGTCACGGAAGGGAAGTAGTGGCCCCACAGGTCCCGGATCATAGGCGGAAGCGTCTGTTCCGGGCCGGAACCGGCAACGGCAACGAGGGTCGATGGGTTCACGAGCAGATCGAGGGACGAGAGAAAACCCGTGTACGCTGACGGAGCCACACTGACCGCACCGGAAAAGGCCCGTGCCAGTTCCGATGCAGTCTTCTCATAGTGCGGATCCCCGGTCAGCAGGGAAAGGATGACCAGGTTTCCAAGCGCCATGGAATTGGACGAGGGTACAACCCCGTCATAGAGTTCCTTTTTCCGGACAAGCAGATGCTCCGCATTGTCGGCAGTTGAAAAGAACCCGCCGCTGGTTTCATCCCAAAAATGGTTTTGGAAATACCGGTGCAGCCCAAGCGCTTCCGAAAGCCGGGACGGGTTGAACGTTGAGAGGTACAGTTCCAGGAGCGCTCGGATCACAAACGCATAGTCATCGGCAAACCCGGGAATGGCCGCCTCACCATCCCGGTACCGGTGGAACAGTCCCCCGTCTGCCATACGCATCCGGGTGAGGAGGAGGTCCATGGCCCTGTCTGCGGCGGCCAGGTACCGGGCATCCCCGGATGCCCGCGAAGCAATGGCAAGCGCCGCGATACAGAGACCGTTTCCGTCTGCGAGAACTTTCCCGTCCCGGGACGGCCGCTCCCGTTTGAGGCGGGCCTCGAAGAGACGGGATCTGACCGATTCGAAACGCCGGGCAAATTCTTGTTCCGGAATGCCCTTGGCACATGCCTGTTTTTCCGGTTTTCCGGGACAATAGAGAACCCCGGCCCCGGAATCCTGTCCCGGGGGGATCCGGTCTTCATATGGCGAAATGGCGAACACCTGCATTGCGAACAGGGCATCTGGTTTTCCCAGCACGGCTTCAATCTCATCATTCTTCCAGAGATAGAATACACCCTCCCCCCCGGGGCTGTCAGCATCTTCCGCCGTAATGAAGGCTCCCTCGGGACAGGTCAGATCCCGCAGGATATAAGTGATGATCTCTTCTGCTGTCCTGCGCCAGGATTTGTTGCCGGTGAGGAGCGCTGCTTCCGTATAGGTCATACAGAGAAGCGCCTGATCGTAGAGCATCTTCTCGAAATGGGGTATACGCCAATTCTGGTCGACCGAGTACCGGTGGAACCCGCCCCCGACATGATCGTATATGCCGCTGCCCCGCATGGCGTCAAGCGTCTGTTCTGCCATGCGGAGCGCGTTTCTGTCTTTTGTCCGGGCGTAATAACGGAGAAGGAAGAGGAGAGTTGGCGGGGACGGGAACTTCGGAGCCCTGCCAAAACCGCCATTGACGGGATCGAACACTGCGGTAAGGGCATTATATCCGGCAGTGATGAATGAAGCGTCGGCATCCCCGAAAGAGTGAAAGTCCTGCTGCAACACAACGGCATCAGAGATCTCATTGGCCGAGGCAAGAAGCGCTTCGCGCTGCTCCTTCCAGAGCCGGGTGATCCGGGCAAGGACCGCCGGAAGCCCATTCATCCCGAACCGGGTTTCCGGCGGGAAATAGGTGCCGGCAAAGAACGGCTTCTTCTCAGGAGTCATGATGATCGTGAGCGGCCAGCCGCCCTGGCCGGTCATCATCTGGCAGACCCCCATATATACGCTGTCGATATCCGGCCTCTCCTCCCGGTCCACCTTGATACAGACAAAATCCCGGTTAAGGATCGCCGCAATACCGGGATCCTCGAAGGATTCGTGAGCCATGACATGACACCAGTGGCAGGTGGCATAACCGATCGAGAGAAAGACCGGCTTATCCTCCCGCCCGGCCCGGGAAAATGCCTCTTCACCCCACGGGTACCAGTTGACCGAATTATACGCGTGCTGGAGAAGGTACGGGCTCTTCTCCCGGACGAGCCGGTTGGGCGGAGCAGCAGGAATGGTCCTGTGATCAGGATATTGGGCAGGGGGCATATGTCTCCTTTGGCCGCAGGGGATAATGAGTCTTCCAGATGAGACAGCGTTATCCCGTATACGGATTACCGGACACGGTGGGAGCGATACCGGCACTTAATGCAGGAAGAACGTAAAATATATTTTGACGTAATCCTCCGATTCCCATGCAGGCCGAAGCATTTCTCGTTGTTATTGCAACTGGCATCCTCGTGATGCTCCTCTCGACAGCACTCGACCGGGTATGGGCATCTGTTATCCCGGTGAGGGGAATCTATTACCTCATCCGGGCCCCGGGCGTTATTCTCCACGAGTGCTCCCACATACTCGGTTGCATCCTTACCGGCGCAAAAATCCAGAAGGTTGTCTTCTTCTCAGAAGAGGGCGGGTCAGTTACGTATGCCCGTCCGCTTCTCCCGTGGCTTGGCGATGTTGTCATCTCCACTGCTCCGCTCTTCTGCATCCCGCTCGTCCTCTCGGGAATAACCTGGTGTTTTGCGTCGTATCTGGGCTGCCTCTTTCCCGCGTTTCCCGCAACGATGCTCTCCACGTCAGCAATCCAGCAGATGGGTACGATAATTCTTGATCTCTTTCTCAAAAATCTCATTTACCACCAGAACTGGTGGTTCCTCATCTACCTGTACCTGACAATAAGTCTCGTCCTCTCGGTTGGACCGAGCCCGCAGGATCTCAGGAATGCAGCTGTCGGCATCTTCCTTCTTGCGCTTGCCGGTGCCCTGGTCTTCTGGAGCGGCATTCCCTGGGCAGTTGGTGCGCTCTCGGAAATCACCGCTGTCATCGGTATGGGTTTTTCTCTCGGCCTTGCCTTTGGACTCATTGCAGCCGCCTGCTCACTGCCCCTGATTGCCGTCTACATCCATAACCATCTCCGCTGAATCCGGCTGCATCGATCAGATCGGTATTAATTGCTCCGGGAGGCTACATTTCTGCACCCATGGTACATGAACAGCCGGAAGGTTCAGCAAATGATTCCGATAGCGGTCCGCGCCTCTCGCCCGTCATGCAGCAGTACCGCGACCTCAAGAAGAAGTACCACGATACGGTAGTATTCTTCCGGATCGGTGACTTTTACGAGACTTTTTATGAGGATGCCGAACTGGTCTCCCGCGAACTCGAGATCGTCCTGACATCGCGATCCAAGAGTGGGGACAACCGGGTCCCACTCGCAGGTGTTCCGTACCACGCAGCGGATGGTTACATTGCAAAACTGGTTAGCCGGGGCTACAAGGTTGCCGTCTGCGACCAGGTGGAAGATCCAAAAACCGCAAAAGGGATCGTGAAGCGGGAGATAGTCCGGGTGATCACCCCGGGCACGGTCATCGATTCCTCGATGCTCTCCTCTCCGGCTGCAACCTATCTCATGGCCCTCTGCCCGGATGCAAAAGACAAGTCCTGGGGCATGGCACTTCTGGATATCTCGACCGGGGAATTTTTTGCAGCCCGGATCGGACACGATGTCGGCCTCCAGAACATTCTCTCCGAGATTGCCCGCTACCGCCCGGCCGAATGCATAGTGCCCCTCGGGTCCGGACCGGAACTCCGGGCATGCCTCCAGGAGCGGGGAGTTGTCGTCACACCGTTCCGGGACAGCGCGTTTGTTGAAGAGCAGGCCCGCAGGTGCCTGACCGGGCATTTTCATGTGGCATCGCTTGCCGGCTATGGTTGCGACGAATACCCGGCTGCAATCGGGGCTGCCGGATCTGCCCTCTCCTATGCCCAGGAGACGCAGTTCTCGCCCCTTTCCCATATCAGCAGCCTCTCGATGCGCTCCTCCACCCAGGGCATGATGCTCGATGCCATCACGCTGCGCAACCTCGAAATAAAAGAGAGCATCCGGGGCGGGAGCCGGGGTGCAACGCTCGTCTCATCGCTCGACCTGACAAAAACACCGATGGGGAGCCGGCTCATGAGCCGGAACATCTCCCGTCCACTCACGGACATTCCCGAAATAAACCGGCGCCTGGATGCCGTGGAGTACCTGGCAGCTCGCACAACCATGCGCCTATGTCTCCTATCGCACCTTGCCCGCTGTGCGGATATCGAGCGGATTGCCGCCCGGATTGCGTACGGCAATGCCGGCCCCCGCGACCTGCTCGCCCTTGCCGAAACCTTATCGACCCTCCCCGGCCTCCGGTCCTCGCTGGATGACCGCGATGCCGCGATGCCGGCCCTTCTCGGAAATGCCCTTGGCGCAATTTGCGAGATGCCGGAAACTATCGATCTCATCCGGAAGGCCATTGTGGACGATCCCCCGGCCATTGCCCGGAACGGGAGTGTTATCCGGCCCGGCTATTCAGACAAGCTCGACGAGATCCGCGGGGTGCTCCACACGGGCAGGGACTGGATTGTCGAACTCCAGAACACGGAGCGGGAGAAGACCGGGATAAAGTCGCTCAAGATCGGGTACAACCGGATCTTCGGCTATTATATCGACGTTACCCGCCCCAACCTTGCCCTTGTTCCCGCACACTACGAGCGCAAGCAGACAACCGCAACCGGCGAGCGGTATACCCTTCCTGAATTGCGGGAGAAAGAAGCCCTCATAACAAATGCGGATGAGCGCGTGCTTGCTCTCGAACGTGAACTCTATACCGGGCTCATTGCAAAACTCCAGGACGAGATCCCTCATCTCCAGGCTATTGCCGGTGGTATTGCGGTACTGGATGTATCCTCGGCACTTGCGGAAGTTGCCCGGACGCGGGATTATGTCCGCCCGCAGTTCAGCGATTCCGACACGCTCGTTATCCGTGACGGGCGCCATCCCGTGGTGGAACAGGGTGTCCCGGGTGGATTTGTCCCCAACGATGCCGACTTGTCCGGAAGCGATACGCAGATCATGATCATCACCGGGGCCAACATGGCTGGTAAGTCCACGTACATGCGCTCGGTTGCGCTCATCTGCATCATGGCGCAGGCCGGCAGTTTTGTCCCGGCCCGGCACGCGAATATCGGGATACTTGACCGGATCTTCACCCGCGTAGGGGCGTTCGATGACCTTGCGAGCGGCCAGAGCACCTTCTTTGTCGAGATGCTCGAACTCGCGAACATCCTCAACAATATCACGCCCCGGAGCCTTGTGATTCTCGACGAGATCGGGCGTGGCACGAGCACGGCGGACGGCAGCTCGATTGCAAAAGCCGTTCTTGAATTCCTGCACGGGAAATCAACCGCCGGTCCAAAGACCCTCTTTGCCACGCACTTTCACGAGCTCATAGCCATGGAAGAGAGCCTCAAACGGGTAAAAAATTACCACTTTGCCGTCCGGGAGACAAAGGATGACGTGGTCTTCCTGCGCAAGCTCATTCCCGGTGCTACCGACAAGAGCTACGGTATCCACGTGGCACGCCTTGCAGGCATACCGAAGAAAGTGACCGAAAGGGCCGAAGTACTTCTCGATGAGGACAAGAACCGCCCGACCCCTTCCGGTGCCCGCCCCCAGCGCTACACGCAGATCCTGCTTGTCGACGATCACGACCCCGAAGGGACACCCGCTGCCCGCCACCCGGCTCTTGACGAGCTTGAGCGTCTGAACCCGGACGAAATGACGCCCCTCCAGGCCCTCACAGCCCTTGCTGAACTGAAAAAATCGTTCTCCCCCCGTAAAGGATGACCATGAAGAACGAGAACCCCGGCCCCGTCATACGACTGCTCGACCCGTCGACCGTCAACAAGATAGCGGCCGGGGAGGTCGTGGACCGGCCGGCCTCGGTGGTCAAGGAGCTCATCGAAAACGCCATCGATGCCAAAGCCAGGACGATCCGCATCGATATCACATCCTCCGGAGGGGAGATTGCGGGAATCCGTATAACCGATGACGGGTGCGGGATGGTTCCGTCCGATGCCCTGCTCGCGTTTACGCAGTATGCAACGAGCAAGATCGCATCCATCGAGGATCTCAACCAGATAAGGACGCTCGGATTCCGGGGCGAAGCGCTTGCCAGCATAGCCGCGGTATCCCGGGTAACCCTCATCACAAAACCCCGCGGCAGCGACACCGAGGCCGGTACAAAGATTGTCGTCTATGGCGGAAAACTGCAGGAGCAGCACGAAACCGGAGCACCCACCGGCACGACAATCCTTGTCGAGGAACTCTTCTTCAATACGCCCGCCCGGAAAAAATTCTTAAAAAGCCTCAACACCGAGCTTGCCCATCTCCACACGATCCTGGAGGGCATCTGCCTTGCCTGGCCGGCAGTCTCATTCCGGCTCTTCCACAACGGGCGCGAACAGCTCATGACCGACAGATCCGCTCACGCGATCGATACCATCGCCCGCATTTACGGGAGCGATCTTGCACAGGAACTCATACCGGTCAGCCACACGCTCCCGTTCATGACCATCAGCGGGTACATTGCCCCGCCATCCCTCTCCCGCAAGGATACCTCGCGCCTTATCGTTGCCATCAATCAGCGGTTTGTCTCCTCCCCGCTCATCAGCAATGCAATAAAAGAGGGATACGGTACCCTGCTTCCCAGGGATCGGATACCGGTTGCATTCCTCACCCTCGCAATCGATACGGCCCTTGTCGATGTAAACGTTCACCCGACCAAGAAGGAAGTGCGCCTTTCACGGGAGAACGAGATTCGTAATGCAGTCCGTGAAGCGGTCAGTACGGCCCTGCTCAGCCACAACCTGATCCCGGCCGCAGGAACTCAGGAACCGGCCTTTGAGCCATTAATACCATCAACGGACGAACCGGTATCTTCCGCGTATCCGCAGGATTCTGCAGTTCCAGCTGCCGTTTTCGAATCAACGCATCCCGGCACAATCTCCTCGGATCAGCGCCTCCGGCAGACCGAACTGCCGGTTGGGGCGCGGACTCCTGCAACCGCATCAAAAATTCCGTTCATGAACGTTATCGGTGAATTTGGGGGGATCTATCTCCTTGCCCGGACCAGCACGGACGAGCTTTTCATCATCGACCAGCACGCTGCCCATGAGCGGATCCTCTACGAGCAGGTACAGCGCCGTTCTGTCCGCGAACACCAGTCCCAGGAACTCATATCACCGGTTGTCCTCAACCGCACACCCCGCGATGCCGCAGTTATCCGGGACCTCATCCCTGCCCTTGCGCAGGAAGGATTTATCCTGGAGGATTTCGGGAAAGACACATTCCTTGTCCGGGCAATCCCGGTCGTGCTTGGCCGGGCTGAGGATACCGGCGTTCTTGACGAGGTTATCAGCGATCTCGTCCGGCCGGATCCCTCCCGGACCGTTACAGGACGGGAGCGTCTCACCCGTATTATTGCCTGCCGGGGCGCAATCAAGGCCGGGACGGTGCTGACCATGGAGCAGTCCCAGCGGATCCTCGACCAGCTGCGCCTGACTGAAAACCCCTACACCTGTCCCCACGGCCGTCCCACCATCATACGGTTCACCCGCACCGATCTCGACGCCATGTTCAAACGGATTTGAGATTCCGGATGCATCTCTGGATTCCGCGAGTGGATGGAAACACGTTGGATATCCCCAACGGGAGCACTCTTTTTTGTCATGTCATCATCTGAACCATTATTATTCCCGTTGATCCACCACAAAAGGAATAACCCCATGATAATTTTTGAAGAATTCAGGTCCATCCATGAAAAAAACCGATCAGATGATACTGGATACTAATCCCCTCTCTCCGGTATGGGATACAACCGATGACGGGGTTGCAAGGTTCCGGCAGATGGTTCTCGATCATTACCGGGATTATGGCCGGAAAATGCCGTGGCGGGAGAACACGGATCCCTACTCCATTCTCGTCTCCGAGATCATGCTCCAGCAGACCCAGGTGGAGCGGGTGACCATCAGATTCCCGGCCTTCATTGCGGCCTTTACGGACTTTGCCACCCTCGCAGGTGCTCCCCTCTCGGAGATCCTTTCCGCCTGGCAGGGGATGGGCTACAACCGCCGGGCCATAGCCCTCCAGAAATGTGCTGCACGGGTCATGGATGAATATGGCGGCAGTCTCCCGGATGATCCGACCGTACTTGCAACATTTCCGGGCATCGGCCCGGCAACCGCATCATCCATCTGTGCCTTTGCGTTCAACCGGCCGGTCCTCTTCATCGAGACCAACATCCGCCGGGTCTTCATTCATTATTTCTTTTCGGATATTGCAACGGTCAGCGACCGGGAGATCCTCCCGCTGGTGGAAAGGGCGTTGTACCAGGAAAATCCCCGGGTCTGGTACTGGGCTCTCATGGACCTTGGAACGGATCTCAGGAAGACCGTCCAGAACCCCAACCGGCGCAGCCTGCATTACACAAAACAATCCGCATTCGAGGGATCCGACCGGAAGATCCGGGGCGAGATCCTCCGGCTCCTCCTGCCCGGGAGCGGGCTGACTATGGAACAGGTTCTCGCATTCTTCAAAGAGGACCCGGCACGGATCCGGAAGATTCTTGCCGGCCTCGTGTGGGACGGGTTCATTCTTTTTGAGAGTGACCGGATCCGACTTGTTTCCTGATTTGTTTTATCAGAATACGAAGGACGGCAAAAAAGGTACGATTTTTGGGAAAATGGCTCTGTTGAAACGCCCATGAACGGGCGTTCACACCCGGATCATGAAAATTGTTGGTATGTGGGGGCCATCCTGCATCCCCCTCCGACACATGGCGGTGATAGGATTTTTCTCCTGGTCACGGATCCTCCGCGGGGGCGCCCCGTCTCGGGCGTCGTCGCTCCTGGTAATCAGGAACAGGGTGCCACCAACCGTCTCATCATAGTTCGGTTTCAATTTTCCGGCCCGCAGTTCCGGTTCGTTTCCCCTGCAGCCGGATCGGACCATTCGGCCCTTACCAAACAGTTGATATGACAGGATCGTGATACAACGATTATAGTACCGGGGATTTTTCCTATGGCGGATCTCAACAGGATTCCTGATGAAGTGAAATGGAAGATCGCATCTGAAAATGCCAGCCGGCTCCCGGCCCTGTACGATGCAGCGTTCCGGGAGATTGTTGGAAAACGCTATGATGAGATCGAGCAGGTCATCTGGATGGAACTCTCCCGCACCGTCTTCTCGATTGCCCATACCCTCTCTCTCCCGGTGGGCAATGCAACCGACCTTGCAGAGACCCTGCGGACCGTCATGATCCTCCTCTTCGGCCCCGGCTTCCGGAGCGAGAGCATCAAAGTATCCGAGGACCGGGCAGTTATTGTTGTGAAGCGCTGCCCGCTCATTGAAGAAGGTACGGCCATACGAACCGAAGGAGAGCGGACATTCCGCAAATGTATGGCGCTGACCCTGACCTCGGTCCCGCACCTCAATAAAAACTATTCAGCACGGTTTGTCCGGACCATGTGCGAAGGTGATCGCCAATGCGAGATAAAAATCAGTGTGAATGATGAACCCAAACAAAAATTACCATAAGCCGATACCTGTCAAGACTGTTTGAGCCAGTACCCCGCCGCCATAAAGATCAGGCCAAGGTAAAACATGATCGCAAACGGCCAGGTAAAACCGAGATTGATCGTATCCAGGCGTTTCAAATCCTGAACAAAGATCATCGCAAACCCAAGAACAAATAACCCGATGCTCAGCTTTGATTTTGTTGCCTTATCCATGCGTATTCAACCCTGGTAGAACTATACAACCCCGCAGGAAAAAAGATTGCCGGGAGAATAACCGCAAGCGCAGTGAATTGACCCTGCGGAGGGTCAGTGTTTTTCATTCTGTGGCGGGGGAAACCGGTATTCCCCCCGGGGGATCCGGATCTCAAACCGGACTCCCTGCCCCGGCTCACCGGTCTCATCGAGCGATATTTCCGTGATGGCAAGGATCTCCCGGGAGAGGAAGAGGCCAAGACCGGTATTTTTCCCAAACCCGCGCTCGAAAAGATGCGGTTTATCTTCACGGGAGATCCCGGTACCGTTGTCCGTGTAGGTAATCAGGGCCCCGCGATCGGTATCTTCAAACGCAAATGCTATTGCCGTAACATGCTCCCCGTGGCGGAGCGAGTTCTCCATGAGGTTGTAGAACACCTTCTCGATCAGCGCATCGGCAAAGATCTCAACCTGCGGGACCTGGACCGAGACCCTGATGTTATCAGTAAAATTCAACTGGCTTTTTGCTGATGCAATGAGCTGCGGAACATTTCGCCACGTGGGAACGCTGGTACCAAGGTCCTGGTAATCGCGGGTGAAGACGATCTGACGCTCGATAGTCTGGGCAGCCCGTATCTCCCGCCCTATGAAATCTTCCATCTTTGACGGATCGTGAAGGGAAGCCTGCGAAAATTTCAGGTACCCCATCAGGATCAGCAGCTGGTTAACGATGTCGTGCCTTGTTATGGTCGAGAGCATGGTGAGTTTTTTATTCAGGTTCTGGACCGCGACCTCGATGCGTTTCCGCTCGGTGATATCCCGTATGATGCCGACAATGAACACCTGGCCGGATGAATCAAGGTAATGGGTTTTCTTAAGGATGATGGTGTACTTCTGCCCGTTCATATTCGCAATCGTTGCTTCCGATTCATGGGGCGCCCGGCTGCCAAACACAGAATCATCGTCCGCAAAAAACTGCCGTGACTGCTCATCCGGGAAAAAGTCATAGGAGGTTTTTCCAATGATATCTTCACGGGCGCGGCCGAACATGCGGCAGAATCCATCATTCACCAGGATCAGCCGGTGGTTCCGTTCCTTGACAAAGACCGGATCGGCAATCGCGTTGATGATCGTATCAAGGTTTTTGCGGGACTCCACTTCCAGTTCGAGTTGCATCTTCTCTTTCTGGACACGCCGTTCGCTCTTCTCATTGTGAAGGATGATGCAGAAGACCCCGACTGCGATGCTGGTCATGATGATCATAGGAATTGCCACGTTGACGGTCACCGTCATCACCTTCTCGACAGAATTGCCATCAAGGATCCGGGCAAAAAGAGCTATTACTGAGATGAACGTTTCTATGAAAAGTGTGATAATGATCGCTTTTTTTGTCGATACCAGGTCCCGGTTGTTATAGTAATAGACAAGGCCGCCGGCAATCCCTGCGATAAGCGGCCCGAGCGCCACAACATAAACATTTGTTCCTCCCACCGAGAGGCGATAAACCAGCCCGATTATCCCGGCCCCGAGTCCTACATAGGGTCCGCAGGCAAGACCGGCAGCAAGGGGCCCGAAATCCCGGATGTTCACATTGGCCGTATAAAACGTGATGCCGCTGTTCATGCCATACACCGAGAGGAGACCAAAGGCAAGTGCGAGAAAGACCTGGAGGGCAACCGATGCCCGGTGCTCCAGCACAAGAGTATAGAACCTGCTCTTCGAGAAAAGATAGGCAAAAAGAAAGATGACACAGGCCATCTGGAACAGGAGCACAAATTCCCCGAAGAGGGTTACTGGCATGTAAAGAGATGTATGAGGTACAGGATAAAGGTATTGAGGAAAAGTACCAATCGCCGAACTATGAACGATTATTCCATTCCTCCGACCGAGTTCCTCCCTGATAACTGCATGCGCCTCACGTAATTCCTGTCTTTTCCTGCTCTGTTAACCGGCATAATCCCCGGGCTGGCAACTGGCCAATCCTTCATGGACCGGTGCTGGCTCAATAACTGTTCTGTACACCGCTGGATCCAGCACATGGAAGAACAGGATCCGTAACGGTTTTCTTTGAGATAGATCATCACGGGTTTTTTTCTCATCCGATATGATCCGGAGTGGTTTTGTTACTCGTGCAGTACCGGGAAAAAATCCCCGCATCCCGTTTCATCACAACAAAAACCGCCGGGAACAGGAGCCGGACAAAAAAAGAGGTGCTCATCTCCCTCAGGATCCTGAGCGGATTCGTTAAAAGCGGAACTCCCGGGTGAGTGCCCCGGGATTATACAAGGGCTTTCACGGCACTTTTCGTCATGCCATTCTTCACTTTTTTACCGTACATCAGTTCCAGTGCCTTGAGATCGATCTCGTTTAAGTCGTATGCATCAGTAGCCTTGGCATAGAACAGGCTGTCAGGATATTTGGTTGTCTCGCCAACAAATCCAAGATTGATGAGAACGGCACGCAAAACCCATCGCAACCGGGCATTTCCCCTCAAATCGGAATTTACATAGGTTTTACCAGCGGTTTTGATGGCATAGATCGTGCCGGTGGAGGGATCTTTATAGACTTTCGTAGTCCCGGCAACGTATATCTGTTGCAATGAACTCTCCGGGAGCAGGACAAGGGTGATGTCAGCCTCACTGGTAAGGTCGAGATTTGTTGATAGTTTTGTTGTCGTGGAAAGATCATTGAACTGGCTGATGAAGTCTGCAATGAGCGTCTCGTCACTTTGCCGGTCAGCACCCATAATGGAGAGCCAGACAAGATCTTTCGTCGGTTTCTGAATAACATTCGTGTCCGGGCCAAACGCGAGTTCAACGAGATGGTTGCCAACATCCGCAGATGAATATGACGAAGATACTGGAACGGCTGTTGTTGCTTTTATTGTGGGTGTGGCATTTGGTGTAGCGGTGGGTTTGGCTGTGGGCGTTGCGGTTGGTTTGACCGTTGACGTGGCGGTTGGTTTTACGGTAGTGGCAATGACAGACGCCCCTTTCGTTATTGCGGTTCCGTTTGCATAGAATGCGCTGGTCGAGGAATTTCCTGTTGCACTGGGATCCCAGGCCCCGGAAAGGACACCCGTCCCGAAGATAAACAAGAGGATTACCAGGATCCCGATTATCATCGGCAGGAATGGGGCGATTGCAGGAGCATTCGTATTTTCCGTGGCAGGGTAAACCGTTATCGGGGAATCGATCTGGGTTGTTCCCTCCCGGCTCAAATCGATCTCAAATACCCTGTGCCCGCTTTTCTGTGCTACGCCGGTAAATGAGGTTATGAGTGCGCCGGCCCTGGGAGCCGCTTCCCCAAAAGATGGTATATCCGTATGGGGTGCCAGCAGGTAACGATCGCCGGAAGTCGAATGTTCCCGGATCAGGTGTTCCCGCTGTTCTGCTATTTTTGCAAGGATCGCATTGAGCGGTTGTGCTATCTTTTCCCAGTCAACGCTCGAATCCAGTTCGTTTTCGAACAGGTCATAGGTCCGGTTGAGGAGGGTCTCGAACTCTTCGAGTTCGCTGTCGTCATAATATGCAGGTACTGCCGAGAGGATCTCGCCCGCATCCACATCCGTGGTGAAATGGAAGACAACGGGTGGTGCAACCACTTTGACCAGTTCGAGATCGAATTTTACGCCCGTCGATAACTGGTTGAACCGGGCTGTGATAACCGTCAGTTCATGGAGCACGGATTGCCATGGGGGGTCATTGCCCAGTCTCTTCCTTATGATCTCTGCAAGTGGTGAGGCCAGCGACTCGATCATCTGGGCATCAAAGTCAAACAGGTCCGAGAGTGGGCCTTTTTTCGCCTCTTCGATCACTTTGGAGAACGTGCCGAGGATGATGAGATAATTTGCCGTAATTCCCTGTTTGAGAAAAAGACGGTACATCTTCTCTAAGTCTTTACAGAAGATGAGGATGTCCCCGCAGGACCGGACCTGGAGCGCAAGCGCCGTATCTCCGGGAGCAAAATATGAGGCCTTCTTTAATTCATCGTGTTTCCGGAAGAGCTGGAGGTGGGCCTGGGTGATGTCCTCTTCCTCCACGGGAAGAACCCCGTTACAGAAGAGCTCCAGAAATGTCAGGATGGATTTTTTCCGGATGATATCATGGATCTGATAATACCGGTAACAGTATTCAAAATAAATTTTATAGTCAGATTCGTTGAACTGAATCTGAATTTTTTCCATACTACCTAATTTTGTTTAATAATATACATCAGTTTTGCTATTTTTCTTCGTTAACAGGATGACGGGATCCACATCATTTCCATACTGTTCCGGGGAAAATGGATCAAGGCTATCTCTATCAGAATATCGTGACCCGGCCTCATTTCATACAGGAAAATCCCGGTCCGGATGATTCCATAAATTCGGTTGTATCGCGTTCAGGATTAATCCGGAACAGAATAATTTCTCAAAACCTCAGGATTGATTTGGAGAGTACTGCCAGGAAAAAGGCGCAGCCTGAAAACCAGATTCCGTACAGAAAAAGTATTTCAGAATTCCCCGATTACCAGGGAATACAGCGCTGCGGACGTCTTTGGGGGAGACTGGATATTCCCGACAACAATCCGCTCGTCCGGATACCCGAGGTTCTCGCAGAGCGCGATCTGCACGGGATCTGCGAGATCAGCCAGCCGGCTGTAGAGTTCATCGACATCAAACTTGGGATCTGCGAGAAGGAAGACGATCTTACCCCGCTTTACTTCGGCAACCGTATCAGCCATCCCCTTCTCATGGCCTCTCCCGTGGGCAACAACGACCGAGACCCGGGCAAGCGGGATATGAAGCCTGGCCGTTGCAACCTGAAGGGAAGAGATTCCCGGGATAACTTCGCCGGGCAGGTACCCGAGACCTGCGAGCATGGGATCACCGGTCGAGAGGATGATAGACGCGGTCGGGAGCCGGCTCAAATTCTTGAAATCATCAATCGATTTGATGCTGCAGGTGGAAACCAGGTAGGGGCGGGCAAGCTCGATCGCCCGCTCCGATCCATACACGATCCGTGCTTTCTTAAGTTCCCGTATTGCCTGTTCCGTGATAAGGCCCGGGCCACATCCAACCCCGATGATCTTCATTTACGTTTCTCCAAGGATCGTCCCGTCGCGGTTCAGCAGAACCACCCGGACATCCGGTCGCATAGTCTTAAATTCAGCAAGAGAGGTCTTCATGGTTTCCTTAAATGCCGGTGAAACGGAGAGTTCTTCTACGGTCCTGTAACCGGTTCCTTCCAGGATCTTCGGGCTGATGAACTTCAGGATCAGCGCCGGGAGCCCCGAGAGCACGACATTGCCATGGGCAGCGGCAAGCGATTCACCAATCTTGCCGCCGATAAGGATCACGTCCCGGTCCGGAAAGAGCAGCCGGGAGTACCGCAGGCCGATCCGCCCGGTCGTAAGCACCGGGTCATTAGTTGCTGCAATCCGGGCAACGGTGGACTCGGTCAGGTGATCATCCCAGGGTTCGACAAGGCCGGTGGTGCCAAGAACCGAGATGCCGCCATCAACCCCGACACGGGGATTCAGGGTCTGCCCTGCAACTTCTGCCCCGCGGGGGATCCGGATCGTTACCCTGACACCGGGTAACCCCATCTCCTTCTGGGCTTCCTCTATTGAAGACGTGATACAGGCATATGCCGACGGGCTGACCGCCGGATCATCCTTCCGGTACCGGACCGTATCGCGCGAGAACCTGCCGATTCCTTCCCCGAACTGAAGCGTGATGCCGTCCCGTGCGGGAAATGCTGTTGCAATGAATTCGATCCCTGCTGTCACGTCGGACGGGTAATCCCCGGAAAATTTTGTACATCTCGCGATGCCGGCATTGCCATGCACCGGGACATCGACAAAAAGTCCGCAGGGAATGTGGATCCGTACAGAACAGACCGGCCCGGCAAGTGCGAGGACTGCCGCTTTTGCCGCAGCGGCAGCAGTTGTCCCGGTGGTGAATCCCCGGATAAGGGCAGTACCGGATGCCGTCAGGACCGCAAGACCCTGCTCAGCCAGCAGGCGCTTTTCCTTATCCGTGCAGCGGGAGACCCAGGCATCCGGGTAATCAAAGCCGGTGACCGGATCCCGCATCGGAAGCGCCCTCGATGAAGATCGTGATGCATTCATTGATTGCAGCAACCGCTACCGGAGTCCCGCCCCTTGTCCCTTCTGTCGAAATGGAGGGGATATCCACCGTGCGCAGGAGTGCCTTGGACTCCGCGGCATTGACAAACCCGACCGGGGCGCCGATGATGACTGCCGGGCGGATACCTTCGCTGACCATAGCGCAGAGCGAGAGGAGTGCCGAGGGTGCGTTCCCGATGACAACAACCGAGCCGGGGATCTTTTCTTTCAGGGCCAGGAACCCGGCAGAGCTCCTGGTGATTTCCCGTTCGCGGGCAATATCGGAACCGTAGTCCAGGGCACAGATAACTTCGCTCTGGTGCCCTTTCTTCTGGATTCCGACCTGCACCATCCGGATATCTGTGATTATCGGGGTCTTGTTCCGGAGGGCATCGAGCGCAGCTTTGATCGGATTGTTGTGAAAGCGCATGAGATCGGCCATCGCGAAATCGCCGACCGCAACCGAGCATCGCTGTTTTACCCGGTCCTCTACGGTTGCATTGCCGACCATCTCGCGGGCGAGCGTCCGGGACTTCTTCGAGATCGCGTAGCCTTCCTTTGTGTCGGCACCCGGATCAATATACGTACTTGTGGTGGTATCCCCGTGGCGTGATGATTCCTTTGACATTATCCTTCATCCTCCAGATCCTGCTCTCCCTTCCGCCGATGATAACGGTCGTGTGCATATCAACGGCCTGCTCGGACTTCTCGATCTCCCCAAGGGTGGTTATGATCTGCTCCTCTTCATCCCGCAGGGCATTTTTCACGATCGCCACCGGCGTTGTTGGCTCAAGATGTTTTCTCGCATGTTCGATTGCAAGCGCAAAGTTGTGCGGCCGTCCCCGGCTCTTGGGATTGTACAGGACAACCGGAATCCCGACCGAGAAGACCGCGTCCAGCCGAGCCTCGATCACGTCGAGCGGGGTCAAGAGATCCGAGAGGCTGATCACGGCAAAATCTCCGGAGAGCGGAGAGCCCACCCGGGATGCTGCGGCATTCGCGGCCGTGACGCCCGGGATGATTTCGACTTCGATCTCATCGCCCGAATGTTCGAGAACCTCAAGAACAATGCTGGCCATGCCGTACACTCCGGCATCACCGCCCGAGACTATGGCAACCCGGTGTTCGTGGGCGAGATCGATGGCCTGTTGTGCCCGCTCAACCTCTTTTCCCATCGAACTCCGGATGACCTGCTTGCCCTTTATGATCTGCTCGAGCGGTTCAAGGTACAGGGCATTGCCGATGACATAGTCCGCACCGGCCACGGCCTTGAGGGCCCGGGGGGTGATGTATTCGGTGCGCCCGGGGCCAAGGCCGACGATGGCAAGCGATCCCCTGGATTCAGTGTGCGATGGCAACGGTGACTCTCCCGTAAACTTTCTTTCCCATGATCAGTTCCTTTCGTTTTGCCGTGGCAAGCGCCGAGGGCTCCGCAACCCCGAGAAGGCCTATCCGTCCGGCCCGCGAGGGGGAAGTCCCCGTAATAGCGTTTATTGTATCATCGTTCAGGAATATTAAATTGCCAGAGAGGGCACCGATCCCTTCGACAAGCCCGGTCTCGTTGAGCTTCTTTATGGTCGTGGCATACACGAGAACATCTTCCAGATCAATTTTGGATTCTTCAAGGGCCGTGCGGATCGAGGCTGTGACTTCATCGGCAGTCACGCCCTTGCGGCAGCCGACCCCCACCGTGTACTCCCCTTTCTTCACGAGGATCGAGACATCCGGGCCGGCAATGACGATACCGGGCCCCTTCACAGTGTGTACCGGTACATCGCCGTCCAGCATTGCGGCATTCACCGCCCGCGTGGAATCGCGGTTCACGATATCGCAGCCGTTCCGGTCCGCAATCGCTTCAACCGAATCCCGGCCGGTGGACTCCGTTGCGGTCGTGATGACCGGGACAAGGCCGAGCCCTGCAAGCTCTTTTGCAAGAGCGTTTGCCCCGTGGTGTCCCCCGATGAGCGGGATGGCGAAACGAATGTCGGGGCTCACGACCACGACCGCCGGGTCGGTCCACTTGTCGGAAAGGAGCGGGGCAATCCCCCGCACAACGATCCCCATCGACATAAGGGCAACAATGCGCCGGGTTTTGGAGAAGAGGTCCGCAAATGCGGTTGGCGTATATTCGATAACATCCGCGTGGAGAAAACCTGCTATCCGCTCTGCCTCGGGAAGGAACCGTTTGAGTGCAACGACAACCGTTTCCGTCATGAGTAAAGGTGCGAGCGCTGGTATCCGGATGCTATCCCGCTGACCGCTTTTCCGACGATGAGCAGGGAAGAGCGGGTAATCCCGGCATCCTTTGCTTTTCCTGCAATATCCGCAACCGTGCCAAGGATGATCTTCTGGTCGGGCCAGGACGCGTGGAAGATCACCGCTGCCGGAGTGTCTTTCGGGCATGCGAGCTTGGCTGTGATGTCCGAAAAGTGTTCACTCCCGAGGAAGAAGGCCATCGTTGCCGGGTACTGCGAAAGTTCGGCAATGTAATCCTTCTCAAGCGTCTTTCCCGCCGGGCGGGTGATGATCAAGGTCTCGGAAACCCCCCGGGGCGTGTACTCGGTGGTGAGAGCCGCTGCTGCTGCAAAGACCGATGAGACGCCCGGCACGATCTTAACCGTGATGCCGTGTTTCTTAAGCTCGGCAATCTGTTCGACAATCGAGCCATAGAGCGCCGGGTCACCGGAGTGGAGCCGGACAACGGCCTTGCCCTGACGCATCCGGTCGGCCATGAGCGTTACCATGTCGTCGAGGTGCATACCCCAACTGTCAACTTTCTCGGCAGCACTGCTGGAGGCGACAAGAACGGGATTCACGAGCGAGCCGGCATAGATGAGCACGTCTGCCTTGTCGAGCAGGTTCCTTCCTTTCACCGTGATGAGCTCGGGATCGCCCGGACCGGCACCGACAAACCAGATCACGTTTTCGTTATTTCTTGGCATACATCACGCTCATGTAATCGCTCTTTTCGGGAAGCTCATCATCGCGGTACACTTTCATATCCGGGAAATACATCCGCTCGACAAGCACGAACTCCCGGTAGCCTTCTTTCCGCATTGCGGCAGCTTTCTCCTTTGGCTTTCTCACTTTCATGAGAACTTTCGTATCCGAGACCGTGCCGTCCGAGACCGAGAAGCCCTCGTTGATCGAGACCCCGCCGGCAGCGGCAAATGCCGTGATGGAGCTGATCCCCGGTTCGGTCCGGAACTCGATTGCGGGATGCGTCTCGGCAATCACCGCACAGAGCCGTGAGAATGTTGAGAAAAAGTTCGGGTCGCCAAGGATGCCGAAAACCGCAAAGCCCTTCTCGGCAACCGGGGCAATCTTCCGGGCATTCTCTTCGAGGCATGTCCGTATACGGGTCTCATCGTCCGTCATCGGGAAATCGAGCATGACCGGTTCCCGGTACGGAGCAACAAGGTCGTGCGCAATCCGGCCCGGCACAAAAACCCCGTCCGCTTCCTTAAGCAGCCGCACGGCCCGGAGCGTGAGGAGCTCCGGGTTTCCCGGCCCGAGGCCGAGCCCTACGAGCATGCTGCCCCCCGGCCGACAATGATATACACCGGATCAATCGGTTTGAACATGATACTCCCCGCAATCGCGTGCGACCGCGACACCTGCACCTGCACGACCTCGCAGAAGAGCCCGAGTTCCTGGAGGGCGTTCACCGCATCGCTGACCGTTGACAGGAGCACCGCGTTTATCACGATCGTCCTCCGCACATTCTTTGAAAGCGACGGCAGGATGGCGAGCAGGTTCTTTGTCCCGCCAAGGAAAGCGCAGTCATAAATCCGTTCGCTGTGGAGGAACGCGGTTGCTTCGGCATGTGAAAATTCGATATTGTGCACACCGGCTTTCCTGGCAGTTTCCGTTGCCAGGGCAACTGCTTCGGGGCGGATATCAACAGAATAAACTTTTTTTGCACGCTGTGCCATGGCAACCGAGACTTTGCCGGTCCCGCAGCCGATCTCAAGGACCGTGTCGGTGCTGCGGACTCCCATTTTTGCAAGGGAGACGGCCATGATCTCGTCCTGGGTCGGACCGCCGGGAAGTTTTTGGTCGGGCATCTGCACAAGTTTTGTCGGGGGAGGGTATTAAGGGTTGTTTTATTGGGTAGAGGGTAGAGAATTTATCTCTACTAGAAAATCTCGAATTACCGTTTCTGTTTTTTGAATTACTGAATCAAATATGGTCTCATTACGGATGGGTTTATTAACCCGAGTTTTCCCGGCTCTTTGAGCATTTTGACCATTTTTTGAATAAACAGCCAATTTTTGTGAGGATTTTGGATTAAATCTGATAAATGAAAAATGAATTCCATAGTTTATTTCTTCAAGTGATTTAACAGATTTATTTTTGGATTGAATCTCACCAATGGTTTTTTGAAGAGTAGAATAATAGGAGGAATAATTTTTGTCGGATATGATCTGCTTATTGCATTTTAAAAATTGAAATGAATTTAAATAATTTACATCTGTTTCTTGATTTAAGATAATTTTTTGATCGGAGTTCGTTTGAACATGATACACATCATCATGAATCAAAGCCAGAGTAATTCTTGGTGTTACAGGGCAAAAAAGTTGCAATCCAGGAGAAAATAATCCTGGGTACCCCGTTTTTTTGAAGAAATAATTGTTTACAGTAATTGGATCATCGCTCGTTATGAACGGAATTTTTGTTTTATTCTCAATTAAAAAAAATTTTAAATCGGATAATGCTTCGGAACTTGCCAATGCCATTTTTATATCATGCTTAAAAAAATCAATATCCGATAAATCAAGATTCTCAACATATTCGAGTTTTTCTGGTTGACCTTGAAATAAAAACTTATATTTCGGTTTAAGGTCGGTCTCTAAATGCCGTTTGACTGCTTTATCTGCAATTATTTTCGAGGTTTTTGTTCGATACATTTGAAGAGTGAAAAATTTATGCAATTTCCCAATCGACACTGGAGACAACTGTTTTATCTGATCAATAGTAAGAATTGTTTTAATCAACTCTGCCGAATTTTGTTCAAACGGTTTCAAGAATTTTTCAAATTCGACACCATAAAAATCGTCTTCTTGTGCGGTTTCATAAATTGTCTGTTGTGCAATTTCTCCCGATCTTATATCATGAACCCAAATTTGTTTCTTTGACGAATCGGATGCAAAATTTTTTTGATACCACTGCGGAACAAAATGTTGAATTTTATATTCAGTCATCATTTTCTCAATACGTGAAATTAGGCGATATAAGTAGTGATATTCAATAATGATAGTTCATGGATGTTTGTGAGTTTCGCTCACCCATCTCCGCATTGGATCTCTCGTACATCTCACTGAATATCCGCAGGGAAAATTTTTCTCGCACCGGAATACCGGTAAGTGCGTAGCGCAAAACCCGACGAGGCGTTTTGCGCGTAAGGCATCGCTAAGATAGAGGGATTCCCTCACCGATCTTTTGAAAAAAAATTTACAATTATCGATTCTCTAAAAAAAACTCTCACACCAAAAAAAGTGGATTCGATTTTTTCAAAATATTTTTGGCAATGTAAACATTTTGACAAAAATTTTCTGCAAAGAATATCCCGCACAACCCATTAACATTTTTACAGCCCGGGCCTCCACCGCAATCCCGAAAAAGGACTGCACCCCCGCTGTCAAAAAGTGATGATTTCCCCCCATTCTCCGTCGCAACACCCCTCCCAAAACCCCCTCATCCCCCACCCCCAAATCCGGGCCCCATACAAGCCCGGATTGCCATTCCGGAGGGTCGATCCCAAGAGTAACGTGCCAAAACCAGCACACTTCTACATACTTTTTTGAAATACGCATTTTAAACACGATTAACGCCAATCGGGGCATTTTGGTGCCGATTATAAAAACCCCATAAACGCTTTTGGTTGGCGTTTCTCAGTGAAAACGGGGGTAAGCAGGCTCAGATCGAAAAGAACACCTGTTTTGGACTCATGTTTCAGGGATCCCGAAGCCTCACTATTGAGTGAGTAACCAGGCTATCCTCTCCGACGCAGATTCACATCCCGGTAACAGCCCCGGCAAAGGCCGGACCCTCAAAAGACACACGAAATTATCTCCTCGTAAATCGCCCCGTTTGATAAAATAAGCCCGATTTGAAAAATCAGTTTTTTGAGGGTCGCGTTTTTTCGCGAATTATACAACAGCGAATCTGGAAAAGCACCATATCGCGCGTATTTTGATTATCCGGGATATTTCCTGCCGATTAAAACGGTCAATACAGACCCTTTTGGTTGAAGACGGAAGTGTTTTTCCGGATGGGAGATTGCCCGGAGAACCGGCAGGGGCTGATCCGGACCCTTCCTCAGTCCCGTCCGGCATGGAGTCATTCGCACACCCCCCGGATATCCGCCAGCAAACATTTTTCGGGCCGGAATTCTGGCAAATGCGCAAGAGTAAAATTTGGCGAGGCGTTTCTTGTGTAATATCGCAGATCCTATCCCTTTAAGGTCTTGAGGTGAATTTGCTTTTTTCACCAATATTGTCTGCCATTCGACCCATCTTGTATTTCTTTCCAATTCAGTGGATTATAATTTTCGCCACTGGGAGTGTGAACGTTAAAATGATGAATCAACATTTTGATATGTTAGGTTTTCATATTCTTCCCCATCCACCCCATCAACATATCCGACCCCGCCGACATAGCCCGCCCCGACAGGATAATCACGCTCGTCATCCAGATGCTTGATTTGAACACGCGGTTGCAGGACGCAAAGCTGGAACATGAGACGAGGCCATTCCAGCGTCAGGTTGAGGCAACGGATGTTTCCATTGACAAGTTGGTGTACGGGCTGACGGATGAGGAGATTGGGATTGTGCAGGGGGACTGGATGTAGTGGGCTCACTATTGAGAGCTACCTGCCCATGCGGTTTTGAGACCGAAGCTCTGCCGGTAGGGAGTGGATCTCTGGATCATACCATGACACTCAAAGCACCGGCATATTGCGCCGTCTGCAAAACGATTGTTGTCTCCGAGTATCAAAAGAAGAACAAACTATGCGGTACCTGCAGGGAGCACCTGACATTTTACAATGATCCGGAGCTCCAGTCACATCACAACCAGGTTCCAAAAACCCCACCGGTTTTCCGGTGGAGAACGAACGATTCCGCCACTGAGTTTGTTCTATCCGATATTCTGTATCTCTGCCCGGCCTGTGGAAAGAAGACCCTGACATTTACGGATGCCGGATGCTGGGATTAACAGACTGAGTAATATTGCATTGAAACGAAACCGAATTATAACTACCATAAAAATTCCGGATGACGACAGGGAGTTTTTACAATGGATGGGATTTGGTCCCGACACATATCCGGCTGGAGGTCCCCCGGATTTCGTATTCCCTGTAGATAATCCCGGTTTTTATATCCGGTTTTTTGATCAGGATGGCGAATAGTTTGCAGAGATACCGGATTCCATCAAGCCGGCATCTTACGGGAAAAGGCTTTTTTTTATGGGTGGGGACGTATCGAAAGAATGAGAAGGAAACGTATATGCTTTCTTTATCTCACGTCGAAAAAGTGGGAGACGGGGCATCACACTCGATTACGAGACGACGCTGTTCCAGCGGCAGGTTGAGGCACAAGGTGGTGTGATTGATAAACGGGTGTCCGAGTTGTACGGGCTCACGGATGGGAGATTGCGATTGTTGAGGAAAAGGGGAAATGATTATCCATTTCTGAATGATACACAATCACCAGCAATAAAAAGAATATGCACCCCCGGGTGTATGATTGATGGCCAGGAATTTCATGAAAAAAAATGCATCGCGGATAACTTCAGCGGCACTCAAAAAGATCGTTGATATCATTGCACGATCCGCAGATCCCGATCGCATAATCCTCTTTGGCTCACGATCAAAAGGCACGCAGACACCTGAAAGTGATTATGATATCTGCGTGATCAAGCGGGGGGTTAAGCACCGTCGGGAACTCGCAATGAAACTCTACGGAGACCTGTACGGGGTCGGCGTGCCGGTTGATATTATTGTCGAGACACCGGAAACGTTTGCCGAACTCAGGGACAATCCCTTCCTGATATACCATGACATTGCACAGCAGGGCAGGATCATTTATGAAAAACCGGTCCCTTGCTGAAACGTGGCTTGTCCGGGCACGAAGTAATCTCGCTCGTGCCCGGCAGGGAAAGAGTGCTCCTGATATCCTGTATGAAGATCTCTGCTTTGACTGCGAACAGGCCGCAGAAAAATCTCTCAAAGGTCTGTTGATCATCAATGGAATCGTCCCGCCCCAGACACATTCGATCGCCCATCTCATAGAAGCAATTGAAACGCATGACATTCGTGTGCCGGATGAGGTGAAAACGGCGGTTTCACTCTCCCATTATGCAGTATCAACCCGGTATCCCGGATCCTACGAACCGGTAAAAGAACGGGAATACCAAAAAGCCTTAAAAGGTGCAGAGACGGTTTTTTCGTGGGCTGAGCAACAATTCAGCGAGGCAAAATAAAAGCGAGATGAACCATAATTCCAGATTGTTTCGTTGCAGATTCTGTAAAGGAAAACTCCACGAAGGAAAGACAGAGGTTATGGTGCATGCAACCGGGGAAGGGATACCCCAACTCAATGAAACCCGGAACATTTCAGAACGGGTTCGTTCAGGATTTTATCATCAGAGTCTGCCAAATTTTTTTTAATCAAAGTCCGGTTGTTCCGGATCAGCTTTTGCAGCAGGGTGATGATGGCGATGAAAAATGTACCTTCAGGGTCCGATCAAAAAATTTCCGGCAGAGCCTGCCGAAAAAATGGAATCAACGTCCGGTTGTGAAAAGGTAACCGGGTGTACCTCCGGCTGCCGGATACTGTATCGTCGGAATGATGCCCCCGGATTCATCTTTCAATCAAGGTCTGCCTGGAATAAATTGCTCGATAGAAAACCATTCTCCAAACAAATTGTATAAACCTGTCAAGGTTGGCGAGAATGATCGTACATGAGATTTCCTTCTTCTGGGTCTGAAATTTTCGGGATTTCAGATCAGCTCCGAACCTCCGTTTGAGGATGGAGAATTTGGTTTCAACCAGGATCCATTTTCGATAGCGAGTTGAATCAAAGTTCTCGGTCATCTCCTTTCGATATTTCCCCGAGACATTCGTAGAGAATAGATGAGATCGAGCAGGAATGATCGAATCTGCGTGAAGAGATTCGCGAATAAACCGGTGCATTTTCTCGGAGTCGTATCCATGGTCCATGACATAACACTGATATTTAAGGAGTTTGTGACATTTTTCAGAAGAGGGGTTTGGTAATAACGATTAATTTCTTCCGCGCACTTATTCAGATTTTTAATTTTATTTACACATTATTTCATATTTTTCTTAAGAAAAAAATGAATATTTTATATATCTGAATAATAAAGCTTTAATTAATGCCCCAGAACTTTTTGGATCTTCATATCGTGGATTACTGCCAGTTGCAGTGCAGGCACTGTTACCTGAACAAGGGGAGTACCTCTATGCCACTCGATATGGTGAAAAATGTCTGCACGGACTTCCTGAATACGGGATTTCCTTTACCGGAAAGTACGATTATTCTCAGCGGGGGAGATCCGCTGCTCCATCCGGATTTTTCCGGGATATGCAAGATGATCCGGGAATTGAACGGCAGAGTTGTTTTGAGTACAAATGGTATTCTGATTTCCAAGGTTATCGATACGTTCCAGAGTTCTGATTCGGTTCAGGTTAGCGTTGATGGGGACCGGCAAACCCATGATTCTATCCGGGGTGGAGGCAGTTATGATTGTGCAGTCCGGGCTTTACATCTGCTTCAGGAACGACACATTCCCCACTGTATTTCATTCACCGTAAACCAGGAAAACCGTCATTGTATTGACCATGTCATCAACCTGTGTTCTGAAACAGGATCCTATCTCTTCAATTTCAATTTTTTCCAGCCAATCCAGAATAATAATCTTGAACCCATCCCTTACTCGCAATGGATAACGCTCAGGCAGGATGTTTTGAGAAAACTTGAAAAACTTCACATCCTGATGCCAGAGATCTGCCTTCGAACGGGTTGCATTGCAGGAATTTTGGGGGTATCAATCCTGCCTGATGGGACAATTTGGGATTGTTCAAGAAACCAGAAGATCCTTGGAAAATATCCTCAGAAAATTCGTGAGGTTCTGTTCTGGGACAAGATCCAGGACAAAACATCGCGCGATCAGTTCCAGACATGCTGCAAGAGGTTACATCATGAGTAAAGTTTATGCGTTGGCATCAATTCGCAATCAGGGAAAAACCAGTACAGCAATTGCACTTGAACAATACTTCCGGAAACAGGGTCAAAAAGTAGCCTGTCTTCAGAGGATCAAGGGACAGTATGATGGAGAACAATATCTGAAAAACGGGTGCTATCATTACAGCATTCCATTGGAAGCCGTACAAAACCGCGATGCATTTGAGCATTGGCTTCCCAAGGGTTTTGATGTTTATATTATCGAAGTATCCATGCCGTTTTCACCGATCGGATCTGCATTTCTCGATCTATTCCAGACATACAATGAGATAATATCAGCCGATGTAAAAAATTCCTGGGAGGAGTATGTCCGGAATTATCTTCTCACGTATTACCAGGATCCGAATATTGTAACTTTTTTCGAAAAGGCGCATGAAAAACGGTTTCAGGAAGTTATTACCAAAGTGGAAAAACCTCTCGATACCCCCTGTGTAGATACCGGTTTTATTCTTCATCATCCGAAAGAACTGGTGTCCGATTCATTTGAACCGAAGATGGTTCTTCCCCGGAGTGAGAGGAAGGTTATCGCGGTCGGGGGATTTCCTGCAGAGTATATGGATATTTTCCCGAACCTGAAATGGTTCGGTTATGATTATGGTGCATTCATAACAGCGATAAAGCAGGAAACCTACGATCTTGCTGTTATCGGGGAATGTATCAATTATGCCCTGAAACTGAAACACAAACCTGTTGATCAGCCGACTATCTGTTACCAGCCTTCGCTCTACCGCGATGTACGAAAAAGGCAGACTAAGAAAGGGAGTGACCGTTTACCTGACGGGGACCTACTATCCGTCTATGAAAAGGTCAGAAAGACTCCGGTCGATTCTCCTCTCGGGAATAAAGGAACGCATTACGAATCCTATAATAACAGGTTCCGGACCAGCCAGACCTATTGTGGCAATGACATTATCACCAAAGATAAGAATTTCGTGTATTGCAACGGCTGGATCCTTCCCCAGTACCTGATCCGGGAAGGACTTCTGGAGGTGTAAAATGGGAGGCGGAGGATGGGGAAATTATGGGGATTACGGAGACTGGGCAAACTGTCCCGTTCCAGAGTGTCGCCCAAGTCAGGGTCAGGATATAAACTTCATGATTCATCATAGAATCAACGGGGGTATCGAAATAGAGTCCGTCTGTAATGAAAATGCTATTGCCCGATGGGGATGGGCAAGTAAAGACAACACTATTGCATACAATGCATTGATCCATGCTGAATGGAGAAATAAAGATAACAATGATTGTGAAGAATGCTGGTATAATTTCATGGGTTTATACTATAACACAAGACAATTGTATATTGTATCTTCGGCACGGAATTCTCATGCAATGGTTGCGGAGTTCAGGGGCGGAGATTATCAGGTCCGTACGAACTGGAGATTTTTCCAATATGGAGAATCTGATATACAGCCCCAGCGTTGTGATGATCCATCGAACCAATGTCTTGGGCCTCCTCAAGTGCAGATGCCTTGGGGGTATGGAGGCACAGTTAACACCATTTCGATATGGAAAGTAACGGGAATCATCATCGATGGATCATCTTTGCGATACCAACATGCTGATATGCCTGTTGCTGAATGGTTAATCAATAACTGGGGAGAATTTACCTGGAATCGGGGAACGGGTCCCGTTCCCTGATTCATAATTTCCGGACTTTTATGGCACATGAAACTGACTCATCCCCTCAAAAAAGAAAACGTCCTTTCCGACAGATATATGGACCTATTTTGTTGCTAGCGCTGATTTTGGTGATCCTCTTTCTCGCAGTAATTGCATTCACTCTTCAACAGCATAAAGAAACAGCGCTTTATGAAAATGTCTCATATAATAATGCATATAGTTCCGGTTCTATCGTTAGGATTGGCTCCCTACCAGAAACGATAACGCCGGTCTGGATGTATTCAGCAACCGGCAAGAGCGTCAGATCTGTTGCAATCAGTGGAGATGGCAGATATGTTGCTGCTGGTTCAGGCCCCGATCTTTATTGCCTTAACCGTGAGGGAATCCTCCATTGGAATTATACCCCCGGCAGTGAGCCGGGAACCTATGGGGGGACATTCAGAGATCTCTCCATCAGTGACGACGGAAAATTTATCGTAGGATCCTTGGGCTTCACTTTTTATTACTTTAGTCAGAACGGAACCCGGCTTCTGGATGGCGGGTGGGGATTCGAAGACGGGATCGAGAGCATGGATCTCAGTGCCGAAGGGAAAACGTTCGTTATCGGAACCTCGGGTCATAACCGGGTTTGGTTTTTGAATCCAAATGGAAATATTCCATCCTGGCACTTCACTACGTTCAACCGAAAGAACACCAGTGAATCGTATGCCGGCAATCATGTTGCGATGAGTGCGGACGGGCAGTACGTTGGGGCATCCGGGGAGGATTCCCGGGTATATTATTTCAACCAGAGCGGAGCGCTTCTCTGGAAAAGCAATGAGACCGGCAGGCCTCTGGAAAATATTGCAATGAGCGCTGACGGACATACTATTGCGGCAGCATCACGGGATCACAGTGTATATGTTTTTGATAATACCGGAAACCTGCTATGGAATGCTACGACCGGAGATGTTGTCAGAACGATTGCAATGTCATCGGATGGTAAGTATATCGTTGCTGGATCAGATGATTCAGGAATCACCTTCTTCGACCGGAACGGGACGCTCATCTCGACATATATCGCCAGGAAGCCGGTTACGAGCCTGGCAATATCCCGGAACGGGAATACGATAGTGGCCGGCTCCAAGGATTCGGGCATCTATTGTTTCGATCAGGATGGAACGCTTCTCTGGAAGTATATTGCCGGAAAAGCCGTGAACCGTGTCGCAGTCAGTGGAGACGGGATCTGGGTGGTTGCAGGATCGTCTGATGGAAACGTCTATTTCTTTAGCCGGAATGGAACCGCAGATGGGCATTCATAAGGAAATTTTTATGAAGAAACTTAAAGTAAAAGCCTTTAAACTTTGTATTTTTGTGTTAACCTCTGAAAGCGCACACTAACAGCATACTTTTGTTATTTTAATATAATACACAGTCAACTGTTGAATCATTAAAATTAACAATGTATAATAGCAAATATACAAAAAAATTTGAGTGATCAAATCAATAAAATAAAAATCATATGAAAAAATATTTTATTTTTGTAGTTTTGGGTAGTGTCTCTATATTGCTGTAAAATCCGAAGCCTCAGTATCCAAAGAGATCATCTCGCTCTTCAAAGATAAATACCGGCTACCGGTAATCCATTCCTCATTGATATCGATGAGGATCGAACCGGCAAGTCTGAGCAAGGAAGCATCATTTGGAAATGCTCCCATCATCCTGCTTCGGCGTTTGAGTTCCTTATTGACTCGTTCGAGGAGGTTGGTAATACTGATCTTCTTCCAGAACCCCGTAGGAAACGTTTGATAATTCAACAATCCCTGGTTGAATCGGCGAATCGTGTCGGCTGCCCGAGAGAGTCCCCGTTCATCGGAGGGAATCACTCAGACATTCTTTCAATGTCTCGGCTATCACTTTGTGGTATTTTCTGGGGATTTTCCTGATAACTGCACGAATGAAATGTACGTGACACATTTGCCATGAAGTCCCCGGGAACCTCTTCCCGGTAGCAATCTGAATGCCGTTGTGACCATCAGAAAAGATGAGATTAACTTTGTTGAACCCTTGTTCCTTGAGGTCAGAGAAGACCCCCTCCATGGTTAGTTCGTGTTCGGCATCAGCAACGCTGAAGGTAAAGATCTCTCAGTATCCATCCGATCTCACACCGGCTACAACAAAAAGAACCCCTGTTTTGGACTCCGGCTTCAGGGATCCCGAAGACATACGTTTTAGATATCAGCCAGAATATCCTCTCTGAAGTGGATTCACCTGCCGGTACCGCCCCGGCAAAGGCCGGACCCTCAAAAGACACAAGAAATTATCTCCTCGTAAATCGCCCCGTTTGACAAAATAAGCCCTATTTGAAAAATCAGTTTTTTGAGGGTCGCGTTTTTTCGCGAATTATACAACAGCGAATCTGGAAAAGCACCATATCGCGAGTATTTTGATTATCCGGAACATTTCCTGCCGATTAAAACGGTCAATACAGACCCTTTTGGATGAAGACGGAAGTGTTTTTCCGGATGGGAGATTGCCCGGAGAACCGGCAGGGGCTGATCCGGGTCCCCTCATTCCCGCCCGGCACGGTGTCATATGCACACCTTACCGGATACCTGTCGGGCAAACAATTTTCGGGCAGGAATACCGGCAAATGCGTAACGTAAAACCCGGGCGTGGCGTTTTCCCGCGTAAGGCTTCGCAACGTTGGGATGGAATATTCTAACTCAATAAAACCCTGAAAATTTCTGCAGGGCCCGTTCAGGTTTTTATCATCAAAGTCCGCCAAAATAATTTCAATCCGAGTCCGGTTGATCCGGATCCGATTTTACCGCAGGGTACGTTCAGACAAACGAGTACGCTGCCCACGGCCCGGTGAATCGTATGGATACGTTTCCCTCCTGCTCAATCTCTTCCAGCACAGCGCCCAGCTTCGGGTAGTTTTCATCAGGAACGAGACACGAGCAGTTCAGGATCATGTCCCGTTCCGGAACCTGCCACTTCTTCAGTTTCCCCATGTGGAGATCGCTGCAATATCCCTGGATCTTTCCCGTGATCTCTGTTATGATGCCGGCAATTTCTGCATCCGTTGCAGCGTTAATCGCTTTTTCCCGTTTTTGCCGGATGAGATACATTTTTCCCGGGCCGCTTACCTTTGCCTCTTCATCGAGCTGCTGTATCTGGTCACTGGTTGCGGCAATCGCGTCCCCAATCTTCCGCCGGCTGACCGATACCTGGACCCCGTACTCCTTCTTCCCCCGGACTTTCCCGAACTTCTGTACAAACGTCTCATACTCTTTTGACAGCCATCCGGTAAGCACCCTCCGGGCATCAAGGCCATTCTCCGGTTTTATAATCGTATCGAACGTGAAGGGGATCGTATTGATACCAGCCCCGATGAGATGTTCCAGGACCTGTTCATGGCTCACCACCCATCCGGTCACCACTTCCTTATCCTCACTCGCATAGGGGGTGAGCGGGCAGGCATGCACGATGGCAGACATGGTACGGCAGGGAATCCCGAAAACCTGCTCCCCGTCAACACCCGTAATTCCCCGGGGAATTTCCCTGCCGTTCTCCACGAGCGCATACAGGTACAAGCCGTCTTTTCCCGGTGCAGCCTGGACATCCCGGATATCGGCACTCGTGGAACCCGGGGCATCGTTCATTCCAGCAGCCTCTCCCGGGGTATCGGTATGGCCGCGTTGTTCCACCATGGCAGTCCTGTTCAGCATAGCTCGCCCTCCCGGTTCCATAACGTTCCCGGGCTGACGGTATCCTGTCCCAATAGGTCGCGGGAATCGACGGGGTTTACCATCTTCTCGACCACATCGTCGACAATGTCATCCAGTTCGGCCCGGATCTCGTCCACGGTCTTTGTGAGACCCTGGTCGGTTTTGATCTGCTCAATTGCCTCGTGAAGATCCATGAGGGATCTGCCGAGGCGCTCGATCTCCTCGTCCGCGAGCAACCCGGACTCCATCCGCTTCAATGCCTGGATCTTGAGCGCCTCTTCGAGAATCTCGACAACGGCTATCACCAGTCCAAGCACGCCCTCTTTTAAGTTGCTCTCATCGATCTCGATTGTCATTCCAGGAGCTCCCGTATCACTTTTGTTCCAGGACCAGTTCCAGGATCCCGTTCTGGTACCGTTCCTTTGAAACCTTTCCCTCCCAGGGTAACGGGATCTCTTTTTTGTAGCGTTTCCCGCCCTCTTTTGCCGATATCTCAAGGGACCGGCCAATGAGAGCGATCCGGATCTTTTCCCTTGTTACCCCCGGCATCTCGACAACGACCCTGAGCTCATCGCCCTCATTGAAGATATCGGTGATAGGCTCGATCGTCTTGTTCTCCGGGCGTTCTTCTGCGACCTTCCGGCCCGGGGGGACAAGCGAACGGATCTTTACACTGTGGGTGACGGTCGGTTCCGGAGAATATCCCTCCTCGAGCCTCTTTTTGATCTCCCGGTCTTTCTCTTTGATCTTCTGGTCAAGCTCGGGGGATCGTTTGCGCAGGTTCTTCACAAGACTCCCCATCCCCGGGAGCACATCGTTCACAACACTTTCCACTACGCTCTCGTCATCCCCGGTCTCGTCGGTTTCTCGTTCATTCTTTTTCATGGTATCCCCCTCTCTGCCCGGTATCCACCCGTATCTCCAGGATGCCATGCCGGAAGGCAGCCGATGCCGGCATGTCCGCGGGCAGCTTGCACCCGGTACGATCGAGCGTTATCATCAGGCAGTCATCTGCCTCCACAACCTCAATTGCATCTTTCTTCTGGAAATCATCATTCAGCCACCAGGAAAATGCGATCTGCCTGCCGGTGTAAAGATCCATTCCGGATTCCCTGAAGACCGCTATCGGCTTTCCCCGGCGTTTCACGGACCGCGGAATTATGATCTCCTTGAGCCGGTGCAGCACATCGTACTGGGTGAGCCCGGAGCATTCACTCAGTTCATCGAGCGTGGCAAACCTCCGCTCGTACAGGATACGGAGGATGCAGGCACTTTCTTCATCGAGAGTACGGAAGATATCATATCGCTGCCCGGCCGGGGCAGGTTGCGGGCCCGGTATCGAACTGGCGACAGCCCCGCACTCCCGGAACCTGCGGGTAAGGATCTCCCGGACCTCGGTATCTCCCGCATGCCGCAAAAGGAGCGCTTCAAGCTCTGCCGGACTCCCCGTATCCCGTGCACCGTTGCCGGCGCAGAGCGGCAGGATCTCGTCCGGGTACTTCTTCCGGAGTGTTGTATACATTTCATGGAGTGTGCCGGCCAGCACCGCGATTATCGGGCTCATGCTGCTCTCCTCCGTTTGAGTCATCAGGTATCACTCCGTAAGGAGAGTCGCAGGTACATGGCCTTGTTGTGGCAGATCTCGGATACGCCAACTTCCGTTGTCTCCATGGAAAAACCGGGAATAGTGATGGAGAGGGGCCGGACCGGACTGATCTTCACGGGCTCAACAATCTCGATCCTCACGTTTTTTACCCTTTCAAGAACCGATTGTCCTTTTTTCTTTCGAGCTTTCGTTTTCATCGGATTACACCTTCACCGCAGCCTCGCGTTGCCGTACATCTTTTCCCCAGTCAAGATACCGGGCATATTCCATCAGGTTATTCCGCCCTTTGAGTTCCCCAGGGAAGAGCGGCACCTCGATAACCTCCAGCACATCCTCATAGCGCTCGCGGATCTTCCTGAGATACCGCTGCTGTACCTCCCGGCGTGAGATGCAGAACGGGCAGGTATTTTCCGGTATGAGATTGTTTACCACAATCCTCGCGGTGAGAATCCCGAGCCGGTCAAGCTCCTGCTTTAACCGTTCGGTCTGGTACAGGGCAAGAGCTTCGGGTATGATGACGAGAACGAACTCGGTTCGCGTATGATCGGTAAGGACCGAGAGGGCGTGCCGGGCCATTTTTCGGAGGTGCAGCAATGCCAGGGTTAAGCTGTCCTTGGTGGAATCCCGGTTGAAAAGTACCCGGATCGTGTCAATAACCCCTGAAAGCCGTTCCTGTATCTTCTGCATACCGTCCGTATAGCCGACAATACTATCCGGGAGGGCAAGAAGCCGCAGGGTATGCCCGGTGGGTGCGGTATCCCAGATGATGTAATCATACCCCTCCGGCAGGAAGGTGAGCATCTCTTCAAGAGCAAAGAGCTCATCGAATCCCGGTATGACCGTATTGGGGATGTCGTCGAGCACATCCTCTTTTATCGGGATAACGGTGGCAAGGGCATCGATGATGGCGCTGCCATAGATCTTCTTGTATTTTTCTAAAACGACATCGGCATTGAGCTCGATTGCCGAGAGATTTTTTCCTACAGCAGTAACGTTTCCTCCAATGGTGCATTCAAAGATATCCGACAGGGAGGGTGCAGGATCGCTCGAGATTATCAGAACGCGGTCTCCCGATTCGGAAAGTGCCCGTGCCGTGGCAGCCGCCGCGGATGTCTTTCCCACCCCGCCTTTCCCGCCAAAGAGGATGATCTTTGTTGCCGGTGATGCGGGATCCGCCGGATGTCCGGCATTGTGAGAGATACGTATTGGAGCACTTTTTGAAGATACCGGGGGGGTTCTGCCGGTAGGTATTCGTGGGGTACGGATCTTTTCCGCGGTTTTTTTTGTAAATCGGACCGGGGGGGTCATGGCACGTCCATCCTGTTGCGGGATACGGGTGGGTTCACACCTCTTTAACGATACATTTACGGTAATTCTCCGGCATCCGGGCCTGGCATTCCACGGGCGCCCACGGGATATTTTTCCGGTTCATTTCTGCGCCAATGCAGCAAATGACCTCTTCTGCGGCAGCCGGGTGGAGTGAACAGACCGATCCGTCCGTGAGACCGAGATGGAGATACCCAGTGGGTTCTGCGGACACCGAGACCGTACCATATTCGAGCGAATACCCGGCAAGGTCTTCGAACCGGATTGCCACAAGGCATGCGAGCGGCTCTCTCCGGTGGATCCGGATTGCACGATCGGTGATGGTGAGTGTGCCGTATGTCCATGCCGGGCAGGTACTGTTAGACTGCCAGTAGGATGCAGCGCACTGGAATGCCGGCGTCTCACCCGCAAGCAGGGCTTTTTCTGACGCGATCTTCCGCTTCTCCTCGTCGCATGCAGCGGCGCGGATGGCCCGGTCCCAGTCGGCCCACATCCCGTACTGGATCATGGTCTCGATGCTTGCAAGCATGGCCCGGAGTTTGAGCCCGATGAGGGGAACTCCGGCAACGGTGATGATCACATCTGCATCGATCACCGCACCTTTCTCCAGCACCCGGTCCAGCAGGTCGACAAGGGTGGTTCGCCGTTCTCGGGTTGCATCCATCCCGCTCACCTCCGGGTCTGAATCCGTTTTAATGGCAGGGCGTTTTTCAAGGCTTTTGCGCTGGACCATCCGCACCACGGGCAGCTCTCGTTGAGCAGTACATGGATGGGAGCGGCTTTTCCGCACTGGGGACAATGTTCCTGGTCCTCTTTTACCCGGTCCCAGACCGCCGTATTCAGGTTCGTTCCGGAGGGGAACTCCAGCCCGTACCTGGCGGCAGTTTCGAACGATGCAACTGCTGCCCGGATCTTGATGCCGAGGAGTTCGACACCGGCAACGGATACGCAGATGTCGGCGTTGATGATCACCCCTTTGTCCAGCACCCGCTCTATTACATCGACAAGGGAACTGGCCGAGTCATCCCGCAGTGCCTGTATCGCCATTAGTCATCCCATGCTCTGGGGTGGATACCAGCAACGCCTGTTCCTGCAAACCTGTACATTGTCCCGGACCTCCTGCGATCTCACGCCTTTTTGAGATTGATTTCAAGGATTCCGTTCTTGTACTGTTTTTTTGGCTCGCCTTTGACCGGAGCCCCGAGATCAATCTCTTTTTTGTACTTCCGTTCACCTTTCCCGGCAGTGAGGGTCAGGGTGGTCTCTTTTATCCCGACGTTGATATCCTTCTCTTCAACGCCCGGGAGCTCGACTATCACCTGCAACCGGTCGGCTTCATCGAAAATGTCAACGATCGGTTCGCGGGTATCTGCTTCCGGTCTCCTGCCAAAGGTGTCGACACGGGGCAATCCGTCACCCCCCATACGGACCGATATCCCGTACATGCCTTTGCGTTTCTGGGCCTTGTCAAAAGAGATCTCCCCGGTCTTTGACATCTCGGTCTGGCCTTCCTCGACCATCCGGGTAATATCCTGGGTGAAATTTCCCAGTTCGGTGAGTATCCCCCCGAACTTTAAGCCGAAGTCCAGGACCGGTGCATCGTTTTTTGTTTTTTTCTGTTTCTCCATCATTCTCCCCCCTCAATTTGACCGGACGTTCTAATACTCAGTATTCGAGACCGCGTCCCCGCGTTTTCGCATGCTGACCCGTTTGAACGTTTTGACCATGCCCGCCTCATCGGTCATAACTTCGTATAACCCCAGAAGGTCCATGGAATCCGGAATCGCCTTCCGTTCTACGAGTTCCATGGTAACAATCGGTGCATGGGTTTCTTCGTCAAGCGCTACGCCGGTGATTGTATGGAACGGCAGGGAGGTAAGTCCCACCATCTCCGCTTTAACCGTATCCATTACCCGCTTCATGTCCAGACTGCCGGACCTGACTTGTTGTTGTACCTGTTTTACCATTTCTTACACCTTTTTTCTCGGTTTGACACCTTTCAATACATCCAGGCGCTTTCGGAGTTCTCCCATCTTCACGCGATAATCGTCTTCGGGGATATCGCCCTGCTCAAACTGCATCTGGGTCCGGAGCACCTGTTCCCGGACTGCACGCTCCGTGCTCAATGTCATCGTGTCCGCGTCATCTGCGATTGCCTGGAGTACCTTCATGCCCAGATCGATCGGCAGTTTCAGCAGGTCATCGACGATGAGTACCATGATCAGCTCCGGATCCGGACATTCACGAAGTTATATGGCGGGGCTGTTACGTACTTCATCAGCAGTTTGTCGCCGTAATCCTGTTCGAGCGTGTTGACCAGCGTATCGAAATCCCGCTCTTTGGTTTTGTCAACAAGGAATGCGGCGTTCAAAACCATCTCGTCCGAGAGGTTCTTGTTCCGCTTTGCGTCTGCGGATATTCCGGCAAGGCGGGCAAAGATATCCGTGGCAATCTTCTCTTCCCGTTTGCCCAGTTCCTCGGCAACTTTTGTCCCGAGGGTGAGGCGCTGGTGGTAAGTTTTCTCGAGAGGTTTTCCTGCGATCTGGTGTTTCATTGCCCGGATCTTGATATTTGACGAAGCTATCTCCTTGATCGTAGTGTCGATCTTCCAGGTCACTTTCAGGCCGAGCTCTGTCTTGCCGGTGAGTTTTGTGAAGTATCCTTTCAGTTTCGGGTAGTTCCGGGAGAGGAATGTCTTGATATCCCCCTCCGTTGTGGACTGACCAAAGCTCATCGGGATAACACAATACTCCTTCATGATCTTCTCGAGCGCCTGCTGGTGGGTGATCCCGTAATCGAGCACCTCGAAGGTCTTTGTGGTTGAATCGGAGACAACGGCTGCAATCTCCCGGTAGTGGATCGTGTAAACGTTCTCGCCATCAAGGCCTATTGCGCCAAAGGCATGCTCCTTCTTTGAGAGGATGATGGCATATACGTACCGCCACCGGCGTTTTGACTGGGTATCAGTACGCAACATCGATTTCATGATACTCCTTCTTCTTAAGAGCGGGGATTTTATCCGGAATGCCGGTAGCGCTGCCCGTTTTCTCAACGGACTCTCCCCTGCGGACAGCCTGTACTATCGCAGTTGCAGCTTTTCGTTTGAGGATCTTGCGCCGGGCTTTTGTCAGCGCCCGGTTATGGATACGGATCCGTTTTTCCTCTTTTTCGATAATTGCGGTGCGTTCTTCTTCCGTGAGCAGTGCACCGTCGCTCTCAGCAATCTGCGTTTTAATCTCGTTCTCGATCTGGATTGTCCTGCAGGTGGCTTTCTTCTCCCGGGACTGGTCAAGTCCGGATCGGATATCTCGTGCGGTCTTCATACGGTTACTCCTTCCATGAAACGTCATATCGCCATGCGGTATTGGTTATCCGGGCTCAGGACCGGCGTTCGGTACAATGTCCCGGATAGCTGTAACTCTACGCCGCTATCAGGTCGCGGATAATACCGGCAGGATCGATATCCCCCTGGTCTCCCTTTCCAATCTTCGGAGAGAGGATATCAACGCAGCTTTGCTCGAACCAGTCTTTGTCCCCGTCCTCATAGACTCTGGCAATCGCAACCGATGCCCGGATTGTCGGGGTGAACTCGCAGAGATCTGCGGCCCGGAGTTTTCGTACCAGGGTTACTATCTTTTTGGCAACCGAATGCGGGACGCCTGCCTTTGCCTGGGTAATTGCTATCTCGGTCTGCTCATCATAATGGGTCATCGGCAGGGTGATCATCCGGTCCATCAGGGCGTCCTGGGAGCGGAAGACCCCGGCATACTCCTCCGGGTTGCTCGTGAAGATTGCCGAGAAGTCCGGGTGAACCTTGATGTAATTGCCGTCATCAGAAGCGCTGGGCAGTTCGAGCATCCGCTCTTCGAGTACCGAGAGAAAGATATTGTTTGCTTCAGGACGCGACCGGGTGAACTCGTTGTAGATTAAGGTGAACCCGTGCTTGCAGGCGGATGTGAGCCGGTCATCCAGCCAGGTCTTGGTCATGGATTCATCAGATTTGTAGACCCTTGAAACAAACCGGTCAACAACCTTTCGTTTCCGGTACCCGGACTGGCTGCCGACAAGGGAAGACGTGGTAAATTCCTCGTCACCATTGATCAGTACCACCGGTCTCCCGAGCAGGTATGCAATATGCAGCGCAAGGGTGGTCTTCCCGCAGCCGGTTGGTCCTGAAAGGTGGACGGGAAATCCTTTTTTTATGTAGCGGAGACTCCGGTCAGCAATGTTCGTAATATAGGGGGTCTCGACAAATTCGTTCTGGGGTTTTGGGTTGATAACGGTTACAAGATCCATAGTATGCTCTCCTGCAGTTGTGACCATCCGGTTGAACGATCTTTCTGGCTAAGTCAAACCAAAAATAGGTCTTCCGGAGTAACGTTTCAGCTCAGGAAGTACTGCGTCTCCTTTTTGGTGACCTTTCCCTCTTCCAGGAGTTCCTTTGCGGGCTTGACAAGCCTCCGCCATTCAACCCCCACTTTCTTTCCCGCTTTTGCAAGAGTGATCCCATCCGGGGAATTTTTCAGGACTTTAAGGATCTTTCCTTTGAGTGCCGCTTCAGCCTTCTCTTCCGGCGCCATTACGGTCTCTTTCTGTTTTGGCTCGGTTCGTTTATGGGCCCTGACATGCTCATGCACCCCGGAACGCTCGTTCTGCCAGATTGTATGAGCTTCTGCGAGATCTTCCTTAAACGGGATACGCTCCTTTTTGAAGATGCCCATGAGTTGCTGCACATCTTCAATGATACCATCATTGTATGACGTAAGCATCCGGGAAAGTTCGATGCCACGACTCACCCGCTCATCAGCAAAGCCATGGATCATGTGGACCGCGTCAAGCCGGATGTCCGTGACATCCTTTCTGAGCTGGTGCGTAAAATCTGCAAGGTTTTCCCTGCATTCCTGTCCCATTGCCATCCGGCTTTCGGAAAAGCCGCCAAGCATCTCATCGGAATCGTGCCGGAGGTTCTTTACATATTTGTGGAGCATTTTGTGCTGGGCAGTTGCATCGTGTTTTCGGGTGCGGTTGATCTGTTTTAAGTCTTTTTGTGCGCCCGCCCGGATTGCCCCGACCTCCCGGGTCAGCCCCGCTATGTCCGATACCCGTACCGATCTGGCTTCGTTGATATTGTCAACGATCTGGTGCATTCCATCTGCAATTCTCATTTTTCCCACCTCACATCGTCTTTATTATTACACACTCCACTCTGGAGGGATCTGATAAATACGTGCCCGGAAGTTCCAATGCAAGTTTCAAAAAAAGAGGATAGAATTCACGTGGAATGAAGGGTCACTATTTGCGGCTGCACAAGGGATCAGGGTTTTGTCCTGAGTCCGGAATGATCGTGAGATCCGTTATTGTGAATTCTCGGTGATACGCCCGCCATTTTTTTGTCTCCGGCATGAAATGATGATGCTGTAAGGCACGAATGGAACGGGTATTTAAAAAAACGGTGGGGGCCCGACGGCCTTACAACCCTCCTTAAAAAAAAACGGGCCCGCAAAATGGGAGCGATGGATAACCTGGCATCCGCGTGCAAAAAACCCTCGTGAACGATTACACGCCAAGGTGCAGTATATCACGTACGACAACGGGTCTGCCAAGAGGTCCGGTCTGGCGCTTCCCTGCCAATTTTTATGAGGATATGGGCACTATGTCTCGTCCTGATTGAAGATTACGATCTCAACCAGTATCAGGGACTTAAATAAAAAACCCTGAGCCCGCACACTCATCTCATCTCTGTTTTCTCTCTGCATGGGCCTCTGGTAATAATTCCCCGCAATTTTCTCTTGGCATGAGATGTGCCGTCAGAATGAACAAAAAAGATATGAAAATGGTTGTCATATTATGCCGCATGAGGGACGTGCAATAGTATGACATGATGAACAGCATTTGCAGGATTTTTCTGGTGTGGATGCATTTTTTTTAATAATATGAGGATCGAATTCAAAATATCGGATGGTCTGCATCCCCACCCGTCTGAATTCATCCCCGGATGTGTGCGTATTATGCCGCAATTTCTGCGTGTTCTGTAAGTCCGACCGCTTCGGCGTACTTCAGGAACGTCTCAACCGATGCGATCACGACTCGGGCTTCGATAGAGAGGATCTCAATACCGACAAGTGAGACGCGTGCCCATGCGTCAACAACAATGCCCTTGTCCAGAATACGGTCGATAACCTCAACGAGGCTTGAAGATGAGTTCATTTTTTCTACCATATTTTTCTCCTCCTTTTGTCTGGGCATTCTGCCCACAACCAACTCAATCGGGAAGACTATATAGATACCCGGAATTTCCGAATCAAGTTTCACGCATTGGAAGTATTTGCCCATACATCCTCAACCGCCCGGAGGAAATGCTTCGAAGTCACCACAAATGCGGCCTGGTCCTGCCCGCTCTTTGCAAACTCGCGGATAGCAAGGATGGTGGCGCGATTGCAGACTGCTTCGATCTCTGCTCCGGAAAGGCCCTCCGTATCCCTCGCGTACTCCGCCAGTTTTACCCCTTTTGCGAGAGGGCGTTTCTTTGTGTGTATCCCGAAGATCTCAAGGCGTCCGGCCTCATCCGGCTTTGGCAGTTCGATGAGGAGATCCATTCTCCCGGCCCGCAGGAGTGCGGGATCAATCATATCGATCCGGTTGCTCGCGGCAAGAACTGTGACCCCTTTTAACTCCTCAAGGCCGTCCATCTCGGTTAAGAGCTGCGCAATGACCCGCTCGGTAACGCCATTGTCATTCCTGCCGCCCCGGACCGGGGCGATGGCATCGATCTCATCGAAGAAGATGATGCAGGGAACCGCCTGGCGGGCTTTTTTGAAAATCTCCCGGATACCCCGTTCGGATTCCCCGACAAACCGCGAGAGGAGTTCCGGGCCTTTGATCGAGATGAAATTCGACTGTGTCTCATGGGCAATTGCTTTTGCAATGAGGGTTTTTCCGGTACCCGGCGGGCCATACAGCAGTATCCCTTTCGGGGGAGTGACCGCCGCGTAGGCGTACAGGTCTGCACATTTCAACGGGAGTTCGACGGCCTCACGGATCTCGTCTTTGATTGCCACAAGTCCGCCCACGTTCTCCCAGCTGACGTCAGGGATCTCAACAAAGACTTCCCGCAGGGCAGAAGGTTCGATCTCCCGGAATGCGTTTAAGAAGTCTTCTTTTTTGACGGTAAGCGTGGCAATAAGTTCGTAGGGTACCTCGTGCTTTTTAAAATCAATATCCGGTAATATCTTCCGGAGCGCATGCATGGCACTCTCCCGGGAAAGTGCTGCAAGATCCGCACCAACATACCCGTGGGTGATATTTGCCAGTTCGTCCAGATCAACATCGGCTGCAAGGGGCATTCCCCGCGTGTGGATCTCGATTATCTCACGTCTGCCTTCACGATCCGGGATGGGGATCATGATCTCCCGGTCAAACCGTCCGGGACGCCGGAGTGCCGGATCGAGCGAGTTCGGGAGGTTGGTTGTTGCAATTACAATTACCTGACCCCGGTCCTTCAGCCCGTCCATAATTGAGAGAAGCTGGGCAACGATCCTGCGTTCAACCTGCTTATCCCCGCCAACATCCTCCCTTTTCGGGGCGATTGCGTCGATCTCATCGATAAAGACAATCGAGGGTGCATTCTTCTGGGCTTCTGCAAAAACCTCCCGGAGCCGGGCTTCCGACTCCCCGTAATATTTCCCGACAATCTCGGGGCCGGATATGAAAATCAGGTAGGCATCGGTCTCCTGTGCAGCTGCTTTTGCGATAAGGGTCTTTCCGGTACCCGGCGGGCCGTACAGCAGAACCCCCCGGGGGGGATCAATGCCGATGCGTTCGAACAGTTCGGGATATTTTAAGGGGAGTTCGATCATCTCCCGGATCTTGTCGACCTGCCCTTTCAACCCGCCAATATCCTCGTACGAGATGAAGCTCTTCTTTATCTCTTTCTCCTGCGTCTTCTTCCCGTGAATTTTTACAACCGTAGTCCGGGAGATAAGCCCGATTTCCGGTGTGGCATCACAGATGAGGAAATCGAATTTCTTCCCGAACATGGAGAGGCGGATCTGGTCGCCTTTTGTCACCGGGATTCCTTCAAACAGGCGGCTGTCAACTTCTTTTTGTAAGAACCGGTCAAGCGGCTGGAGTACCATCTGGCTGACCGGAGGAATGGTTATCAATTTGATCTCAACGGTCTCATTGATGCCGATACCTACATTTTTCCGGACGATGCCGTCGATCTGGATCGTACCTTTGCCCCGGTCTTCGGGAAATGATGGCATCACTTTTGCACAGGTTGTCCGCTTTCCGGAGATCTCGATAATATCCCCGACACCTGCACCAAGCTCTTCCATTGTTTTGGGATCGATCCTGCCGATCCCCCGCCCGATATCCTTATTTCGCGCTGCTGATACTTTCAACATCATGTGCTCCGCCTCCAAAGATATGCTGGAATGTAAATTTGAACTCGTTCACTTTCTGCCGGATATACATGCTCCCCCGTTCAGTGGGAGCGTACAGTTTTGATTTGCCGGATGTTTTCACCTCAAGGATCCCCTGTCGTTCGAGTTCGTACAGGATCGCATAAATCCGGGACTGGGGAATCAGGACATTGTGCCGGCTGTGAATTTCGTGGACAATATCGTAGCCGGACCGTGGTTTGTTCAGGATCGAGAGGACGAGCGGTTCTAAGGATTTTCGCACGATCTCCTCTACAACCGCCTGGGGTACAATGGAGATGGATTCGAGCGGATAGGAATGGTTTGCGATAGAGACAGAGGTCTCATCGCCGGTGGAGACAATTACCTTTGTGATACCGGAAGATGCCGAATCTATCTCCTCCCGGCACAGCTGCTCGATATTCAATGCAATGATCCCTGATACGGGCAGGCCTTCGGTCATCAGTTTGAGGATATACTCTTTGACAGCACAGATCTGCGCAAAATCCCGAGTGTCGGAAAAATCGAGAAGAATCTGCAAGGCATCCGGTGTCCCGCATTTCCGCAATGCAGTTGCCTTTGTTTCAATGGCTGGGATGACCATATCGAGGGTTCCCGGCTTCAACCGGTGCGTGAGGACCGCACCATTCTGGATCTCCTTGTAAAAGGACTTCGGAATACGGGACTGGTAATAGCCAAAGAAGATTTGGTGATTATTAGTAAGCCCGTATTCAATGAATGTTTTATAGATTGACTCGGGGGTCTGCGGAGAGGCGTACAGGAGAAGGATGAGACCATGGTAAAAATTATTGAGAAGGACCGTCCGGCTCTCCGGTGTGATGAGAGCGTCCGGTTCGATTATATCACTGCTCTCATCCCCCGTTGGATCCGATACCGGCCGGTTCGTATGTCCCTTCATTCCCGGTCCGGTTCCTTCATTTTTTTTCCTGAAAAGTGCCAGTTCTACCGTTGCCTTGAGTTCCAGATCATTGAAGGGCTTGACGATATACCCATACGGGTTCACCTTTTTTACTTCGGAGATGATCTTGTCATCGGCATACGACGTAATGAATATGATCGGGATACCCAGATCCTTGCGGATCATTCTTGCTGCTGCGATACCATTCGTTTTTCCAGGCATGACGATATCCATGAGCACGATATCAGGTTTTGTTGCCCGTGCCTTTGCAATTGCATCCTCTCCGGATGAGGCCCTGCCAACCACCTTATGCCCCATGGCGCTGATCTTTTCCTCGATCTGCATCGTGATGATCGCTTCGTCATCAACTATCAGTACATGTGCCATCTTCCGGTTCCTCCAGGTGTAATGGAAATTCTATCACAACTTCAGTCCCTGCCTTGCTGGTGAGCGTTACCCTGCCGTGCAACTGCTGTTCAACAAGCGTCCGCATCAGCCGGAGTCCGAGCCGGTTGCTCTTCTCGATATCGAACCCCGACGGGAGCCCGACACCGTTGTCCTGGATAACGAACCGGATCATATTCCCGTGGAGGAATGACGAGATCTCCACATGCCCGCTCCTCCTCCCTTTGAATGCATGTTTGAGTATGTTGGAGATGATCTCGTTGAGTGCGAGTGCGCAGGGTATTGCCTGGTCCACGGGAAGATAAATCTCATCGCAGTCAATGTGCCGGGTCACATCGAGGTATTCATGATCATAAAACCCGGATATCATTTCGACAAGGTCGTTGATCTGCTGCTTCATATTGATCATGTCAAACCGTTTGCTCTCGTACAGCTGCGTGTGAACGAGTCCCATGGTCTGCACCTTCACGATGATATCGGTTAAGGTGGAGATGACCGCCGGTTCGTGCGCCCTCGTCTTTGTCAGATCGATGAGCCCGATTATCAGCTGCAGGTTGTTCTTGACCCGGTGGTGCACTTCCCCGAGAAGGAGATCTTTTTCATTGGACGATATGGTTAATTTTTTCTGGATTGTTTTTCGATCTTCGATCTCTTTTTTCAGTTTTTGGTTTGTCCGGGATAACTCGGACGTGCGTTCACGTACCCGGTGTTCAAGGGTATCCTGGTAATTTTTCAGCTGGGTCTCGGTCTCTTTCTGGAGGGTGATATCCCGCCCGACAGACTGGTATTCAGCAACGGAGCCGTTCTTATCAAAGATTGCACGGTCACTCCACTGGTGCCAGCGAACTTCCCCCGAGGGCAGGATTATCCTGTGGGTGATTACTGCTACCGGCTTTTCCGGTGTAAGTGCTGCGAGATGGTTTTTCATCAGGCAGGAGTCGGCAGGAGGAAGAACAACCGGATGCCGGTTCCCGAGGCATTCTTCCCGGTTCAACCTGAAATAATTGCTATAGGCTTCGTTGAAAAACGTGAGTCGCTGGTCCGGTAAGAACCGGCAGATGAACTCGGTCTGGTCCTCAACAATATTACGGTACCTTTGTTCGCTCTCCCGCAGCGCCATCTCTGCCGCTTTCTGGCGGGTGATGTCAGAGACAACCGCAAGAGCACCCTTGTAGATGCCAGGCTCATCGGACAGGGATGCAGTGGCAAGAGCTGCATACATGCGGTTTTTCTGTTTTGTGATAAACTCAAATTCATGGTCTTCGATAATTCCCTGCCTGCGGCGCTCGATGTGATCTGCAGCAATTTTCTTTCCTGCATCGTCCATGAAGGAAAAGAGGTGAGCGCCCTGCATCTCCTCAACCGTATATCCGAGCATCTGCGCCATCCGCGGGTTGACAAACGTTGTCTTTCCATTGGCATCGATTGCCCAGATCCCTTCCTGTGCAAGATCTACCAGCTGCCGGTATTTTCTTTCGCTCTCCTGCAGCGCTTCTTCAGCTGTCTTGCGCTCCGTGATATCGCGGGCGATCGAGAGATCCACCTCCTTTCCTTTATACCGGAACGTATGGGTACTGATCTCAACAGGATAGGTACTCCCGTCTTTTCGTATATGGACCGACTCGAAGGTGGCGTACCCGACCGTATCCAGTTTTTCTCTTACGGTCTTCATGACTTTTTTCTGGATATCGGCGGGGACAATATCCCGCGGGGCCATCTGAAGGAACTCGTCAGCTGCATATCCGAGCATGTCCGTGGCTTTTTCGTTGATAAGGAGATATTTTCCCGGGCCTTCATGGGTTCTCTCCATTAAGAATATCCCATCGTTGGCATTGTTCAGGATCTCGCGGGAAAGTTCTTCACTTGCCAATAATTCTTCTTCAGCCATCTTCTGTTCGTTGATATCGCGGGCAAACCCGTCCCGGTACAACGGGTGCCCGTCACCACCCCGGATTATCGTCATGTTGACCGAAAACCAGTGATAGTTCCCGGAATGGACTTTCCACCGGAGCTCGATCCGGCCATGATCGTTCTCCATGAGGTTGGCCATAAATGCATCAAGCCGGTCCCGGTCTTCCGGGTGCACGCGGTTGCGCACTTCGTCTTCTCTCATTGCGCTCATTTCGTCCGTGGAAAAATCATAGGTCTCGGTGCAGGAAGGGCTGTAGTACTCGTACTGCATGGTGTGCAGGTTCTGGCGGTAGATAATATCGGTAGAATTGTCCAGTACGGATCGCAGCTGCGCTTCGCTCTCCTTCAATGCTTTCAAGGCCCGTTTACGTTCAGTGATATCCTCGACACTCCCGTTATAGTATAACAGGTTGCCCCTCTCATCGCAGACCGAGCTTTCCCTGTTCCGTACCCAGATAATTGTTTCATCGTACCTGCGAACTTCCAATTCGGCCTCACGTACTGTCCCCTGGCACTCACCCGGGATCCGCCAGGATGTGCAGTCACCCGCGTTCACAAACAGATCCGGAACACGGACCTGCAGGAGCATTTCCCGATCCGGATAACCCATGATCTGCACAAGAGCCGGGTTGATGTCCAGAATCTTTCCTGAGGGAGCCGCCCGGTAAAGACCGGTCGGAACCCCCTCAAACAAACTGCGGTACCGCAGCTCGCTCTCTTTCAATGAACGGTTGATCTGGCTGAGTTCTTTCGTCCGTTCGTCAACACGGTGTTCCAGTTCCCCGTATGCTTTGCGGAGTTGCAGATCCTGGTCATGTTTATAGAACGCGATCTCAATGGTGGACTGGAGTTCCCGCTCATCATAAGGTTTGATGACGTACCCGAACGGGTCGGTAACTTTTGCCCGTTCCAGGAGTGCCTTATCGGCGTGGGCGGTGAGATAGATGACAGGAATATCGCAGAGCATATGGATTTTTCCTGACGCTTCAATTCCGTCCATAGCGGTGGCAAGGTGAATATCCATGAGCACGAGATCCGGTGAGTGTTCCCTGACCATTGCAAGAGCGATCTCTCCGGATTTCGCAATGCCGGAAACCGCATATCCAAGACTTGTCAGTGTCTCTTTGAGATCATCGGCAACAATCCCTTCATCTTCGACCACCAGGATCGTTTTTCTGGAAATGGCATGGACGTCAGAACCGGAGGCAGCATTGTTTCCGGGCACTGATACGGCTGAATCCGGTTTTCCGGAAATGAGAAGAAATTCTGCCAGTGAATCGGCCTGGATGAGCGCACCCGGATTCTCCGTAATGGGAGATGCGTTATGGGAATCACGATCAATTATCCGTTGCAACCATGACATGGGAATTCCTTTATGCGATTTTTTTGACCGGGACACCATCCCGGTTATCAGAACGGTCTTTTTTCAGCCAGGCAATGATATCATCCAGAATAAAGTTGCAGATGAACAGGTCGATATCCTTGTCAATGTACTGTGCGACATCATGGGTTGCACCGATAAAAAGCATCCCGTACTGGCCATCTTTTAAGGATTCACCTATCCGTTGTGCAATGTACCGGTCCCGTTCAATGGTAAGTTCATAGAGCCGGTTCTTGTGTTTCTCGCTCAATGCTTCCCGTTCCGCATCAGTCTTTGCATTCACAATCGCTTTGATGATCTCATATTCTTCTTTCAAGAGCGCAGGGCTCTCGGTTTTTTCCAGCACTCCGCCTTGTTCGATGATGGAAAGGACAATCTGGTGGTTGGGGATGCCGTCCTTTGCGCCCATTGCAACGAGTTTGGCACCGATCTCCCCTCCGATGGGGATGCCGTCCTGGTATACCCGGATGGTGCTGCCATCAATGGTTGCGAGCACCGTTCCGATAATTGAGCGGAGGTTATCCCAGAACAGGGCCACATCTTTCCTGTGCTGATCCCGCTTCTCTTTTCCGAATTTCCGGTCGATCATTTCTGAGATGTCGCTTTTCAGTGACCCCATCTCTTTCTCACTGTGAACGATTGGTATCAGCATCAGTTTTCGTGTCATGATGTGCACATCAGCCCCGGAACCGCTCTACGGCTAACCCGTTCTCATGCCCGTCTCCGTACCGGTCTGTTCTTCTCATCAGCCCCGTTTGCCAAAGATACGGCATACTCATAACCATCCGCGAATATGCATGGCGAAGATTCTTTCTGAACTCCACTGCCCGTGCAGGATTGTTTACAGGTTATCGTGAAGGATCAGGCAGGGTCATTACATTCCCTAAACAGTATATGAGCTGATAAATATTCCCATGAGTTCCGAAAAAAGAGGGGTCTGATCTGGTCAGTTCAGATAAAACGGTGAGATCGCATCGGGTTCCGGAAACCAGGGCATTACAGGCGGTTGATCCGGGATGATATCCGGACAAGAAGACGCTGTGGATTTTCTTAATTATCCAGAACGATTCCCTCCTCCCGGAACTGCCGGGAGTCGGTACAACTCCCCGCGGGTTGTGCCTGGGCCGGTTCCTTTTAAAAAAAATCTCAAATGGATAAATGTGCAAGAACAAAATGCGACGAGGTGTTTTCTCGCGTAAGGTATTGCTATTACGGAATGACTCCTCCACACAATCCTTTGGAACATTTTTAATTTATCGATTCTCTAAAAAAATTGACATCTCCACCAAACCCGGTAAAATATTTTCAAAAATAATCCAAACCTGTCACATTAAAAAAAAAATTCCGGTACGATAAAATAATTCTCAAACAAATTTTCCGGACAATCCAATCAATTTTCCCTGCCCCGGGCCTCCCCCGCAATCCCGGAAACGGACTGCACCCCCGCTGTCAAAAAGTGATGTTTCCCCCCCATTCTCCGTCATAATGCCCATCCCAAAAACCTCTCATCTCTCATCCCCAAATCCGGGCCCCATACAAGCCCGGATTGCCCTTACGGAGGGTCGATCCCAAGAGTAACGTGCCAAAACCAGCACACTTCTACATACTATTTTGAAATACGCCTTGTAATCGCGATTAACGCCAATCGGAGCATTTTGGTGCCGATTGTAAAAACCCCATAGACGCGTTTGGCTGGCGTTTCTCTGTGAAAATGGGGGTAAGCAGGCTCAGATCGAAAAGAACACCTGTTTTGGACTCATGTTTTAGGGATCCCGAAGCCGCACTATTGAGAGAACAACCTGGATATCCACGCCGATGCAGATTCACATGCGGGTACCTGCCCCGGCAAAGGCCGGACCCTCAAAAGTGCGGGATAATTATCTCCTCGTAAAACGCCCCGTTTGACAAAATAAGCCCGATTTGAAAAACCGGTTTTTTGAGGGTCGCATCTTTTTGCGAATTATACAACAGCGAATCTGGAAAAGCACCATATCATGCGTATTTTGATTATCCGGGACATTCCCAGCCGATTAAATCGGTCAATACAGACCCTTTTGGATGAAGACGGAGGTGTTTTTCCGGATGGGAGATTGCCCGGAGAACCGGCAGGGGCTGTTCCGGAGCCCCTCTCCTTCCCTATCCGCATCGCGTCGTTCACGCAGAACGTGGAATACTCGCCGGAATAATGGTAACTGTGCAAGAGTAAAACCCGGGCAAGGCGTTTTCCTGCGGAAAGTATCGCAACGCGGGGAAGGGATACACCAACTCAATGAAACCCGGAAAATTTCAGCCAGGGTCCGTTCAGAATTTTATTATTAAAGTCTGTAAAAATAATTTCAATCAAACCCTGCCAAAAATTTTTCAATCAACGTCCGGTTGATCCGGATCAGATTTTGCAGCAGGGTTATGATCGCGATGAAAAATGTACATTCAAGGTCCGATCGGAGAATTTCAGGCAAGGTTTGCCGAAATTTTTTTAATCAAAGTCCGGTTGTGAAAAGCTAACCGGATGTACCTCCGGCTCCCGGCGAGCCGGGCAATGTTCAGAAAAAGATCCGTTAACGCAAATAATCTTAAAACAAAACCGGGACAACGCGAAGCAACAGAACGTAGTTGCAATGAACATGAAAAAAGATGAAAAAAAATTATTTCACCGGGATCTGCTCAACCGGGGAATTCATCAGCGCATTGTAATAATCAACTGATATGTACGTGGGGGTGAAGACACCTCCGTATGCCGTCAACCACTGGCTGAGGGTTCTTAAGTTGTTGCGCGCAAATGCGAGCTCCTGGCGGTACATGAACTGGAGATCGGTGTTATCCGTACGCCCGATCGCAGCAGCAAGATCCGCAATATGCATGTCTTCAGCGGTTGCGCTCACCATGATTGCATCCTTGACCCCCATGCTGCCGGTATTGACACCGGCATTGTACGCCCGCTGGATTTTCACGTTGGTGAATACCCCCGGAAGGGCATTTTCCGGGTTGGCGAGGCCGTACCGCTGGAGGATGACGTTGTCAGCCACCATGAAGACTTTCGATCCATTGGATATGGTCATAAAGACCGGGACATCCTTGTGCTGGGTTGCAAGGATCGCGTTGAGATCGCAGATGAATTTTTCTGCTTCCTGCAATTCGAGAATATCTGCGGTTTCCGATGCATTGAGCGGCATCTGCGGGAGCGCAAGGAATGTTTTCTGTGCAGCTGCGGGGTCATACACCGCGTTCGTTACTGCGGGAGTGACAACTACCGGTGCAGCAACCGGTGTACCCACCGGTGTGGCCGCGGGCGTAGCGGCCGGCTGGCTGGTACATCCGGTGACGGCAACCAGGAGGCATACAACGAACAGGACTCCGATAAAGAGAGATCGGGACATACCATAGACTTGCCGGAAATAATCTTAAGCATTCCCTATTGCATTCCGGGCCGGAACCTGACCGGGCAGGGCTCCTGATAAAAAACGTATTAAAAGAGCAGACGAGTAGATCTACCCACAGGAACTTCCGGTCTTTTGGTGACCGGCGGGATCTCCATGACGGTGGCAATACATATCCAGAACCTGACCCGGCGCTATGATAATCTCGTAGCCGTGGACAACATCTCGTTCGATATCGAGCAGGGCGAGATCTTCGGGCTGCTCGGGCCAAACGGGGCCGGGAAGACAACCACGCTCTCCATGCTTTCAACCATGCTCCCACCAACATCGGGAACGGCAACGATCAATGGTATTGATATTCAAAAGGACGAGGACGGGGTCCGGAATTCTATCGGTATCGTCTTCCAGGACCAGAGCCTTGACGAGGAACTGACCGCCTGGGAGAACATGGATTTCCACGGGCGGCTCTACCGGATCCCAAAAGAGACGCGGAACGAGCGGATCGCTGAACTCCTGCAACTCGTGGAACTCCATGAGCGGAAGGACGACCTTGTCAAGACCTTCTCCGGGGGCATGCGGCGAAGGCTCGAGATCGCCCGCGGCCTGCTCCACCACCCCTCGGTCCTTTTCCTGGATGAACCCACGCTCGGCCTCGATCCCCAGACCCGCAACCTGCTCTGGCACTACATTGCTACCCTTGCAAAAGAGAAAGGGATCACGATCATCCTCACAACGCACTACATGGAGGAGGCCGACCGGCTCTGCAACCGGATCGCCATCATCGATCACGGTAAGATCATAGCCCTCGACTCCCCGGAAAAACTCAAGGACCGGATCGGGGGCGATGTCGTGACCATCGGCTCTCCGGACCCGGAGCGAACCCGGAGCGTTCTTACCGCATCGCAGCTCGGTCGGGTAGAACAGCACGAGGGAAAGGTATCGGTCAGCCTCCGGAATGCCGAGCAGCACATCAGCGCAATCGTCCTGCTCCTTGCAGAGAACCAGGTACCCGTGGATTCTCTCTCCATCCACAAGCCTACCCTCGAGGATGTCTTCCTCTTCTTTACCGGAAAAACAATCCGGGAGCAGGAAGCAGACAACAAGGAGACGATGCGCCGGCACCAGAAAATGATGAGGAGCTGAAAAATGGACATCATCTACACGATCTGGCTCCGGAACATGAAGCGGTACACCCGGTCAAAGAGCCGGATCATCGGCAGCATCAGCATGCCGCTCTTCCTTCTCATCTTCCTTGGGTTCGGCCTCAACGCGGTCGTGACCCTGCCGGGAAGCGGGAACTATATCGTCTTCCTCATCCCGGGGATGGTTGCCATGAGCGTCCTCTTTACCTCGGTTTTCTCGGGGATCCAGATCATCTGGGACAAGCAGTTCGGTTTTTTAAAAGAGACGCTTGTTGCCCCGGTCTCACGGCTTGAGATCATGCTCGGCCAGACGCTTGGCGGCGCAACAACTGCCTTCATCCAGGGTATCATCATCCTCGTCCTCTCGCTCTTCATCGGTCTTGCGATCGACAACCCGGCCCGCTTCCTGGTAGCGTTCCTCTTCATGGCCTTGATCGGGATCTCGTTCACCGCGTTTGGGATCGCGATTGCCTCCCGGATGGAGGACATGACCGGGTTCCAGCTCATCATGAACTTTGTCATCTTCCCGGTCTTCGCACTCTCGGGCGCGTTCTTCCCGATCTCAAGCCTGCCCCCGTGGATGGGCATCGTCACCCTACTCGATCCCCTGACATACGGCGTAGAGGGAATCCGGTACGGCCTGACCGGCGTCTCCCAGATAAGCCCGCTCATCTGTCTTGCCGTTATCGGGGGTTTTGCTCTCGCAATGACCGTTACCGGAGCATTTCTGTTCAGGAAAATCCGGATATAAGGGTAAAACCCAAAAACAAAAAGAAGGTTATTCCCTGCCGTTCTTTGGCAGGGTCAGCGTGAACGTGCTCCCGATCCCAAAGACGCTCTTAACCGTGATCGTTCCCCCGAGATGGGTTGCCCGGTTCCGGGCCATGGTCAGCCCAACGCCAAGCCGCCCGTATTTCCGGGAGAGCTTGTCCGCATCGCTCAGATAGAAGGGATCGAAAATGACCTCCAGTTTATCCGGCGCAATACCCCGTCCGTTATCCGTGATCGAGATCCTGAGTTCCGTTTCCGTCTCTTCCCCGTCAATGGAAATTATCCGGGGTTCGTTTGAGTATGTTACGGCATTCGATAGGATCTCGTCCAGGATCTCATGGATGTAGGGGCCGTTGCTGTTGATGGTGAAGTCTTTTTGGACATTGACGGTGATACCGGCTTCAGAATCATAATTCCCCTGCCGAATCACGAGGTCGAGGAGTTCCCGGATCGCGACCGGCGCTATCTGGGGCCAGTAATGCTCATGGACGGATTCGAGAAGGCTGAGCTCCAGGATCTGGCTCACCATGTGCCGCTCCGATTCCACGTACATACGAATCTTCTTGAGGATCTCGAGCACATCCGGCTGGATCACGTATCCACTCTCTTCGTCAAGCAGCAGGTTCAGGTACCCGACCACCGGCTGGAGTGGGGTGCGGAGTTCGTGGGCCGCGACATTGATGAAATCTTTTTTGCGGGCAAGTTCTTTCTGGAGCTGGATGCCGGCATTCTCCCGCTCTGTTACGTCCCGCAGTGCAACGATGTTTGCGGTCCTGCCCTGGTACGGGATCAGCGTTCCTACCGATTCGACGATGATCTTCTCGCCGTTGGGTTTCACCGCGTGGTATTTCTGGAGGTAGCCCTGGTTTCCACCGGTAACATTTTGCAGGTCACCCCGGACCGTTTCCCGGGATTCGGGGGCAACAAAGGAGAGGGTATTTTTCCCGATGATATCTTCGAGGCTGGAATACCCGAACATCCGCACAATGCTCTGGTTGACATACAGGGTCCGGCCGTTCAAGTCCTGGATAAGGATACCGTCAAACGCATGTTCCGCGAGCATACGATAGCGCGCTTCGCTCTCCCGCAGTGCCTCTTCGGCCTGCTTCTGTTCCGTGATATCGGTTGAGACCATCTGGTATTCGATGACGGTACCGTTTTCGTCAAAGAGTGCCCGGTCGGTTCTCCGGATCCAGCGCAGGGTTCCGGAGGGGAGGTGGACCCGGTGCTCGAACGTCACGGCAGGTTTATCTAAGCTCAGCTCAAGCCGCTGGTTCCTGAGAATCTGACGGTCCTCTTCCGGTAAAAACGGCTCGAACGGCTGTCCGATCAGTGCTGCCCGGGTCTTCCCGAAATACCGGCAGTATACATCATTGACAAAAAGGATGGTACCATCGGGCCGGTAGCGGGCAATGAGCTCGGACTGGTCAACAACAAGGCGCCGCAGCTGGATATCCTCTTTGTCGCCCGAGTGATCTGCCTCCACGGGAGGATCGGCAGCGTCACTGCCATGTACGTTTGCTGTATCCACCATCCCCAGACTTGCATCGAGAGCCCGTTCGATTGTCAGGGGAAGGACTTTTAAGTAATTATAATTCTGGTCCTTGACGATAAAATCAAACGCGCCTTTCCGAATCGCTTCTGCTGCCGAGTCCTCGTCTTCGGCGCCGGAGACGATGATGATCGGTATTCCCCGGGCTTTGAGATCCGGGATGATATCGAACGGCGTTCCTTCCCCAAGGTAGAAATCGCAGATGACAATGTCCACCGGCTCCTTTAACAGAAGCGTCCGGGCTTCTGCAAGTGTGCCGGCGATACGAACCGTGTACGAGGGCCTCTGGTCCCGGATCAGCCGGTTGAAGGCCATCTGGTCTACACGATCGTCCTCTATTAAAAGCAGCGTCAGGTTTCGATCGTTTCCTGGGGTCGCAGTCATAGGTTATCCGGGTAATTCACTTAATGTCCAGTAGAGCCGGATCGTGCGCATGACTTCCACGAACTGCCGGTAATCCACGGGTTTTATCATGTAACCGGCAACGCCGTTGTCGAAACTCTGGACCTTGTCGAGCTCCCCGCGGGACGTGGTGAGGACGATCACCGGTATCCGTTTTAATTCCTCGTCATTTTTCATGAGAGCCAGGAACTCATGCCCGTTCATCTTGGGCATGTTGAGGTCAAGAAGGATGATGGCCGGCTTGACATTTGCCGGGTTTTTCAGGAACGCAAGTGCCTCTTCCCCGTTCTCGACATGCGTTAAGGGGTTGGTTACCTGGAGCTCCTTGAGCGCTCTTTTTACCGACATCATGTCAACGACATCGTCTTCAATTAGCAGTATGGTACTCTCGCTGTTCATGGTGATCCCTCATCCGATATCCCGGATATCGGCACGGTAAAGTAAAAAATGCTTCCTTTTCCTACTTCAGACTCGACCCAGATTTTGCCGCCGTTCATCTCAACGATCTTTTTCACAATCGAGAGGCCGATGCCGGTGCTCTCGATATGATCCCGGGGCTGGAGGGTCTGGAAGATTTGGAAGATCTTCTCATAATGCCGGGAGTCGATCCCGGGGCCGTTATCTGCAACCGAGAATTTCCAGAACGATCCATCGGGCTTGCAGCCGACATGGATCTCTCCAGCGGGCTTGTCCATGTACTTGGCCGCGTTTCCTATCAGGTTTGCAAAGACCTGGCGGATCCGGGTCTTTTCATACGCAATGACCGGAAGCTGTGGATCTATGGTCACCGCAATATGGGGTGGCAGGGAAAGGCTGTCAATGATATCAGGAATCACGGCATCCAGTCTGACCGGCTCTTTTTCTTCCCGCACCCGTCCAACCCGGGAATATTCCAGGATCCCTTCGATCAGGTTCTGCATCCGCTGGACCCGGTTGACGAGGAGATCCAGCTGGGTCTTGCCATCGTCATCGAATTTGTCCTTGTAGTCGGAGTACAGCCACTGAGAGAGCGACCCGATGGCCCGGAGGGGTGCCTTGAGATCATGCGAAACAATGTAGGCGAAATCCTTGAGCTCCGAGTTGGCAGTCTCCAGATCCTTGATGAGCTGGGCATTCTGTTCCTCCATCTTCTTCCGCTCGCTGATATCAACGAACGACTCGATGAGCATTTTCTTTTTGCCAAGCGTGATCCGGTTGACGCTTTTTATGATCGGGATCTTCCGTCCATTGATATCGAGAAGGATACGCTCCTCATTGTCCACCGTCTCTTCGAGATCCGTTACCGGGCAGTTGCCGGTCTCGGCCGGACAAACGAACGCGTGACAGGTTTTTCCTGCCACATCCTCTTTCTTTGCACCGATCAGGGACAGCGCCTTGGGGTTGGCATCCGTGATGATATGGGTCTCTGCATCAATGATAAGAACCCCGGCCTGGATGGACTGCATGATCGTGTTGAGGTACTCCTCGTTCTCCCTCAGCGCCCGGTATGCCTCCTTCTGCATGGATGCAGTAAAGGCGGCAACCGATACGGCTACAACAAATATTGCGAGCAGGACGAGAATGTACATGTTCTTTAACATCGTCATGCGCGAGGAGAGTATCCCGGCATCGAGATCAACGCCGACTACCCCGACAACCTCGCCGCGCTGGTTATAGACCGGGGCAAAGGAGGAGAGGACCGTGCCCCATTCGTCAGTGGTGAAACCCGCTCCTGTAACCGGAGCATAAAACCCTTTCATCAGGGCCGGTGTGACATTGGTATATGTCTCACCGATGCGGGCTCCCTGAACTGACGAGGTCCGGCTGCCGTAATCGGCATCAACGGCAAAAACAATTGTACCGTTGATCCGTTTCATCGTGTAGATATGCCGGATATTCGGATTGGCACTTCGGAGCTGGTTGAGATCGGTCTGGAGGGATTTGTATGCGGTCGTGTTCTCATCGCCGGGACCGATGCTTTCGAGCATATTGCCGTCGATCATCCCGGCCGCTATTTTAACGGAAGAGAGGCCTTCGTTCTCGTCAGCCTGCACGAGGATATTCTGGGTCTGCAGGATAACTGCGATGAAGATAAACACAGACACCGCCAGGATGAGGAGAAAAAAGGCGAGGCCGATATTCTTCCGGAACAGTTCAGAAATCTTTCCCATGAGTATGTATCAACACCTGACACCGGTTATTAGTTGATCAATGTTCTGAAGTGATGCTATAAATCCGTTGTTTTTTATAATCGCCAGCATGACGGTGAGAAAAATCCGGTTTCCGGCTGGAAACCATACGGTTCAATTCCCAAACACATTTGTACTTTTCCGTCGAATTCCTCTCCGGATTACTATGGACTACGAGATTATTGGCAATAACCTCCAGATGGCCGAGATCGATTTACCCGCAGGTGTCGGGATATACGCTGAAGCCGGTTCGATGGTCAACATGAGCGGTACGATGACCATGGAGAGCCAGCTCAAGGGGGGCCTCATATCGGGTATCAAGCGGGCGGTTGCCGGGGAGGGCGTGTTTCTCACCCGGTTTCTCTCTCCGGACACGCGGGGCTTTGTCTCGTTTGCCGGCACCATCCCCGGCAAGATTTTTGCGGTTGTTATTGCACCGCAAAAAGAGTTCATTGCCCAGAAAGACTCGTTTCTCTGCTGCGATGACGGGGTTGAGCTGGACCTTGCGTTCACGGCCAACATCCCGGCCGGCCTCTTTGGCGGGAGCGGGTTCATATTCCAGAAGATGAGCGGGAACGGCACGGTTCTCCTCCACTGCTGCGGGGATATTGTCGAGAAGGTTCTCGCACCGGGCGAAGTGGTGAAAGTCCAGACCGGTCTGGTTGTCGGTTTTGAGGACACGGTCAGCTACGACATCTCGCTGTCCGGGGGAGTGACAACCGCACTCTTTGGCGGAGAAGGCCTCTTTGTCACCACCCTCACGGGCCCGGGAAAAGTGGTACTCCAGTCCATGAACCTTGCAAAGATTGCAACGGCTCTTATCCCTTACCTGCCAAAGCCCGAGATAAAAGTCAAACCGGTATAGGTTCCTGACGTGATTTCAGGAATTCCAGCCCAGTTTTTCCAGGAGATACGGGGTTTCATCCTGCGCCTTGAAGCCGGGGCCCCGGGGCTGGACAACGAGCGTGATGGCGTTTTTTAAGGGGATATTCTTCCCCTTCATCTTGCAGAGCACATAATCGCCGTTGAACCGGCCGAGGGCCCGGGCAAACGCGTCAAGGATCTTTTTCCGGTCCTTGAGATCGGTTTTCCGGAGTTTCATGAGGTGCTCGAAGATCGAGACATCGATTAAGGTGCTCGCCATCCACCCGATCTCGCAGGTATAGCCGAAGATCCAGGCAATGTGGGAGTTCTTCGTAGTCGAGATAAAATCGTCAATATTGTTGCCAACACTGCACGAGCCAATCAGGACTCCCTCGATATTGGAATAGTTGGCTGCATTCTTCACTGCCTTGAACATGGCCGGAAGTTTCATGCCGGTCTTGGCCTTGAGTCCCCCGATCCTCTTCCCGGTGCCGTGGGCTGCAACGTAGAGGAAGAGCCGGCCTTCGCTTGTGTTGGTCAGGTCGTCCTCAAGCGCACGCCGGAACCCGGTCTTCTCGTAAAAGTTTGCATAATAGATATTGAAATCGCCCCGGTAGTTTTCCAGGCCTTCGAGAAAGTGGAGCACTGACGGTCGTTTGGGCTTCTGCTCGGGAGTCCACCAGAGCCCTTCGATTACAAGGAGTGCGGTGCTTGATATAGGGATCACATCCGGTTCGTATGAACAAGGAGAGAACATGGCAGTGCTTAAACCTTTGCGACTTGCCCGGCCGGGCAAAGGTTTAATTCCCAAAAAAAAGACTCTCTGTATCAGCCCCGGCCAGGCCGGGGGTCCGGCACCGGCCGCTGGAATATGATGCAGGATAATGACCATGCTCGACCATGAACAACGGGAATCCGGATCGCAGGAAAGCACCGCGGGTTCCGGCCACTGCGATGTACTGCAGTCCGCGGTGCCGGCGGCTCTTACCCTTGAACAGATCATCGACCTGACCGGGGAGCTTGAGCATCTTAATGAGCTTGTCCTTGTTCACCTGGAAAAGAATGGCGGGTTCAAAGGCCAGCAGTCGTATTTTACGATAGTAACCCCGGTCCTGGATACTCTTGAGATCGTGATTCGCAGGAAGTACCTGCCCGGCATGAGCCGGGATGAAATAAAACTCGTTATTCAGGACTGGATTGACGCTGAGATCGCGGGACTCCGGTAAGCACTGCGACTGAAATCTCTGTATGCCGCGTTGGTTTGCCGGGCATAACAACCGGATCTTTTTTTTGTGCTTACGAACCGGTTGCAGGGGGATTAAGCGGATGCTCATCCGGATGCTTTCTTCCCGTGGGATGTGAGGCGGTCACACGCCTGTTGTTTGCAATGCAGAGAATCTGGATCAATAACCTCATTAGGGATTACATGATTTTTCGAATATCCCTGCCGCGCCAAAGGGGTGTTCCCAATGCGGACCGGGAAGCTGAAACTGAACTTGTAACCTGTAACCTGTAACCATTCTGGACATTAGGGGCGCAAAGCAGACCCGGGCCAGGAAACCGGTTTGGAGAAAATATAACACGGATCAACCGGATAATCCACTCTCTGGATAAAAGGATCTCAAAAAAGAATGAGTGGTTAGTGGTTCTTCCGGCAGGATATCAGTACCATCGCACCGGCAAGAGCTGCGAGACCAAGAACTGCAGGCAGACCGGATTTGGTGGCTGCGGGTGTGGGAGGGGAGGTGGCATTTGCAAGAGGAGTTGCCGATACCTGGGCACCCGCCGGGGATTTGATGGTGAACGTAGTGGTCTTCTTGTCGAGATATTTCCCGTTCTCGGCATATACTTTCGAAAGGACGGTATAGGTGCCGGCAGGCAGCTTCGAGATATCGGGAGTTATGCTAAACTCATAGGTCTTTTCCGGGAGGATCGTCTCCTTTAACGGTTCTGTGGATTTGGAAATGAGGAAGTTCCCGTTCGATCCGGATATATTCACCACATTCACGACATTACTCTGGTGAATATTGCCGGTATTCTTGTAGCCGGTCAGGATGGTAACCAGCTGGCCGAGAGTGACGTTCTCTGCCGCAAGACTGGTGATGCTGCCTTCAACGTTCGGGTTGCTCCCGAGAATGGTCAAAAATACTGGGATGTTGGTGTCCGAAGCGGTGACATTCTTTCCCGGGAGGGTGTGGATGACAACCATCGCGTACCTGCCGCCGTTCCCCACGTCCTGCGGAAGCTTGAATGTCAGGAGAATCTGCTTTTTTGTTCCTTTGTCCACGTGGATGGTATTTCCATCAGCGGACGTGAATTTCCGGGCGGAATACGTATACGTGTCCTTGATCGGATCCACCGGAATCAACTTCAGATCCTCTGTCTGGCCGATCCCGACAACATCGACAAGAAGATCCACGGGCTCATCGGTCCAGGAATTGCCGGCAAGGACGGCATAGCTGATGGTACCCCCGGCAGGAATATTCCCGTTGTACTCGGATATGGAATACTCCACAGCGGATACCGGAAGGGTAAGCCCGAATACCACAAGGAAGACCAGTGCAGCAACCGGGATCATCCCCCGCAAGGATTTTGCAAAATGATTCGTCATACTACAACTCACTGGAAAGAGTTTGAGTACTTGGCATAAATGGTTGTTGTGGTTTGTTATGGATCCCCGGTCTGTGAGCGGTGATGACAATAGTATGACCCGGCTCTTAAGGTCAGGCAACCGCGGGGAGACACGGCAACCGGATAAAATCAGAAGAGACCGGTAAACCAGGACCACATGTTCTGGATACCGGTTGAGATAACCACACCCGGGTCTATCCCGAGCACCGGGAAGACAAAGATGAAGTACAGGATAGTCCCGAGCAGGCTGCCAAGGTTGGCGAGGGCTGCCACGAGCACGACTTTGAAGAGCGGCACCTTAGCCATTTCGCCAATGGTCTCGCATTCATAGATCCTCCGGAAATCCGTGATCGGCGGTTTTCTTACCCGGGCTTCAACATACGCGGCAATCCACCCGGCATGGAGCATCGGGTTTAAGGACGTCATCCACGCAACGCAGAAACAGGTAATGGCCGAATAGGGATGCCCCCCGGCAAGCAGGGTGAAGAGGCCGGCAAGGACCCCGTGGATTACCACCCAGAAGAGGAACGCATAGAGCAGGACATTCCAGCCAACTCCCGAGAACGCAATCGCAGCAAGCAGGAAGGCAAACAGTGCGGTGACGGCAAAGCCGAAGATCTTGCCCCACGGGAACGATTTTGGCTGTTTTGTCAGGGAATCGAACGGGGGGAGCCCTGATGGATTATCCAGGTAGTTCTTGATTCCCTGGCGGTGGCCGGCGCCAACAACGGCAAGGATCTTTCCCTCGGGGCGCTGCGCCTTTAAAATAATCAGCTGATGGGCGATGAACGCATCCCGCTCATCAATGAGGGCCCGGGCTCCGTTCGGGGAGAACTTGCGGAACTCCTCCATCACCATATCGATAACGTTCTGTTCCTTGAGCGACTCGATGTCGATCTCCTGGCCATTGTCAACTTCGGCAATGGAGATGATGAGCGCCCAGATCATCTTGATCTTCTCGATTATGCCCATCGAGTGCCAGAAGCGCATCAGCGTGATACGGATATCGCGGTCAACAAGGGCAATCGGGATATTGTTCTTCTCCGCCTCCTCGATCGCCGCTTTCATCTCCGCGCCCGGGTCAACGCCGACATCGATCCCGATCTTTCGCTGGAGGTACGCAAGGAGCCACTGGACGAGCAGGGAGTTGAAATTTTTTACTTCCAGGACATCGTCCACGGTCGGGTCCCGGGCCTGCCGCTTTAAGGCCTGGAAGCGGGAAGGATCGAGTTCTACGGCCACAACGTCCGGTTTATACTCTGCAATCGCAGTCCGCACTTCATCAACGCTCTGCTGCGAGACATGCGCTGTCCCGAGAATGTTTACCTCAGCCATAGATCACCGTGTATCCTCAACTGTACGCTCTGCACCAAGATAAGCGATGAGGTATTACAGGGATTGCCGGTCATCCTCGCTGTCATCATTTTCATCGCGGGAGATATCGCTGCTGAAGGCTTTTACCACGCCCATGGATATGATGATGATCGGCACAATCTCGAGCCTTCCAAACCACATCAGGGCAATAAAGATCCATTTTATGGTTATTGGGCTCGCCGCGCTGATGAACCCGGTGGTAAGCCCGACATTGCTGAGCGCGGAAACTATCTCAAAGACCACCTCTTCCAGCCGGAACGAGGTGATATACAGGTGAAGCGTTACAAGGGTTGCAATAAAGATCGTGAGCACGTAGATAACGATAACGAGCAGGTTGTTGGAGATCGCAAGATCGGTGATCTTTTTCGAGACGGTCTTTCCGCCAAACCGGAAGGGAACGAGAACCCGGCTGCTGACAAAAAAACGGCGGAACCACCATTTGACCCCTTCATAGACGAGCATGACCCGGTTGACCTTGACACCTCCGGCTGCGCTTCCCATTGCACCGCCGATGAACATCAGCAGCGTGACGACCGCAAGCGGAATCACTACCCAGTAATGGGGATTTGAATTCTGGAGCCCGCAGGTACACAGGCCGGATACTGCCATAAATACCCCCTGCCGGAATGCAGAGGTTATGGTTATGTTGCCAAAAATAAACAGGTCGAGGGACGTGATGATGGAGCCGGCAAGGGCAATGAGAAGAAATGCCCGCACGGTCCGGTCCCGGAACATATCCCAGATCTTGCCGCAGTAGAGGCAGAAGAAGACCTTGAAGGGAATGGCCCCGGCGATCATGACCGGGATGAGAAGCGCTTCAAGGTACGGGTTGTTGTAATAGGAGACACCCCCGGTATGGATCGTGAACCCGCCGGTGGCGATCGCCACCATCACAAGATTCAGCGCGTCCCAGAGCGGGATGCCCACGAGCATGATGAGGCCGGTGAAGAAAAATGTCAGGACAAGGTAGATCATCCACATCCTGCGGCTCGATGAAGCCGATGCGGACACCAGCTCTTCTTCCCGGCCCTCGGCCCGGTACAGGCGGAAGAGCGAGACGCGGGTCTTGCGCCGGAGGGAGATGCCAAACGCGATGATCCCGATGCCACCGATCCATTGCATGAACGATCGCCAGAACAGGAGGGTGTTGGGAGTTGTGTCGACCGAGGCAAGCATGGTAAAACCGGTGCCGGTCCAGCCGGACATGGCTTCGAAGACCGCATCGGTATAGGACATGTGCAGGCCAAAGACGAACGGGAGCGCCCCGATAAATGCGATGGCAAGCCACGACAGGGCAACGGCGCTCAGCGTTACCGAGAACGAGGGCTCCAGGTCTTCGTGGGGGATATTGGAGATGATTCCGCCGAGGACAAGAAAAATGACCGGGGCTGTTGCAAGCGGGAGGACGAGATCCCATTCCTGGAAGATAACCAGCACAACGAACGGCACGAGCGACACGAGGCCCAGGAACTCGAAGATGAGTCCCATGTCATGCGCGATCATGGCAATATGTTCGAAGCGCTTCATCGGATAACCAAGGAGATTGGGAGGGATAAATTGTTATGGCTATCGTTTTCCGGGTTCCGGGGGGCAAAGTCGCAGGATTAATTAAGACACACTACCTCCCACTAGGTAGTGCGCTATGACCCCAGTCCGCCCGGAGTATTACCCGTTCATCCTCCTGGTCCTGCTCAGCCTTGGGGCAATAATCATCTTCTGGTCGGTCATGGATATGGTCCTGCTCGGGGCATCCCTTGCAATTGTCCTCTTTTCCATATATAAACGGATAGCCGCCCGCATCCAACCGGTCTTTGCAGCTGCTGCCCTCACCCTTCTGGTTCTTGCCGGCACCTGCGCAGCGATTCTTGTCACGCTCGCCATCTTCTCTGCAAACGCCAGCAGCCTTTCGGAAATGTTCGGAACTATCGGGGTATGGCTCAACAACCCTGCAACAAATCCCATGGCCTACGGGGTTCCCATCAACAAGGGAAACCTTGCCATCCTGCTCGATGAGGCGTTTGCCCTCTTCATCGATTACAAGGCAACGCTCGTCACATACCTGCCGACCATCCTTTTCAAGATGTTCGTCTTCTTCTTCACGCTCTTTGTCCTCTTCATCCGCGGCGAGGAGATCCGGGAACGGCTCTTCAGCCATGTGCCCGAGCCCGTCCAGAAATACGTGGATCGCTTATCGGGGGTTACCACCGATACCCTGTACACGATCTATGTGGTCCAGATTGCAATTGCGCTTCTGACATTCTTTATCGCCATTCCCGTGTTCTGGCTGCTCGGTTATGGCAATATCCTCTTTTATTCATTTTTTGCCGCCTTCTGCGAGTTGATCCCCATTCTCGGATCTTCGGTGGCATTCATCATTATCGGGGCCTATGCCCTTGCACTGGGAGATACCCGGGGCGTTTTGATCCTCTTTTTCCTGGGATACCTTGTCGTATCGCTGGTGCCGGAGGTCTATATCCGCCCGGCACTCGTGGGCAGGCGGGTGAAGATCAATTTCCTCATCATGTTCATCGGGATCGTTGGCGGCCTTATGACCATGGGACTGGCCGGCTTTGTGCTCGGTCCGCTGATAATCGTCCTCATCATAACCAGCTATCGTATCTATACGGAAGAGAAAAAAGAGAGAGACGCCGGGTCTGATATATAAGATCTCCAGATCCCCCCTGTACTGGCAGTGAAAGAGAAAGGATTATACCTTATTTCTGACGACAGGTAATGAACGAATGAAAAATTATTTTGCCATGCCCGGAATCGTCAAGTCGATGGGTCTCGTATTCGGCGATATCGGGACCAGCCCGATTTACACCTTCACCGCCATCTTCCTCCTGATTCCCCCCACGCCCCAGAACGTAATGGGGATTCTCTCGCTCATCATCTGGACGCTCACGATCCTGGTCTCGATTGAATATACCTATCTTGCCATGCACCTTGGTAAGAAAGGTGAAGGCGGCACGATCGTGCTCAAGGAGATCCTGCTCCCGCTTCTCAAATCCGGCAACCGGGTGGCGTTCGTATCCCTGCTTGCCATTATCGGTATCTCCCTGTTTATTGGCGATGGCGTCATCACTCCTGCCATCAGTATTCTTTCAGCGGTAGAAGGTATCCTCCTTGTACCGGGCCTTGAGAATACACCCCAGATGATCCTGATGCTGATTGCAGCGATCATTGCAATCAGTCTTTTTGCATTCCAGAAGAGAGGCTCGGAACGCGTTGCGTGGGCATTTGGCCCGGTCATGGTGATCTGGTTCTCTGCCCTTGCTATTGGGGGAGTCATTGCCCTGTGCGCTGCACCCCAGGTACTGCTAGCCCTCAATCCCATGGTCGGGATAAATTATCTCCTGAGTCACGGGCTGGAAGGGTTTCTGATCCTCTCATCCGTCATTCTCTGTGCAACCGGTGGCGAGGCCCTGTATGCAGATATGGGACATCTCGGCCGGGAGCCGATTATCCGGGCGTGGTACCTGGTATTCGGGGCCCTTGCAATCAATTATCTGGGACAGGGTGCCTTCCTGATGACCCATCCTGATGCCCACAATATTCTCTTCGAGATGATCTATTCCCAGTTTGCATTCCTGTATATTCCGTTCCTGGTTCTCAGCATCGCCGCATCGATCATAGCTTCGCAGGCCATGATTTCCGGGATCTTCTCGATCGTGTACCAGGGACTTACCACCCGTATCATGCCGCTGTTGCGGGTTGAATATACATCTCCCCACCTGCGATCCCAGATCTACATTGATGTTGTCAACTGGCTCCTCCTCTTTGCAGTCCTGATGGTCATTGCGATCTTCCATACCTCCAATAACCTTACTCATGCATACGGACTTGCAGTCAGCGGTACCATGGCAATCACGGCAGTCATGATCCTGTGGATCTATGTCCTCCGGGGCAAGATTGTCAAGACCGTGATCGCATCCGGTGTCCTCATTGTGGCGATGGCGTTCCTCATCGCCAACTTCCACAAGATACCCTCCGGGGGATACTGGTCGCTTTTGATAGCCCTCATCCCATTTGCCATCATCATGATATACGTCAGCGGCCAGAAGAAACTCGCCGCCGCACTGACGCCGATACCCCTTGAGGAGTTCATCCCGGAATTCAACAAAGTGTACCGTTCGGTCAACCGTATCTCGGGAACCGCGCTCTTCTTTGCCCGCGACTTCAGGAAACTTCCCAAGTACGTTTCAAGGATTATGTTCACCAACAATATCGTCTATGACGATAATATCGTGATTTCGATCGTCAGGACCGAGCAACCGTTTGGCGTGACGTGGGGTGTCACCCGGGAGATCACCCCGGGCCTTTCGATCTTTGAGATCTATCTCGGGTATATGGAGATTGTCGATATCGGCTCAATCTTAAAAGAAGCAGAGATTGATGAGAAAACGATCTTTTACGGCATGGAGGATATCATCACCACCCACGCTATATGGCGGGTCTTTGCCGCAATCAAACGCCTGTCTCCATCGGTGGTCCAGTTCTACAAACTTCCCTCCGATAAGATCCACGGGGTCGTATCCCGGGTGGATATGTAGCGTAAGCACCCGGTCTTCTTTTTTTTAAGAATGGATCCGGCGATATGCTCTTATCGCTGCCGGACAAATATACCGGGCAGAAAAACGAAGCGTTCCGGAACAATTTCCGGTGTCGTCATCCTGTTCATTATTCAAAGTTTTTAAAAAGTGCGTGGATATCCGAGACCGGCCAAAGGAGCGGGATTTAGGGTCCCGTCGCGAAGGCGTTCGCAGGTTCGAATCCTGCTCCACGCATCTGGACACAAACGTTCGAAGCGTTCCGTATTCTTTTTTTTAAGCAGTCATTCCAGAACCTTTTCTATGACTTACCCGGTTGCTCAATTACGTATTGCCGGTTCTCGTTTTCCGGACCGGGACCAACAGGTTAATGATAGTCTATTATTATTCCACTAGTATGAAAGGTCCCGCTGTTCTTCTGCTGTTCATCCTGTTCATCCTGGTACTGCTCGCTGCCGGCTGCACCCAGTCCGGCCCGGAAACAAAAACACCGGGAGTTCCACTGCCGGCCAGCACGGCAAGTCCGGCACCTGCGGATATTGCCATCCAGGCGACCTCTCCGCAAACCGCTGCACCAAGTACCCCAACAGTAACCGTTACCGAAGTTAGGCCCCGCGGAACAATGGATCCGGATTTTGTTGTCGATATCGCGGTTCCGGAAAAGATCGCTCCGGGAACAACGATCTTCCCGGACAACCATAATGCGGCCCGACCCCGGGTCATCGAAGTGAACCGGCTCGGGGAGATTGTATGGGAATATCCCCTCCCCCCAGAACTGATATCCTACACGAACCCGGGATGGGATGTTGAGGTGCTGCCCGGTGGCAATATCCTGATGCTTCTTCCAAGGAACGGGGTGTACGAGATCAACCGGGATAAACAGGTTGTCTGGAAATACCTGGACTCAAAGGTGTCCCACGATGCGGACCGTCTCGCAAATGGCAATACCCTTGTCGCTTTCGGGGCCATGGACACTGCAGCCGATGCGCAGGTAAAAGAGATCGATTCCGCCGGAAAAATTGTCTGGTCCTGGCACGCAAAGGATCTGTTCACCGGCCCTGAATATTCGCAGATCCAGGATGAGGGATGGTCGCATACCAATGCGGTAACCCGGCTGGATTCAGGAAATACGCTCGTCAGCCTGAGGAATTTCAATGTCATCGTGGAAGTCGATCCTTCCGGCAAACTCGTGCGGACAATTGGTAAAGGTCTTCTCGAGGCACAGCACGATCCCCTGGTTCTTGTAAACGGCACACTTTTGCTCATCAACCATGGAAAACCGCATGAGGTGCTGGAGCTCGACCCGGCTACCTCGGCAATCCTGTGGAGGTTCCCGGTAAGAATAGAAACTTCCATACCGGTCCGGGATGCAAACCTGCTCCCAAACGGGAACATTCTCATAACCGAGGCAGACCGGATCGTTGAAGTGACAAAAGACAAACAGGTGGTCTGGCAGTTCCGAATCGTCTCAAATCCGTTTACCGACCGGATGTCCTATGCAAGCAGGGGCTTTTACAAGGCAGAGAGAATTTCTGTATAATCCACTCTTGCCCGGAGAGAATGCGGGATACAAAAACACGAGAGGAAACCTGGAGTTCAGTGCCCCTGAAACCAAAGGGGGCATGAGGATAACCGGAACGGGTATGCCGTGAGGAGGGGACATTTTCGGTATTTTGTTTTTTTACAGCGCGTTTTTACTGCGGACTGAAATGAGCGATGTGCAGCGTATTTTGATGAAAGGTGCCCGCCAGATCATATCGGTAACCGGTGTTTTTTTCATGGATACAATGACCCGGAAGAGAACTTCCGTATCCGGCCTAAGGCAGTTCTCCCGGAACCGGGTATTGAACCCTTGAACCCGGCCGGCAACGAAATACTTTAATCAGGAGAAAGAATAGTGTACTGAAATGGCGAAAAAGGCGAGCAAGAAAACCGAAGAAGAACCGCTCAAGTTATTCTACATCTTTTACAACCAGGAGCGATGGGATAACTGGCTCAAGACCCTCGGGGAAGCGAGCTTCGAGGTTGACCCAAAAAGCGAAGAGCTGCCGGAAGGCTTCCGGATCCTTGACGGATTCTCGGTCGATATCACCCTCTCGGTCCTCAAGATAATCAAGCTCTACCAGAACAACCGGTTCTCCAAGGATGAGACCCTGGACAAGCTCTCCCAGATAGAAGCGATCGTCATGTCCGCACCCCCGAAGGGAGACTTAGAAGAGCTGGTCGAGATCCTCCAGCTCCCAAAACTCGCGCTCTTTGCCGGGTGCCGGAAATACCTTGCCGGGGAATTTGACAAGGATATCAAGACTCTTGTCAAGACCGGCCGCGCCCAGATAGAAAAAGACATGGAACTTGCGCTTGAATCCGCTGCAAATATCGGGGCAAGCGTGATTGAAGGGGCAGCCTGCTGTGGCAAGTATGTCAAGGAAGACCTGGAGAACCCGACACTCTTTGACGAATGGCTTATCGAGTGCGAGCGCATGAACGAGGCCATGACCTCGCTCAAGAACTTCGATGAGTCCACCGGAGAAGACGATTGATCGCTGACCGGGCGCGGTTCCGCAATGCAAAAAAACTGGAGAGACTCGCCGGTTATCGCCTGTCGGAGCTTGCGTTCTCGGGAACCATGCTCGAAACCCTCAGCTCGCACATAAATTACGACGCCCTTGACTATGGTGTGAGGGAACAGATCCTTGCTTTTTTCAACGAGTTCCTCCGCTGTGACTGCCGGGAAGCCCCGCTATGCGGGTGCCCGGAGAAGAAGTTTGCAAGGAAAGTAATAGAACTCCGGGAGAATGGCCTGGACCATCGCCAGATTGCCGTTTTCCTGCTGGATGAATACGGGATCGAGGTCTTCCCGACCGACCTGCTCTCGTTCCTTGAAGAGTCCGTGCATGTGCTCGAAGCCATATCCGATGTGGCCCGGCTCCAGGGAAAAGAAGACCTGGCAAAAAAGACGGACGACCATATTCACCTAATCGAACGGTGAAACCGGCTCTCCCCATATCCGAAGAGTGTTGCAGGGGGGGATAACAATGAGCCAAAGTAAACCGGGTATAACAATGTGTATATCCTAACGATCACACACATACTTTTACCAGTACCTGGCGCCTGTCATGCAACGGGTTTTCCGGTAAAATCGGCTCTGAAATCATGATCTGGCAATATTCTCCCTATGTTATTCCCTTCATTGCCTGCGGGCTGATCCTTGCAATCCTTGGGATCACGGGAGTGCGCAACCGGTCCTGTGTCTGCGCCCGTTCTTTTTCGCTCCTGATGTTTGCGGGAAGTCTCTGGGCGTTCTGCACCGCGCTCGAACTATCGAGTGCCGACCTGCAGACCCAGATGCTGGCAATCCTGATCGAGTATCCGGCCATGGCAATTATTCCGGTAGCCTGGCTGCTGTTTGCCTTTGAGTATACCGGGAATGATGAATGGGTTACCTTAAAAACCGCTGCGCTGCTCTGTATCGTTCCTACGTTTACCGTCCTGATGGTGGCAACAAATCCGTTTCATCATCTCTTCTATTCAACGGTTACGGAAACAATGGTGGACGGTCTCGCGTTCCACGTTATCGCCTACGGGCCGGCCTTCTGGGTTCATGCCCTCTACTCCTATGCTCTCATCTACCTCACGATCCTCCTGATCCTCCAGAGGTTCATGATCTCTCCTTCGGTATACCGCAGGCAGATCGTCACCATCCTTGTCGCAACCTTAATCCCTCTTCTTTTCAATCTCGCACTTGTCCTCAGGGTGGGTCACCTGGGCCTTATCGATCCCACCCCCTTTGCCCTGATGCTATCCGGCTTTATTGTCCTTTTTGGCATGATCCGGTTCCAGCTCTTCGACATAACACCCATTGCAAACGAACAGATCCTGGATAATATCAGCGACGGGGTTATTGTCATCGATATCATGAACCGGGTAATCATTCTCAATTCGCCGGCCGAGCGCTTCCTTGGCACATCGCACAAAAAAGCAATCGGTGTTCCCATTACCGGTATCCTGCCTGATCTTCCGCGGGGATTTTCCGGAGCGGATGGATCCTTAACCGCGGCGGAACAGATTCATGAGATTATCCGGACCATTGCAGGTGAAAAGCGGCATTTCGAGATCCGCTATCTTCCCCTGCGTTCCCGGGGCAGCGGGACAAAGGGCTGCGTTATCATGGTCCGCGACATTACGGGCCAGAAACAGACGGAGCTGGCACTTTCCGCTGCGAGAAAGAAACTTGCGCTGCTCTCGAACGTCACCCGGCACGATATCCTGAACCAGGTAACGGCCCTGCTCCTGAATATCGAGGTTGCCCAGGATGAACAGAACGAACCGGCGATCCGTGCATGGCTGGAAAAACAGGAACGTGCTGTGACTATTATCCGGCACCAGATCGAGTTTGCCCGGGATTACGAGAGCCTGGGTGTCTCTCCACCGCAGTGGATCAATCTGACCCGCAATTTTTATGATCTCCGTTCACGGATGGCAGACCATGGTATTGCACTGGATATCCTTAAAGAAGAGATCGAAGTGTTTGGTGATCCCCTGCTCGAACGGGTCTCGTTTAATTTCGTGGACAATTCTATTCGGCACGGGGGTCATGTCACTGCGATCCGGATCCGGTCTGAGAGAACCGCCGAAGGTCTCATGGTCACGTATGAGGACAACGGGACCGGTATTCCGACTTCCAATAAAGAGAGAATATTCCAGCGCGGGTTTGGCACGGAGAACGGCCTTGGGTTGTTCCTGGTCTGGGAGATCCTGGGGATAACCGGTATGACGATCCGGGAATGCGGTGTGCCGGGGAAAGGGGTCCGGTTCGAGATTCAGATCCCCGCCGGGCAGTTCAGGATTAAACCGTGATTTCGTATCCGGTTTTTTCATTCCGGGGATTCTGGAAACATGTGCACCACCCGGCAGGTATTTCAAATCAGGATCTGCTGAATTTTTTTTTGATCGCGATCACAGGGTGTCAGTTAACCTGCCTACAATCGGATAATTATCCGTTTGTAGGATAATTATCCAACAGCAAATCATTTTTTCCGGCGTGAGCCATCCGGCCGATCAATCAAAGGCTGATTGAAAAAATTCAGGCAGGGGGTTGGGGGGTGGTTGAAATTTTTTTGCCGGAGATCGATTGCAATCGAAAAATCTGTGTTGCTTATGGTGATGCATCCCCCACTCACACGGCTACCTGCAGGAAAAATGTCCCGGAGGAACCATTTCAATACTTCAGACGTTCCTTTGGGCTCCGGTTGCACCCTGCCCGCATTGCGGGCAAGGGCATTCCCTGGTAAATGGTCAGGGACAGTATGGTTTTCCTATACCCTGCACCTTACCGGGCCTCCCGGGCATCCAGCACCACCTTAGCATAGCACCGGGGGCAGCCGACTTTGACCGGCCGTCTGGATCGCTGGAGTGAGAAGAGTCGGTTTCCCATATATGTCCACGTGTGCCCGCAGCGATGGCAGGTGATACGGCAGCTTGTGTAAAGGCATTCCATGATAAGACAACTGACAACGAGGCGTATTAAGAAAGCGCTGGCGAAGGGTGAAAGTGAGAAAACCTCACATTGTGGCAGGGAGTTCGGGATAAGAAATTTCCGCCATGGTTTTTCACGGTTACCATTCCCTGCTGATAAGCGTGCCCCCCTCATCGCGCTGCGACTCGGCCTGCCCGATCAGTTTCCGGAGCATGCAGGGTGAAACAAATTTCCCGCTCATGACGTGAAGCATCCTCCTGCCGGTATCAGGATCCGTCTCTGTGGTCAGGATGAAATCCCTGTTCTCTGCAATCGCCGTTTCGAGTAGTTCTGGCAGCTCACCGGCCAGTGGCTTGCAGTGTTTTTCCCTGCGCTTTTTTGCCGGTGCCATACGGGAGAACTGCGGGTTTTCAAATAATAATGCTTGCGGGAAAGGTGGTACAGAACCGGCAATGCGGGCTGCATCGGGTGTCCGCCCGGCACTTCGTTTGTCATCCCGTTGATCCCCGGAACGATGACGTTCCGGTGCCGTTAAGAACCTGCACGATAATAACCGGTATACCTTCAGGTTGATTCCAGATGCCCTTTGAATGCAGCCAGTGCGGGGAATGTTGCAGCCATCTCGGTCTTGTCCATACCATACGGGAGGAGTACGGGGACTACCGGTATCTTGTCAACAACGAGTATACCGGTGAGAAAACAACGGTTTCCGTTGACCCGGACAAGATTCTGTTGTTTTGTGACCGGAGCATCTTTGCTGATCGCCCTGAGGCCTGCCCGTTCTTCCGGTACAACCGGAATGAGGAAAAAGGGTACTGTACTGTTCACCTGACCCGGCCGGAGATCTGCCGGGACTATGGCTGCTGGCGCATGCTGATCCTTGACAAAGAAGGAAAACGGGCCGGGCGGATCATGTGCCAGAGCTTCCTTGCATCGGAGGATGAGCGGCTGACCCGGCTCTTTGAGGAGCGGATAAACACCCTCTCCGGGCTTACCGATGCTGCATGGGACGAACGGGTTATCCATGAACTGGCCGGAGCAGGCTACACGGTCCTGATGTAGACCGCAACCCTCGCGAGGGTATCTATGGCGAAATTGATTTATGCAGCAACCATTTTTGCCTGGAACTTGGGTCGGACCTTCTCGGAGAAATATTTTCCAATCTCATCGGAATGCATGAGATCCGCAAAGGTTTTTGGAGGAACTCCCAGATACTGGTAAACGAGCTTGGTCTGGAATTCGATCTCCAGAATTTTTGTGCTGCTATCATAGCCAACCGATCGCAGAATCCGGGATTTAACGGGCTGTCTTTCCAGGAGTATCACCAATCTCTTACAAGTGCTCCGGGGAGTTAATGGTTTTTATATGATATGTGCCGCAGGAATCATACTCCGCGGGGATTGCGCACCCGTGATGATCCCGACTCTCCCGGCTTTTGGTGCCGATGCCGCGAGGACACTGTCCTGGGTGCCGCAGGAAGTGATCCCGCAGGCCCGGACATTATCCCCGCAGGTTGACCGTGCCCGGCTCCATATACCTGCCGGCCCCAAGCACCCAGGTCCCGTCAACATCTGTCACGTAACTGATCTTGAGCCGGGTGGTGTTGGTCAGCGGGTTCTCCGTGTAATACTCAACCATCCCGGTGCCGTTCCGTGCGCTGTTGAGGATCGCCTGGATATGGTGAGTCCCCATGGAGTCGGTTTCATTGAACAGGTTTTTTCCTACCTGGTCAGGGCGGTATGGCCATGCCAGCACGGTTCCGTTGTAATCGTCGGCAAAAATATAGAGGCCATTCCTCATAAACGAGCCGTTCGGGTTGTTGAATTCAGCGAGTGCCTTCTCTTTCCCATGGGTTTTTGCATAGGTCTTTGCATCCGCGACAAACTGCCGGAGTTCCTGGTCAATGAGCTTGTCCTCGCGGGTATAGATGCCGGCCCCGATCCAGTACGTGTCATCAACGGGACGCACGTAACTGATCTTATATCTCACGGTAAAATTCTCGGCCGGGTCCGGATACTGGTACATGAGATACCCCCCGCCATCCTGTGCAAGATGGATCTCGGTCCGGGTATAATACCTGCCCGATGAGTCTTTGATGTTATAGAAACTGGTACCAACCAGTTGCGGCTGGTGTGCGAGCGCGAGCGCATTGCCGGTATAATCAAGGGCGTAGATGTACAGATCGCCCCGGGTAAACGGACCGGATTTGTTATTGAACGCTGCAAGAGCTGCATCTTTCCCGTTCTTCCCTGCATAGGCTGCAGCAGAATCCACAAAGTCCTTTATCTCTTGCGAAGTAGAGGGAGTTCCGACTGAAGATGCAAGGGATGGGTCGAGTGGCCCGTAATAAACGCCGGAGCCAAGCCACCAGGTATCATCGACTTTTGCAACATACCCGAGTTTCTTCTCGATTGCGTTGTTGTGCACCGGGTTCTTGTAATAGAACCAGAGATAGCCCGGCCCGTTATTCACGGCATCGATAAAACCCTGGGCATAGAGGTTGCCGAGCGCATCCCGTTCGGTCAGCCGGTTCACGCCGATCTTTTCCGGGCTGACCGGGTGGGCAAGGGTGGTGCTGTTGAAATTGTAGGCATAGATATAGAGCTCGCCCCGGACGAAGGTTCCGTTCGGGTTAGAAAATTCGGCAAGTGCAGCGTCTTTGCCATGGGTTCTTGCGTACGTGACGGCTTCGTTGACAAAGGCCACCAGCGTCTCGTTGGTTGTCACATTGACTGCACCTGCTTTCCCGGAGGACGCGGGAACGGGAGCGGGTATTGTCGTTGACGCCGGCTGGGTGCATCCGGCAGCGACAAGGAGAAGTGTAAGAATAAAAATGAGAATGATAATGGTAATTTTCCGGTTCATGTTTTCAGGTAGTCGATGATTGATAATAAACCGGGATGTTTTTTCTCTGGGCTTCATACGGGCTTTTCTTCCCGCGGGAGGAACCGGTTGACGGCTTATAGCAGTCCGCTTATCAGCAGGCATTTGGGGGAACGGAATATATGCCGGAAGAGTGCCGGTGCTCTCCTAAAAAAAACCTGAAAACAGCAATGCGAGGGATGGGATTCTGGACCTTAAGTGCGATTCGCAAACGGCGGATTTTTGCTGAATTTTGAAACGAAAACTGATTTGAAATTATTTGTCACGCACGATAAATAAATATTTTCCTGAAATCCGTTCAGCAAAAAAATGATAAAAAACGTAGACCGCGCACAGTATCAACTCATTTTTTTCAGAGACCTTACGCTCAACGGGGCTTTGGCCCCTTGCCGCGTGGGCTTCCCCTCAGCTGTACAGGACAAAGCAAGCCGGTCCGCGTAGCGCGTGCGAGTGCGCCGAAGGTGCACGAAGCGTGCGGAGCGGGGCGGCGATCCTCCCCCAGCTGATCGAGAGAGATGAAGACGCTCGGTCATGTTCACTCGTCCTCGCTGATGCTCCGGCTCGCTTCACATCACCTCGCTGTTTTCCGGAGTTTCCTGTTGGTACGATGACGCCCCTGGCTTGTCGCGTTGCTCCGGCGCCAGCGGCTGCCCGGCCCGCTCCTCACACCATGCTTCGCATCGTGTTCGTCGCTGTTGATCGTACTCACGTCGCACGTTCAGTGACTCACTCGCGCGACGCATCAGGGGCTCGGACTCGACGCTGATGCGTCTCGTTACCTTCGCGCCCTGAAGCGGTGCTCGTTCGGGCCACTGCGGCCACGACCCACCGCCCGCTTCGCTCCTCCCGCCCTTGAAAGGGCGGGCAGTTATTAGGATAACCACGGGTAAGGTTTCCGGTTGGGGGTGGGAGGATGCGAGCCGGAACACGGCGACCTTCGCCGTGTCGCGTGAGCATCGGGCGGGCAAGAGGAAGATCAGGGCATCTCAACAGGACCGGCACACGTCAGCGGTCCGGGCGGGAAGAAGGCGAGCCGGATACGGGACCGCAAGAGCGGGCCCGTCGCGTGAGCCTTCGGGGTGGGCCAACCTTTGCCAAGAAAGATAATGCCAGGCGTCGATATTGTACCAACCCGGGCAGGGCCTTTTGATTGGCATCATGGTGTCCCTGTCCGGGCCACCGTTTTTACCAGTGCAGGAGAATTTTTTTCTTTATCCGGTGCAGCCACCAGATCAAACTTTTCCACATCCCAAAAATGGTTGATCGTTTTTTCCGGTACTCCCAGAGTTCGCGCCTGCTGATCATGGGATACCTCATTACTGAGTGGGGATCCCGCTCGGCAGTGGATCGCAGTGCCACGCGATCATATCAAGCCGGTGCCGTTCAGCGATCAGGTTGTCGAGCCCCTCCCATGCAGCCTTATCTGTCCACGACTTGATGATCTCATCGTGCTTGTAGCGGAGATCCTGCGCTTCAGCCGCCAGCATGAATGCCCGGCGCTCTATGACGGGTATCCGGGTTTCGATGCGTTCGAGTTCTTCGAGGATCTTGATCGGCATAGCATCATAAATCGAGGTCATGCCGTCACCTCTTCCGCTGCATCCGTTCCAGTTGCGCCGGTGGGGACCGGGGCAGGAACCCCGATCATAAAATCCGCTGCCTTCTCTGCCCTGCCCGCTGCATACATCACGAGATCCGCATCAGCCTTGATCGCCGTTGCCCAGTTCTGGAGATAGGCTGCCTGATTCTGAACAATAGCTGATGAGTCGATGCCGGTGAGTGCAGCCAGGTATGCGCTCCCTATCTCGGCGACCAGTTCCTCGCGTCCGTAGGTGTCGGAACCGAAGCAGACCGGATCGGTCCGCTTGAACCGGTCGAGCCGTGGCCCGGTGGAGTGGACGCACTCATGAAACATCGTGGCGTAATAGTGCTCGGATGATCTGAACCGGCAGATATCCGGGACTGTGATAATATCCATCTGCGGGAGGAATGCGGCCCGGTCTCCTGCCGTGATTTTTATTGAGTGCCGGCCTGTATAGTCCTGAATGATGGTATCGCATCCGAGCAGGTGAGGATTCTCTTTCAGGTCCGGCAGTTTGTACCCTTTTTCTTTATAGTCCGTCTGTGCGATGTTGAAGACAACGAAGGCTTTCAGGAAACGGATCTGTTTTCTGTTCTCGGTCTCCTCGCCGTTCTTATCAGTCTTCGTCTCGGTCTTGACGGTCCGGCCCGCGTAGATAATCCCGGTGCCGTGCTCGCCCTTCTGTACCTGTAGCCCTGCGGCGAGATACTGGCGATAGGTTGCCCAAAAAGGGAGAGGATAGGGACTGAGTCCGAGAATCAAACGGTTTAGCCCGGTGTATGCCCTGCCGCTGAAAAGGTTTCGCGGGCCGTTCTCGGTCCACGGTTTCAGCCAGGGGATCTTTCCTTCCGAAAGCGCCTTAATGATCCGCTCGTTGATCTGTATTTTCACATCAGCGGCTTTCATGCTGTCGCCCCTGCCGGCTGGGTTGTGGTCATGGGTTGCATCGTCGAGACGTTCGCATATTTCCGCTCGCCCTTGAGCATTCCTTTTACCTGCGCGAGCGGGGAGACGTACTGCACATCATTGATCGAGATCATCACGGCTTTACCGGACCGGGTGATCCATGCCTTCCCGACCGGGGCCGCGTCCGCGTTTTTCATAACGTCCGATATGTCATAGACCGAAGCGGGCCAGTGCTGTTCAAGCTTGTGGACCTCGCTGGTTGGGATAACTGCCTGCATTGTCTTGACATCGATACGGACCGAGCTCTGATAGAGGCGGGCCGCCCCTATGTGCTCGAACTTTACATCATTTTTTGTTGTTGGCATCATGGTGTTTTTCACCATACATCTATCGACGTTAGCACATATAACTCTCCGCCGTGCGCAGGGTGAAAGTAAAAGCGGTGCGTTGTCCGATTTGAGAATCAATCATTTTGCGTAGAATTTAATTTTATTTTTTACGCAAGGCCCGCCCAGGCACACAGCGCGACAGGCCGCTGATGCGTCCCGTAACCGCGCCGTGTGACCATCACCCGCCCTCTCGGTGTTCTGTTGGTACGCGATCGCTTCGGTTGAACCCGCCCGACAAAGCGAGCGACCGTCCGCTGATGCGTCCGGTAACCGTCGCTTTGTCCTCCCTCCCCTGCCCTGAAACCGATCTCCGTTCCTATCGCTATGACTGCCCGTCCCTTTCAAGGGCGGGAGGAGCGAAGCGGGCGGCGGGTCCGGGGCCCAGCGGCCCGAGCGAGCACCGCGACAGGGGCGCGAAGGTAAGGAGCCGCATCAGCGGCGAGTCCGAGCCCCCTGTGCGTCGTGCGAGCGAGTCACTGAGCGTCTGCGTTTTCGCATCAACAGCGACGAACACGATGCGGAGCATGGTGTGAGGAGCGGGCCGGGGCAGCCGCTGGCGCCGGAGCAACGCGACAAGCCAGGGGCGTCATCCTACCAACAGGAAACTCCGGAAAACAGCAAGGTGATGTGAGCGGAACGGGCGTGAGCCCGTGGAGACGAACATGACCGAGCGTCTGCGTGCCAACCGGACCCGATGGTTTCCGCCCTCGGCGTGGTGGGCGGGACTCCTGGGTGGGCGGTCCGGGAGATTATTCCCGCACAGTTACATGCCCGTTACATAAACTACTGCATCATTATGACGAGCAAACGGGATAATCACAGCAATTTGTCCCCCTTTCATCGGCTCCAGTACATATCAGTTACATACATGCAGATCGCCGCCCGCGTCGCACGCTTCGCACGACTTCGCCGTGCTCGCACCGCTCCGCGACCGGCTTCATACTTTCCAGTAATTATGCATAAATCAATAACACACCAACCCGTATCTTGAAAACAGGATTCCAAAAGAGGGAGTACCTGCGCAATGGACAATCTCACTGCACTTATCCGGCAAGGCGAAGGCGAAAACGTGGAATTCAAGGAGCAGTGGAACGACCACGGCCTTGAAGCACTGGCCTCATTCGTCAATACCAAAGGCGGGACACTCCTTATCGGGGTGAGGGATAACGGTACTGTTATCGGCTGGACTGGTGATGACCGGGCACAGCAGGTTATCATTAACCAGATTGTGGAGATCCTCCGGGTCCAGCCAGCGGTCTCTGTCCAGCAGCACAACGATCAGCCTGTCCTTGTTATTGAAGTAAAGCCCGGTACAACCCTCGCCACATGCCGGGGCAGATACTTTCAGCGAATCGGCAACACAACCCGTGAGATCCCGGCTGAGCAGCTCGGGCGGTACTTCATCACAAAACTTGGTATTCAGTGGGACAGCATCGCTGACAACTATACGCTTGAGCAGATTGATCCCGCAGCAATCAAACGCTTCCTCGAACTTGCAAAAAACCGGCTCCCTTTTGCCCGCGATGATGAATCTGTTGAGAACCTCCTTCAAAAACTCGAGTTAATCCGGGACGGAAAAATTACCCGTGGTGCGATACTGTTGTTCGGGAAAAACCCGCAGGCATCGTTCACCTCTGCCCAGATTCATATGGGCAGGTTCAAGGACGCTATTACCATCATCGATGATAAAATACTGAAAGGCAACCTTTTCGCGCAGGTTGATGCAGCAGTGCAACTCTTCCAGCAATATATTCAGGTCCGGTATGAATTCGGCGAAAAGCCGGAAAAAACGGAGCCGCTGTCTGCAATGCAACGAACCGAGATCTGGGATTACCCGATCAAAGCCCTGCGTGAAGCGGTGATCAATGCGCTTATCCACCGTGATTATTTCCAGACCGGCGCCGAGATCCAGATCCGCGTCTATGATGACCATGTGATTATTACGAACCCCGGTGGGCTTACGGGAGGGATGACGGTCGATGAACTCCGGCAGGAGGGCCATCGTTCACTGCCACGGAATACACTGCTCGCCCAGGTCTTTTATTATGGTGAATTGCTGGAGAAGTGGGGCACGGGGACAAGCCGCATGATTACCCTCTGTCAGAACCACGGGATTCCCGAGCCGGAGTTTTCTGCACATCCGGATTGGTTCAGCGTGACCTTTGACAAAAATTTCTACACGGATGAGCGACTCCTCGCACTGGGACTTTCCGACCGGCAGGTTCAGGCCGTGCGGTATGTCAGAGAGCAGGGCGTAATCACGAACAAAGCGTATCGGGAACTTACCGGTGCAATTGATCGGACTGCTCTCCGGGACCTGAATGATCTTTGCACGAAAGGGATTTTCCTGAAACGGGATAAGAAGGGCAGGGCCACTGAGTATGTCCTGGTGAAAAAGAATCCCGACAATCCCGACATTAGCCCGACATAATCCCGACAATCCCGACATTTTCTGACGGTTATTGAATTTCCCTGTTTTTAAAAATCCTCTTTTAAAAACCATCCGGGTTTCTCAAATTTCACACCCCGTATATTGCGCGTATTGCGCGAAAATTGCGTGCAATTTCTTTCTGACATTTCCCGGATGATGGTTGACTCAAAGCTGGTATCACCGTCAATTTTTCCCTATTCGACCAGAATGCATTTAATGTTATAATAATAACGCGATTGAAGCAATTCGAAGAATCCTTGCGGATTCTTCTCTTGTCTTATCCCTTTGGGATTCAAAACTCGGAAACGGAGTGACCAATGTTAACGAAAACCATTCAGTTATTCACCGAGAAGGAAGAAGAGTTTGTCAACCTCCTCATCGAGATTGGCACAAAGAGAACGATCGCAAAGGCGCTGGTGTTCCTTGCAAATACCAAGGAAGCAACATCCCGGGATCTCGAACGCGGGACCGACCTGCGCCAGCCGGAAGTCAGCACAGCGATAAAATACCTGGAGAAACAGGGTTGGATCAAAAGCTGGAAAACACCATCTGATAAAAAAGGCCGCCCGGTCTGGAACTACGCACTGGCAGTACCGGTCCCGGAGATCATGACCAGCATTGAGAAGCAGAAAAAGACTGAGGCTAACAATCAGCTCGCTCTCATCAGAAAGATGCGAAGTTACATCTGATTGGAATTACGGGAAATTCCTGTTTTCCGTCCTTCCCTCATATTTCCCCTATTTTTTGAAACCTCCGTCGGAAAAATCGACCTTCATAATCGCGTTCCGGTGGCCTTTTCGGGGCTCGGATGGGGTAAAATAGGTGGCAAAACCCGGCACGGTTTAAGGGCCTTTGGTGGCGGTTATACGAGGTGCGATTCTGCCGTATTTTGGCAAACGGAGCGTAATTTAAGGATATTCTCCACAGGAACTAAAAAAGAGGATAATCCGGGCTTTTACGGTAGTGGGCCGGAGGTAGAGACAGGAAAAGGAGCCCGTATAGGGCTTATTTTAAAGGGTTATTGAGTGTGCAAAGAAGGGAGATGATCTGGTTAAGACTATCAGGGCCGAACTTCCTCATTTATGTGTTTATTTTTCCCGGATCATTTAATTAAGAGTTACTCCAAAAATTGAAAAGTTTCTCACACCCAAAAAAAACGATTATCCTAAATTTAAAACCTCATTCCCTTCAATTAACACAATCATTTCGTATAATTTTTATGTAGTTAATGAATTAGGTACAACCATGAGTCATTTACGACTGTTTTTCTTTTCAATAATGCTCTTCCTGATTTGCGCAACAACTCTGGTTTCTGCAGAATGTTCCATCTCATCAGTTACAGTCAATCCCTCGGGAACGGTAACATCTGGGACACAACTGACAGTTAAGTATGATATCAACTGCCCTAAGGTAAATGGACAAATGTATTCGGGCGATTCAATCAAGATGACAACTGATCTTGCAAATCCACAGTGGAGTATAATGACTTATGTTGATGATCATCCTGCATCGACCGAACCTGAAATATCCACAGGTAAAAATCGGAATGTTGGTCAATTCCAATTGGATTGGCCAGCTGCTAAACAAGGCGCAATTTGTAGTATTACATTAACTGGGTCAGTTCCTTCCGATCCAAATCCAAGTCAAAAATTACTACAAATTTCCCAAAACGATACTTATGGTAACATAATTCCATATATGAGTTCTGTAACTGAAATGCCCGTTGCACCAATAACAACTATCGCAACAACCAAAACGGTTGTAACGCCCAATCCTACAACAGAAGTAACTAAAATTCTGACGACAATCTCCACAACAGAGCCAACACCTGAAACCACAACAATCCCGCTCACTTCAATGTATACTTCCACTCCTACTAAAAAATCAACAACAAAAGTCATCCCCACACAATGGCCGACAAACACACCGACGCCTGAATCACCAACTGAAGTTGCAGTTAGTATATTTGCTCTTGGTATTGCTGGACTGGTGCTGATTGTAAAACGATAATCCCCTTTTCAAATTAGCAATACATACATTTCAAAAAAATTACATCCCAGATATTGATTTAGGAATTCATAACTTTGAAAAATTCTTCGATGAACGAGTGAGACTCATCAAGGAAGAATTTAAGAAAAAAATCAGTGTTTTATTATCATAACTATCTCATTTCTCTTTTTACATCCCCACCCCTGTAAGCATCCCAACAATCTGCTGAGCTGTTGCCGGGTCCAGGACCTGAGCCAGGACCAGCCCAGCCATCGAGATAAACAGGGTCCAGAAAACTTTCTTGACCTGCTCGTTCTTCCCGAACGCCTCGATCGCTGCATCGGTATCTGCCTTCATCGCCTGCTGAATCAGCTTTGGCAGGAACACGAAGAGCGGCAGGAACAGGACCGCTGCCCCGATGAACGCAAGGGAGATCGCCGTCCGGCCTGCCATGAAGATCCCGAACGGAACCGCAAACAACCCGGCCAGGATCGCGGCCATCCCGACCTCGCCGAACCAGAAGTAATGCCGCTTCTCGGCATAGGTCAGCCGCTCGATATCTGTCAGCTCAGACAGATCGAAGATGCCGAGAGTGTTCAGCATCCCGTACCAGACCGCGTGCGTCTCTTCCGGATCGGCGACGAGCCCAAGGAAGAGGATTGCGATCGGTACGATGAGCAGGAGAAGGGGAAGCTGGGCCAGCAGCAGGACCAGCCCGAGCAGGATCCCGGTCCCGCAGATGGCGCACCGGGTCTGCATCTCGTTCTCAAACATCACGGTCCTCCGCGATCCTGATCTCGAAGACCGGGCTGGTATATCCACCATTTGCCGGACTGAAATCCCGGACCCGGCCCATCTGGGCAAACTTGCGCCGACCCGTGCGGATCTGGACCGTGTGGATGCCCGGGGCCCGGGGGAACACCCGTCGCCCGTCCACATCCCGCATGTCCATATACGGCGGGATGTCGAACCAGTCCGGCCAGAACCGGACCCCTCGCGGGATATCGGTTCCCCGGTACAGGTCCTGCAGGCGCTGGGGTGACATGTTGTCGTAGATCACATCGATGATCAGGTTCTCATCATCCTGCTCCGGGTGCAGGTCCAGTTCATAGAAGATTGGATTACGCCGCACCTCATCGCGGGTGAGCGGTATATCCGGTGTGAGCGGTTCAAGACCGCCAAACTTTCCCCGGTACAGCCCGGTCACCGTTGCGACCGGCTTCATCACGTTATCAGCTTCCATGATACTCCTCCTTGTAGCATTCGTGCTCGTCCCGGAGTTTCTTGAACTCCTCGACGATCTCATCATATTTGCCGATCTTCTGATAGATGGCAAACAACATGGGATAGAGCGGGAGAACGGTCCCGAGCACAATCCCTAAAACTTCAATTTCCATGGCGGTCCTCCGCAAAAGTGACGAGAGGACCAAAAAGAGAGGGGACCGGAGGTCTCCTCCCCTCCGGGTCGTTTCGTCAAAACAGTTCTAGGCGAGAGCTGCCACAGTGTCCGCCCAGGTCTCGACATTCGTCCGGATTGCGTCATCCGAGTACGAGGTGATGGTGACCCGGTCGCGGCTGAAGTTCACCATATAGAGCTCACCGTTCGCATCATGGCATCTCAGGGTCGCAGAGAATGCGTCCTTCCCGAGATCATGGACCACAGACCCGCCGTGGGCCGTGCTGACCGCAGCGGCAGCGAGCAGTGCGGTCACACCGGCGTTGAACTTTGCCAGCGTGTCGAACTTGTGGCTGCCCGTGCCAACGGTCTTGGCATCGGTGTCCTGATAGACGAGTTTCGCGGTGTATGCCTCCTTGGTCTTCTCGACCGGGGGGTGGCTCTGACCGGCAGTCATATACGCTACACACTCAAAGGGATTGTCGGTAATGACCGACTGGACGATCGTGTTGAACGTCGCAACATCCACAATGGGTTCAGCAAGGGTGCGGGTTGCACTCTTGACATTTGCACTCTGTACGAAATCTGCCATTGTTCTCTTTGGCTCCCGCCCTTGGGCCCTTGGGCTGAATATTACTCTATAGGACGGGGGGCTTAGGTTTTACTGAAGGGAGGGAGAGAGAGCGATACATGTTTACAATCAGAATCGGGGACAACCATTAAGGGGAAAAAAATCCAATTCGGCAGACCGTGTCTGCCCAATTTGTAAGGGGCAACAAAGGGGATTATTTGGGCACAACCCACACCGCTCCGATACCGCCAAATGCGCTCTCGAACCGCTTCGGCTCATCCCCGACATAGAACAGTGCCGGTGAAAACGTCGGTCCGGGACCCGCTTCTCCGGAAGGACAGGCAAACCGGATTCGGGAGGATGGAAAACACACCCGGCATGATATCGCCGTCAGTGTCTTCCATGCTGCGGTCTCGGTCGCTGCCTTCCATAACACAACCGCTTCTGTGGTCCGGCCTACGGACCGCTCCTGGAATAATTTCGAAAACCATCGCTCAACACCGGGTCCGAATGGCGGGTTGAGAAAGACCCGACCATTCCACAGTTGTAAAAGCCCGTTGTCCTGAGCTGTATAATGCCTCGCTGCCGGCACGTTCGGAATCTCCCGGCTATTGCTGGCCGGGTCAAGATCGATCGCGCCTATGCAGGCGATCACTGCATCGATGATGTACTGCGGAGTGTAATGCTCCGTGCTTTCGTGCGAGAGAAGAGCTGGCGGGACAGTCATCGGATGATATGATCTGTAAAATTGGGTGGATAGGTATTGCTGAATGGAAAATAAATGAATAAATTCAAAAGAAATTTTCAGGAGGAATGTAAATAATCCCAGAGCAGGGAGATATTACATACGAAATTTCTGATGCAGACAGGAATGGTGATGTTGTGAGCAATCTGTTTTTAGTCATTTATCATGTCCAAACAAACATATCCCTAACTGGACCGATTAAATTTCAGCAAGATAACATTGAAATTAAAATTTCGGAAGATCCTTCTTACAACGACGATACCTGTAGCGGATGGCTATCAAAATTAATTGTTAAAATTAAAATTTCCGACGAAAAAATTGAAGACGCAGTTACTAAGGCTTTCGAATATGTGGATGGCGTTGTGGGATTACTTTCTTTTCAAACAGGAGTAACGATTGATTTTCCCATTTTTGATAGAGCTATCGATATATCTGAAGAAACAAAAGACAGGCCATTTATCCAGAACATCCGTGTTCCGTACAATTTGGGAACCAAACGATCCTTGAATTTAGATGAATTCCAAGTGTTTTTTCAACATCTTAATAGGACAGATATCCCGCATATTTTGAATCATCCTCATCGGATTGAACGAGCTATCCGATGGTACAGAAAAGGAATTGCAGAAAACGATCCTATCTCTCGATTCACTCAATTGTGGACCGGATTAGAAGTCTTAAATCCCATTATTTCTGAAAAACATCGCGATGATATTGTTGGAGACACACAATTTTACCTACCTGATAAGCCTACCAAGCTAATCCAATTAAATGGATTGAAATTCTTTTTTGTAAAAAGGATGAATCAAACACAGGATTTTTGGAAAGAATGCGTAGGGGTTAGGAAAGATATCCTACATGGACTCAAATCAATAGACGAAATCAAGGAAACTGCAAGAAAAAATATTCCAATTGTTGAAGAAGCACTTCAAAAAGCAGTATTAGATTGCCTGAATATTCCCGCAGAAGAAATTGAGACCTTGTTCCACAAATCCTATCATTCATCGGGAGATGCTAAAAATCGTTTTTCAGTGATATTAACAAATTCTCCTTTAAGTTCAATTAATGAAGATTTACTGCCGTTTTTCGACGTAACGCATTCTTTAAAAAGAGAGGAAAAAAATGAGGATGAGACTGAGATCGAATTGCGTGCTCAGTTTAAATTAAAAAATTATGAGGGATCTTTTCGTCCTCTGTATTCTGAATTGTACGGAAAAATCGATCCGGAAAAAAATCAGAGGGAAATCTCATCATCATCGAGCATCAAAAAAGATCGAATTGGTCGGTTTTTTTCCTGGATAAGAAAATTTACCGACCGTTGATCAACTGTAAAAATACACGAGAAAAAGTATTAGTTCGTCGATATTACCCCAATCCCACCCCCCGTGCATCCTCCCGGACACCTCTCCCGTAACAGTGCTCGCAGAGCTTCACGCCAGCCTCGCGGTCGATCCACACCGCCTTCGCAATCCCGCACACCGAGCACTTCCCCACATCTGCCGTAACCCTTGTACACCGGGAAACATCAACCGTTCCCGGCAGCGGGACCGATGCCATCTGCTCCGCTTTCACCGCATCGTTATAGCACGAACGGCAGATCCGCCGCGCCTCCTGCTGGTCCCTGGGCCGGGCCCGGCGCTCTTTGGTATATTTTTCAATATACCGGGAGCCTTTGTTCCCGCAGGACCAGCACGGGGTCTTCGGCTCCGGGGGCTCGAGTTTTTTGTAATCACCGGCCCCGATTGTCCGGTACTGTTTTGCTGCAGGAGTGGTCGTTTGCTGCACCGGTGCGGCACTTTTGCTGCAAGTGCAGCAATCAATCGGAAGATGATGGGGTGTGATATTTTCCGATCCGGTCGTTTTTTGCGGAGATCGATTTTCGTTTGCTGCAATTGCGGAATTATGGAGACACTGTGATGTGTCCGGACCTGATTGCTGAGTAGCAGTATAATTCCGGTTTTGCAGCAAATCACCTTCTCTTAGTACAGAATTATTATCAATATCAGTACCATTGCAGGAAGCGGACGCACCGGAAGCGCCTTTTTCATTTGCTGCAGTTGCAGCAAAAGTGCAGGAAACCTGCCGCAATGCAGCAAACGAACCTCCATCGCCATCCTTCGGATCGCGATCGAGCCAGCAGGCCCCGCCGCCATTCCACTGCCGATACAATTCCCGGTTCCATTCGAACGCCTCGGTCCTGCGGCGGACCGCATACCCGTCACTCTCTGTTACGGTCACTGTGCGGTCGGTGAATGAGAGGGCCGGGCACTTTTCGAGAAGCCCGGTGTAGTTCCTGCCCCGGCTGTCATAGCCTTTCACCGTTTTGTAGATGCTGGAGTATGACCAGCCGGTGAGCTGTTGCAGGTCCTGGATCGTGAACTCGTCCCGGCCAGCTTTGTCGATTACAGTGAGCAGGTCCGATTCCTTCTTTGTCATCTTCGATTCCTGCCCGCCTGCAGTTCCATTCAGAAGGGTGAAAACATCATTAGCTGCCGCAAAATCCGCTTCATTTGCATACACGCAGAGCGTTCCGTCTTCGCTCGTCTTCTGCTGCCGCTGCATGAAGAAGAGGACCGCGTGGCTCTTGATAAGGTCATAAAGCATGTCAGGGTTGCGCCGGTTGCAGATGGCGTTAAACCTGATCCGCTTTGAATAGGGTATGATTACCCAAATCGTCTGCTCGTGCAGAATCTCCCAGATGGACCGGCACGTTATCAGCTCATCGGACTCCTCAATGAAAGAGTCCGGGTCCAGCATCTCCCGGGTTTGCTTCGCCGCAAGCACCCGGGCATCCTGCTCAGCTGATTCGTCAATCCAGCAGGTGAGCATCCGGTTCATCACCTGATCGTCACCGGTCCCTTCCTTCTTTGCGATCCACCAGACACACCGCTCGGGGATTGTGCAGACCCGCGAGGTCAGGTCCTTGGTAACCGTCGTGTGCGTGATCGGCTCGTGGAAGTTCGAGGTCGCGGACTTCAGGATCTCCTGAATGCCATCTGAGAGCTCGGTGTCGTCGCTCATCAGGACCGTTCGGGGTTGGAGATCTTTCATGTAATAGAGCGCCTTGTTGCTTACTGTGCCTTTCACTTTATACCGGTCGGGCACTTGGCGCATCATCTTCCGGAAGGCGTGGGTTTTGCCCTTGCCGGAGTCACCGGTCACCGAGACATGCAGCCCGTCCGAATTCTTCACGGCCTGTGACGCCATCGAGAGGATCATGCAGCGGGCGAGGATCTCGTCGCCGACATGCTCCTGGGCAAAGGTCCGGAGCATCAGCGCCACCGGGTCGCCGTGTTCCAAAACATCGAGAGCTGCTGCCCGGGCATCGGGGTTTGCCGGCACCGGGCCCGGATCCGTAGTCCCTTCCTGCTCTGCTTTTGCTTTCACCCGGTCCTTCCGCCAGGTCTTCTGTTTCTGCTCCCAGTCCTTCCGCTTCGTAGCCCGGTCCGGTTCATACCGCTCGCGGAGTTCCTGCCACCGCTGGGTACCCCCACCGCAGGAAGTGTGTTTGCAGCCGGCAAAAACCGCACCGTTGCCGAACTGGATCGCGAAAGCGCCGTCCTTATGCGCTGAAGAGAACGGGCACTGGTCGAGGGTAAAGAGCGTGCCGCCACTATACGGTTTCTCGGCCCGCACCCCAACGCAATGATCCGAAAGCCAATTGCGAATGTTGAAGCCCTTGCCTTTCGCAGCACCTTGTTGCGGTTGTGCGTGCTGCTCGGTTGGGAGCCTGGCTGCGAGATCCCTGAGATGATCGATTTTCGCGACGCTCAGATCATCAGGAGCCGAGAGGATCCGACTTCTCCGGTACGGACGTTCCGGGGTATTGTCACCCTTCCGCGAAATCGTACCGTAGAGTTTCCAGATACGGGCCGCGTTGAAATTGGCCGTGTCTACGTTCACCCGCTCGTCCGAGAAGAGCGTGTCGAGCGTTGCAAGGCAGCTCTTGACGAGGCCCGTCGCCGCTTCATCGTTCGACAAATCGATGCGGTAGAGCAGGTGGGCCCCGTTGCCGGAGTCAGCCCGGACCGGGTCCGGGAAGCCGAGCCCGGCAATCCAGCGGGCCACCTCATCAGCTTTCGCCAGAGCAAGCCCGTGCTCCTCGTCAGTGCTTGACACGCCGCTCGGTCGCAGCGGGTCGATGTCGATCGGCAGCCAGCAGCGGCGCAGGATATCCGCGTCGCTCGTCGTGCTGTCTTTCTTGCCCAGGCGCATCTTGATCCGGTTCGCCCGGCGCGAGAGCAGGGCCGGGTTCACCTCGTTCAGCGTGACGTAGATGCCGTGTACTGAGCTGTCGGTATCGAGCGGCTCCACGGCCCGCACGAGCGCGGCAGGATCGCTGAAGTAGCCGCTGTGGGTGTACTGATCGGTGAGTGCCCGGACCTCGACGACCTGCCCGGGCCCGGCTAATCGGGCGACTGCATCACGAAGCAGACCATCCACACGTCACCACCCGGGTCCCTGCTGCGGTCTGCGGCGAATAAATTGCCAGGTCAGCCATGCCCGTCGCCTTCTTCGGGTGCAGGCTCCTCCTGCTTCACCCGCTCGGCGTGCTCATCGAAGGTCTCGACCTTTACGGTGTACCGGTGATGGAATTTTCGCTCGACAAGAATCTGGAAGACCGCTTCGCCCTTCTTCTTGATCTGGTCCGCGATCGCTTTCGGGATCAGGTAGAGCGGGATGCCCTCAATCTTCTCGGTTGTGACTGCCGGCTTCTTCTCTTCATCGGGCATAGGCTGCCACCTCGCGAATCTCGGAAGGCAGCACCTCGAAACAGTGGATTGAACCGTTCGGGGAAACGACCCAGACCTCGCAGCGGATGAAAACATTGCCCGGGTACATTGTCAGCAACGATCGGAACTGGCAGATCTCGAATCGGCAGAACGATTCGACGTAAGGCGCACTGACCGAACCGTAGGCAATCCTGATCTTCACACAGAGTGCTTCGTAATTGCCCCGCAGCCCGATAAGATGGAGCGGGATATAGCGCGAAAGGAAACTGCTCTCGACCGGCAGGACCGGCTCGTAGCCCCGGGAGACGAGCAGTTCAGTTGCCCGTTCTTTTGAGGCGATGAATGCATTCTGGGCAATCATTCCGCACCTCCGGCCCGACCGGCCTTTTCATTAGGTGAAAAAATTTCCCGTATGCCATCGCGGGTGATCTCGAACTGCTGGAACTGATCCGATGGAATTGAAATCCAGACTTCGAACCGGGAAGGTTTGAGGCCCTGCGGGAGCTGCGCGAAGAATTTCTTCATGCGTCTCATCTCGTCCCGGCAGAATTCTTCAGCTTCCATCAATGAGGCCAGAGGATGCAGAGCGATCTTCAGCTTTACCATCACGTTGTCAATGGTCCCGTCGTCCAGTTCCTTGCGGGCGGTCAGGTGATAGGGGATGTACCGGGAATTCCGGACAAGGTCGCTCACGATCACCGGCTCATACCCCAGGTCCAGGAGAATGTTGCCGGCCTGCTGTTCCAGCGTGCTTATACGGTGGACGGCAGTCATGCCACACCTCCGGCCCGGGAAACCACGGGGCCGTTCAGTGAGAGTTTCGGGATCTCCCGTACGGTATCCATCAGGATCTCAAAGCACCGGAACCCGTGCGTCAGCGAGTAAATCCAGATCTCGTAATGGAACCCTGCTTCCCCGATGTGGCGGGCGATGTGCTTACGGAACTGCGCAAGGTCAAGGCCGCACTTTGCCATGATTATATCGACAGTGGAGGGGAGGTGCGAGAATTTACGGATGCGGATGAACCGCGTCTCACCCGAGGGCCGGGTTGCGACGAGATGAGCAGGGGGGAATTTTTTGTTGAACCCGGGCGGGATGACCCGAACCGTGTAACCGTGCATCTGGAGCAGCTCGCGGGCTCCTTCCTCGACCAGCGTACCGCGACGGCTGGTCATGAGGTCGCACCTCCCTTGCGCGGAGAAATTATTTCCGGCTCCGGCACATCAGACGGGACCTCAAAGAGGATGCAGGACACATCCTCGCCGAGCGCGACCGCGATAAACCGGTCGCGAGGGAGCATATACCGGATTTTCCCGACCGCGATGATGACGGCCCGACCTGACGGGTTGAGATATGCAGTACCGGCTACCGGGGGGATTCCCTCCGGGACCGGCCCTTTCTTCAGCACCGGAACGTGGTCGCCAACGAAGAGGAGCATTCCCAGTTCCTCGGGGCAGATATAATATCGCTCGCCCCAGATCCGGACATGGACGGACCCATCGCTTCCGGTCATGACGAGACCGGCGGAAAAATGGCTCATGCTTTTCCTCCGGTAACTCCCGCCGATTCAGTGAGGGATTTAAAGTCAGAAACAAAATTATGTATGGCAGTCTCACGGCATGACTGGGTAAGTTTCGCTTGTGAGCTGCCACTTAACTGTGCCTGCATGGTGCCTCCTCTTTTGTGACGATCTTCCAGCGACCGTGTTCAACCATCTTCTTGCCGATGCCGTAGAAACCGGACCGCTTCTCGTAAGCGTCCACGGCTTCCTGAGTGACTCGCAGGGGTTCGCGAGCAATACCGTTCTGCATTTTTTCACCGTTGTTTGTGTGTTTTGTTCAGCCACATTCCATGAATTTTGAAAATTCCGGGTCTGATCAGAGCCACGGCTATCGTCCGGTAAACGACCGTTTTTGTCGAAACGGCAGGTGACCTATCGGACAATCGCCATGACAGAAACCCGACTATCGGTTATCAGCTACTACTGACGATCACCAAAGTAGGTGAAGAGCGAAAAGATTGGGGCGTGGCTGCTCGTCAGTCTGCACCACTGGCCCTTGTTCATCGCACGTCCGGTTTTGGACTTGTATCGGTTCTTCTGGACCGGGCATTTTTCCGGAGCCTCGGGTTCAGGCTGGCCGATCAAAACAAGGAATTTTGTTTTGACGGATTTTGCCGCTGCCTTAATCCGAACGCTCGTCTTTTTGAAGAATTCCCAGAGCATTGTAATACTTTTATAAATTCGCAGTTGTTTAAAGGGTTTTCTGAACCAGCAGGTTAGCTGACCGCTTTTTGTCGTACAAGTTAAACGAAAATAGCGGTTTTTCGTTCAAAAAAAAGTGGTGCGCGGCTGGAATTTTTAAAAAATGTTCAGGCTCTCATCAATATTGTGGTCGGAAGTTTTAGAGCGGTGGGGGGTGCCGCAAAAAAAATTCACCCACATTGATATCAAAATATTTTGAAGATGAAGAAAAAAAGTACTGCATTTTAGAAACAAATTTTTTATCCGTGTAAAATTTATTCTTAAAAACCAACAGTTTTCTATGAAATATGAATATGCGTTGGATGAGCAACTGGGTCCAATCATGTATATTCAAATACGAAATCGAAGATATGGATTGTGTTTCTGCCATCGAAGAAAAGACCGCACTATAAATTTTTTTGGTCTTGAAAATTATCTTTGTTCAAGATGCATGGGGCTTATGTTCGGGGGGATTCTTGGAATACTATTGATGTGGATTCGCATTGAAATACCACTAATATTACTGATTTTGTTAATGATTCCAATGCTTATTGATGGTTTTTTGCAACTTTTTTCTCTTCGGGAAAGTAATAATTTTATCCGGTTAATAACCGGGTTTGGTTTCGGTCTAGCTTTGCCATTGTTGATCAATTTTTTAATTTCTTACATACTGTAAAAAAATTTATCCAATTTCCATTTATTATCTTCAAAAACCAAGGGTATTTGCTCAGTACGACTAATTTGAATGCCATTCTTCGATTGCCAAATTATATCGACAGTTACTGTGGCATATTTCCCCTGTTTTTTTGTTTCCCCAATTTTATAATCAAAGATTGTCCATTCTGATCTCACGGAAGAAACCACAATACCAACCTCTTGTTTCGACATGGTTGAGGTTGCATTTTTTGATAAATAATCATATAACGAATCAGCAGAAATTTTCACTGGAAAGGTCGAACCTACATGCTGATACGCGAATAAATATGTGCTTAATGCCTCTCCAGGCTCACCAGATTTTGCCGTTGTTGAACTTACCTCAGATGACGCTGAATTTGTCAATGAATTGGAATTAGTGGTTGAAGATGTAGATCCATGCGTTATTGATGAGAAAATCGCACTTATTACAATGAGTAAAATTATTCCACCACAACAAAGAGCCGCAACGCTTGGTTTTTGATTTGATATTGTCGGTAACGTGAAATTAAATTTTTTTCCAACCTGTTCATTATTGAGAGGGATATTTCGTGATTCTTTAGTTTTTGTGTAAGGAATATTAGTATCTGCATATTGAGTTTTCCGAGCAGGTAAGGTAATTTTTTCAGTTGATATTTTTGAAGATTCTTCAGCATATTTTCCTTTTCCATTATTCTGATAATTTACAATTGGTTGGGCGGGAGGACTGATTTTTGTGCCGCAACGATTGCAAAACGACGAACCATCGATTACTCTATTCCCACACCGGCTGCAAAAAAAAGTATCAGATTGTTGATCAATTACATCAGAATTTACAGGAGAACCTATAATTCCATTTGAGGGTATTTTGCTATTTGACTGGATTAAGTTATTAATTTCTGTGATCCATTGATTTCGTTCATTTTCATGGTCTGGAGAGAAATTAAAAATCATTTTCTTGTTTTCACCAGATTGTGAGAGAATGAATAGGAGGATGGTTGGATCTCCGACAAGCCCAGATTCTGCTTTTACTTTTTGAACTTCGGATAATGTGATGTCGTTTTGTTTTTGAGTGGAAGAATTATAGAGGGCAATTCGATAGTTTGTTAAAATTACACGAAATTGAACCCCTTTTATCGAAATTGACGAAGAGTCCAAAATAATTTGCTCATCTGTATCAGAATTAGGATTTGTCATGCTTGCAAACTCTAAATTGCGAATAATTCAATATGAAGGTGTTGTTTTAGTCGTAAAACCGAATCAAGAATATTTAACATTTCAATATCCTTTTTTTTTACAAACCTCAGCCAAAATTCCGAAACGAAGCCATTTTTGTTTTACACGATTAAATAGCAGGATTTAAGCCCATTATTGAATGATTCATTTAATGAGCGAAAATGGTTAAAAAATGCACAAATTGTGGTGCTCCCGCAAAAGACGATCAAGCACTTTTTTGCAATAAGTGTGGTTCTAAAATCCCTGAAGGACCATTTAACGAATTCCCCATTTGCAATAATTGCGGAACACCCGCAATTGACGATCAAGCTGTGTTTTGTAACCGATGCGGGAATCCATTTAGCGATGCTCCTCAAGATGAGAAGATTACTTTCAATAAAATCGAGACTTTACCCAAAAATAGGGGAATTGCAACCAAAAAGATTGAAGAAACCCGATGCACATGTTCTGCTTGTGGAAATGTTTGGTTTTTTGGTAAGAAAGAGGTCTATGAAAATTATTCTAAAATACTAAGAAACGCAGGAAAAAATATTTCTGGAGCCACATGTTGCTGTTGGCCAATGTCGTATATGGGTCGGGAACAAACGGATATGGGAAAATGTCCACGTTGTGGTTCAAAAGCAGTAAAAAAGGAACAAATAATCCATGAAGTTGAATGAAATACCGGTGTTTATCTGCATTTATTTGATAACATTCTATCAATTTTTTTTATCCCCACACTTAAGGAAACGGGGTGTGCGATGTCGTTTTCATCCGACATGTTCAAACTATGGAATTTTGGCAATTCAAAAGTACGGCGTTTTCATAGGTATTAGGAAAACCTGGAATAGACTTTATCGTTGCCGCCCTGACAATTTGGAGAGTTGTATTGATTATCCGTAATTTTACCCCGGTTTGAATCAAACATCGAATAACCGATGTTAAAATTGCTTTCTGCCTCAAAAAAATTAAACTGTAGAAGATACAAGAACAAGACCGTATGCGGCGGTTGTGCTCCCTGTTTTAATGACACTCCCATCTTTCACAATTTCTACCTTTAATTCCGAATTGGAATTATCTTTTTTCTGGAATGATGCTGATACAGCATAATTCGGATTAGTTAAAGTGTATGTTTGAGGCCCGGAACCATCTACAGATTGCAATGCCCCAACTTCCCCGTATGAACCCTGCCACAATCCATCATAATATACTTTGATTTGAACATTTTTCGATGATGATGAGACTGGCTGATAGCTACTTGCTCCTCCATAAATTGATGAAGCAACTGCAACGACTCCATATGCTGCGGTTGTGCTACCTGATTTCAGAACCTGACCATTTTTAAGAATTTCAATTTTTAATTCATCTTGTGAATTATCTTTCTTCTGGAATGACGTTGAAATGATGCTACTGGGGTTATCGAGTGTAATTGTTTTCGATCCGGTACCATCAATGGACTGCATCGCTCCTGCATCTCCATAAGCTCCGGACCACACCCCACTATATGTAATTCTTATTTGAACTCCGGTTGAGGCTGAGCTTGAAGTGGGGGAAGAAGCCGTTGAATATGTGTTTTGAACGGCATTTTGGACTGTATTTGATGTACCACCGATTCTCGCTATTTTCTTCAGGTAAATTTTTTCAACAGCAGAACGGGATAATGTTCGTTGTGATGGATTTGTTAGTGCCTGCCATCCACCATCAGAACTTTTCGAAACATCGTAAATTTTGTAGGAGTCTGTTGCAGCATCGTAACTGGCAACAGCGACCGTGGTTGTGATAGATGAATCCGCTTTCGCTAAAACATCTCCGGCATTAAATTTTTGCTGAGTAAGTGTTGGTGTTGTTGATGCTCCAACATTTGAATTACCGCTATCAGAAGTACACCCAGCAAAAATAATACTCAATATACAAAGAATCGACAGAACAAAAAAAATACTTTTTTTCATTTTTGTTAATTTTTAGTTAATCACCTTAAATTTTGCCATTTCATTTCCGATCAATATATTCGTTGTTGAGCGACCAAAAAGGCAATAATTAATTGTTCTTAAAATGAGACCGAGTTTTCCCGTAGCCGTAAAAATTCAAAATTCCCCTTTCCTCTTCATCTCCGCGATCCTTTCATCAATCAGCTGCCGCAGGATATCCGGGTTGTCCCGGATGACGCTTTGCTGGATCCCTTCATCAGTATCAATCACAATGTCCGTTAACCGCTGGCCGCACGAGAAGCAGTAGTTCGAGACAGGCGGGTTAATCTTCCGGCAGTGTGGGCACTGGACCGGCTCCAGCCGTGTCGTGGCATTGTCGTTGTCCGTGACGCTGATGCCGTAGGATTCGAGCATCGCGGAGTCGATGTCCTGCCCGGTGAGATGGGCGTAGGTCCGGAACATATCGGTGCTGATGTTGCCCCACATCATGAGCTTGATCACGCTCTCCGGGACCTTCTCCTTGATCAGATGCGTAATCCGGCTATGGCGGAAGATATGCGGCGTGATGTGCTTGCTGATGCCGGCAGTCTTCGCGATACACTTGAGCCGCTTGTTGATGGTCGCATGGATGAGGGGCTTGCTGCGTTCGTTCACGAACACCAGCCGCTCCCCATTCGGGTCCGGCTTGTAGCAGGCCCGCCACTGCGCCAGGTATTCCCGGGCCATGATGAGCCGGACGTACCGGGGCATGTTGGTCTTGAAGTTCACGTTCGCGATGATGCCATATTTATCGAACGTGAGATCGCCCCAGGTCATGGTTCCGATCTCGCCAATCCGGAACCCGCCTTCATAGAGCATCATGATGAGCGCCCGGTCCATGGTGCGTGTGCACGCCTTCATCATCGCGGTGATCTCATCGGGAGTCAGCAGGTCAGCGGCGACTTTGGTCATGGTGTCCTTGGGGGGCGTCCGGAGTTTGTGGATCTTGCTTTCAGTAAGCGGGGAATATTTGTTGTCAATCATCCAGAGGTAAAACTGTTTGAGGATGGCGATGAAATCGCTGATGGTGTTCTGCTTGAATGGCTTCTCACGGCTGCTCTTTGCATTTCTCAGCTCAGGGATTGCCGCGTATAGATCGCCGATGGTGTTGTCAGCATACGGCCCGATGAACCGGCGCCAGGAGATCAGCGTGAAGGTGAGTTTGTTCGCCCGCCCGGTGCTGATGTTCTTGCAGGACCGGAGTTCTGCAATGAATTCCCGGACCTGTGCGGCATCCACCGTCGTGATGGTAAAGTCCTGAAGGGCGGCTTTGATTGCGTTTTCTGCCAGATCAGTTCTGACCGGATGAAAAGAGCTGCTCGTAAGCAACTGAGCGACTGGGTAAGTCATAGAGAAGTGTCTGAAATAACGGGTTTAAAAAGAAGACTGAACGATTCTAACTTCGCATCCAGATGCGAGGGATGGGATTCGAACCCAAGAACTCCTACGAGACTAGGCCCTCAACCTAGCGCCTTTGACCTGGCTTGGCTACCCTCGCGTTTGTGCCATAACAAAGAGGTTGTCAATCTTATAAAATGTTGTGCAAGATCTCTCTCTCTTTCGGGGAGTTCCTGCAGGTCCCGCATCGGTGACACGTCGGAACCTGTCGGAATACGGCGGGCAGGGAGCGCCAGATCCCTGTTAAGAAAACCAACGACATCAATGATCCCGGACCATCATCGCTGTATATAAATAGGCGTCTTTCCCAGTGGTGAGTATGTGGTCTGATATCATCCAAGAGTTTGCAGACTCCCCCTCCCAGAGCCGGGTAGTCCGTTTCCTTCTCGAGAACGGGTTCGGCGTCACGGATGACGGGCGGATCAGCTGTAACGGCATAGAGATGCCCGCAACTGCCGTGGCAAAAGCCATCGGATCCGACCGGCGGGTTGTGGATTCCACAGCGCGGCGTATCCTCGAACGCCCGATGCTCCGGGATATTTTTCTCAACATGCGGGCAACACCGGACCTGTCCAAAGTTGCCGAGTCGCTTGGGTTTACGGTGATAACGGTCCTTCCCAAGAATGCGAACGAGCGCGGGATAGTCGGTGCCGCAGTACGGGTCCTTTCCGATCACCTGCTCTCTATCCGGCAGATCTTTGTTACCGACCCGGAATTCTCTGAAGAGCCGAAGCTCGTGATCATTGTTGAGGATCCACTCCCCCGTGGCGTCATAGAGGAGATCCGGGCCCTGCCCCAGGTCCGGCAGGTTATCATCTGATCAACTCTTACCAGAGTTGAATTGGGAAGATCCGTTATTCTCAGAAAACATTCCGGAGATCGTTATCCGGCATTCATTTACCGGATAAAAAACCGGTTCACCCGGTTGATCCTTTATTCAGTAACCCATCCGATCCTTTTATCACCATCAGCGTGATGTCGTCAAACTGGGGCATATCGCCTGTGAACGTACTGACCGCATCGAGTATCTTTTCAAGAATATCCCGTGAGGGCATATGGGCATTCCTGCGGATTATGGAATAGAGCCGCTCTTCGCCAAACAGTTCTTCGTTCTTATTGATGGACTCCGTGACACCGTCCGTATACATGACAATGACATCCTCAGGTCCTATCTCAACGGTCCGGGAAAAATAATTCCGGTTCTCGACAGCGCCAAGGACAATGCCCGTGGGCATGAGTTCCTCCAGGGATCCAGTGAGACTCCGGTACACAATCGGGGGATTGTGGCCGGCATTGACATAGGTGAGGGTCCGGTCCTTCTCCGAGAGGGTTCCATAGAAGAGCGTAACAAACATGCCGGCCTTTGAATCCTGCGCAATAATATTATTGGAATCATAGATAGCTCTCGCCGGATCGCGGTGCCAGAGGGCATTTACCCGGACCACAATCCGCGACAATGCCATAAAGAGTGCTGCGGGTACGCCTTTTCCGGACACATCGGCGATAATAAGGCCAAGCGTTCCTTTCGCGAGGGGGATTATCTCGAACGGTATCACGTCAAAAAAATCACCGCCAACTTCTTTTGCCATAACGCTCTTGGCGGCAATGTCGAACCCGCTGATCTGGGGTATGACATCCGGCATGAAACTCTGCTGGATCTCGGCAGCAATCTGGAGCTCGGCATTCGATCGGGCGAGCCTCCCCTCCATCTCGCGGCGTTCGGTAATATCCCGTATGGTCTCAATTGCCCCGGTGATCTTTCCCTTTGGATCATACAGGGGACTTGCCTTTGCCCAGAAATACCTGCCCGACTTGCCAAGATGGGGAATGAACGTATCGACAACGAGCGTGTCACCTTCCCGTTTTACATGGGTATACCGGCTCTCAACCTCTGCTTCTGGCATGAGTATAAGATTTGCGAGCATAGGCCGGCGATCCATGTAGAAGGGCAGGGAATACTCAAGATCTCCTTTCCCGATCATGGTCTCTGCCGATATACCGGTCAGTTCTTCCATAGCCCGGTTCCATGTGATTGCCACGCCATTGAGGTCGATAGCCAGGGTAGCATCCGGTAAAAAGCTGATGATGTCGGCCAGGCTACGGCGGGAACTGACAATTTCCTGCTCGGCCCGCTTCCGGGCCGTGATATCGCGAATAGTCTCAATAGCCCCGCAGACATTTCCTGCCGGATCATAGAGAGGACTGGCTTTTGCCCAGAAGAACACGCCACCCGGCCGGAATTCCGGTATGAAGATATCGACTACAAGGGTATCACCGATCTTCTCAATTGTATCGTACCGCTCTGCGATCTCCACTTCCGGCATGAATATGAGATTAGCGAGCATTGGTTTCTGCTCGCCATAGAATGGTACCGAATACTCGTATTTCCCTTTCCCGAGCATCGATTCTGCGGGAACCCCGGTCACCTCCTCCATAGCCCTGTTCCATGCGATAACTTTGCCTTCAAGGTCTATGACGAACGTAGCGTCCGGGAGGAAATCGATGATCTCCGACATCTGGCGGGTTTTTTTCACCATCTCCTGCTCGGCTCGTTTCCGGTCCGTGATATCCCGGATAGTCTCAATAGCCCCGCAGACATTTCCTGCCGGATCATAGAGAGGACTTGCCTTTGCCCAGAAGAACACGCCACCCGGCCGGAATTCCGGTATGAAAATATCTACTACAAGGGTATCGCCGATCTTCTCAATTGTATCGTACCTCTCTGCGATCTCCATTTCCGGCATGAAAATGAGATTAGCGAGCATTGGTTTCTGTTCGCCATAGAACGGTACCGAATATTCGTATTTCCCTTTCCCGAGCATCGATTCTGCGGGAACACCTGTCACCACCTCCATCGCACGGTTCCATGCGATAACTTTGCCCTCAAGATCGATCACGAACGTTGCGTCCGGGAGGAAATCGATGATCTCCGACATCTGGCGTGTTTTTTTCACCATCTCCTGCTCGGCCCGCTTCCGGTCGGTGATGTCGCGAATAGTCTCAATAGCCCCGCAGACATTTCCTGCCGGATCATAGAGGGGACTGGCTTTCGCCCAGAAGAACACGCCACCCGGCCGGAAGTTCTGGATGAAGATATCGACCACAAGGGTATCGCCAATCTTCTCTATTGTATCGTACCGCTCTGCAATCTCAATCTCCGGCATGAATATGAGATTAGCGAGCATCGGCTTCTGTTCTCCATAGAACGGGACTGCATACTCATACTTCCCCTTCCCAAGCATCGATTCCGCGGGAACACCGGTCACCTCCTCCATCGCACGGTTCCATGCGATAACTTTGCCCTCAAGATCGATCACGAACGTTGCGTCCGGGAGGAAATCGATGATCTCCGACATCTGGCGTGTTTTTTTCACCATCTCCTGCTCGGCCCGCTTCCGGTCGGTGATATCGCGAATAGTTTCGATAGCCCCGCACACATTACCCGCCGGATCATAAAGTGGACTTGCCTTTGCCCAGAAGAAGACGCCACCCGGGCAGAAATTCTGGATGAAGATATCGACCACAAGGGTATCGCCGATTTTTTCTATCGTATCGTACCGCTCTGCGATCTCCACTTCCGGCATGAATATGAGATTAGCGAGCATCGGTTTCTGTTCGCCATAGAACGGTACCGAATACTCATACTTCCCTTTGCCGAGCATTGCTTCTGCAAGAACCCCGGTCACTTCTTCCATGGCCCTGTTCCATGCAATCACTTTGCCTTCAATGTCGATGACAAACGTAGCGTCCGGTAAAAAGTCGATAACTGCATCATGAAATGATCCACCCGGGGTTTCCATCATCCTGCTCCAATGCAAGAATAAGTTCAGACTGGTATGAATATTCTTCTCTTTATACAAGGTTCCGGAAAAAACATAAATCCGGATTCGTGATCGCATCTGTTTCACGGGCGGGTATGTTTAATGCCGCCCGCGTGGAGAACTGTTATTAAGGAATCTATATGGGAGTCTTCCGGTACGAGAATAAATATTCGGCTCCGACCGCCGAGCAGCGCAAACGGTATATGACCGGGGAACGGGAGGAGCATACGTTTGGTCCCGAGGGAAAGATCCTGCTGATCGCATATGATGAAGCGGTTTACATCAAGGACGATATCGATGAAGTCCGGATCCTCTTTACGGGTATTAAAGACAAGCAGAAAGCGTACGATGAAGTGAGACGGCTTCTCGAATACCACCAGCAGAAGGGGGAGGAAGAATCCCCGTTTAAGACCGCCGGGGATTCCTGAAACATCCATAATCGGGATTACGAACGTACGAGAACCTGACCGTTTCGGGCACTCATTGGGAAGAAGGTACACGTGAGGTAAAAAGACCCGGATATGCGGCTGAACGAAGCCGGGGAAGAAATTTTGGGGATACCCGCGGTATTGTCCGGGAATCAATCTGCAAATCCCCGGGTTTCATGAACTGATTACGGGGTTGTTGCCGGTGACGTGATGGCTGGCAAAATCGGCCCGGAGTATATGCCGGAACCCAGCCACCAGTCATCCCCGCCTTTCTCCACGTACCCGAGTTTCTTTTCTATGGAATTGTTGTGCACCGGATTAATGTAATAATACTCAACAAACCCGGTGCCATTCAGGGCTGCATCGCGGAGTTCATAGATGAACGGGTGCCCCATTGCATCGGGTTCATACAGACGGTTCACGCCAATCTTTTCCGGGTTGACCGGGTGGGCGATAGTAGTCCCGTTGAGATCATAGGCATAAATATAGAGATCCCGCCGGAAGAACGATCCGTTTTTCTTTGAAAATTCTGACAGTGCAGCCTCTTTTCCATGAGCGTTTGCATATGCAACCGCTTCTTTGACAAACGCAACCATTGTCTCGTTTGTTGATGAAGGTGCTGGAATTACCGGAACGCCCGCGGCTTCCGGCCGGGTGCAGCCGGTTGCGAGAAGCAGGAGTGAGAAGATAAGAAAAACTGATATGAGAACGGATCCGGTTTTCATGGAATAATGTTATAGTGACTGCGCATTAAATCGGTAGATTCTGCCAATCAATTATCTGACATTTATCAATGGAAAAAACGGGTTTCGTGCCATCAGTCAGTTGGCCGCAAGCGAGGTAATGAGAGGGTAAACGCACTCCCGCATCCCGGTTCACTTGTTACGGTAATATCCCCCGCAAGAAGCTCTGCCATTTTTTTTGCAACCGGCAGGCTGATCCCGATAAACCCGATCTTTTCGAGGAGCTTGGATTCCTTTGTTACAGTGAACGGCTTGAAGAGGTTTGGCATGATATCCGGCGAGATGACGGCAGATGGACTCCTGATAATAAACCGGTTGTTCTTCTCATCATCATTGGTAGTAATTTCAATGGTTGCGGGCATTGCAGAATACCGGATAATGTTGAAGATCAGGCTTTGTACGATCAAGAAAAAATATTCGTGATCGGTTATTATCTTTAAATTGTCAGGAATCCGGATATCGATCGCGATATCGCTTGAGCTCCGGATTACTGAAATATAGGTATTGAGCAGATTTTTCGGGGATGTCTCACGATACCGGGGTTTAAACCGGGGGAGCATCTGTTCGGGGCCATACCCCAGGTCACTGAGCTTGATGATGTGTTCGATGATCTCCCGCATCTGATCCACATTTTTTGAGCATTTGCCAAGGAGTTTTTGGGCATTGTCGTTGAGGCCGTATGCATCCGGTTCCTCAAGGATCATATGCAGGTATCCCATGATGGGCTGGAGCGGCGTGCGGAGTTCATGGGCCGTAAGGATAATAAATTCCCGTTTGCGGGTCAGTTCGTGCCGTAAATCCTCTTCAATCTTCCGCAGCTCGGTAATATCGAGAAGAGAATAAATCCTGCGGGTAGTTCCCGGAATCATATCGATATTGACGTAGATATTCCGTATATCGCCCTCACGGCTCTTGAACCTGCATTCGTAATGACGGGGTTGTGTGCCGGTATTGCTCCGGACCAGATCGTGGAATTCCGTTACCATGGCAAGGTCGTCCCGGACAATGAACGGCAGCAGGGTGAAGACTTCCGTAAGTTCCACCTTTGAGTACCCCACCAGTTTCTCAAACTCTGCGTTGACAAGAAAGATGGTTAAGTCCTCTTCAACAATCGCCATGGCTGTTCCGGAACTTTCAAAGATTGCCCGGTACATGGCTTCGGACCGGGCAAGACGCTCTTCGGTCTGCCGTCGGTCCTCCTCGATATCAAGGGTCAGGGCAACCGCATCCAGTATCCGTTTCTCCTGTTCATCGAGTTCCCCGCAGGAAAAACTGTCAAGTGCCGCGCTCTCGGTATCGTAGAGAAGGAATATCCGGTTGAACCCCGCAAGGAACAGGACTTCCTGCACCCTGGGATTCATACAGGCAATTTTCAGATCCCCCTGCCTTCTTTTCAGTTTCCGGAGCCAGATCAATATGACGCGGAGGCCGGAGCTGCTGAGGTAATCCAGTCCGGCAAGGTTAAGAACAATCCGGAGATTGCCCTCATCAGCTTCCAGTCCCAGCAGGATATTCAGATCTGCGGAAGTATTGGAATCGAGCCTCCCGGAAAGGCAGATCACATCCGCAGTGCCGGTTCTCTTCCGATGAATCTGCAGGACCGGGGACATTCAATGGTAAATTAATGGGAAGTACTAGATAATAATTGGGAAATCTTCCCCGGAATAGATCGGGATATCATACCGTTTTTTACAAAAGCTGCCGGAAGAATGGGAATGCTTCAGGAGACAATGCTCTTAAAACGTAAGAAATGGGGGAAAATGGAATTACTTGGCCTTCTCGTAACAGATCCGGGCCTCTTCGTGTTTTCCGATCTTGTCAAGGATCTCGCCGATATCGTTCCAGATCTCTTTCCTGCCCGGCTCAATCTCGAGCGCACGCTTGTAGGATGAGAGCGCTTCCTGGTACTGCCCGAGTTCCAGCAGTGCCCGGCCCTTGTGGATCCATGCATCCACGAACTCCGGCTGGATTGAGATCATGGCGTTGAATGCTTCCACTGCATCTTCAAAACGTTCGAGTGCAATGAGTGCACTGCCTTTGGTGAAGTATGCAATGGAGAAGGACGGATCGAGGAGGAGCGCCTTATCGTAGGATTCGATTGCACTGTCATACTCGTGAAGGGCGGACAGTACCATGCCGTGGCGTGTCCATCCGACCGCGTTTTCCGGGTCGAGCGCGAGCCCCCGGTCATACGCTGTCCTGGCTTCAGAGTATTTTCCCAGGTCATAATAGGCGTTCCCTTTGCCGAGCCAGGCCTCTGCCAGTTCCTCGTTCTGTTCCAGCGCTTTGTCAAAGGCTTCGATGGCATCCCGGTACATTCCCAGTTCCGAGAGGCTGGCACCTTTGTAAGCAAAGACTTCTACAGGATGATCGATCTCCAGGGCATGATCATATGAGCGTATCGCCTCCCTGAACTGTTCAAGAGCGGCATATGCGAGGCCCCGCTGGGCATAGAGACTTGAAAGGCCGGGTTTGATCTCGATAGCCCGGTCGAACGCGGTGATTGCAGCATCAAAGCTACCCTGTTCTGAGAGGGCCTTACCCTTCCAGAAAAACGCCTGCCAGCAGGACGGGTTGATATCAATGGCCCGGTCAAAGGCCGTAATGGCCGCAGTGAGATTGGTAAGCGAGACGAGCGCACGCCCTTTCTCATAAATTGCATCGGCATACCCGGGGTTGATGGAAAGTACCTGGTCAAATGATGCTATTGCATCCTTGAAACGACCCGTCCGGATCAGTGCCCGGCCGCGTTCATAGATAGCTTCTGTGAATTCGTTCTGGATTCCCAGGGTCAGGTTAAACGCGGTGATGGCCTCTTCAAACCGGCCGGTATGGGCAAGGGCAACTCCTTTGTTGTAGTATGCTTCTGAGTAACGGTTGTTGATGCCAAGCGCCTGATCGAAAGCCTGGATAGCCGTGTCGTACTGTTCCTGCTGGAGCAGGGCAAGACCCCGGTAATAATAGGCTTCTGCATACTCCGGGTTGAGGATAAGCGCACTGTCAATCGCCTCAATGGATTCTGCATACCGCTTGAGCCGGATGAGTGCGATTCCCCGGAAGAGATGCGGGGCTGCGTACTGGCTGTTGAGGGAGAGGGCGCGGTTATAATCCTCGAGCGCGGTGTCAAAATCGTTCAGGCTTGCATGGGATATGCCCCGGTACAGCCAGGCTTCGGAGTACTCTTCCCGGATGAGGAGCGCCCGGTCATACGCGGCAAGTGCTTCGTGGTTCATCGAAAGCATGGCAAGGGCACGGCCTTTCTGGTAAAACGCCTCCGCACACTTGGGACGCTGCAGGAGTGCATTCTCGAAATTCTTGATGGCATCATGATACTTGCCAAGCCGGAGGTACGAGACTCCGAGATAATAACTTGCAAGGGCATCTTTTGGATCGATACCAAGCGCCTTGTGGAAGAAACTGATTGAATCCTGGTCTTTTCCCAGCAGGGACAAGGCAATACCTTTGCCGGTCCAGACATGACCAAAGTTGGGGCGGATCTTCAGGGCCTGATCAAAAGCACTGAGTGCGTCGTCGTACCGGACGAGCTTGGTCAATGCTATGCCTTTGTGGTACAGGGCTTCTACAAATTTCTCCTGGAATGAAAGGGCATTATCAAAGGATACAACGGATTCCTTGTACATTTTCAGGTCATACAGCGCCCGGCCTTTGTCGTAATGGGCGGATACATAATCGGGCCGTAATTGCAATGCCCTGTTGAATGCCTCGATGGCATCCTCATAAGCGTTCAGGGCATAGAGGGAACTGCCTTTGAGATACCATGCCTCAGCGTTCATGGGATCGATCTCAAGGGTTTTGATATAGGATTCTATAGCGTCGTTGTATTTCCCGATCTGTGCAAGGACAATCCCCCGGTGCAGCCAGGCTTCGATAAATTTGGGACTGATCTGAATAACCCGATCAAAAGCTTCCGTAGCATCGGCATGCCGGCCGATCTCGCTTAAGGAAAGGCCTTTGTGGTAATATGCCAGTTCGTTCTCCGCGTCCAGATCGATGTTCTTGTTCAGGGCAATAATTGCATCGTCATGACGCCCGAGGTTCGCAAGGGCGAGCCCCTTATGGAAATAAATATCTGCATAATTCTTCTCGATACTGAGCGCTTTGTCGAAGGTTTTGACGGCTTCACGGTACATTTTCAGGACAGCAAGCGCACGACCCTTGTCAAAGAGCGCCTCGACATACGATGGATCGATCTCCAGCGCCCGGTCAAAAATCTTGATGGCCTCTTCATTCTTGTTCAGCCGCACGAATGCCGCACCCTTGAAGTGGAGGGAGGGGACATGCAGGGGCTGGAGGGCTAGGACCCGGTTATACCCGTCAATCGCGTTCTCATCCTTCCCAAGGAGATCCAGCGAACGTGCCCTCAAGTATAATGCGTCGAAATAATCCGGCCTGATCCCAACTGCCTGATCAAATGCTGACACAGCATCGCTATGGCGTCCGATGTGAGCAAGTGCAAGGCCCTGCTCATACCAGGCATCTGCATTGTCCGGAGTCAGGGTGAGCAGCTGGTGGAATGACTCAATTGCTTCAGGATACCGTTCCAGCGCTGAGTAGGAAAGAGCGTGGTGGTACATTGCATCATAGTTCCCGGGGTCAAGGGTGAGGGCGTGATCCAGGGATCCGATTGCATCAGTATACTGTTTGAGATGATAGAGGGCGAGCCCTTTCTCGTACCAGGCAGCCGCATGATTATTATTTGTCTCAAGAACTGAATCGAAAGACCGGACCGCTTCGCCAAAGTTCTTCAGGGTATAATATTCCCGGCCCCGCCCAAGGAGTGCCTCTACATCCATGGCCCGCTCCTCTAGGACATGATCGAAGGACTCGACTGCTTCCTCGTGCTGTCCCAGGCGGGAGAGGGATATCCCTCTGTTGTACCAGATATCGGGATTTCTCCTGCTGAACTCAAGAGCCGTGTCAAAAGCACGGACCGCGTCTTCGTACCGGCTCAGGTTCATAAGTGATAAACCGCGGAGATAGGCCGGCTCGAAACGTTCCGGCAGGTAATGAATGGCCTGCCCGAGAACGGATTCGGCCTGTTCATGCCGGTCCAGGTGGGCTAGAGCAAATCCTTTCTCGAACAGGAGTTCCCCGTGCTCAGGTTCGATATCCAGGGCAATATCCAGGATACGGATCGCGTCCTCGTACTGGCGGAGGCGGGTAAATGTTTTTCCCTCCGATAAGAGGATCTCAGTATTCAGAGGATCTTTTTGTCGGGCTTTCTCGTAGGATTCCGCGGCATCCTCATCCCGGCCAAGGTACTCCAGGCACCGGCCGTGATGGTACCAGGCATCCGGCCGGTCCATGACCTGCCGGAAAAATCCATCGAAAGCGGTGACCGCATCTTCGTAGCGTCCCAGGTTTTCCAGGACAATTCCTTTGTTGAAATAAGCCTCGGAATAATCCGGATCAATCTCAATTACCCGTGAGAATGCGGCAAGAGCCTCTTCAAGCTGGTCCCGTGCAAGGAGAGCACGTCCCCGGGCATAATGACCGTCCCTCTTTGCATCATCTATTGCAAGGGCACGATCAAGCTCGTGAACAGAGTCTTCATATCGTGCAAGTTCAAACAGGGCGAGCCCCTTCTCAAACAATGCCTCGTAGTGACCGGGGTTTATACGGATTGCCTGATCACATGACTCGATAGATTTCTCGTATTGCCTGAGATGCGAGTGCGACAGCCCTTTGTTGTACCAGATCTCGGCATTATCCTCGTTTAATGAAAGGGCCGTGTCAAATGCCGGGATTGCGTCGGCATACCTGCCAAGATGCATGAGTGATAATCCCCGGAAGTATGCGGGTTCAAAACGTTCCGGAAGTAATGTGTCGGCTTTTCCGAGAATGGATTCGGCCTGCTCATGCCGGTCCAGGTGGGCAAGGGCAAATCCTTTCTCAAACAGGAGTTCTCCAGATTCCGGCTCGATACCAAGCGCAATATCAAGGATCCGGATCGCGTCCTCGTACTGGCCGAGACGGTTGTACGTTTTTCCCTCGGATAAGAGGATCCCGGTATTCAGGGGATCTTTTTGTCGGGCTTTCTCATAGGATTTTACTGCATCCTCATCCCGGCCAAGCTGCTCCAGGCACCGGCCGTGGTGGTACCAGGCTTCCGACCGGTCCGCAATCAGCTGGGAAAATCCATCGAAAGCGGTGACGGCTTCATCGTAGCGTCCCAGGTTTTCCAGGACAATTCCTTTGTTGAAATAAGCCTCTGCATAATCGGGATCAACTTCGATCACCCGCGAGAACGCGGCAAGCGCCTCATCCAATCGCTCCAGTGCAAGGAGAGCAAGTCCCCGGGCAAAATGACCGTCTCCCTGCGCATCATCAATTGCCAAGGCCCGGTCAAACTCGCGGATAGCTTCTTCATACTGCCCTTTTTCGGACAGGACAAGACCGGTCTCAAACAGTACCCCGTAGGATCCCGGATTGATGCGGATAGCCTGGCTGAATGCAGCAATTGCCTCGTCAAGGTTGCCGAGACGGACATAGGATAATCCCTGGCGGTACCATCCATCGAATATCTCCGGGTCGAGATCGAGCGCCAGACCAAATGCACCTGCCGCGGAGTTGTACTGTTTCAGGCTGAACAAGGCGAGTGCTTTGTGATACAGGGCCTCAACAAATGTGGTATTGAGCGAAATTGCCTTCTCGAACGATGCAAGGGCATCCTCATATTCAGAAAGGCGCTCGAATGCAAGACCTTTCTCGTAAAATGCATCCGGGAGCCGGGGATCGATGGTTGTGGTGCTCTCAAATGCAGCAATTGCGTCGCGATCCTTGCCAAGCCGCGTGAGTGCCAGACCTTTGTCATACCATGCGTTGGTATACTTCCGGTTGATGGAAATAGCCCGGTCAAATGATGAAATCGCATCCTCATCCCGGCCAAGCTGCTCCAGGCATCTGCCGTGGTGGTACCAGGCCTCCGACCGGTCCGCTACCCGCCGTAAAAACCCATCGAAAGCGATGACGGCTTCATCGTAGCGTCCGAGGTTTTCCAGAACAATTCCCTTGTTGAAATACGCCTCTGCATAATCGGGATCAACTTCGATCACCCGCGAGAATGCGGCAAGCGCCTCATCCAATCGCTCCAGTGCAAGGAGAGCAAGTCCCCGGGCAAAATGGCCGTCCCCCTGCACATCATCAATTGCCAGGGCCCGGTCAAACTCGCGGACAGCCTCTTCATACTGCCCTTTTTCGGACAGGACAAGACCGGTCTCAAACAGTGCCCCGTAGGATCCCGGATTGATGCGGATAGCCTGGCTGAATGCAGCAATTGCCTCGTCAAGGTTGCCGAGACGGACATAGGATAACCCCTGTCGGTACCATCCATCGAATATCTCCGGGTCGAGATCGAGCGCGAGACCAAATGCACCTGCCGCGGAGTTGTACTGCTTCAGGCTGAACAAGGCGAGTGCCTTGTGATACAGGGCCTCAACAAATGAGGTATTGAGCGATATTGCCTTCTCGAACGATGCAAGGGCATCCTTGTATTCGTTAAGTCGTTCAAAGGCGAGACCTTTCTCATAAAATGCATCCGGGAACCGGGGATCGATGGTTGTGGTACTCTCAAATGCTGCAATTGCCTCGCGATCCCTGCCAAGCCGCGCGAGTGCCAGACCTTTGTCATACCATGCGTTGGTATACTTCCGGTTGATGGAAATGGCGCGGTCAAAGGACGTAACTGCTTCTTCAAAACGACCCAGTTCTGCAAGGGCGATGCCACGGTCGTACCAGCCATTGGCATTCTGGGGTTTTAATTCGAGGGCCCGGGTCAGGGATTCGATAGCAGGTTCGAAACGTCCGAGAGATATGAGGGAGCTGCCTTTCTTTAGCCATGCACCAGCGCAGCGCTCATCTGCAGCCAGAACCCGGTCAAAACAGGCAATTGACTCTTCGTAGTTACAAAGTTCCAGGTTCGATTTGCCTTTGCGATACCATGTGGTACTGTTGTCCGGCTCAAGAGCAATTGCCCGGTCGAATGCGACAAGAGCGTCAGCAAACTGGCCCAGTTCATAATGCATGAGGCCTTTGAGATCCCAGACACCGGCGTTATTGTTCTCGCTGTTCAGGGCATCATCCAGAGCCGTTAAGGTTTCTTCGAACCGTAACAGTTTCGACAGGGCCCGGCCTTTCTGGAAGAGAATACCGGCATCATGGGGTGTTATCTCCAGTATCTTATCAAAAGCCCGCAGGGCATTTTCATATTTCCCGAGATTTGCATAACAAATACCTGTCTGGTAGACGGCATCGGTAATCGTGGCATCGTTCGTGAGTGCCTGCTTGTAGGACCGGATTGCTTTTTCATATTTCTGCAGTTCCTGCAGTGCAAGCCCTTTATGATAATGCGCTTTCGCATGAGCCGGGGATTGTTCCAGGACATAATCGAACGAGCTGATGGATTCGGGGAATCTTTTGAGCCGCTGGAGTGCACATCCCTTGAGATATGCTGCTTCCGTCAGCGTTGAATCGATCCCGAGTGCCCGGTCAAAGGACCGGATTGCATCCTCGTCATTCCCAAGCGTTGTGAGCGCAACCGCCTGGCTCAGGGCTGCCCCTGCTGAGCGGGAATCGAATTCAAGGGTTTTTGCATAGGCTAAAACCGCTTCGGAATAATTCCCGAGCCGGGATAATACATCCCCTTTTTCCAGCCAGGTAACAGGATTGGCGGGTTCGAATTCAATCGACCGGTTAAATGATTCAAGAGCTTCCCCGTCACGCTGCAGCTCCTTCTGGGCATGGCCCCGGTAATAGAACAGAGGTCCGCTGCCGGAAACAAGCTTGAGTGCCCGGTCAAAAGCAAAGACTGCATCGGCGTACCGCTCAAGGGTCAGGAGGGCGAGTCCTTTCTGGTAGATCGCGTCGTAAAAGTCTGGTTTGATCTCGAGTGCCCGGTCAAAGTCCGGCAGCGCCTCTTCAAACCGTTCCAGGGCGATCAGTTCACAGGCTTTGTTGAACCACCCGGAAGAACAGTCACTTTCAAGAAAAACCGCCCGGTCAAATGCTGCGAGTGCCGCATCGTGCCGCATCAGGCGGGACAGGCCGGTTCCCTTATAATACCAGGCAACTGCATTGTTCCCGTCAAGGGAGATTAGCTTGTCAAGGGCCGACAATGCATCTTCGGGTCGGCCGGTATGGAGGTATGCCTTTCCCCTGAAAAGGAGGGAGAATGTGTTCTGCGGCTTGCGTTTCAAGGATTTGCCGAATGCTTCAACCGCTTCCTTGAACCTGCCAAGGCGGTAGAGGGAATACCCTTTGCAGGAGAGCAGTTCCGGGCGGGTGTGATCGCTTTCGAGAGCATGGTCGAGAGCGATAACCGCATCTTCATACCGCGCCAGTTTTGCAAGTGCAAATCCCCTGCCGGAATGCGCCGGTTCGTTTTCAGGGTCAAGTATCAGCGTAGCATCGAATGCAGTTATTGCATCTTCATACCGTTTCAGTTCCGAGAGGGATTTGCCTTTGACTACAAGAGCCCGGGTATTCCTGGCATCGTGAGCCAGTGAACGATCGAGCGAGGTAATGGTCTCTTCATATCTTCCCAGACTGTAGAGGGAATACCCCAGCTCAGCATGAACCCGGGCTGTATCAAGTCCAAGGGATATGCTGCGGGTAAAACATTCCAGTGCGTCGATGGTCTTTCCCAGTTGCGTGAGGGATAAGCCTTTTTCAAAGAGAATCTCACAGGAATCCGGTTGTATGGATAAATACCCGTCAAACGCTTCTACGGCCTGTTCGTATTTCTCCAGAAAGACAAGCGCTTTTCCCTTTTCCATCCAGGCCTCGGCATTAGCAGAGTTGATCGCAAGGGTGGAGGTAAACGTGTCAACGGCATCCTCATACTGGTGCGTGAGCATCTGGGCAAAGCCCTTGTAGAGAAATGCACGCTCGCAGTCGGGATCCACATGATTGACCCAGGCATATACGGGAATAGCTTCGGCATATAACCCCTGGTGGTCGAGTGACCGGGCCTTGCCATACAGGGCAACCGGATCTTTCGGCAAAACCGCCAGCACTTTGTCAAAGGCATCGGCAGCTTCGCGGTACCGTCCCAGTGCAACAAGGGTTCTGCCGTTCTCGCGGAATGCATCGGTAAAGTCCGGCATTATCCGGGTGGCTTCTTCAAAAGCCATCTCGGCATCAGGCATCCGCTTCTGACGGAACAAGGCAACCCCTTTGTAGTAATAGGCCTCGCCAAATTCAGGAATAATGGCAAGGGACCGGTTAAAAGCCTCGACCGCATCATCATCTCTCCCAAGACTGAGCTGGGCCCGGCCTTTGTAGAACCATGTGTGGGGATTTTCTGTTTCCAGTTCCAGCGCCTTATTGTAAGACTCCACCGATTCTGTGAACTGCTCAAGGGCAAACTGGCAGAAACCACGAATCAGCCAGGCATTGGCAATCGCAGGATTGATCTCAACGGTTTTTGTCAGGGTATCTATCGCATCTGAGAATCTCCCCAGTTCGGCAAGGGCGAGACCCCGGTGGTACAGGGCATCATTATTGGCCGGATCGAGCTCAAGGGCCCGGCCAAATGCCGTCTCGGCTTCATCCTGACGGCCCAGTGCAGCCAGACATAATCCTTTCTGGTAAGACGGATCGGCATTGCGTGGATTCTGCACAATTGCTGCATCGAAGCTGGCAATGGCCTCTTCGAAATTTTCCAGACGGGCAAGGGAGATACCTTTCTGGTATAATGCAGCCGCATCTGATGGCGTAAGAGCGAGAGCGCTGTCGTAGTTCCGGACGGCCTCCTCCTGCTGGTTGAGGGCTGCAAGGGCAATACCCTTATGGAAAAATGCCGGGGGGAAACCGGGCACAAGTGCCAGTACCCGGTCGAACGATTCCACGGCATCCTGGTTGCGGGAGAGTCGGAGCAGAGTCAGACCGCGATCATACGTTGCCTGGGCACTTGTCGGGTCCAGCTCAATGGACCGGTCGTATGCAGCAACCGCTTCATCATACTTTCCAAGCTCGAAAAGGGCTACCCCCTTGCTGTACCATGCCTCCGTAAAGGCAGGCCGTATATCCAGGGCCGCCACACTTGCCGAGAGGGACTCTTCGTTTTGCCCAAGTTCATGCAGGGCTAAGGCTTTGTAGAGTGCTGCATCTGCGAGTCTCGGATCATATTCCAGCGCAGCATCGAATGCCAGGAGTGAGTCCTGGTATAACCCCAGGGCATACTGGGCTCGTCCGCGCTGGAAGTGAGCGGGGGCATAGAGCGGGGTTAAGGCAAGACAGCGATCAAACGACGTTATCGCATCTTTGTTCCGTCCGAGTTTCAGCAGGGAAAAGCCCCGGTAATAATGTGCCGGTGCAAATTCCCTGTCAATATCCAGCGTGAGATCAAAGGAGAGAAGTGCTTCGGCAAATTCAGACTGCTCAAGAAGCGAGAGTCCTTTGTGGAAATGCGCATCCCGGTAGTTGGCATCGATCTCCAGCGCATTGTTGAAGGATTCGATGGCAAAGGAAAATTCCCGCAGATCCTCGTATGCCCTGCCCTTGTAGTAATGCGCCAGGAAGTTCTTGGGGCTCTCAAGGAGAGTACGGTCAAAGTCGATCACCGAATCCTGGAACCGCCCCATGTGATAAAGGGCAATGCCTTTCCTGAGCCGGGCATCGGTATATTTGGGTTTGAGCTGGAGAGTCTTGTCGAAGGCAAAAACCGCATCAGCGTGACGGTTCAGGTCAGCGAATGACTTGCCTTTGTGGTAGAACGCAAGGGCATTATCCGGATCAAAGATGAGTGCCTTGTCAAAGGCTTCGAGTGCTACAGTGAAACGGCCCAGTTTCTCAAGAGCTATCCCCCGGTTGAAATGGCCCGGTGCATTGCTCGTATCCTTGGAGAGGTTGCGGTCAAATGCCTGGATCGCTTCTTCGAATTTACCTGTCTTGAGCAGCGCAAAACCGAGATAATAATTGGCCTCGGTATACGAGGATTCAAGCGACAGTGCCCGTGTTAAGGCAAGTATGGCATCCTGGTATTTCCCGGACTCAATGAGCGTTTTTCCCTTGTTATACCAGGCAGGCGCAAAATCAGGACGGATCTCTGCCGTCCGCTCAAAGGATAGGGCGGCGTTCCGGTAATCACCCATACCGGCTAGCGCGAGTCCCTTGTGGTACTGTGCATCACCGTTCCCGGGATCGATCTCGAGGAGGATCTCAAAGACATGGATTGCTTCTTCTGTACGTCTGACTTTCTCAAGGGCCAGTCCCTTGTAGTAGAATGCGTCGATACTTCTCTGGTTGAGGGAGATGGCATTATCGAAGGCATCGATGGCATCCTGGTAGCGGCTGATATCGAAGAAGGCCCGGCCGATCTTGATCCAGCCATCTTCCTGGTCGGAATTTATCTGGAGGGACTTGTGATACGCATTAATCGCATCTTCGGTCTTGCCCAGCTGGTTGAGGGCATTGCCCTTTTTCATCCAGATATCTGTGAGTGAGGGATTTATATCGAGGGCCCGGGTATAGGCAGCGATCGCATCCGGCACTTTCCCCAGGTCCGAGAGAGCCGAGGCTTTTTTGATCCAGGCTTCCGTCAGGTTCGAATTCAGTTCAAGAGCTTTTGTATAAGCATTGATCGATTCCTGTTTCCTGCCCAGATTATAGAGGGAGTTGCCTTTCTGCATCCAGATATCGAGAAGAGTCGGGTTTAACGACAAAATACGGTCGTCAGTCTCGATAGTCTCAATATACCGCTCAAGGAAATACAGGGATCCGGCCCGGCAGATCATGGCATCGATAAGGGATGGATTCTGCGCAAGGCTGCGATCAAGGAGCGGAATAGCTTCAGCATAGCGCCCCAGGGAATAGTGGGCAAATCCCTGGTACATGTACGCGTCCGACAGTGACGGGTCCATCCCGGTTGCCGTTTCAAGCGAACTCAGGGCATTTTCATATTCCTTGGCCTGGAGATAAGAAAGTCCCATATAATAATAGGACGAGGCGTTCGAGGTATCCAGCTGGAGTGCACTGGAGAACGAGCGAATTGCTTCCTCGTACCGCTCTTTCTGGAGCAGGGCTATGCCCTTGTAGTGATAAGCCAGGGCGTTGCCGGGTTCAAGTGTCAGCGAGCTCTCAAAAGAGCGGATGGCGTCATCGAACCGTTCCCTTCCGGCATAGGAGATCCCCAGGTAATAATAACCGGAAGCATTCTCGGGTTCAAGTGCAAGAGCTGATTCGAACGCCCGGATAGCCTCATCGTAACGCTCTCTCTGGGCGAGCGCGACTCCTTTGTTGTAGAGGATTTTCGGGTCATCGGGGGAGATCTCCAGGGCCTGATCATAGGAGACTACGGCTTCGAGCGGTTTTCCAAGGTGGGATAATGCATTTCCTTTCTCGTAAAACGCCCGTGCGCATTTTCGGTTGATCTCAAGGGTTTTGTCAAATGCCCGGATAGCTTCATCATAGCGGCCAAGTGCCGAGAGGGAAAGTCCCTTGTAGCACCAGGCCCAGATGTCGCGGGGGGTTTCGTTGAGCGCCCGGTTGAAGACGGCGATGGCGTCGTCCATCCGCCCCTGGTTATGCAGGGCAATACCTTTCCGGACTGCGGCTTCGGTTAAGCGGGGTTTGAGAACCAGGGATTTGTCAAAGGACGCTATCGCGTCGTCAAGCTGGCCCAGGTGGGCAAGAGCAACACCTTTGTATAACCAGGCATCCGTGAGCGAGGGGTTCTGTTCAAGGGCCTCATCGAATGCCACAACCGATTCCTGGTAGCGCAGCAGGTTGAAGAGCGCAAATGCCTTTTCATACAATGCCCCGGTATTCTGGGGTGAGAATGCAAGAACCGCATCAAACGCGATCACGGCTTCAGAGTATCGCTTGAGACGGACAAGGGTAGTACCCCGCTGGTAAAGTGCCAGCGCATGCGTTGGATCGATATCCACAGCCCGGTCGAATTCCTGGATCGCTTCTTCGAACCGCTCCAGCTGTACAAATGCCAGACCCCGGTTGTAATAGGCATAGACGTAATTCGGGTTGATTGTCACTGCTTGTTCGAATGCATCCAGTGCCGCATCAAACCGCTCGAGTTTGGCAAGGGCAATGCCTTTATCGTAGAATGCCTGGGCATAGGCCGGTTTGAGTCCAATGCTCCGGTCAAACGCTTCCACTGCCTCATCATTGCGCCCGAGTTTTGCGAGCTGCAGGCCTTTCTGGTGATAGGCCTGGGCATTGCCGGGGTCGTATGCAAGAGTCCGGTCATATTCCTGGATTGCATCGTCATTTTTGCCCAGTTTTGCAAGGGCAAAACCTTTGTGGTACAGGGCTTCCGTGAATGCCGGGTTGATGCGCAGTGCCTGGTCGTAAGCACTGACTGCCTCCTGGAACCTTCCCAGGCTGGCATACGACAATCCTTCCTGGTACGCTGCCAGGGAACACCGGGAATCATACTTCAGCGCTGATTCGAAGGCTTCGACTGCTTCAGTATGGCGTCCCTGGCGGATGAGTGCCATGCCCCGGAAATAAAATGATCCGGCATGATCCGGCTGAAGCTCCAGGCATCGTTCAAACGACTCGAGGGCATCTTCGTACCGGCTCAGGTTGATACTTGCAATTCCCCGCTTGAACCAGGCATCGAGATTCTCCGGTTCCTGGGCAAGGCATTGATCGAAATCCGCAACTGCCTCGCGGTATTTCTTCAACCGGTAGTTTGCTATACCTCTCTGTTCCCGTGCATCCGTGTTCGCCGGATTGAGTTCGAGTGTTTTGTCAAGCGCCCCGATGGCGTCAGGGTATTTTTTCAGGTTCTGGAAAGCGAGCCCTTCGTGGTACCAGGCATCGGTCAGTCCGGGATTTTGGGAAACCGCTTCTTTGAGTGCATCGACTGCTTCCTCATACCGTCCGATCTTAAAGAGCGAGATACCGTTGATGGTCCAGATATCGGCATGGCCGGGTTCCTGCCCAAGAAACTGATTTGAAGCCTCGACTGCTTCCTCAAACAACTCCTGCTTTGCAAGGATGAAACTCCGGTAGTACCAGACCCAGATATCGCTGGGATCAATGGAATAGGATTTATCGAATGCCGACAGGGCCTCCTGATACCGTCCGAGATCGTAAAAGGAGATCCCCTTGTTATAATATGCCCGGGCATAATCCGGGACAATTTCTATGGCTTTGTTATAGGCATTGATGGCATCCTGGTGACGGCCAAGATCTGCAAGTGCAATACCCTTGTTGTAGTACACTTTTGCATGGCGCGGGTCAACCATCAGCGCATGGTCGTAGGCAGAGATTGCGTCCTTGAACTGGCCAAGTTCATACAGGGCAATACCTTTGAGGATCCAGGCCTCGGCATTATCGTATTTTATTGAGAGCAGGCGATCGCAGGCGTCGAGGGCTTCTTCGTTCCTGCCAATCTGGGCGAGAGTTGCAGCTTTGTTGTACCAGGCATTCGGATCAGAGGGATCGATTGCAATGGCCTGATCGTATGCCTGGATTGATTCTTCGAATTTTCCCAGGTCATATAACGCGATTCCTTTGAAATAATGAGCTTTTGCAAGATTGGGGTACAGGGCAAGACCCCGGTCAAACATGACAATGGCTTCCTGGAAACGCCCAAGGTCATACAGTTCGATACCCTGTCGCATTAATGCTTCAGCATCACCCTTATTATTCATCAATTTTTTACCTCATCCGTGCCCATTCAGCGCATGCTGGCATGAGCTGTTATTAATCTGTCCTGCTCTCCTGCCTTTCAACTCTGCCAATTACTCAGGTATACAGTTTACTTATAAGCCGCATATACCTTTTCCGGTATAATATATGATCAGTATTGAGTTATGAATACTATTTTTATACTGCGCCACTTGAGAAAAGAAAAAAATCATTGGTTGCACTGCTTTTTAATCACGGATGCAAGCCGCTCGATACCGGTCCGGATCTTCTCTTCTGTAGAATTTGAGAAGTTTATCCGAAGCGTGTTGTTGCCCCCGCCATCAATATAGAACGGCGAACCGGGCAGGACCGCAACATTTTCCTTAATCGCAGCATCGAAGACGGCCATGGAGGAGACACTTTCCGGTAAGGTGACCCAGATGAACATGCCCCCCTGCGGGCGGGTGAACAAGACCGTATCCGGGAAAAACTCCGCCATGCAGCTGAGCATGACATCCCTCTGGTGACAGTAGGAGGCCCGGATCTTCTCAATATGTGTATCGATATTTTGGGTCTGGAGATATTCAAAAGCAATTCTCTGGGACAGGTAATTAGAATGGAGGTCTGAAGCCTGTTTTGCAACAACCAGCTGCTCCATAATCGGCAGTGGCGCAACAACCCAGCCCATCCGCATGCCCGGGGCAAGAATCTTGGAAAACGATCCCGTGATAATGGTCTGATCAGGAATATACTGCCTCAGGGATGGCAGGGATTTGCCATTGAAATTCAGTTCCCCGTAAGCATCGTCTTCGATAAAGAGAGTCTCGCTCTTCTCCAGTATGCCCGCTATCTCCATTCGTCGTTCTGCGGAATACGTGATCCCGGAGGGGTTCTGGGAATTCGGGATGCCGTAAAAAAACCGGACCGGATAGTTCCTGATGGTATGTGCAAGCTGCACCGGATCAGGGCCATCCTCATGAAGTATAACCGGGTGGAAGATTGGCTCGAACAGGGAAAATGCCTGGATCGCACCAAGATACCCGGGACGCTCCATTGCAACGTGATCACCGGTACCGATAAAGACCTTTCCAATCAAATCGAGGCATTGCTGCGATCCGTTGGTAATAAGAATCTCGTCCGGGGAGACCTCGAGACCGAGACGTTTTTTATACCGGTCGGCAATGAACTGCCGGAGGGGGCGGTAACCTTCCGTAGTGGAATACTGGAGTGCCACCTGCCCGTCCTTTGCAAGGACTGATGCAGCTGCAGCTGCGATATTGTCTACATCAATGAGCGCCGGGCTAGGGAGTCCCCCGGCAAACGAGATGATCCGGGGATCTTCCGTGACCTTGAGAATTTCCCGGATAAAGGATTTCGGGGTTTTTGCCATCCGCGGTGCAAACGTGTATTTTCTGCCAGTGACCTGGTGCTGGCCAGGTCCAGTAGGTATCGGTTGGCTCATGATTCACCAAAGTTCTTCTGTAGTTATTTAAAAAAGAAAAGGATAAAGTGAGCGGTTAAAAGCATGTCAGCCCTTGATTTAAACCGGAACTGCCACGGTCAACATGGGTTGGAGTTTTTTAAGTAACTGATTCCGGGATTGAAGTACCCCGCACCTGATATGGGATATTATATAAGGGGGATAATCTTCAGACACTCATAGATCCTGCCCCGCAGGATTGCCCTCACCTCACGTTTTTCGGCACATTTATATGGTGAAAATAACCAGACCCGGTATCATGAAAACCGGGTATTATCTGATCCTCGCATCCTGCATTGCTCTTATCCTGGTTGCCGGATGTGCCTCAGTCGGCAGCTCAACCGCTGTCATTCCCACACTCCCGGCACAAGATCCTATTGTTGATCACTGGGCCGGCCCAATGGGTTCCATGTACCTGTCTCTTGATGTTTATTCCAATGGTACCGCGGATTGGGCCGTTACCGATTCATCCATGATGGGCACAATGTCCGTACCTGTAACATGGGTGAAAAATTCAAACAGTTCATACACCGTCACGACACAACCCCTCAATTTGATCACGATCGCTGGCGATTCTATGATTATCGGGGGGGCCAATGGGAATATCTCGATGGTGCGGGGCCTCCGGCTCAATCCGAAATAGCCCTTTTTTCATCTGACCTGTGGAACCAATACCGGATCCTTTTTCCCACGGGAACGTTTTACCTCAAAATGGGTGTCATACCCCTGCGAACGATTCCATGGAGCTAAAATTCATTCCGATTATTCGCAGACAAAACGGCAATCCCTTCATTTTTTTGAGGTTAAATCCGCCCGCATATCATTCAATATCGCTCTTAACCTGCGAGGCACCTTGAAGCTGGTGGGGCAATAGCGCGTCCTGTTTACTCTTCGCTGCGCTGTTGAGGAACTACCTGGCGCAAGAAATGAATTCCTGTATCGGAGAAATCGGGAGGGAAAAGATCACCATTTCTCTGGAGAAACCGTGAGTGAACATTACTCGGATTTGCGGAATAATTGAGGATGGTACTATAAAAACGACAAAAGAGCCTATGGCGAGATTTGAACTCGCGACTTCCTCCTTACCAAGGAGGCACACTGCCAGGCTGTGTCACATAGGCTGATAACTTCAGCAACATCGGATACCGGCTTTTCCCCGCCTGCAGGGAGTAGATTGTTTGCCGTTCCTGCCCTTGTGGCAGTTGCCTAACTACGTTGTGAGTACTCCCTATAAAACATTGCGGAGAGGGTCTGGCCCGGGTGGCCAAAATAACCCGTTTCGGGCCACGTTTCCGGAAATCATAGAAGACCCCCCGCATCCTCGCGGATCCGGTGAAAATGAAAAAGGCTGATGGGAAAAATTATTTCTTCAGTCTCACTTCCATCTGGGGGAAGGGGATCTCGATACCCGCTTCGGCAAACCGGGCCGCAATCCGCGAGTTGATGGAATCCTTGATTTCATCGGGAAGATTGTATTTCCGGGCCCAGACATAGAGGATGAATTTCAGGCTGGAGTCTGAAAATTCAACAAAAAATACTTTGGGGGTGGGTTCAGCCAGGATATAATCCGTTGTCCTGATCACGTCCTGGGTAATCTCAAGAAGGATCTTTTTTACCAAATCCACCCCGGTCCCATAGGCCACGGACACAGGGATTGTAATACGGAGCTTTTCATCCGGCTCCGAATAATTGACGATGACATTGGTTGTTATCTTGTTGTTCGGGATGGTTACTATCTGGTAATCAAGCGTCTTTATCCGTGTGCTGCGCGGGCCAACGTTGATGACGTCTCCGTAATACTGGTCCACCCTGACCCGGTCCCCCACTTTGAAGGGTTTGTCAATCGTGATGATGGCGCCGCCAAAGAAATTCGAGATGATGTCCTGGGCCGCAAGGGCAACGGCCAGGCCGGCGATACCCGCACCTGCGAGGAACGGGGTAATATTTACCTCGAACACAGACAGGATCGCCATCAGGGCGCCAAACCAGACAAGCCATTTCACAATGAGTTCGAGCAGTTCCACGAGCCGGTCATCCCAGTCCCCTTCCGATCGCTCTGCCAGTTCATGACCGTAGATGGCAATGATGTCGTGGAGGAAAGACGATATGATCCATGCCCCGATGACGATGTAAAACGCGGTGACATACTTCGGATCGAGAATGAACTGCAGGGTGCCGGGCAGGATGCCAAAAGAACTGATTGCATAATAAACGGCTACAGCGATAATCGCAACCTGGACCGGTGTTCCAATCGCGGCAATGATGATATCATCCAGTTTCGTATCCGTCTCGCCGGCTTTTGCTTCGAGCCATCGGACAATGAACCGCACGATAAGCGCAAGGAGTACACCGAAAATGACGGTAACCAGTGCATAGATGTAGTTCAGGTCAGCAATGCCAAATGCCATACACGTACTCTTATGTTATTTTGCGGTAAATAATCTTGAGATTGTATGGCGACGGGAAAAGAGATAGCCGGCATGTTGCATGAACTGGTTGACCGCGACATGACCTTTATGCACATCTGCGGCACGCATGAAGCAGCGATTGCGAGAACAGGACTGCGCAGCCTGCTTCCGGAGCAGCTGAAGATTGTGATGGGGCCGGGATGCCCGGTCTGCATCACACCCCAGGGAGAGATCGATGCTGCCCTGGATCTTGTGGAAAAAGACTGCATCATTGCCACGTACGGCGATCTTCTCCGCGTGCCGGGCTCCAAAGGGTCAATGGAGTCCTGCGGCGGGGACGTCCGGGTGGTCCAGGGGGTCCATAAGGCTGTCGAGATAGCCCATAAGACGGACAAGGAAGTTGTTTTCATCTCGGTCGGCTTCGAGACCACGGCCCCGACCGTTGCCGCAACGATTCTCGGAAAGCCCCCGGAGAACTTCTCTATCCTTTCCTGCCACCGGATAGTCCCGCCCGCAATGCAGTGGCTGCTCGAACAGGGCGAAGCAAAACTGAACGGGTTCATGCTTCCCGGCCATGTCTGCGCCATCATGGGCTACGAGGAGTACGAGCATTTCCCGGTCCCTCAGGTTGTTGCCGGTTTCGAGGCCGAGGACATCCTTCTTGGTCTCCTGATGCTCGTCCGGCAGGTCAAGGAAGGAACTACCCGCGTGGACAACGCGTATCCCCGTGCGGTCAGCCGTGAAGGGAATGTGAAGGCCAGACAGATCATGTACAACGTATTTGAGCCCTGCGATGTTGAGTGGCGGGGATTTCCCGTCATACCGGGCTCGGGCCTCCGGCTGAAGAAGGAATTTGAGCAGTACGATGCGCAAAAGAAGTTCAATATCGTGTACAAGCATATCAGCAAGCACTCTGCCTGTGCCTGTGACAAAATTCTGCGCGGGATATGCCAGCCATCCGACTGCAAGCTCTTCGGTAAAGTCTGCACACCAAGGACACCGGTTGGCCCCTGCATGGTCAGCCACGAAGGCGCCTGCAAGATCTGGCACCAGTATCACATGAAGAAATCCTGATTTTTTCCTGTTTTTCCTCAACCATTTGGATTTATATGGGTGAGAGAGAGATTAAGTAAGGTAAACGTGCCTCGGTAGGGTAGTGGACATCCTAGAAGCCTCCGGAGCTTTTGACCCGGGTTCGAATCCCGGCCGGGGCGTTTATTCTTTTGTTGGACCGGTTTTTTTGATCCTGTTGAGCACGAAAGTCCCTGTTGCCCTGAAAATTTTTTCGAAACTTGTTTTACCGGGGTTCATGACTAACGACCGTGGAATGGCCGGTAACCTTGTGCAAACCCGCTTAACTTTTGCTAACCGCACCCTGCCTGAAATTTTTCGAGCGGACTTTGATTAAAAAAATTCAGCCACACTTTGATTGGAAAATAATCATCGCGATCACGATCGCAATTGAAAACCGGATCCGGATCAATCAACCTTTGATTGAAAAATTTCCGGCAGACTTTGATTATTTTTTTTCAAGCGGACTCTGATGAAATAATTTCAACCGCATCCTGATTGAAAAACCGGTTGCAACAGACGGTTCAGACGAGGGATTGATTGGAAGCCTTGTGCAAACCCGCTTAACTTTTGCTAACCGCACCCTGCTCGAAATTTTTCAGGCAGACTTTGATTAAAAAATTTCAGGCACACTTTGATTGGAAAATAATTATCGCGATCACGATCGCGATTGAAAACCGGATCCGGATCAATCAACCTTTGATTGAAAAATTTCCGGCAGGCTTTGATTATTTTTTTTCAAGCGGACTCTGATGGAAAATGGTTCCGCAGGGGCATGGGGATTGAGATCATGGCAACTCACAGACCGCCCGTGAAGCTGCGACATTGACAATCAGATATCCGTTACCGATACGATTGAACAGGCCGACCGATGCTATGCAGCGCCGAGAGACAGAAGGATTAATAGAATCAGCGGGAATATGAATCAATCATTCCTGGGACCCGGGTACCTGCACAGGGTTCCCGCTGCCCAAAAAATGCTTCGGGGGAGATCACAACCCCGGGTTCTGCTGTTACCATGAGTCCTCACCCAAATGATCTGCACTATTTTGACAATTCTGTCCGGTTTATCACGGCACTCGCCAAATCTGCCGAACAGTACGGCGGACATTCCCACGACATGGACCAGACCCTGCTCCTTGTCATTAAGACCCTGGGCCTGAACGGCGAGATCCTTGCAACCCCCAGCTCGCGGACAATTGCCATCTGGGAGAAAAATACCGACCACCAGAGAATCCATATTGCCACCTCCAGGGAACCCGCCTACGATATGGCCCGGCTCGAGATGGTGCGGGATCTCATCGAAGATGTGGAAGCCGGCCGGACCCGGCCGGCGGAAGGGCTCGTGCGGCTCCAGGAGATTGAACGGGCCCCGGCAATGTATGGCAATCCCGTAAAAGCGATCGCGTTCTTTATTGCCGGTGCGGGATTCGGGGCGCTTATGGGGATGTCCGGGCTGGAGATCCTTATCGGTGGCGTTCTGGGGATCTTCGCATTCGGGATCGAGATCCTCGTATCCCGGGTATCCCGGCTCGAACACGCCCGGGAAGTGGTCATCTCCGTGCTGGTCGCAGTCCTTGCAGCACTCATTGCCGCGGTCATGCCGGGCATCCACCCCATGGCCGTGACGGTCTGTGCGCTCACTATCTATATCCCCGGGTTCGGCCTTACGATAGCACCGCGGGAGATCATTCTCGGAGATACCCTCTCCGGGATTATCTACTTCATGAACGCACTGGTTGTCTGCCTGAAACTCCTGATCGGAACATTTCTTGGCATTGGTATTGTCCAGACCTTCCTTCCCGCAACCGCAGTCGGACCCCTGGCCGGAATCTCCCCGGTTATTGTCTGGGTTTTCATCCCCTTCCTGTTGATAAGTAACGGCATCCTGTTTGGCGTATCCCCTTCCCGGTTCTGGCTTCTGGTTGTCTGCGGCCTGCTCTTATGGGCCGGATTGCTGGCCGGAAATATGTCCGGGTTCTGGCAGGGGTCCTTCCTTGCGGCGATCATCCTCACGGTCTATGCAAGGATAGCTGCCAACCGGTTCAGGACAACCCTCTCCACAATCCTGCTCCCCGCGGTCCTCATGCTTGTTCCGGGCTATACGTTCATCCAGGCACTGTATTTGCTGAACACCAGCGGGATTATTGCCGGGACCGGCGCCATGCTCCAGGTGATCGGTATAACCGGTGCCATCATCTGCGGGGTATTTGTAGGAGATATCCTCGGGTCATTTTCCCGGGTAAAAACCCCATGAGGCAGGGAAGGTGGGCTTTTTCGGGTTCCCGTTGTTTCTCATCTCCGGGTAATCCTGGAGTGGCTGCGAATACCAGATCCTATTGTTCTTCTGTACCTGGGTGAAATCCGGTAATTTTTACGGTTCTGCCAGAACTGGACAACCTAATCAGAAGATCTACCGGCCCAGTCCCGGTTACCATACCTCCTGAGTACCAGCATCCGGGAGTGAGGGAAATGTATTCTTGTAATACCCCTCCAATACGGTATACGTGTTTTTAAAACCCCAAATCGTTCACGGAGGCAATCTGATGATACAACAACCGTCACTGATCAGTATAAACGTCCTTTTGGCAGCCAGGACAAAGTGTTCCGCAGGCGCCGGGTGGGACATCCGATGACTCCTATCATAATCCGGGCCGGAAATGTCTGGGACGGCCTTGCCGAAACCCCGCTCGGCCCCCGCGAGATCCTTATCGAGAATGGGATCATCACCGCTCTGGAAAAGAGCGTGCAGGTTCCCGTTGGTGCACAGATCATCGATCTTCCGGATCGGATGGTGATGCCGGGTCTTATTGACTGCCATGTCCACATCACCTTACGGCCCGAGATGATTGGCAGTTTCTGGAGTTTTTCAGGAGGGTATAAGGCTCTCCTTGGGGCCGAGGCTGTCAGGATACACCTGATGAACGGGTTCACAACCGTCCGGGACTGCGGGGATATGGATCTCCACGGGTATACCGTCCGGGACGTAAAGATGGCAGCAGAACATGGGATCATCCCGGGTTCCCGACTGATCAATTCCGGCCACATGCTATCGGCAAGAAGCGGACATATGGATACCACGGCTATCCTCTCGCCGGATTGCAGGGCCTGGCAGAACAATCTTGCTGACGGCCCGGAAGAGATACAGAGTCTTGTGCGGGAAGAGATCAAGTGGGGAGCCGAATGGATCAAGTTCGCGGCATCCGGAGGGTTTGCCTCCCCGTCTGACAATCCTGTCGATGTCGGATACACCAAGGAAGAGATGGAGTGCCTTGTTGCGACCGCAACCCAGTATCACCGGCCGGTATCTGCTCATCTCCACGGTGACGACGCGGTCAGGATGGCAGTCCTTGCCGGTGTCCGTTCGGTTGAGCACGGGGCCATGGCAACAAAGGAGACACTCCAGCTGATCGAGGAGAATGGTGTCTTTCTCATCCCGACCCAGTACGCGGGTGTACGGTCAGCCCGGTTTGCAGACAGCGAGGAGTACTGGGAATCGATAGGTAACAACCCGTATGAGAAGATGAAGATGCGGATGTACAGGGATGTGCTCCTGGAAAACGCGAGAAACCTTGCAAAGAGCAACATACGGATAGCCTTTGGAACCGACCTTGGCATTATGTCCTATGCGATCAACGGGGCAGTCGAGTTTGGCGAAATGGTAACAAACGGCATTGCACCGGTCCGGGCCCTCCGCGCCGCAACAAGCGTGGCAGCTGAGATGCTGATGCGGCCCGACCTGGGCGTCCTTGCCCCGGGAAAGGCTGCGGATATCATTGCGGTTCCGGGAAATCCGTTTGAGGATATCGCGGTGATGGAGAAGGTCAGTTTCGTCATGAAAGCCGGCACGGTGTATAAATCAGCATAGCCGTCCGGATCTGGTTTTTTCCCCGTTTATCCGGATACGTGTTGAACTAACTCAGCCCTTTTATTTTGCAAGAAGTGGAGACCGTGTCTCAAAAAAAAAAAGAAATCAAAAAAATTACAGTGCCGGTTTCTGCTTCAGTGCGTTGACGAGCAGTTTCACGCCGGCTTCGACATCCTGCATATCGATAACTTCCACCGGGGAGTGGATATACCGGGACGGGATGCTGAGCGTTGTGCTCGGGATACCGCCTTTTGTCAGGTGGATTGCCGTTGCGTCGGTTGTTCCCCCGCTGCCGACTTCGAGCTGGACGGGGATACTGTTCTCATCTGCTGCATCCTTGAGCCACTTCACGACTTTCCTGCTCGCAATGAGACCCCGGCCGCTGCTGTCAACAATGGTAATTACCGGGCCTTTTCCCATAACAACCGGCGCATCCTTCATGTCAATTCCCGGGTGATCACCCGGAATGGTGACATCGGTTGCAATCGCACAGTCCGGATCCAGGGAATAGGCGCTCGTGCGTGCACCCTTGAGCCCCACTTCCTCCTGCACGGTAAAGACACCGAAGATGGTGAGCGGGGATTTGACTTCCTGTAAGGTCTTGATCAGCATCGCGACACCAGCACGGTTGTCGAATGCCTTTCCGGTTACCCGGGAGTTTGCAAGAGAGACGAACTCCCGGTCAATGGTAACCGGCGTCCCTACATCAATACCAAGATACGCCACCTCTTCTTTGTTGGCAGCGCCGACATCGATGAACATGTCATCGACTTTCACGCCTTTCTTGCGCTCGTCATCATCCATCATGTGCGGGGGCTTGCCGCCAATGACGCCAAAAAGGGGGCCATTTGGAGTATGCAGGACAACCCGCTGGTTGTAAAGCGTTGGGCCGTACCAGCCGCCAAGGGCAACGAAGCGGATGAACCCTTTCTCTTCAACAAACTTGACCATCAGGCCGATCTCGTCCATGTGGGCTGCAAGCATGACCTTGAACTTGTTGCCGCGCTTGATCGCGATAAGGTTGCCCATGGGGTCTTCGCGGATTTCGTCAACATGGCCTTTGAGCTCTTTTTTTATGACGGAGACTATACTGCCTTCACTGCCCGAAACACCGTGGGCATTGGATAATTTCTTTAACAGATCTTTTACCATATCATTCACCTGTTGCCTGTTTTATCCTATCAAGGGCCCGGTTCAGGTTCTCCCGGGAATTGGCATAGCTGAACCGGGTATATTCCGGTGCATTCTCCCCGAACGCGGTCCCGGGGACGACAACCACTCCTTTATCGATGATCTTCTGCGTCAACGCCGGTTTCATGGGAACGAACGCATAGAACGCACCTTCCGGGACCGGGAATCTGAAACCCATCTCCGCGAGGCCCTTGCAGATGAGATCCCGGCGGACCCGGTACTCATCGCGCATGACACCAACCATGTTCTGATCCCCTTCGTACGCTGCAAGCGCTGCGTACTGGGATATGGACGTTGCGCAGGCCTGGCAGTACTGGTGGACCTTGAGGCACTGCCCGACTATTTCTTTTGATGCCGCCAGGTACCCGAGACGCCAGCCGGTCATGGCATAGGTCTTGCTCGTGGCATTGATGGTGATGACATTGTCGCCAAACGTGCCGGCGCTCCAGTGCTTTTTGCCGTAAATGAAATGTTCATACACTTCATCCGAGAGTACGGTAACTCCCTTGTCGCCAGCATATTCCACGAGTGCTTTTATGGACTCTTTACTCTCGACCGCACCGGTTGGGTTTCCCGGAGAGTTGATGACAAGGAGTTTTGACCCGTCCATCTGTTCTTTTGCGGCTTCGACATCGAGATGGAGGCTTTTTGTCAGCGGGATGCTGACCGGCCGGCCCCCGGCCATGGTTGCAAGGGACGCATAGGACACAAATCCCGGGTCCGGGCAGAGCACCCGGTCGCCTTCCCGGAGCAATGCCTGCATCACGATATGGAGTGCCTCGCTTGCACCTGCGGTCACAATGATTTCATCGGGAGTATAGTCCAGATCATTTTCGGTTTTGAATTTACGGCTGATTGCACCCCTGAGTTCCGGAATACCGGTATTGGGAGTATAGCCGGTCTTTCCAGCCCTGATTGCCTGAATTGCAGCGTCCTTGATGTGCTGCGGGGTATCAAAATCGGGCTGGCCCAGCCCGAGGTTGATCGAGTCCGGGCCTGCGGACTCGAAGATCTTCCGGATGCCGGATATCTCGATCCCGAGAACCCTGTCTGAGAATTGTAATCCCATGTTCTGCTCCGTTTCGTTATTCTATGTTGGTATGCCGGTTCTTCAGGGCTGATTCATCGGTCTTTGTGATCTCCATCATCCGCGAGATAACCGCATCGGCAAATATCATGGACGCAGTTTCAAAGAGTGTCCCGAGCGGGGCAAACGATTTGTGCTCCCCCATCATCTGCCGGATTTCGAACTCGACCGCATCGTCTTCCACGTCGTCCCGGTGGTGTTCGATGATAACAATGCAGTCTGCAATCTTCCCGATCCGTGAATCGGCGTTTGAGGAGATGAGACAGATGTGGGCACCGATCTCCTTTGCCGTCTCGGCAATATCGGCTACCGTCTTGGTCCGGCCCGAGCCGGAGAAGATCACCATAACATCCCCCTTGTTCAGTGCCGGGGTGATGGTCTCGCCAACAACATATGCCTGGAGGCCGAGATGCATGAGGCGCATGGCAAAGGATTTTGCCACAAGTCCCGACCGGCCGGCACCAATAACGTAAATCCGTTTTGCATTCAGGAGCTCTTCGATAAATTTTTCGCAATCCTGGTATGAAAGGGAGTTTGTGATCGACCGGATCTTTGATGCCATTAAGAGCATCATTTCCTGTACCCTGTGAGTCTTCATGCTTCTCTCACAAAAGATGGATTCACATAGTAGATGAGAATTTCGTAAGCGATTAAAAAAAGAACGCTTGCCCTTTGAGAATGACGGGAAGGATCTTTAAGGATTGTCAACAAAAAAATATTCGTGAAAGTACCGCTCTTGAAATGGGCCGGGGGAAAACGGCAGCTGCTGGCGGAACTCAATGCCCGGCTGCCCCCCCGGTGGAATACCTATTTTGAGCCATTTGTCGGCGGTGCAGCTCTCCTTGTCAACCTCGAGAACCGGGGCCAGTTGTCGCTGGCAGTAATTTCGGATCTCAATTATGAACTCATCAACCTGTACCGGACCGTAAAAACCCGGCCGGAACAACTGATTGACGAACTCTCTGGCAACGATTATGAAAATAACGAGGAATCATACAAAAAACTCAAAGCCGAATTCAACAGCCTGATTGGTTCTGAAAAAAAGAGGATCCGGAGAGCAGCTCTTCTCATTTATCTCAACAAACAAGGTTACAATGGCCTGTGGCGGGTGAATCGCAGGGGAGAGTTTAATGTTCCGTACGGCCACCATGCCAAAAAGAGCCTCCCCGCGGAATCCACCATCCGGAAATTCCATGCCATGCTCCAGCAGGTCCGAATCATGCATGGCGATTTTGAGAGGACTGTTTTGAAGGCAAGAGAGGGGGATTTTGTCTATTTCGATCCCCCCTACCACCCGCTCTCGAAAACTGCCAGCTTTACCGATTACCATGCGTCCGGGTTCCGGTTCAGCGACCAGGAGCGCCTTGCAGCAACATTCAGGAATTTATCTGATAAAGGAGTCCAGGTTATGCTGAGTAACTCGAAAGTCCCAGCTATAGAGGAATTATATGAAGGCTTTTCGATTGCCACGGTTCCTGCAAAACGGTATATCAATTGTAATGGCGAGCGGAGAACCGGCACCTACGAAATCATTGTTACGAATTATTAGAATCTTTACGATGGGGGAGATATTTTATAAAAAGGGTAACGTGCCAATCCAGCCCCTTCCCTCTATCTTTTACAATAGTCCGCCTCCCCTTTGCGCCAACCCTGCCCCCATTGGGGGCGGGGGCGCATGCGATTCCTCGGTATTACCAAAAATCTCGATTCAGGTAATATAGCACTATCGCAACCGGGGCGCCTTAGCGGCGGGGCGAAGCCCCTGGAGCGTCAGTATTTCCGCTCCAAAACGCATTTACTTTTTTGCATTAAATTTTTAGGCATGTATTTTTTTACCTTTTTTCACTCCGTAAATTCTTCCTGGATTCAGGGGCTGGAATAGTACATTACCCTATAAAAAAAATGATGGTTTCGGGCGTACCTTACGGGTTTTTTGCAGAGAATGCTCCCAACATCCCCGCTTTGCTCACGAATCCCTGCCGGCCTCATACCGCATGATATCCCCGTACACGGCAAGTTTACCGTTCGCCATGACGGATACCGCCCCATGTCCCCCACAGATAAGGCAGCGCCGGCCTGATGGAGCGAGCGCCCGGTCGGTTTCTTCCGCAAGAGCCATGAGCGCGACACGCTCCTGTTTTGCGAGGTCGCTGTCAACATTCACGGAGGTGACCAGGAATGCAGCCAGCGAACTGTAATCCGCCCGCTCTTTTGTCATGCTCCCAAAATTGATGACGCTGTCGGCAGCAAAGATCAGGCCGTACTCTTTTGAGTAGAGGAATACCTGCCCGCAGGTATGCCCGCCAAGCCCGTCCAGGACTTCGAGTTCGATCTCCCCTATCCGGAATGACCCGATAACCGGGAAGATCCCACGGGTAATTCCGGTGGGGGCTGAAAAGCATTCGACGTCCGCAGGAACATTAAATTTCGAGAAGAGGTTCACCATCTTGGTATAGAACTCTTCGAGAACCGATCCTTCACTACGGGACCCGTACGCCCGGTTGTTGGTCCGGAGGATCTCAAGCGTTGCATGATGCATGGAGACCGGTGCGGAAAAAAAACCGGATGCCCCGCAGTGATCGGCATCGGCATGGGTGACAATAACCCGGGATATCCGGGACATATCTCCAAGGCCATAGCGCGAGAGCATGGCCATGATGTCGTGATGGTAAATCCCGTAACAGGTATCGATCATGACCCGTTCCTTTGGGGTGTCGATAATAAACAGGCTCCCTCCACAGGGGGGCTGGAAGCAGAACAGGGTCGCTGTGTCGGTGATCCGGAACTGCTGGACATCGGCATAAAAATGCTCACCGGAGGTTGCCCGCATAGTCTGCCCGGTGGCAAGAACGCTCTCAAAAACCTGGTGGGGATTGCATCCCCGGTCCATGAGTTCCTGGGCAATATGGTTGGTTTCTGCAAGAAACGAGAGCAGGAATGCATCTTCGGATTCCCCGATAAGGTCGCGGACCGCCTGCGCAAACCGGACATAGAAGACGGTATCGTCAAGATGTTTTCCGGTCTTGTCATATTCGATGATCTCGAGACGGTACCGGCTTTTGAGGGTATCGAGAAGGCGATCAACAATTGCGCTCTGCTCGAGATTGAGACTGACCGTAAGCCGGTCCGGGTGCCGCCCCTTGTCATCGAAGTCTATTAAGGCAATGTTTGCCCCTGCTGAAGTAGTAAAACCCAGGAATTCATAGAGGGCGCCTGGCCGGTTCGGGAGATAGACGCAGAACTTTAAGAAGTCCAGGGGTTTTAACGAGGACTGTAAGTACCCGATGAAGGCAAGCTCGTCCGTAATTTTCTTGTAGGATGAGTCCGATGCCGTTACTTCATAAAATACGGTACCGGGATCGATGCGGCGGTCAAACTGGATACGGTTGATATTTCCCTCATATTTTTTTATGATCTCGGCCGCCCGGTGAAGGGAACCCGGGGTGTCCGGCATGTGCGCGACAAAGGAAAATTTCTTCACGATTATCCACCGGTTGTGGTATTAGCGTTATTACTGGAGGCCAAAATAGGTTCTGGTGAATACAGATAGGGAAGACCGGAAAATACCGATATCGCTCAAAAAAAATTATGGTGTTTTCTTACGCATGAACAGGACTGCAACAACAATCAGGCAGACTACAATGAGACCCCCGATGATTGCAAGGGTATAGAATGGCCATGCAGCAGCATTTTTCTGGAGTACCGGGGATATGCTGGCAGTTTCCCCCGCTTTTACTTCAGTTGAGAAGGAACTGGTCTGGTAATCCGGGCTCCGGACTTCCACCTGGTGGATACCCGGTGCAAGGGTCGTTAAGGTAACTGGGGATACTCCAACGTATTGTGTATCAACGTAAACTGCTGCACCGGATGGGGTTGAGGTTACCGAGAGTGTACCGGCATTTCCCGCGGGAGTACCTGGTACCATTGCTGTAGGGGAAACCGGTGTTACTGGCAGGGTTACCGTGATCATGGGAACCTGAGTGACTTCAATCGTTGGTGCTGTGGTCAGCTCAGGCTTAATTATTGTGAGCATCGTCTTTGATGTCTTTTTGGTTACCGGGTTGGTTATGGTAATATAATACTGTCCGAGAGGCAGATTTGCATGGAACCCGTTGTTGAAGTACCCCGATGCGCTGACCGCGGACTCATAGGTACCCATAATATTCCCGGAGAGATCGGTAACTTCGATTTTAACGGTACTTATACCGTTTTCCGCATTCCCTACCAGCTGAACGTACTCTCCGCTTTTCACGGTATCCGGCTGGGCGATAATGGAAAATTCAGGTTTCCTTAAGTACACGGAAGTAGCCGCAACATTCTCCGGGCGGGCGAGATCCATTGCCGTAACGGTGTACCGCAGGGTCTGTAACTTTTCAATACCCTTGATGTTCGACGTATACCAGATAAACCTCCAGGTTCCGTCCGGGTTTACATCAACCGAATTTCCTGAACCCGGCTCGCCATTCAGATCATAGAGCGGAACCCCCTCTGCCGGCAGGCCCGAACCGGTGAGTCTGAGGACCGTCACGTTCCCAACGGAATTATTGCCATCGAAAATGATCGTATTGCCAATAAAGAATCCGCCAGAACCGCGATAGGCGATCGACATCGTATCCGTTGTTGAGGAGATCGTTTTTGGGATTTCCGCAAGCACCGGCTGGACAATAAGCAATGCGATAATTAAAAATACCGATAAAGAAAGGATCTTTGCATATCTCTTCATACCCATCATTGTACCTCTCGTTAATGAGAATTGCATTTATAAATGATATATATTTTTGTTATTTCGCTTTTATTTCCTGTTATTCAGGGGATTTTTGTCCGTTTACCTTATAACGAAAGTATATGTAGATTACCGGGTAACCCATGATCAAAGGGATACTGACAATGACTGACGTGGAACTGGCCAGAAAAAAGGGTGAGGAACACCAAAAATCAAAGATTTCTACAATCGGGAGATCTTTCTCCTATGATGAAACTGCCTATCACCTTCCCATATCATACGCGCTGACCGGCATTGCTGTTCACGAACAGAAATCTGCCGCGGATGTGTACGCAAAGACCGGAAACAACCCGCTCGTTGCTTCGGAATGCCTGCTGGCGGACACAACTGCCGGAAAAGGAAAGGAGCCCGAGCCCTATACCGGTTTTATAGGCGATACGGTTATCCGGAAGCTGGGGTATTCGCTTGTAGACGGGAGCATTCTTGGCCTTGCGCTGGTTATCGGGAAACCTGCCGGCGCCGGGAGTGCTGCAGCCATCTGTCGCGAGCTCCAGGAAAAATACATGCTCACGTTCCTTGCAGGAGAGGTAATCCCGACCCTGTCCGGTGCCGGGGTGAAACTTGGCCTCGATTATCGTCTCATTCCCCTTGGTTCCACACCCTCCTACGGTATCCACTTTGTCGATGTTATTGCCCGGGTAGCCATGATGTTTGGCGGGGTCACACCCGGTGACACCCACCGCCTGCTCACGTATGCGGCGGAACGGGCAAAAGCCATTGTCATCGTCTTTCCCGGATTAACCGACGAGGAGATTGCATTTGCCGACGGCATGCGGGTGCTGGGCTTCCCCATCCTCTCCCTTGGGGACTACGTGGGCGGGTCGTGGATAGCCGCTGACGCAGAAACGGTAGTCAGCAAAGGCATGGAAGAGAAAGGAATCCGCGTCAACGTCACGGCAATTCCCATTCCTATGGGATGTTCCCCGGCGTTTGAGGGGAAGAGCATACGGAAAGAGGAGATGTATGTGGAATTTGGCGGGGGCAGGTCGCCGGCGTTCGAACTGCTCCGCCTCCGGCAGCCGGGCGAGATCACGGACGGTCAGGTCACCGTGATCGGCCCCGAGATCGAATCCATGAAAGAGGGATCGGCAAACCCGCTCGGGATCATCATCGAAGTATCCGGCAAAAACATGAAGAAGGATTATGAGCCGGTGCTTGAGCGGAGGATCCACAACTTTGTCAATTACGGGGAAGGATCCTGGCATGTTGCCCAGCGGGATCTCATCTGGGTCAGAATTGCCAAAGAAGCGGTTGCCAAGGGAGTAAGGATCGAGCATATCGGCAAGCTCCTTGCAAGCAAATTCCGCATGGATTTCCCCCAGCTGCTCGATGCCGTTGCCGTCACCCTGATAACCGATGCTGCAAAAGTGATCGCGGCAAAAGCAGAAGCCGAGAAGGTCTACGCCGAGCGCGATGATCGGATCAAGGGGATGCGGGACAACGATGTCAGCACCTATTACTCCTGCACGCTCTGCCAGACCTTTGCCCCGAACCATGTCTGCGTGATCACGCCCGAGCGCCCCGCACTCTGCGGAGCCATCAGCTGGCTTGACGGCAAGATAGCATTCGAGATATCGCCGTCCGGTGCCAACCAGCCCATTGAGAAAGGAGCGGTCATTAATGCCCGGAACGGGGAGTTCGAAGGGGTCAACCGGTTTGTCAAGAAAGCCAGTCATGGCGAGATCACCCAGTGTTCTCTCTACAGCGTGATGGAATACCCCATGACCTGCTGCGGCTGTTTCGAAGCCATTGCCCTGATGCTCCCCGAGGTGAACGGTATCATGGTCGTGAACCGCGAGTTCAAAGGGATCACACCATCCGGCATGAGTTTCTCCACGCTTGCCGGAACTATCGGCGGGGGTGCCCAGACCCCGGGTTTTGCCGGGATCTCCAAGAATTATATCCTCTCAGACCGCTTCCTCCAGGGTGAGGGCGGGATAGAACGGCTGGTCTGGCTGCCGTCCCAGCTCAAGGAAGAACTCAAAGAACGCCTCGAAAAGAGACTTGCAGCGGCCGGCCATCCGGACCTGTTTGCAAAGATTGCCGACGAGACAACGGCAGCAACTATCGAGGATCTGATCGTCTTCCTTGAACGTGTCCAGCATCCGGCTCTTGGTATGGAACCCCTTATGTGACGGTGCATCATGGCCTACACCATACCTTTTGACTGGACCGGAGCCATTGGCGATGTCGTGCTCGGGGCAACAAAATCCGAGGGGGGAACACGCAGGATTTCGTACCGGATTGGCGGTGGAAAGACACTCCCCTTTCTCGAAACCGGTCCCGTATCACCGGCACCGCTCATAGCGTTTGAGATCTGCGACAACCCGGTCTTCTGGCCGCCCCTCATCCGGAACTATTGCGGGGACCTCACGAACAATGTGGCGGAATGGGCAAAAACAGCGGAATCCGCTTACGGCGCCGATATGGTCCGGCTCTACCTGACCAGTACGCGGATGAGGAATTTTTCAGATTTTGCATCGGTGAAAAAGACGGTCGAGACCGTTCTGTCCGCAACGGCCCTGCCCCTGATCATTGAAGGAAGCAACGAACCGAAGATCGACAGCGAAGTCTTCCAGGCCTGCGGGGAAGCCGGGCAGGGGGAACGCCTCCTTCTCGGGACCGCGGAAGCCGGCCGCTACCGCAGCATTGCCGCAGCAGCCCTCGCCTACAACCATTCGGTCCTTGCCCAGTCGCCGATCGATATCAACCTGGCAAAACAACTCAATATCCTCCTGCGGGAGATCGGTGTCCAGCACGATCATATCGTCATCGACCCGTACACGGGTGCGCTCGGGTACGGATTCGAGTACTCGTTCTCGGCAATGGAGCGGATCCGGTTCTCTGCTCTCAAAGGCGATGCCGATCTCGCCATGCCAATGATCTGCTCGGCTGCGGATTCCCTCACGATTAAGGAAGTGCGGGAAGCAGAACCCGGCCTTCAGGACGAGATGGCAGTCCGGTGGGAATTCTTCACGGGCATTGCCGCAGCGGCTGCCGGAGCCGAGATCATCTGTGTCCGGCATCCGAAGACCATCCCTCTCCTCAGAGCGGCATTTGAAGACCTGAAGAAGGGAACCCGTCCGGAAGCGGAGGTGCAGTGATGGCACTCAAGGCCCTTGATATCTACAAACTCCTGCCCAAGAAAAACTGCAAGGAATGTGGCGATCCCACCTGTCTCACCTTTGCCATGAAACTGGCCGGAGGGAAAGCCGATGTAGATCTCTGCCCTTACCTGAGTGACGAGGCAAAATCCGTGCTCGGGGCAACAACCCGGCCGCCAATCCGGCTCGTAAAAGTTGGTGTCGGGGAGCGTTCCTTCAAGGTAGGGGAGGAGTTTGTGCTCTACCGGCACGACAAGACCTTCTACCACCCGCCGGGTATTGTATTCCATGTCAGCGACACGCAGACAGAAGAGGAGATCGAAGCGGTAACCCGCCGGGTGCGGGACGAGACCTTCACCCGCGTGGGATCCGATCTTCGCTTCAATGGCATTGCCATCCGTAACGAGAGCGGTTCTCCGGAAACCTTTGCCCGGGCGGTTGCAATGGTCGAGAGCGTTGAGGCGCATCTTCCACCCATACTGATCTCCCGTGATACGGCAGCCCTCAAAGCCGCCCTTGTCCACTGCGGCAGTTATCACCCGCTTCTTCACGCGGCAACCGCAGAAAATTTCCATGAGATGTGTGCCCTGGCAAAGCAGCACGGGTGCCCGCTCGTTGTTCAGGCAGGAACACTCGAAGGGCTCGCCCGGCTGGTGAAAGACTGTACCGCGGAAGGAGTGTCAGACCTCATCCTGGATCCAGCCCCGGATTCTCTCGGGGACTTTGTTGTTCGCTCGACAGCGATCCGCCAGCTTGCCATAACCCGGGCCGCGCCGGATCTCGGGTACCCGGTCTATCTCGATGCAACCCGGGCAGGAAATGAGGACGCGGCAATCGCGCTTGGTATCGTCAAGTATGCCTCCGTGATCGTGACTAGCCCGCTAAGCCCCGGGCCGGCGAAAGCCGCGCTGACCCTTCGCCAGAACATCTACACCGATCCTCAGAAACCGATCCAGATGAACCCCGGGCTGTACCGGGTAGGAACACCGGGCAAGGATGCGCCGGTCCTCATGACCGTGAACTTCTCGCTCACGTTCTTCACGCTCCAGGGGTATCTCGAATCCACAAGAATCCCATGTTTCATGCTGATCGTGGATACGGAAGGGCTGTCGGTCCTGACTGCTGTTGCAGCCGGTAAACTCAACGAGACCCTGGTGCGGGACTCGGTCAAAAAATTCGACGTGGAGAACGAGGTCTCCCACCGGAAGCTGATCATCCCCGGGTACGCGTCCCCCCTCTCCGGCAGGATTGAGGATGCCACCGGCTGGAAAGTGCTGGTCGGTCCCCGCGATGCTGCCGAGATCGGCGAGTACCTGCACGAGGAGTGGAAGAACTAAATGCGCACCGTAACATTCCTTCCGAGTTACCGGAAGATCGAGGTGCCCCGGGGCACTACCGTCCTTGATGCAGCCCAGAAAGCCGGCCTGAACATGAACGTTGTCTGCGGCGGCCAGGGCAAGTGTGGCAAGTGCGTGGTCTACATCCAGTCCGGCAAAACCGAGTTTGACCGGCAGAAATACGGGCGCTTCTTCACCGAGGCCGAACTCGCAAAGGGCGCCTGCCTTGCCTGCGAGACCCTGGTCCAGGGTGATCTTCATGTTGTCGTTCCCGAGCACACGCTCATCCAGGAACAGAAGATCCTTGTCGAAGGGCTTGAACAGGCCATTGACTTCAAGCCATCGGTTAAAAAATATTACGTTGAGCTCCAGCCCCCGACCCTGAGTGACCCGTCCCCGGATCTCTCCCGGCTTCTCTGGGGCATCCAGAAAAGCGGCGGGCCCGTGGCCGAGCAGATGTATGCCCCGCTTGAGATGCTCCGCGTGATCCCGGGCCTCCTCCGGCACAGCGACTGGAAAGTTACCGGGACCATCGGACTTGTGCCCGGGGGATACCGGCTCATCGATCTCCAGGAGAATGATACCTCGAAACGTGTCTTTGGCGCTGCCGTTGATCTCGGGTCGACAACCGTTGTTGTCTATCTCTGGGATCTTGTCACCGGTAAAGTCGTTAATGTGGCATCGAATTACAACAAGCAGATCAGTTGTGGAGAGGACATTCTTGCCCGGGTGAATTTCGCCCGGAAGAACGGGCTTGTCCGGCTCCAGGCCCTTGCGGCCGAGAGCATCAACCAGGCCCTCACTGCCGCCGCCAACTCTGCCGGGATTGACCGCGAAGACATTTACGAAGTGATCGTTGCCGGTAATACGGTGATGACCCACATGCTCCTCGGGATCGACCCGGCCTACATGATAGCCGAGCCCTATGTCCCGGTTGTGCGCCGGGCCCTCTCGATCACGGCGAGCAGGATTGGCATCACGGTCAACCCGAACGGCGGGGTCTTCGTTTTTCCCGCGGTCAGCGATTTTATTGGCGGGGATATCATTGCCGACATCCTTGCCTGCGGCATGAGCGAGCGGGAAGAGATCTCCCTTCTCATCGACATTGGCACCAACTTCGAAGTCGTGCTCGGGAACAACGAGTGGATGTTCTCCTGCGCCGGTGCCGCGGGTCCTGCCCTTGAAGGCGGGGAAGTCCTCTTCGGCATGCGGGCAAACCCGGGTGCAATCGAGAAACTCTCCATTGACCCGGTCACCCTCAACCCGAAGTTCTCCACCATCAATGGCATCCGCCCCCGGGGCATCTGCGGGTCGGGTCTCATCGACCTGCTCGCAGAACTCCTCTGCACCTGCGTTATCGACCGGACCGGCAGGATCAACACAAGTATTGCAAACCCCCGGATCCGCACAAACGGTCATTTCCCGGAATATGTTATTGCGTGGGCAAAAGAGACCGAGATTGACAAGGACATCGTCATTACTGAGAACGATATCAAGAACCTCATCATGAGCAAGGCCTCCATCCACGCGGCCTGCATAACGCTGATGAAGGAAGCCGGGGTCACCCGGCACGAGATCACGACTATCTACTTTGCCGGGGCATTCGGCAATTACATTGACAAGAAGAACGCCACCATCATCGGGCTCATCCCCGAGATCCCGTTCGACCAGATCAAGAATATGGGGAACGGGGCCGTTTCCGGTGCAAACATCGCGCTCATAAACCGCAGGACCCGCAAAACACTTGACGAGATTGCCTTTAAGATAGCGTATATCGAACTCAATGCGGAAAATTCGTTCATGGATGAATACACGTCAAGCACGTTCCTCCCCCATACGGATCTCTCGCTCTTTCCCATGGTTGAGAAACTCGTGGACAGCTGCCGGCTCAGGAAGGAGTGAGTGCCATGGCAAAGATGATCGCTTCTCCCCACTCGCTCGCAACCGGTGTCGGCGCACTCCCGCACACCGATCCTGTTTTGGCCTGCCGCGATGTTCTTGAGATCTTTCCGGAGTTTCCGTACATCCCGACACTACCGGACCGGGCCCTGCTTGAGAGCATTGTCTTCAATGACTCCGAACAGCTCCCGGGCCGGGTAATCCGTGAAGACCGGCTCCTCTTCGACAGCACGAAAGACCAGACCGCTGCCATGGAAAAAGTGTACATGGATTTCGTTGAGCAGAATTATACCGGCTATGGGCTTCACCAAGAATACGCCTCGGCATTTATCGAGATGATGGGGCACAGACTCCCTGGCACGCGGGTGCTGAAGTGCCAGGTAACGGGGCCGGTTACGTTCGGCATGCAGGTTGTTGATACAGACAAGCGGCCTATCTATTACGATGCACAGCTGGCTGACGTTCTCTCCAAGATGATTGCGCTCAAGGCCCGCTGGTGCGAACAGGAGATGAAGAAGAATACCGGCGTTGCCGGGACGCTGGTTGTGCTGAACGAACCCTACCTCGCATCGCTCGGGTCCTCGGTAGTCCCGGTGGACAAGGAGACTGTCAGGGCCGGGTGGGAAGATATTGCCTCACTTGTTGAAGGCGGACTCGGGGTCCACTGCTGTTCGAACACGGACTGGGAGTTTGTCATCAGCCTCAACCCGGCAGTTATTTCCATGGACGCCTATGCCACGGCAACAGAGTTCCTGCTCTACCGGGATTCCATAATTTCGTATATGGAGCGGGGCGGGGTTGTCGCATGGGGCATAGTTCCTGCAGATTACAAGCTCTTCGCTACCGAAACCGTTGATTCGCTTTACGAAAAATACCTCGCGATCCGCACGCAGCTCACTGCTCGTATGCCGGAGAAATTGTTTGATGCCCAGTCGCTCATCACCCCAAGCTGCGGCATCCGGTTTGCCGACCGGCAGGGCTCGCTCGACATCATGGGAGCGGCAGCGGAGATATCACGGCGCATCCGGGCAAAAACTGCCTGAAACAGACACCGGGAAAATCCTCATGACAGACCATCCGTTTACCATCGCACTCTCCGGCAAAGGCGGGACCGGGAAGACAACTGTGAGCTCGCTCCTCGTCCGATCGTTCATTGACCTTGGGGAAGCTCCGGTTCTTGCCGTTGATGCCGACCCGAATGCCAACCTGCATGAGGCCCTCGGGGTCTCGGTCCACGAGACGCTTGGCAGCATGCGGGAGGAGGCATTCTCACGGAATATCCCGCCGGGCATGAACCGGCATGATTATGTCCGGTTCCGCTTCCGGCAATCCCTTGTTGAATCGAACGGCTTCGATCTTGTTGCAATGGGAAGGCCGGAAGGGAGCGGGTGTTACTGTTTTGCAAACGATCTCCTCTCGGAATGCATGGTGCAGCTTGAACGTGAGTACCACTTCATCATCATCGATACAGAAGCGGGGATGGAGCATATCAGCCGGGGAACGATCGGTAAACCGGATCTGCTTCTGATCTTGAGCGACCCCGGGGCCCGGGGTCTTCGGACGATCGCCCGCATCCGGGAGATCGCAACGCAGCTTGGTCTTGAGAAGGAAAAGATCCACGTGGTCTTCAACCAGTACAAGACCGGGACGGCACCGGTGGATATCGGGGAAGAATCACCTCTTGCCATTATTCCGGAAGATTCGGCGGTGGAGAGTGCGGATCTGGCTGCCACGCCGGTTTCATTGATCCCGTTCGATAGTCCGGCCCGGGTTGCGGTGCGGGGACTCGCGGAGAAGATTCTTGGGATGGCGAAGAAGAGAGAGGTTTAATTATTTTGTTTTGAAAAATTCTGATGAGTTCCACTTTCACTTAAGAACAAATAATCCGATTCATGGAACGCGGGTTTTTGATAATTCACAAAATCGCAATATTCAGTATGAGGGTGAATTCACTCAACAGCGTGCGGAAAAATCCGTGACCTGCGCATGTGTTGAGGGACAACTAAATGTATGACAGATGTGTGGATGTGTTGCTCAACAATCCAGGATGTCTGATCAATAGTACCCTGATCAAAATAATGATGAAAAGTGCCTTCACTGGACCTGGTGTCACATTTTTCTTGCACGTTTCCAATGCACATTTTCATTGTAGACCTTGCTTAAAAAAATTTCAATCGCGATCATGGGGTGTCAGTTGATGAGGTGATAATCGGATAATTATCCGATAATCGGCAGGTATATGCGACAAAAATTTTGATTCTTTGAAGAGACCCTCCATAAAATGCAATCAAGGTGCGGTTAAAAAATTCGGGCAGGAGGTGAGGAGGGATTGAAATTTTTTTTACCGGAGATTGATTGAGAATTTTTTTGTGCAAAAACGGATGGTTTTTCTCGCCCTGGGTATCAGGATATGCGGTCGGATTCATCATCCTCTTCAATAATTCCTACATTCTCTGTAAGAATTCTGTGATAAAATCCGCTGAACATCATCCACCCGATAACCAAAATCAGAGGAATTCCAACGGGTAATGCAAACCCAGCCGGACCATTCAGGAAAATGCCATACTGGAGAGCCGAAGAGAGGATTGAGATAATTCCTGCCATTATGGTGAGGAACCCGGCGGTTTTCACTCCTTTTTCGGACTCATATTCATAGGACAAGAGAATGAAACAAAGCGCTGCAACGAGCAGGCAGGTACTAATCCCCCCTGCCAGAAGGGAAAATGCACTGCGCCCGGTAATCATACCGGAAAAGACATACTCGAATTCGCTGGTTACGGGTATGAAACTAATTCCTCCATACGTTTGTTGGAATCTGAACAAGGCCCATTGTATACCAGATCCCAGACTACTCCCTATAACATAAATATTCAATGGGATAAGGAGAGGAAGGCACGTAAGAAGAAGGGGGATTCTCGAACGGATCATAATATGTCCATCTCTATTATCGCGAGGATTATTGAAACTGGCGATTCAATCCTCATCCGAATTGAATTATCCACGGAAAGGATTGCTTGAAAAGTGAGGCTTACTCAAATACTGATATGAATGAATCAAAAAAGATTAGAATTGTTTGTCAACAAGCATTTGGGTGGAACCATCCGTGAAGTAACCAATAAGTACTACACGTGAACCCTTTACTGTGGTTTGGGTAGAATTATATCTTCCAACGGTAGTGTTACCGATTGGGAACATATCCACTTCTTTAGCACCATTGATACTGTAAGTAACATAACTAAGTGTCGGAAGATCAGCTCCACCGTTGATAGTTGCAGTCCCGTAACCTGTTGAATTCTGGGTCATGGTGATCGCAACGGTTTTTGCCGACTGGATATTTCCTGCCATACCGAACACGAACGCAGCGATAACTGCTGCAAGGATCACCGTGATGGCGACCATGAGGATAACGCCAATAACCGGTGATACTGCTTCGTCATTGTTTTTAGTAAACGCCATATCTATACTCCAAATAATGCCTTCAGAGAGGCACGACACTGTATGACCTAGTATTCCTTATCTTGATATATATAGATTTGCGTTTGCGTTTTTTTGATTGCTGGTGCATTACAGACAAATAATGGTGGAATATCACGGCAATGTAATATTTTCTTTACAAAACCCGGATTTTTTTTTTCGAAAATAATAAACAAATATGGTTACGAGTGGGATATACGTAAATCAATTAAAAAATTGAAAGAGGATAATTCATATCAGGGATTAAGGGAAAAAATTCTATTCCGAAAATCACTGATACCAACAATCCCCTTGAGATAAGCTGCGCTGAACAAAAATTCCGGCATTTTTCCTGATGCAGGGACGAAGTCATCCCAATGTAAAAATCCGGTACGCAAAAGATCAAAACCGGGTTAATACAATGGTGACGCAACAAAATCCGGTTGTTCTGACATGACAGGATTTTTTTAAAATACGTTCCAAGAAAAGAAGAAATGATCAATACAATCTTCCGGAAAGAGCCGGTTTTGCACAAAGTAAAAAGGAAGAACAGCCCCCCATTATCAGAACCCGAAAAAGAGCACTCAAATAAAAATCCGAGTTCTCCGACGTGATCTCAGGATCAGGCCATAGATTGCATGTACGGGCATTTTACCCCTCCCAACTCATAAACTATATGGCAGAACAAAGTGCCCGTACAAGCCCAATATAGTGCAGGTTTGAATCACCATAATTACGGGCATTTTGGAAAAATAACCCCAAATTTCAGGATTTTTTTGTACGGTGGATATCTGAACCCAGTACTTCACTAATTATTCCTCCGTTATTCTTGGTACTGTGCACTACCTGCCAAAAACCTGAAATGAATAGTTACACCATTATCAGCATCGCAATCGATCTCCGGCAAAAAATTTTCAATCGACCCCTTACCCCCTGCTCACCTTTTTTCAATCGACCCTTGCCGTGCAGGCCCGAACAGTAACGCCGTAGAATCAAAAATTTTGTCGCTTGTACATGCATTTTGTCGGATAATTATCCGATTATCGCCTAATCAACTGACACCCCATGATCGCGATTGAAAATTTTTCAGCAGAGTCTGCTTGAAAAAAATGCTCTGGAGAATACCTTAATCCAGACAAATCGTACGAGTCCGGCACGTATCTTATATTTCCTCCGTACATAGTGGATAGCCAACATCTACCAGAATATCCAATTCACCAGAACCTCCGAAGTACCGGAACGCATCTTCATCAATTGTTACGGGACCATGTAGAATGGGAACCTGGAAAATCCATTGAAGTGACTCCCGGATATTCTTGGGCAGGAACAAAATGATGGTCAGCAGGTACCGGATCGCAACGTTTCTTGAGGATGTCTTGATAATCAGCTGACTTTTTAGCCGTATAGTGACCCTATCAGGCGTGCCCTATCTGGTGAGATTTTACGCTTTTCTTTAGTTCGGGCTAAAAATTAGTGAAGTACTGGAACCCCAAAAACCCGGAATCATGATCCCGATTTCAGTAATCCGGGCCAAGATTAAGCCCGGAATACCTCATCTCCTGAGTATCCCTCCATCATGGACACGTGTACGGATATTGACATTGTCAGACACTCAACCGGTGATATCCCTGTTTTCAGGGTTTCACTTCGCAACCCCACATCTTCACAAAACAGCCTCAAAGAAAAAGACCTCCATATTCGCATTCTGGCAGAGGTTCTCATGAAAGATGACCAGAAATATGTGGCAAAAACCGTTTCAATCCAAAGACCGTTATTGGGCATTAGGTGCTGTCGTTTTCAGCCCGCATTTGGCAAACAAACCGATATTTGAGCGTTTTCTCCACAGGAACCAAAACGGAGCGTTTTCCAGTGATTACCAATACGATCAAGATCCGGTTATTGACAATCAGAGCCCAATTTAAGCCCGGAACCGAGCATCTATTCACAACACGTATCTATCATCACGTTGCCAGAAGCCGGTTCGCTCCAGACCTATATTTTATCAGAAAACCAACACAATTGCCAATACAAATCCTCTATCCAGGATTTCACGTAGCGACACCCTGTTGTTACAAAACATCCCCAAAGAAAAAGACCTCCATATTCGCATTCTGGCAGAGGTTCTCATGAAAGATGACCAGAAATATGTGGCAAAAACCGTTTCAATCCAAAGGGCGTTATGGGGCATTTGGCGAGGTCGTTTTCAGCCCGTATTTGCCAAACAAACCGATATTTGAGCGTTTTCTCCACAGGAACCAAAACGGAGCGTTTTTTAGGGTTTTCCTCTACGATCACGATCCCTTTTTGGGGAATCCGGGTCCGATTTGAACCCGGAACAGATCATCTCCCCCCACCCCATGATCCCTGTTTTCCGTACCTTCATTCGTTTTACCCGTAGAACTTCGATCCAACGGGGGAACAATCCCCAGGATCTTGCTATTCATTGGAGCGGGCAGCAACAATTACAGGAACGGGAACATCCAGATAAATAGTACCATAACTCAACCACAGAATATATAAAAAACCAATCGTCATTCTATACAACAACGAGGCCTCATGCAGATATCCGGTCCACAGAACAGGATACCCGACATCAAAGATGCCGGATATGTCATCGATGAACTCGCACTATGTAACGAAGTTATTGCAATCATCCTGTTCGGCTCTCTGGCTCGCGGTCAGGCACGGATGATCTCCGACATAGATCTCTGTGCTGTTACAAAAAAGAATGTTTCCGAATCCGTAAAAATGTATCTGCTAAGTTTTGGATCGGATAAAATTGATGTGAGTTTCTTCCAGGATCTTCCTATCGCAATCAGGTTCCGGGTGATTCATGAAGGAAAAATCCTGTTCTGCAGGGACAAACCAACCCTTCAAGCTCTCATGGCTGACACCGTCCGTGAATATCTTGACATTGCTCCATTTATCCGAAGAAACTGCATTCGCATCCTTGGCATTACCGGGAGTAAGTGACATGTCAAAGAAAATAAGTTACAATATTGAGAGGATAGGATCCATATCAGCGGATATTCGATAGTATATTGAAGATCTCAACGGACTTGACATCCACTCCAAAGAGGATCTTTTTGACAAGCGCAATTTTTATGCGGTTTCCATGATTCTCTTCTCCCTTTTAAACAGGGTCTTCGATTTGGGGAACGAAGTGAACATTGCACATAATATGGGAATCCCTTCAACGTATCGGGAAATTTTCACGCTTCTTCGAAAAAACGGATTTATCAGCGACAATCGATCTCACAATATGATCGAGCTGGTAACCTATCGGGACCTTCTTTCTCATGAATATCATGGAATTGATGAAGAAAAACTGTTCATCCTGACAATGAAGATCAACACAATTCAGGATTTTGTTGATCTGATGCAGAAAAAAATCCGAAATCAGGAATGAAGGGTTTCCATACTTTTCTCGTGATTCCAAGATGCCGTGAATGAGAACCAGATAATCAGTATCCCGTTGTTATAACGAAAAAAGATATCCCGCATTTTTAATAAATCACGGGTTTTAAACCCGCCTTTGGTGCAGGAAAATGCCGGTTAAAAATCATTCTTCGCAGGGTCCAGGAGGATCTCATGGGGCAACCCGGCGAGTGCCACCGCCCCCAATGCACCGATCACACCGTTTCCGCCAAAGAGTGAAATCCCTGATAACTCTGCAGTTTTTTCAGCAACCGACCGGGAAATCTCCTGCTCCCGTACCATCTTTCCAAATAACCGGAGATCGGGAGGGATCCGAAGCCCGCTCATGACCGCAATTCCCCATTCCTTTGAGAGGGCCTCATCCGCAACAAATTTCAGGGTTTTTTCGATGAGGAGATTGTACCGGTCGGGCATGATTGCAACTTCGATGAAACTTGACGAGTTGCCGGCTGTTTTGGAAATAACATCCGGGTTGAGCATGGCAACATGGTGGCTGATGGGCAGAATCCCCCGTATGTTGGACAGGTGATTGAGAAGTGCCAGGGCAAGGGCAAATGTGGCTCCGCCATCTTTCGTATCCGTGTCATCAATGCCGATTGTCACCTGGGTAAGGGCCCGGGTCCAGACTTTGCCTTTGACAAGGTGCCCGTCATGCCGGGATTCAACCCGGAGAACACCATCCGCTCTCGCCATCATATCCGAGAGAGAATATGCCGGCCCGCCAATGGAGTGAATATGCTGGACGATTGCATCGCCATCGCGTAAAACTCCGGAAACACCCACGGCTGAAAGGGGTGATAATCCTACGGAGATCTCTTTCATACCGATGTCAGCGGATTCCGCAAGTAACGTTCCGTCCCGCTGGACCCGGGAGAGTACACCCCCGGCGAGCGAATGATGGTACCCGCAGAATGCGGCACAGGCCCCGCTCATACAGTCGTGATATATGGCAACCTGATCTCCATCCACCGTAGTAAAAATGCGCTTGCAGGTGCTTGCGGGCATAGCACTGATGGCAGCGTACCGGGCAGCACTCCTCCCGCGTTTCTCTTCCCGCAAGAGGACACACCCCTCGTTCAGCAACCGGTTCACCCAGTCCTGGGCTGTACTGCGGGGAATACCGGCGGCCTGCTGAACATCAGTCACCGTAAAAAAACCCTTGTCCAGGGTGAACTGGCGCATCAGGCGCAGGTAACCGCGCCGGTGCTCAAGTACGCTGGACATGATGATCGCGGATAAAGAGCAGGTCGCCGATGATTGCGCTTGCGGTCTCAATCGACCCGGCACCCTTCCCAATCAGCGTGATCTCTTTTGCAAGATCTGTCTCAAGGGTCAAGGCATTGAGGGTTCCTTCAACAACAAGTGGGTGGTTTTTCTCAATGATCCGTGGCGTGACCCGAAGGATGTTCTTTCTTGGAATCGCTTCTGCAATAAGACGAATTGTGCATCCCTCTTCTTCTGCCAGGCGAAGGGCATCGGCTGTGAGGAGATCGATACCGGTACGTTCAACATTATCGAGCGTCACGCCATTATCCCAGATCGTGTTTGCAAGGATAACCAGTTTTATCGCTGCATCAATTCCCTGCACATCATAGGTCGGATCCGCTTCGGCATATCCCATCTCGCGGGCTTCCATTAAGGCCTGGTCATAGGTCAGGCCCTCGGCTGCCATCCGGGTAAGAATGTAATTGCAGGTCCCGTTCAGCACACCATAGAGCCCGAAAATTTCATTGCCGCTTAAACCGTGTTCCAGCGTGTGCATAATGGGAATCGCACCTGCAACTGTTGCCTCATAGCGGAGTGCCACATGGTTTTTCTGCGCAAGGCCCCGCAACTCCTTATATGCGAGAGCAATCGGGCCTTTGTTTGAAGTAACCACATGTTTCTGTCGCCCAAGGGCTGTTTTTATGTACCCGATAGCAGGTTCCCCGGAACATGCGTTTGTCGGAGTAACTTCAATAAGGGCATCGTAATCTGCATTTTTTATAACGTCAGTTGCAGAAATATCGGGGCTGCCACAAGGCCTGCCATTTTTCTTGGCCGATAAGACTGAAGGAAGATCGATACCCGTACTATCCATGCAGCCGCTCCGGGAATCCGCAATACCTGTAACCACGATTCCGAGATCTTTTTTCACCAGGGTCTCTAAGACCCCCCGTCCAACGGATCCCATACCTATGAGTGCAACCCGCATCATGCGATATCCTCCAGGGGTTCGACAAGAAGGAGTGATTTCTGGAGTGCGACCCGGCGAAGGATTGCAAGAGCCGCTGCCATATCCTCTTTGCTGACTGCTTTTATGGTTATGCGCGAGGATGATCTGTCGTTGACTGCCGGCATGCTCATAGAAAGTTCACTGACTTCGGCAAACCCGGTTGAATCGATCTGACCGACAGTATCGGATAAATCGGTATGCATCAGATGACCGATCATGATAACGGTCCGGGTATACAGGAGGCGTTCCTCACCAATGCGCTGGATGCGGACGCCCTGTTCCTGGAGGAGAACCTTCAGTTTTTCCAGCCGCCCTTCCGGCAATTCAAGAACGATCTGGACATCCAGGGTATCGGAATCCGAATCGGGTTCCCGCTGGTGAATGACAGCGATGATGTTTCCTCCCACATCGGAAATTGGCTTCAACGCTGCGACAAGTTGACCCGGTGAATCTTTCATCTCGAGTTTCATGGAGACCTGCACGGAACCACCTTTCATGTAGTAGATCGGCTTTCAAGATAAATTGTATGAATTAACGGCGGCTTTTTCCGGATTATGAATGCGAAAAAAGCCCCATGCGGATTGTCGCGTCACAGGATTATTCAGACTTGTCTTGATTAAAATCAGCGAAGAAAAACCTGAAGAATTGGGTGAAAATTTTTCTCCGTACCTCCCGTCTTTGTCCGGGAGGTTCCGGCAGGTATACCGGGTGGTTATAAGTGGCGAAGTTTGTCATCCACTTTTTCAAAGAAATTGCGTTTGACATCGATAAACAGGGCGGGTTTATCAAACATCATCACATCGATGGTTGTAAGGGTTCCCAGTTCAAAGGTCTGTTGTCCGTCAATAACAAGATTCGCGGACTTGGAGCTCTCAAGGCGGATGCTCAGGTCGCGGTTGCTGCAGATCAAATGCGGGCGGGAAGAGAGCATATACGGTGCAAGGGGTACGAGCAGGAATCCATGGATGCGGGGATCGACAATCGGGCCGCCGGCACTCATCGCATATGCTGTTGAGCCGGTCGGGGTACTTATCAGGAGGCCATCTGCCCGGAACCGTTCAGCGGCTACATTGTCAACTACGATCGTGAACCGGAGCATTTTTGCCGGCCGTGTTGTTACAATCAGCGCTTCGTTGAGGGCAACACCAAGGCAGGTCCCCTCTTTAACAAGTGCGATTCTCATTCGTTCTTCTACCATAAAGCCGGATGGGATATTTTTGATAAAATCAAGGGCTTCTGAAGGTTCAAGATCTGCGAGAAAGCCCACTTCCCCCCAGTTGATACCGAGAACCGGAATCTGGGTACCCAGTTGCTGGATTGTCCGGAGAATGGTCCCGTCTCCACCAACGATGATCCCAAAATCGGCAACAACATTCTGAACGGGAGTACCGGTCATATGAAGCGCTGCGGCTGTATCAGAATCAAAAACTGTTGAGCAGCCTTCCTGTTCCAGGATATTCTGAATTTTCAGGGCAAACGCCAGAGCATCCCTGTTATCAATCCGGGAAACTATGAGTGCTTTCACCAATTCACCTCAGGTATTCAATCACTTTATGGTGGAGTATTCCATTGGTAGCGATAAGGCACCGGCCAACGCTGACATCATTGGGGAATTGGATCTTTTTTCCATTTATATCAGTTACACGACCTCCGGATTCTGCGCATATAAGCATGCCGGCTGCGGCATCGGTAATGCGGAGCGTTCCGCGCAGGTCAATGAATGCATCGATACGGCCTGACGCAACATAACAGAGTTCGAGCGCAGATGCACCTAAAAGACGCCATCTCCTTATTTTCTGTCCCAGCTGCATCACTCCGGAGGGATTGAACTTCCGGCCGTAAACACTTACAGCACATTCATCGAGATTGGCAACTGTGGATGTGTGGATGACCCTGCCATTACACCGCGCGCCAGCTCCGATCTCAGCAGTAAAGGTTTCGTCAAAGGCAAGGTTGCGCACGTATGCTTTTCGTATTATGCCCTCTTCGGCATAGGCCAGGGAAAGTGCATAGAACGGTATCCCCGCAAGGGCGTTGAAGGTGCCGTCAACAGGATCGAGAAAGATCGTGCCCTGTTCGCCGGTCATTGTAACATTCCCGGCCTCTTCACTGATTAGAAGAGAGCAGAGGGGATTTTCCTGCAGATACTTAACAATGCAATCTTCTGCAACCTGATCAATTTTTTTTGTCGGAGTGAGATCTGCGCCCATCCTGACCGTAATTCCACCTTCCTCGGTCCCCACAAGGTCAGAAATACTCTCAAGGACGTCATTTGCCATCTCATCGCATGCAGAGAAAAAATCCATAAGGAGCTGGTTCCCCGATCAACGCTGTATTTATGTAATGCAATAGAGATAAATTACTAACACGGTTACGTTATTGTTAATCTAGGTGTGAACAATGAAGGAACAGACAGAAATCGGAAAGATCAAGGAAGGCCGCTATATAGTAATTGAAGAAGAACCCTGTCGTGTTGTCGGGATTGCCACGTCCAAGCCCGGAAAACACGGCGCTGCAAAAGCCCGTATCGATGCAGTCGGGATCTTTGACGGCGTCAAGCGCTCAATTGTCCAGCCCGTATCGGCAAAAACCTATGTACCGGTTGTTGAGCGCAAGAGCGGCCAGGTTCTTTCCATTGCAGGCAATATGGCGCAACTTATGGACATGAAAGACTATACCAATTTCGAAGTTGCAATCCCTGATGAGAAGAAAGGGGTCATCGAGGTTGGGAAAGAGTATATGTACATCGAATCCATGGGAAAGAAAAAATTCGATTAACAATGTATTTTTTTTTAATAACCAGTTGTATTTCCTTTAACCAGTATTCTGTTAAACAGATCGTTTAACAAATTCTTAACGCAGGAGAAAAAATTCTCTATTCTGCTGAAATCCTTTTTTATGAGAAAAACAGGGTCTGATCGGCCAAAACAGCCAAGGTAACTTCCCTGACGTGTTCCGTTCACGAATGGTAAGGCGACAAAAAAGTGACTGCCAACCGGTATTTCCGATTTTTTGAATAATCCTCCTCGCGTGATTTGCGATCCTTGAATTCCCCTATTCTCATTAATGTTTTCCAGAATGCTTTTCAACCTGTATCGGGTGATCATACTCCATGCCATCCAGTCCCATGATATCACTGACTGGAAACAGTGAGAAAGTGAGAATCGGAGCTGAATGTGGAAGGGCTTTCCCGGATCGAGTGTAACATGGAGCAGTCCCAGGTTCTCAATGACCAGATACGAAATTCTCTCCAGGCAATCCGGGGATATGTGGCACTATCAGAAAGTGAATATTCATCCAAAATCGAAGAGCAGATCGTGATTATCAATAACCTGGTGACCTGCCTTGACAAGGGCTGGGTGAAATCCGAGAACGTGAGGTCCTTTTAATCCGGCTTTACCGCCACGGGGACCAGATTCTCCCGCCAGGCACCACGCCATCACCATCCATTGATCTGCTCCTGTGCGCCCGGTGCATGGTGCGTTTTTTTAAAAAATTCCCACCTTGAAGAGAATTCTGATAATCATTTCATCCGATTTACCACTCCTTCGCCACCAGTCTTGGCTGGCGATGGAGCGTATTGCGATAACATCATATTACCGGTTTATAAAAAACAAAAATCCTTCAACCGGTAATTATGGGACATCATGAGTTTCCCGCACCCATTCGGGTTGAATAGCGTAAAGGTGGATGTCCATTCTGAATCAGTTTTTCCCCGCATACAAACCCCTCAAAAGCCAAATTTTTTCTTCTCGTTCACTTTCGGGAATCCCGGTAATCTGAAATATTGCCTGTCAGGAACATCCGGAACCTTTTTTCCCGTTCTCCAGCCAATACTGGTTTATGCATGAAATGAGACGGGCAGTCCTGGCAGTGGCCGACCTCATGGCACTGGCAGCGAGAACGGCTCCCAAGGGAAAAGGCGTGGATACTATTATCCTGAAAATAATCTCGGGCGATGAGCTCAATCTCCTTGCATCTCACCTGGAATCTCTCGGCAGGGAGCATAAGATCGGGTTCTTCCTGCGGGACGCACAGAATATCGCGGCATCGGATGCATGTCTCATCGTTGGATCGAAAGGAGCCATGATGGTTGGCGTCAACTGCGGAGCCTGCGGGTACGCATCGTGCGATGAGTTCGAAACTGCATGTCGTGGCCGGGCTCGGGCACCCGCACGTTTTTCCGGGCCAAATTGTGCGATACGAATGACAGACCTGGGGATTGCTGTCGGCTCTGCAGTCAAAACCGCCCAGATCCATAATGTGGACAACCGGATTATGTACTCCGGCGGGGTAGCTGCAGTTGACCTTGGCCTTCTCGGGGGAGAATGCACGGTTGCGTACGCAATCCCGCTTGCGGCAACCGGAAAGAATATCTTCTTTGATCGGATTGTTGTTCGACAATGAGTAATGGCATTGTGAGGTCAATGAGGCCGGCCCGGGAAACCGGGCTATGCAGACCTGGTATATTGGCAGGATGCGATACTCCGTGGGAGATGAGAAGTGATTTAAGAGCTGGAATACCTAATGGATGACTATGAAAGGGATATATGCCGCGGTCCTGCCTGTTCTGCTCATTAGTCTGATCTTTTTGGCCGGATGCACAGCAGCGGCCCCGGTCACGGCGGTTACGCCGGCAGTCACATCTACGCCACAGGTAGTTTACGTAACAGTGACGGTCACCCCCGAACCTGAAATATCCACGGCATCAACAACGGCTGCACCTGTTATACCGGCAATTACAACGTTCTCCCCAACCGATCCCATCATTCACCGGTATGTTTACAAATACATGACGGCAGACGGACCCATGGGCCATGAATTAAAATTCTATCCGGGGGGAACCGTGGATTATCGTATCGGCTTTATCACAACCATTTCCGATAATATCATCATCACCAATATCGTATCAGAAGCATCCGGCACATGGGTAACCCTCGGGGATATGTCGTATTACATCAAGGTTCTTCCAACCGCCCAGGGCGGTGCACAGATCATCCGGCAATTCAAACTCGTACCCGCCCATGAAGACCCGAGATACCCCGGCATTGTATTGCCCGAACAGATCATCGGCTCTGACGGGAGTGTTCTGACCCGGACCATAAAAGATTAGATCCCAATTATTATTTCAGTGGCTCATTCCTTTTTTAGTGAGGATATTTTTTTTAAATCCCCTGAATCTTCATTTATCCCGAATTGATTGGAATATTACCCGGGTATAGTACTTCTTAATAATCGCACACCTTATGGGCTAAAACTGCCCTGCCATCAGACATACATTCACGCTCATCAATCCGGGATAGAAACGGGCTTATTTCCCCATCAGGGTCCGGAGGTGAACACAAAAATGGGACTATTTTGTCCACCATGGAAATTATTCCCGTAATTTGTGCCGAAAATCCAAAACCGGTCAAATTGCGGTCCTTTATTTTTCCCTTTAGCGGTGTTCTGAAAGGAGTGTTTTTTGGTCGAACTTTGTATCATCTGGCACCTGACTGGGTCCCAGGAGGCCAACATGGGCGATAATCCTGATTCGGAATATGCAGGAAAATTTAGGGTTATTGATCCATTCTAAAATTAGTGAAGTACTGTGGTAGAAAATAAACGGATGTGAACCGCTGCAACTGATGGTTTTGGTACATCTGAGTCGCGCCCCCTCTGGAGAAACTGAACGCTTTCCGCCAGGAACTCCCTTTTACCGGAGAACCGTTTGAGTTTACCCAGGCTATTGATGTCCATTCCCTTTAGGGAAAAAAAAGAAATCCGGAAATGTGACTCTCAGTTACTTCGTGCAGGGCATTGATGGAATGCCAAGAGAGATCCACCCAATCTGCAAGAAACGTTTTGCCGTCATGTTTTCAGAACGTTTGCGGAATATTGTGGATGCCAAACCGTTTTCCGATACAGTGTGATCCGGTTTTTTCTGAAGATAATCTCATCTCTTTTAAAGAATAGCTGGTCTCTTTCAACGGATGTTCTTCTCCCGGGTTCGATCGCGACAGAGTACAACCGATGATGATTTGTCCCGTCCTTATCTTTTTTTGGGACTTCATCCGGGAAGGGATTCATAAAAATCTTAAATTAGTTACCGGTTATTCCGGTTCTTCGAAATGTCGATTGATTGGTGAGTGCTGTTGATTTATACCGGCCCTGGATTCATGAAGAAAAATTAGGGAAGTTCTGGATCTGTAAAAATTTTTTGTTGAATGATTTTTTTTGAACAATCTGATGGGTATGTGTCTTTTTTAAAAATCATCATGCAGAACGTGTGGGATCCAATTTTTTTTCATAAAAAACAACAAGAATCACTACCTTTTTTTAGAATGCTGAGTTTGAATCCTGGTTCGCAGTTGGGCATAATTCTGTTAGAATATTCGCGAGCGTGATAATTTATCATTGACTCAGTGAATAGTATCTGGCAATTCCCGAGAGACCGGATATGCTATTTTGTAAAAATAATATTCCCCTGGGGATATATGAGTTTTAAGATTGACTTTATGAATTACTACACCAGACCGCGCTTTTAGTGCTCCTCAAGACAGAATGATTAATATATTTTTAAAATAAAAAGGACAGTATCTTTAACTTAGGAAGGTTATGATCATGAATGTGAAAACTGGTGCCTTATCCTGGCAGAGAAAATCAATGTTGCTCCTGGTATGTGCAATGTTGATTCTTGTAGCGATCCCTTCGGTATCTGCATTTACTGCAGAGCTTACATCCCCTTCGGATATCAACAATGTCTACAATGGAGATACGGTTACCGTCAGGATAACCGGACTTGCGGCAACGAATACATTCCAATTGAACATGACGTCCTCAAACTTGTATACAAATGGTGGAATGTTCTCAATTACCAGCTATGCGATGCCGTTTTCAATGACTCCGGCATCAACCTTGTTACTTGCAGACAACCTTGATGTAGCAAATGGATTGACACTCCATGTCCAGGGAAGTACGGCAACCGTGCTGGATCTGTCTGACATGGCTGCTCCGTATGAAATCGTTGCAACGAACGATGTCATGAAGCAGACCTATCAGAATATCTCAATCATTGGCTATCCTGTCACTCCCACCCAGGCAGTGACCGTAGACTTCTCAGAACGTGGCACGGTTGCAGATGCCGGAATCAATCCCTCGGATCTTACCTTCACCGTCAACAACATCAACAGCGGGCTCCTCACGATCAAGGTCAAAGACGGTGCCTCTACCGTGCTCGATAAAACCCTTACCTTCAGGGGAACCCGCCCGAACCCTGCACCGATCAATGGTGGCGACAGCACCTCCGGGGGAAGTGTTTCCGGCAGCAAATCTGCCGCAGTAGTTGCAGCAGCGCCGGTAGTTGCACAAGCAGTTCCAGGCATGGTTACACAACCTCTCCTTACAACTACCACGGGTCAGACCCTTGAACCGTATAACATCGCAACCACCGCAGTTGCCCCCGTTGCTGCATCCGTGAGCATCCCCCAGGGTACAAAATCACTCACAAGTGCATCAACGCCAATAAGTTCAGTATCCGTTACACCTCTTACCGCAACTGAAGTTGCCGCTGTCACAGCCGGGACCGCTCCTGCAGCGGGCGTGTTTGCCATTGAGGGAGCAGCAATCGAATGTTCTCCTGCCGGTGCAACCTTCAACCAGCCGGTTACCGTCTCCTTTACCCTGACAGAAGCTCAGTATGCTACAGCTCTTGCCAAGGCGGGCGGAGTTCCGGCAAACATCGTTATCCAGTACTTTAACCCGACAACCCAGGCATGGCAGGGTATCACGATGAACGCTCCCAGCGGGCGCACAATCTCCGGTACAACCACGCATTTCACAGTCTTCCAGGTCTTCGGCGTTGGTAGCGGTGCAGTGTCCCCAGTCAGCACATCCGCTCAGACATATGGATCATTAATCCAGGAAACAACCCCGGCAACTGCTAATGTTCCCGGCGCCCAGGCAACGCCGGTTGCTCCCAAAGCATCCCCGACAACAACGCCCAAGAGCCCATTCGTGCCCTCAATTGCCGTCATCGCAATTGTAGGTCTCGTGGGGTATTTCATTGTCAGCAGAAAACAGTAATAATCAATAATCTTTTTTTGTGAGTCCTCAATGCGGCCTCAGTTAATTCTTTCGTGTAACACAAACCATTGCTGAAAAATGGAATGGCATGTCGCGACGGCATCTCACTTCTTCCCCTCTCCAGGATCCTCACTCGCTCCCGGGAAATCACGTGAACATGGTACACAGCAATTTTTTCCGGCTCCCTTTAAATGTCCGGGAGAAATCGTTCACAACAGACCATAAATGCAGTAAGCAAATGCAAACTTCCCCAGTATGACCGTACATCTGTTCTTCACATCTCACTTACGGTAGTAAAAACAACAATTCCCCGAATTTTTTGAAGGTTTACCCTGGAATGAATCTTCGTCACCCTTCACATTCTGGCTATTTATTGTGCTTTATGAGCCAAACTCCCGGTATATGTCTGTTCATGCTATTCACTCAGTATTATTCTCTCGTTTTTCCTCCCGGACTCCGGTACAGACCAGATAACCGGAATTTTCATACAGCATAAATAATAACGGCAACCATTATTTCCTACAGATGGAGCAAAAGCGCCCGTTCGATACCGTCATCGACGCATTTTTTACCCACCGGATTCCTCTCGATCTTGCTGTCTGTTACGTCTGGCTAATTGCTGCAATTCTCGCCATTTTTGTGCCCTATGTCAATGACACATTCCTCCGGATCCTCTTCGGGCTTCCGGTGGTACTGTTTATTCCCGGCTATACGCTCATTGCAGCACTTTTCAGCAAAAAAAGCGATATTGATGGTATTGAACGGGTTGCCCTTTCGTTCGGGCTCTCGATCGCAGTCGTCCCACTCATCGGGCTTGCCCTGAATTATACCCCTTGGGGAATACGGCTCGATCCAATCGTTATCAGCCTTGCTATCTTTACCCTTGCCATGGGTGTTGTTGCGCAATACCGCAGGGCACTACTGCCGCCGGAAGACCGGTTCGAAGTCCCATTTCCAGCAATCCGTAAAGCCGTTGTCGCTGAATTTTTCCCTGAAAAATCCTCACAGCTGGACCGGGTGCTCTCCATAATTTTACTCCTTGCAATTGTTGCAGCAGTAACGACCACTGTCTACGTGATCGTAGTACCCAAGGAGGGTGAAAAATTTACAGAATTTTTTATCCTCGGGGAAAAACAGAAAGCTGCCGACTATCCCACGAGCCTTATCGTCGGGCAGAACCGTTCCCTCTTCATCGGGGTCGGCAATCACGAATACCGCAACATTTCCTACACGGTCGAGACCTATCTCGTGCAGATGAACTTTGACGAAAAGACCAACACGTCAACCGTGAGTGCCATGACCCCGGTCAATCGGTTTATTGTACCGGTTGCGCATAACCAGACCGTAATAACCCCGTATTCATTTGCGCCCAAAACAACCGGATATAATCGTCTCGAGTTTCTCCTGTTCAACGATACTGCTGTCCCGGATGCAGGAGTACAGGGAATGGACAGGATCAACGCGAGTTACCGGGATCTTCACCTCTGGGTCACGATCCGATCACGGTAAGAGCGTGAATACGGCTTTGACGGATCCGGTTGCGGGCTCTGCGCTGCAGTGCTCCAGTTGCACAACCTTTCCACTTCCCTCGGCAAGGATACAGGCAAAGAGACTGCAGACCGGGCAGGGGACTGCTGTACAGCAACGCGGGGATTCGCGGGATATCTCGCGGCACCCGTTAATCAGCCGGTAGTTCTTCATGGTAACGGAAACAATATCCCCGTCATCAGTAACTTCAACCCGTTCGGCAATCTCAAGAACCTCTACTGCTACTTCCCTGATAAGATCTTTTATTGCCGGCATATCCTCCGGAATTATCATCTGCTCCAGGTCCCTGATCTCCCGGAAGAGCGGGTCACCGGAGGGTATTATCTGGAGCCCTGCAGTATCTGCGCCGGTTACAAAGGATCCTGCCGTTGAGGGTGCCCCTTTAAACTCTGCGACCGGAACGAACTGTACCGTCTCGGATCTGCCATCTCGTCCTTTGGGAATGATTGTTGCATTCCCCTGGATGCCCAGGTCAGCGCAGACGCGGCTGAGATTGATGGATCCCTGGACTGACAGCAGGCTCACGTACCGGGTATCGAGAGGTTCACTGCGGGAAAGGGTTGCAAGGAATATGCCGGTTAAAAGGCAGATGACACCGGAGATAACGACCGCCGCAGTGGTGATATCCCGACGGTTGGTTAAGACCGCGATAGCAATAAGAACACATGCAGCCGCAATGAGGATGAGGGCCGCACGGTAATAGGGATTGAGGTGGGGAATTTTCATGGACGTACTCCGCTGTACTGCTTCCTGAACTTGTAGTTGCGAATTGCCTGGATTGCGATAATAATTCCGGTGACCGTGCAGAGCAGAAGTAAGGGCAGAACAACATGGTTTGATACCCGGGCAAGTACGGCAACAGGCACGGTTGCTCCACAGAACAAGATAAAAAACCGGATTTCTTCGTGTAATACGAGAATCCTCAAAGCATTGCAGACAAGTCCGGCTACCATCCATATGACAAACAGCCCTGTCCAGAGGTTAATCGAACCACAGGCTAGGATGAGTGGTTCTCCGGCACATACCAGATAGAACGCTCGGTCAGGCCAGGTTCGGGTTCCATACCAGACCCCTGCGATAAGGCAGAAAAATATGATGGTGAGATACCATACAGGAGATGCACTCATGAGGGTGATGCCGGCAATTCCTACTGCAAGCGCTGCCAGAAACCCGTAATCCCATATCACCGGCTTCATGTAAATGTCTCCAGCGTATCAGCACCCTTATAGATTGAATCCGGATTGATGATGTGCACGCGTGCATCGGGAATCCGGGTATGAATAACCATCTGTGCGATCTTTGCCTGCCGGATAACCTGCCGGATGTGGCTCGAATCCCCGCACCCAAGCGTGAAGAGATAGATCTCATCAATCTCAATGGATGCGAGCGTACGGGCAACCTGACCGGCAAATGCCGGAACCTGCATGTGCGCAAGCATACTGATATATTTCTTTCGCAGGGAATCGGAAAAGGCATTCACCCGGGAGTTTTTACCCTCAATTATCACCATTTCCAGATGTCGGACGGCTCCCCGGATATCCGCCCGGTCCGGGATGCGGTACTGGTGTACTGTCCGTTCCACCGGGTGCATCCATTCCCGGAGTACGGCAATTCCCTGCTGGAGATCTTTTTCCTGGGGGGTAAAGTGAAGGATATTTGGTCCTGATATGATAAGGATAGAGACGTACTGGAACGATCGAATTGAATGCTCCGCCATACCGGTAACTGCGCTCACCATGCGGTTCAGGTCATGTTCCGGATAGGGTGCTCCCCGCCACGGGAGATCGATAATGAGTAATGGTGGCATAGTCACCATGCCGGAATATTCCCGGACAAAAAGCTTGTTGTGCTTAGCTGATAGTTTCCAGTCAATGCGTCGAAAGTCATCCCCGGCATAATATTCCCGCAGCGCTCGTATGCCAAACCCGCTTACCACCTTGAGTTTCTCAACTTCGCGCGATTCAGCGGATGATCTCCTGGATGACGGTTCGAAAAAGCCAACCGGCTGGATAACAAGACCGGGTCCGCTGAACGCTTCGGAAAACAGATCAATGCTGTTCTCAAAAAATGCATTCCGTACCGAGAGACTGATACCGGGAAATTGCACGTTCCCATGAACAACCGGTGTTATGCGGTACCTGAACTGGCAGGTCTGTGGCGCAGGATCCGGCCCGGCATCTGCTTCAGTATTCCCGTCCTGGATCACAACCTGGGGCGGGAGTTGTTCCGTGATTTTTACGCTCATGGGATGGGGAACCGTCACGGAGACCGTTGTTGACACTCGCAGGGTTGTGCCCTTTCGTACCTGGGAACGCTCCGGTGTCCGCTGTACCTGAATGGACGTAACAACCTTCCGGAACCGGTGGTCGAAGAGGAGATACTGCCCTGACAGCGCGCAGAGGAGAGTTCCCCCGGCAAGGAGGAGCGCCATGTCATCGAGGATATACGCACAGGTGAATACAAGGATAAGGACAAGAGCCAGTCCCTGCGCGCACCGCCGCATCTGCACGACTCAGAGCACCTCGACTTTGTTGAGGATCTCGTCGAGCACCTGCTGGGCAGTAACGCCACCGATTTCCGCTTCCCGGGAGAGGAGGATGCGGTGATTGAGCACTGCGGGAGCAATATGCTTGACGTCATCCGGGATTACGTAGGACCGGTTCCGGAGTGCTGCGAGTGCTTTTGCGCCGGTTACGAGTGCAATCGAAGCACGACTGGACCCGCCGAGATCGATATCCGAATGGTTGCGGGTGGCGATAACAAGGTCGCGGATATATTCAAGGACCGGATCCTCGATTCGGACATTACGGACTATCCCGATATGCTCCTGGATCTTCTGAGGAGAGAGATGCGGGGTGAGTGATTTTGCAAACGAATCCCAGTGGAGCTCTCCCGAGTTAATCCTCCGGATGATACTGAGTTCCTCTTCCGGGTTCAGCTGGGAGGACTTGATGCCGAACATGAACCGGTCCCGCTGGGCTTCGATCAAGGGGAATGTTCCTTCAAATTCAAACGGGTTCTGGGTCGCGATCACAAAGAACGGATTCGGGAGTGACAGCGTGATCCCGTCAATCGTTACCTGTCGTTCGCTCATTGATTCGATAAATGCACTCTGGGATTTCGGGTTGACGCGGTTGATTTCATCAGCAAGGAGAATATTGGTAAAGACCGGGCCTTTTCGTAAGGAAAATTCTTTTTTATCCTGGTCATAGATCCGCACACCGACCATATCGGTAGGCTGGAGATCGATTGCACCCTGGATACGGTTGAACCCACAGCCCGTGATAAGTGCAATGGATTTTGCAATCGTAGTTTTTGCCGTGCCCGGCACACCTTCAATAAGGATATGCCCCTCGCTTAACATGGCAACCAGGATAAAATCGATCAGCTGCTGGTTGCCCACAACAAATGTCCCAATCTTTTCGTTCACGGTTGAATATAACCGGGCAATCTCTGCAATTCCGTTTTCCTGTGCAGTCGCATCCATCCTGGCCACCTATATCCTCTTCGTCTTCCATACTCCCGCAACAAGGAGCAATAACCCTGCAAAAATAATGAGTTCTATTATTACATTGGTTCTTATGACATGAAGTATTTCGTTGAGTCCTTCCGCGTCACGGGTCCGGGAGTTCATCTGGTCGATTAATACCGGACCCGGCTCATTTACCAGGTTCCTTATGAAAAGCCGGTTGTCCCACCGGTTATCTTCTGCATACATTGAGTTGATAAAGAGACTCGGATCTGAAATGACAATAATCCTGCCTTTACTTATTTTCTCTGATGAGATCACCGCAAATGTACTTAGCATCTCGTTTTTACTGATTCGGCGATCGCTGTTGGCATCAATCCAGCTCATGACAGATGTCCGCACAAGTGTGTTTCCTCCGTTTAACGGGGCAGGGTGGTTCAGGAGGAGCTTATTTACATCCTTTACGGGAGTTTCATTCGTTACGGGATAAACAACGATTGAGTATGCGTCTGCAAATTCCCGGTCTACGCTGGACAGGCTGAGCGGCTGTATTGAGATCCGGCTGCCAACCGCTTTTAATGTGGCATTCCCGGTGCCGAAGTCATCGGCGAGAATGATCGTGTTGCCCCGTTCAATGAATGTCCGGTATGCGATTTGTTCCTCATCCGTTGGCAGTCGGACCGGCGCTATGATCAAAAGTGTAGCATTCGCCGGATAGGCCGACAGTTGATCCGGGCCGGAAATTTCCACAACCCGGTCACGGTCGAGATCCGAGAAAAACTGCGATGTCCCGTTCCACGCGGTATTATACCGTGAAAATTCCTGGTTGTTTGTAGTGAGATGCCCAAAAAGGATGAGAATCGCGAAGAGAAGAACTAATCCCGAGAACCAGAATTCTGCTTTAATGATCGTCATCTCCCAGTGATTTCTCGGTTGTCTTTACCATCTCGTTAAATTCCTCTTCCGTTTCCCTGGATTTGGCTCCGCCATATCGTATCTCTTCATAGATAGCAATAAACGGTGCAAGTGCATTGTCAACAGGTCTCTTGTTGCAGGAGCGCAAAAACTCCCGGGGGGTGAGGGCCCGGTGACAGTGGATCTGCAGTTTCTGCGCGATCTGACCGGTGAAATGGAGGTAGACTTCCCGCGCAGCCGTGCTCAGTCCCTGCGCATGGAGAATACGGTGGTAGCGGAGAAGGATCGGATCCACGGATGCCGGATCCTCCTCCGGCTGGGGAACCGGCGGGATAAACAGGTCTGGTTCCATCACTGCATCTTGCGTGATATCGGGAGAAATCCATGCCTCCGGTCCAGGGATCTTTTCCGCAGATGTTTTTCCGGACCTGACAAAAATCGATCGCCGATTCAGGTAGATGTATGCCCCTCCTGCAAACAGGATCAGGATGAGTGCTGCAACAGCAGGCAGGAGAAACCCGTTTGATAAACTCTTTCTTATAACGGGAGCGGGTGAAATTACCGTCGAGGGCCGGTTCATGACGATCCCCGCACTCTGTGAGGATAACAGCGGATAACTTTCATTCATAAATCGTGCGGTAATTGTGCAGTCTTCCTGCGGGAGAGTAACCTGAGTTGAGAATTTCCCGGTTTGATCTGTATATGACTCAAAAAGAGTCCGGTTATTCACTATGACTAAAACCGGGGCTGAACTTACAGGAATGAGTTCAGCATCAAACGGATCCCTTCCCAGTGTGGCAATGATCTCCAGCACTTCCGGTATGTTTCCCGGTTTTCTGATAGTATTACCAGACCGGCCAAAGGCCATGACCGATCCATTGCAGGTTCCTATGGATGAATTACTGGTTTTTTCAATTGTTATGGATGTCCGGGACTCTGCCAGGAGAACCTGGAATGATTTAACCCCCGATGAGTGTGTTGCTGTTCGCACTTGAACTGTGTGCTTTCCGTTGGGGATTTGTTCAATTGTTATCTGATACGAGTATTGTCCGGTGCGATCCGTCTTTGTTGTTGCAACGAACCTGTTATCAAGGAATATATCAACCGTGCTCTCGCGGGAATCTGAGCTGATCAACGCCCCTTTTAATGTGAGTCGATCCTTATACGTGACCGATGCCGGGGTAATTTCAAGGGATAATCCCTCCGGAGCAGGAACAATGGTAACCGGATAACTTCCGCTCCGGGATGCCTTTACCGGATAATCCACACTCGCGAACCGGGCATAGATACTATGATTGCCCGCAGGAAGTGCAATGCTCTGTCGGAATGATCCTATTGCATCTGTCCGGATGTTGATTACATTACGATCATCCCAGACAATCTCTACCGGGGCAGACGAGACACCATGTGCATTCGCGGTTACGTTTCCGGTACAGGTTAGTCTTGTTCCATTACCTGTCATTTCAATGTGAAGGGTGGTAACCGAATCCACGGGATGTACGATGAACTGGAGTGATTCAGAATAGATCTCCCCAATGTTTGGTTCACTGTACCGGATAAAGACGGTATGGTTTCCCGCTCTCATTTTTTCTATCGGGTATGATTCCGTGAAAGAACCTATAGCATCGGTCAGCATGGTGCGATACAATGCATCATCGATAAATACGTCAATTCTCTTTTGTTTTGGATCTGATCCCGTCAGTATTCCGGTGAAATTGAGATTATCTTTATATGTACCGTTTGTGGGTGTAATTGCCAGACTGATGTCATCTACACTCATCGCGGTATCAAGAAGCCTGATGCTGGAAATTGCATTGCTGCCAGCTTCGATCTCATATACCCGGCTTTTCGAGGATGAGATCGGATAGGTTGTATTCATAAATTGTGCCTGTACACGGTGAATCCCCGACGAAAGGCGGATCCTGGTCTGGAACGTACCGTCATTTTTTGTAGTAATGGGCAGAACCGTGCGGCTATCTGTTAATATTGCAACGGGTGCATTTTGCACGGGCTTGTTTGCAATAACTTTTCCTGTGCATTGGATCTCAGGTTTATCATTTATCCGAGTAATGATGAGTGACGTTACGGAATTTGCGGGTTTTATGGTCAGGGTTTTTGTGCCGGACGTTAATGCCCCTGACGATGCAGAAACCGTATGCAGACCGGTTGATATCTGCTCTATCCGGAATGCCGAGTGGTATATACCATCTTTTCCGGTAGTAATCTGTGCGACCAATCGGTTATCGACGGATAATACGATAGGATAATTGTTCCGTACCGTGTTTCCATCATAATAAAGGCCGGAGAAATCAATAGTATCCAGGTACTGGCCGTTATCGGGTATCAGGAGGAGGGTGAGTTTTGGAGATTGGATGAGCGGGCTCTCCGTTTTTTGTGCTCCGACAAATTTTTCAACTTCCTTTACGCTCTCTTCCGTTTTTGTGATATCCAGATTATTCTTTTTACCAATTGCCTGGGTGATTGCGGTCTCATTTTTATATTCAGCTGAGAGTTCACGTATTTTTTTCCGGATGGTCTCCTGCTGGATCGTGACTGACACGAGCATGTCCGGGTTGTTCTGATCCCGGTACTGGACCTGCAGGGTCTTGAGTTCCTCCAGCGATAGAGATGAATTCGCCAGTTCCGCTAAGAGTTCCCGTTGTTTCCTGGTGCTTTTTGCGAAGGTATCAATTTCGCTCTGGCTCATATCGAGCTTGACTATCAGATTATCCAGGTTTTTATTGTATTTTGCGTAATTGTTGAGATCCCGCTTTACCTGATCCATGTTGTTCATGTTGATATTCACGGTAATTGGCCCGGAATAATCCAGGAGATCCTGCATCAGGGGCAGAAAATCGGTTGTGCTGTTAACCGCCTGGCTTTTGAGAACTTCAGTATTATCGTGGTATCGTGAGACAAAGGAATCCTGTTCAAGGGAATAAATAAGGGGTGCATGTACGGTAAACAGAAGCGCAGCAAGAATACCTGCCGCAAGCAGAACCAGAACCGCGTAGCGCACGAGCGATCTCATTTAACCAGGATCTCCAGGATTTTTTGGGTGACAATCGCGCCAAATATGACAATCCCGACTGCAACAAGATATTTTATGCATCGCAGGTATGGCGGGAGAGTGAACCGGGTATCCATCAGTTCGACAATGACAAGAAGACCTATCAGCCAGAGAACAAAAAAAATTTCAAGGTCTATCCGGCTGGCAAGGAGCATGAAGATACTGATAATGATAAGCCAGACCGATATGACGATAGCTGCGAGAATTTTCTTTTTCATCAGTTCCCGTTTATATTTCGAATTATGAGTATACGTAATTTCCTTTTCATTTTACATGAGGGATGGTACCGGCTGCGCTTATTATCCGTACCTGTCCTGATTCGGGAATTGAACGTACGGTTTCCTTTGGCTGAGCAATATTTTTCAAGCAATCGGGAGATTGCCGGGCAATTGGCAAATTAATTGCGGGCCTTGTCTGCGGATCGGTTTTCATATAACTGATGATTCGGTGTGCGAGATGACTGAATGTGCCAAACCCGATATTTCCGGCAGCTTTTGGCATGTCCCTTACAATCGTGATTCTTCCGTCCACTGCAATCCCGCCCCGTGGATATTGTGTACGCAGTTGCGTATATACGCAGTTTCTCCCGACTTACTGTGTGAGTGGTACGAGATCCCGGCACATTTCCCATTTATTGAGTGCAATCCACATTCTGCAAGACAAATTTATCGCAGGATGGTATCGGTAATGGGTATCAGCTTCCCCGTCAGCTGGTTTCTGGGGATCCTATGATTACTTCCATACATTTTCCGCGAATCAGGAAAAAATTCCTAAAACACATTTTTTGAAATGAGTTTTTTTTGAAATGAGTTCTTTGTTTCCGTCAAAAAACTACAAAAAAGTACGCTGAACTTTGTTTTTTTCCGTTAATATATACAGTATTTAAAGACGGAACTACTCATGTACTGTCATGGCAGCCGGTCCCCGTCCAAAAAACAGGCCCGCGTATCAGCCCCCCAAAAAACCGGACGTGAAATCCGAGCCCCGGATAATTCCGAGGAATCTGACCGAACCAGCCCCGGTCCGGCAGGATTCGCGCGAGAGACGCCCGTCCATGTACCATACTCTGGACTGGGCCCGGGGAATTGAGCGGGACCGGGGCTGGGGACTCACTGATGGCAGGGACCAGACCAAAGGGACTGACCGCAGTAAGGGGCGGGACCGTACGGGAACATTCAGGTCCTGATCAAAGAGGGTTTCATCATTACCTGAATTCAAATACCGCTTTTTCTATGGTGTTTGGATTTCCTCTCTGGATTGCAAATTTTTTTTTGCTGTACCTTATGAGCTTGCGGAACAAATGTATCGCGAGATTGAGGATACTATCCTGCACAGGGAGCTTATGAACCAGATCTATCTTTTCGGCCACCAGAAACCCGACACGGACAGTATTGCAAGCGTTATTGGCTATGCCGAATTCAGGAACCGGTCCGAGCCGGGCCGGTACATTCCCGCGCGCTGCGGGGACCTGAACCCGGAATCACGGTTTATGCTTGAGCGTTTCTCTCTTCCAGAACCCGTTTACATAGCATCAGTTGAACCCAACCTTTCCGACATCCGGTATAAACCGGTCTTTTCCCTCCATGAGGATGTGCCCACGGTCGATGTGGCCACCCTGATGGCCCGGGAAGGGATCCGGAATATTGTCATTACTGATAGTGAGGGAAAACCGGTTGGCATGGTTGGCGAGCATGCCCTTGCGGTTACCTGCATTGATACCATCCGCCTCTCGGAATTTGCGGTGACCCCGATTCCGGTCGGTACCCTTGCCCGGATCCTGGATGCACAGGTTGTTGTTGCTGCCCAAAACCCGCTTGAAGGCCGGGTCTATATTGCCATCGATGCCCTGCACGTAACGCTTGGGAAGATGACACAGAAAGATATCGCTGTTGTCGGGGACGATGAACCGGCGCAGCTGGCATTTATCTCTGCAGGTATTGCCTGCTTAATCATTGCCGAAGGTGCTCCGGTCGGGGATCGCGTTGCCGTAGCAGCGGGACAACGGGGTGTCTGTGTCCTTTCAACAAAACTCGATGCTTTTGGTGTGGGCAAGATGATCAACCTCTCCCTGCCAGCACGCGAAGTGATGGAGGCCAACGTCCCAGTCCTTGCCTGCAGCGATACGGTAGCCAATGCCCGCAAGGTTGTATCCGGTTCAAAGTTCCGGGCTGCCTGCGTGGTCAATGCGAGCGGGACGCTTGCCGGCATTCTCACCCGGACCACGCTCCTTGATGACGTGAGGAGACCGGTTATCCTCCTCGATCACAACGAGGCCTCGCAGGCAGTTGACGGAATCGAGGAGGCAGAAATAGTTGAGATCATCGATCACCACCGGCTTGGGGCTATCACGACGCTCAAACCTATCCGGTTCCTCAACGAACCCGTGGGGGCAACGTCAACCATCATTGCCATGAAATTTTTGGAGTCCGGTCTTACACCAACCCGTGAAACAGCCGGGGCGCTTCTCTGTGGGATCCTGTCGGATACTCTGGCCCTTAAGATGTCGACAACAACGCACCGGGATAAAAAAGCGGTCAGCTACCTGGCCCCTCTCGCCGGTGAGGATCCGGAAAAACTGGGAATTGCCCTGCTCGAACGGGCAATGGACCTGTCGGGAGCCCCGCTTGATGTCATTCTCGCCCGAGATACCAAGGTTTTTGAACTCTCGGGGAAAAAGGTCCAGATTGGGCAGGTCATGGTGCCCTCGTTTACCTGGAACCGGGAGCGGAACAATGCAATTGCCCAGGAGCTTGCACGGGTCAGGAGCACAACCGGTGCAGATATTGTTCTCCTTCTTGTTACCAATGTCCTTGAAAATGCAAGCGATATCTATGGTGTTTCGGATCCCGCGCTCGTCCAGGCACTGTTTAAGGATGTCCTCCCGGTCCGGCTTGAGGGTGTCATGTCGCGAAAGCTGGATTTTCTGCCCTGGCTGGGAACCCGGCTCCGCCAGCAGGTTCTGTAACGGTATCGTGCGGGGCTAAAAATACTATTTTTTCCTTTTGTGTTTGAGGTTTTTTTTCTGGACAACCGGATCTGACGCCACACTCCGGTTTTTTCCAATTCAGGAAAATAGTTCAAAAAAAGGGGATGCAATCAATTCCGCATGTTCCGGACTGCAAGAGTACCGGCAATCCCGATACCGATAAGGAGGATCCAGATCGGCAGGGGGGATTTTGTTGGTGCAGGTACTGGAGAAGTGGCTGGTGCCAGGTTGAGAGTGGCGTAAAGGGTGACCGTTTGTCCGGCAGCCGGGACGGAGGGCATGGGTGCGGTGTAGGGAAGATACCCGTTCATGGAAACCGTATAGGTTTTGTAGGGTGTTCCGGTGGTATAGACCGGGACCGTGAGCGTACCCTGCGTGATGGTGCCGACAACCTGGTTATCGAACATTACCGTTGCTCCGTTCACGTTGCAGTTGACCGTATACCATCCCTGGTTTCCCCCAATGACTGCCTGCGTGGTGGGGACAACCGGGTTCAGCGTTGCAAACAGGTTTTCGGTCTCACCAATGCCGGGCATGTAGGGGATACTGCCGGTATAGGTGTTATACCCGCTCTTGCTCACGATATATGATTTGTACGGTGTTCCGGTGCTGTAGACTGCAATGGTCAGGATACCCCCGGTAATTTCACCCTGATACTTGCCGTCAAAATAAACCTGGGCCCCATCAACATTACAATGAACGCTGAGCCAACCCTGGTTTCCGCCAATTGGCTCGGCAGCAGTCACAGGAAGACAGGCAATCGTGAGCAGCAGGATAAGTGCCGCAATCCAGATACGGGTACATTTCATGACAATTCCTCGTGTATAGTGGTTAATGGAGAGTATAATATAAAAAAATACTGACTGCATTTTTTGGAAATACCCTGGCACCGGCATTATCATCCGATTGTGGGAAAGAAATGTGCATTTAAATACACCCCATTTGCCAGAACCTGCGGATAATCCGTAACAGGATTCGTGCTCCGGGCGGCCCGATTTTTTCCGGGAGCAATCCGGGATTTCATGGCCGGTCAGCCGGATAGCCAATGGTCAATAAGCCGGCGTGTAATACTGAGTTTTAACGGGAACTCCGGGAGATGGTTTCGGTCAAACCATTCCGCTGACTCGATCTCATTGCCATCCGGCATTATGGAACCCCCGGCATAATCGGCAATAAAACCAAACATCAGCGAGTTCGGAAACGGCCAGGGTTCGCTTGCAACATACCGGGCGTTCGTTATACTGATTCCCGTCTCTTCCCGCACTTCGCGATGCACGGCATGTTCGATTGTTTCCCCTGGCTCGACAAACCCGGCAACAAGACTGTACCTTCCCGGCGGCGCATGTTTCCCACGGGCCAGCAGGATTGTGTTATCCTTTCTTACAAGAACGATAATAGCTGGCGAGAGCCGTGGATACGTGATCTGGTGGCAGGCAGGGCAGACTTTTGCCCTCTCGGTCCGGACAGGTTTGGTTTTTGTGCCGCACCGTCCGCAAAACCGGGTAGTTCTGTCATAATCAATGATCTGTACCGCCAGTCCGGCAATTGCGAGTTCCTCATCCGGAATGATATCCGCAAGTTCACGGACGCCCGATCTCGTGAACCCCCCGGGGATCTGTGTTTTTTCCATAATTTCGCACGCATAGCAGGGCAATGATCCGTAATGTCCAAGGTAATGGAGATACTCTTGTGCTGGAACTGGCATTCTGCGAGCGTTTTTTATGAACAGTGTCGGGCGGTTTCCTTTCTGGGCAAATACGTCTTTTTCAAGAACTAAGATCAGGAGTGCATCCTCCGGGAGCTGATCTGGTTCCGGGTACTCTTTGTGCAGCGAATCGGCTGCGAACCGAGCAGTTTCATTCATGGTAATTGCCTAATTCCTGAAGAATAATTAGATGTCAAGATAAAAAAATACCCTTATGATTTGGGCAGGAACCCGTCAGATCTGATACCCGCCCTGATTTTATACAGGAACGGATCAAGAATTCCTGCAGGAGACAATAATTATGAATAATAATTTTATGGGAATTTGTGCACACGTTCAGGGCGTTCTTGAGTCGGAGGGATCCCATGGTATGGATCATATTATGCGGGTCACCCGGCTCTGCGAGATTATTGGGATGCGGGAACATGCGGAACTGGATATCCTCATCCCGGCAGCTCTTCTTCACGACATTGCACGTCCTGTTGAGACCGCCCGGGGTATTCCCCATGAAACGGAAGGAGCAAGACTGGCTGAGGATTACCTTCTGTCCATCCATTATAACGAGAATCTGATTCCTGGAATTGTCCAGGCAATCCGGACCCACCGGTTCAGTTCAGCGGAATTACCCGGAACTCTGGAGGCCCGGATCCTATCCGATGCCGACAAGCTGGATGCCATGGGTGCAGTAGGCATTGCCCGGACATTCATGCGGGCAGGAGAGACGGGTGGGAGCTTTTCCAATGCCCGGCACCATTTTGATGTCAAGCTGCTGACCTTAAAAGATATCATGTACACGAGTACCGCACGGGAGATTGCAGAGAAACGACATGCTTTTCTTGTCCTGTTCATTGCCAATCTGGACGATGAACTGAATCTTACTTACGGTTAGTTCTGTAAACCGGTTGGGGAAACCGTGGGTTTCTGGTTTGTTCCCATTATCAGGAGATTTTATTATCGATCCCCACCTGGTGATATTATCACTCAATCCGCTGTATTGGATGCATCAGATCTGAATGAGATGATCATGTTTACAGAAGTATTGCAGAATTATCGCCAATCCATCAAACTCCAGTACCTTGTAAGTTTTACAATCGCCATTCTCCTTCTCATCCTTCTGCTTGTGATCATCAACAATAATCTCCTGCTGATTATCGTCATTGAGCTAATCAGCATCGCAGTCGGCGTCTCCATTTTCATGCTGGTCTGGAACAGTCGCCGGAATGTGAGGGATTCGTTTCTTATTGCCCTTGGCCTCTCGTTTCTTTTCACGGCAGTTCTTGATACCCTCTTTACCATATCGATCATGGACACATCCGTCCTCCAGGAATTCAGCTTTAATAATGCGATCCAGATCGGCATTGCTGCCCGGTATTTCCAGGCGTTTACGCTGCTTATCGCGGCAGTCCTTGTAGGACGAAACCTGACAAAAAAAGGATCCTTTGATACTGCGATCCTTATTCCGCTCTATGCCGTTACCGTACTACTTCTTACGATGAGTATCCTTGTCTGGCATAACTTCCCGGCCTGTGAACTCCATGGATATACCCCGTTCAAGATTGGAAGTGAGTACGTAATCTCCGCGATTTTCATAGCGATAGCCGCAATCCATGTAAAAAAGCGGAAATTTTTTGACTCCACTGTCTGGTTCTATTTTTTCATTGCGCTGATTCTCATGATTGCAGGAGAACTGGCATTTGCAATATCCGGGTCGGGTTTTGCTCTTACCAATTTCCTGGGATTCTGTTTACGGTTCGTTGCGCTCTACTTCTTCTACCGGGCTATCGTTGTTGTTGGTATCAGCAACCCGTTCTATCTCCTTTTCCACGAACTCAAAGAACGGGACTCTGCCCTTCGTGCGTCGGAAGAACGGTACCGGAATGTTGTGGAAGACCAGACCGAACTTATCAGCAGATTCCTGCCGGACGGGACTCATGTCTTTGTCAACAATGCCTATTGCCGTTTTTTTGAAAGAACGCGTGATGAGGTGATAGGAAAAAAAATGCAGCTGCTGGTGCATCCCGATGACAAGGATATGGTAAGAGATACGGTTGCATCTCTCTCACGCAAGAGACCGTTCATCACGGCAACCAACCGCATCCTTCTTCCCAATGGATCGGTCCGGTGGGTCAGGTGGACGGACAGGGCAATTTTCAATGCTGACGGGAAGATCACTGAATACCAGTCGGTTGGCCGGGATATAACGAAGCTCAAGGAAGCCGGGGAAGCCCTGGGACTGGCTCACAGGAAATTAGCCCTGCTCTCCAGTATCACCCGCCATGACCTTCTCAACCAGCTCACGGCCCTCAAATCCTATATCGAGCTCCTCAAGAATGCCCCTCGTGATTCTGATCCGAAAGGATACCTGGATAAGATGGAAACGATTTCCGAGGTTATCGAAGAACAGATCACCTTCACAAAGGATTATGAGACCATGGGTATGAGTTCTCCTGTTTGGCAGGCTGTTTCTGCGTCCATTAACCGGTCAATTGCCTCTCTGCCTATGAGGGATGTCCGCACTTTTTCTGACGTCAGGGATCTCGAAGTATTTGCAGACCCGCTCTTTGAGAAAGTCTTCTACAATCTTATCGACAATGCCCTGCGGTATGGTGGCACGAAAATGACTTTGATCAAAATCCATGCCGAAGCGGCCGGAGATGAGATGGTTCTTGTCTGCGAAGATGACGGGAATGGTATATCCCATGAAGACAAGAAGCGTCTCTTTGAAAAGGGGTTTGGTCATCATACCGGTCTTGGCCTCTTTCTTGTCCGGGAGATTCTCTCGATTACCGCAATTACCATAAGCGAGAACGGTATGCCGGGAAAAGGAGCCCGGTTTGAGATCCGGGTGCCAAAAGGATCGTTCCGTTATGCAGGTCAGGATTGCGCGGAAACGACCCTGCTCATCCCGTGATTTCCGTATCTGCGCCATCCAGCGGATTTTCCTTTCTCCATGAATCCCTCAAGACCCTGTTCCCATTTTTTACCGGGTACTCTCCCCAGGAGAGCGGACTGTTTTTTTATTTCTGGATCTTGCCTTTTCGCGGGCGCGAACCGCTGACAGAGCTTATCCGGATGGAACTGGCAGATCCGGATCTTGGCGCCTGATCCGGCTGTGGGGAGAAGATGGCCGGTTAACGCCCGGTAATCTCAAGAGAGATAACGGTAATCGCGTCAACTGTAGCTTTTGATGATCCAAAAACCGGGTACATCCTCCGGAGAAACATCCGCTCATTCCGGGTATAGGTATCTTCATGTGAGGATTTGGTCTCGATCACATGGCGGACTGAATCAGAAAAGACCCGGTTTTCTTCAGGAGTATGGAAATCTCCGTACGATCGCTGGTGATAGTCATCATCGTTGAGGCCGAGACGTTGTTTGTGATGCCCGTTCATGAACAGGTATCTTCCCTTTGGATCTACGGTATAAATTGAGTCCTGCGTTGCTTCAACAAGAATCCGGTAGTTCTCATCAGTTACCCGGAGTGCTTCTTCAACCTGTTTCCGCCCGGTTGTTTCCGCAGAGATGACCGTAACGGCAAAAACCCTCTCCAGGGTCTCATTCCGGACCGGGCTTAAGCGCCGGATAAACCAGCGGCCGTTCGTGCTGTATTCATCCTGGATGGATGTTTCAGATTCAATGCTTTCATGGACGGCCCGTGCAAAGCGTTCGCTCTCTTCCGGCGTGTGGAATTCCCGGTAATGACGGCCAACATAGTTTTTGTCCCGGATACCCAGGCGCTGCTGGTGGTAAGCGTTCATGAAAAGATAACGGCAGTTTTTATCCACCAGATAAATTGAATCTTCGATAGCTTCGACAATATTCCGGTGGTTGATCTCCGAGCGGATGAGGGCATCCTCCACGCGCTTGCGCATTACGGCCTGGTTCACCATGTTCCGGAGCTCGGCGAACTGGCTGACTGGATCCCCGCTCTTCTGGAGGTAGAAATCGGCACCTGCGTTGAGGGCACGGATGACCATCTCTTCCCGGCTCTTGCCGGTAAAGATGATGAACGGCTTGTCGATCGCCTGTTTCATGAATTCATCGAGAAACTCGATCCCGTCCATCTCCGGCATATTATAGTCGGAAACCACCGCATCGTACTTTTTCTCCCGCAGTTTTTTGAACGCTTCTTCGGCAGAAGAGGCAGTTTCAACGGTAATATCCCCCTCTTTTTCAAGGTAAATGCGGGTAATTTCCAACAATTCCGGCTGATCGTCAACAAGGAGGATAGTAATCATGGTATGATCCTCCGCTCTCCGGCAGGTGGGATTCCGGCAGTCCGGGCGGTATGGTGAATTATAGGACTAACGGGTTTTAATGATATCCATCCGTCATCGTAACGTTCCCGGTTGTCGCCTTTTTTTCGGCGTGATCTCCCAGTTCATTTCAGATTAAAGATGAATTGCTAAGGAACAAGGTGCTCTTGTTGTGTCGGCATACCGGTTTACGGTTTTTCCTCAGTACAGCCGATTTCCGGTAAATTTTGATGAAATTTTTTATCCCGGACCGTTATGGGTTAGAAAAACCATCGGGAGAACCCGTTATTTTTTTTTACGAGCGGGATGACGTCTTCGTCTCCCAAAAGCGAGATATGCCGCCATGAAGAAAGGGCGCTCATCGGCAGATTTCTGATCGGCAAAGAAATGCTATTGTCGTGCGTTGCTGAAAAGGAACTGATGTGGAAACCTGCCTGCCAGAATTATTTTTGGCCGGGCGGGAGCCGGATGGTTCATGCCTGTGTCTACCCCGTACAAAAAACTGCCAAAAAAACGGTTAAGGACACGGAAGCAGATTCTTACCCCTGGCACAAAAGTTCGACATCACAGGCCAGCCGGTACATTCGTGTCCGTGCTTTTTTTGGGAGATGGATGGCAGATCCAATACTGTCTTCAATGGATACCCGCCGGTGGCCGGCGATCAGGTTATCCGCGTGTGCAACAATCTTCTCCTCGGTTGTGTGGGGTGTACAGTCCCGGGGAGCGAGTCCCAGGAGTGTGCATTCATCAGCAGTAAGGCCCGCACCGGTATGGCATTCGACAATGCGTGCAAGAACTTCGGGATATCCCATCCTTCGCAGGAGATCTGCTCCAGCCTGGGCATGGTGTATCGTATGAGTGCTGCTCCGTCCTATATCGTGGAGCATGGCCCCGGCAAGCACCATATCAAAATTGATTTCCGGGTTTCTTACTGCATACTCAAGAGCGCAGTCTGTTACTGCCCTGCAGTGGGCAATAACCTTTGGTCTGCACCCGGCTTCCTGCAGGATCTTTTCAAAAAGGTGTTTCTGGTCAGGCATGACCAAGTGATTTCTGAATATCACTGATTCGTTGTTTTAAGGATCTGAGAAGCATCTCGTTATCGAAATGGCTCATCGGCTGGTCGCAGTCCGGGCACTTGAACTCGATATTCATAGCCTGCGGAAACGTGAAGATGAGATGACAGTCCTTGCAGATATAGAAATCATTCTCTTCTTCATATTTTTCCCGGCGGGAGAGTTTCTCAAGCACGAGCGCCATGTCTTCGCGGATAGCATCATAGATATGATCGATCCGGAGCTGCCAGAGATAGGTGAGCCACCCGGTCTCATTGTTCTTGATCCGGTGGTATTCTGCCAGGCGTTTTTCGTACAGTGTATAGAGCGTGTGGCGGACCGAATTTAAGTTGATGCCGGTCTTTGCCGCCAGTTCCTCGTCACTGTGTTCGCCCTCCCGGGGAAAACGTTCCAGGAGGTTGAGGCCTTCATCCTTCACAAGGCGGAAAAGATAGGCGCGTATCGCGGGATCGTTGATCGCTTCATCTGTTGGATCCATCAGCGCATATATTGTCGGATGGTAGTAATATGCTTATCCAGCAGTGCGCGTGCATCTTCTTCTGTCCGGCCCCATCCGTATACGCTGACAATTGCCTGTTCTTCCTCGAGAGATGTCCCTGGCCAGGGAATGTCTGCAATAAAATCGCGGAAATGCCGGAGATCGGCCCGGACTGTCAGGTCGCGCTCGGCAAACAGGATGCTTCGCAGGGCAAACTGCCGGAAGGGGGGTCGTTTCCGTGGAAGGATGCCGGCACAGGCATTGACATGGCACTCAAAGAGGTTGCACCCGAATGCCCGCTCGACCGTATCTGCGGTTCCCTGGAAGCGGGGGTTGACTTCAATGGCATAGGGAGTCTCATCCCCGGCAACAAAATCAATGCCTATCGTACCGCGACATCCGCTGGCCGCGGCAATGCGCTCGGCAATACAGATAATCTGTTCCGCTGCGGGATGCGAAAACGGGGTTACCGATCCGGAGAACCCGAATGCAGATTCACCGCCACCTCGGAGGATCTGCCGGTTGGATGCAATAGCCAGGGCCTCTGTTCCCGTGGCAATACAGCAGACACTTGCAGGTATTCCCTCAACAATCTCCTGGCGGATATACGGGACATCCAGGTAGACAGATTCCCAGACTGTCATAGCCTCTTTGTTCTCTATCACCGCGTTCCGCCAGCCACCGGCGCCCCGGCGCGGCTTGACCATCACGGGATACTGGTCTTCCGGCAGGGCCCGTGGGATTACGATATTGTTCTGTTGAAAAAAATGCTGAGTATCGAGTTTGTCGAGAAATTTTGCAAGGGTATCTGGTTGCGTCCCGCAGAGCGGGAGCGGGGGTGCGAGATCTTCGGCTCCGGAAGTGGGTACAAAAAGATCGAATGTATGGCGCCTGCAGATTCGTTCAATTGCATCGGGAAGGTCAGTGAGATCTTCAAATTTCTCCCGGTCTTTCGTGTACCAGGCCAGATCCTGGTCACAGAAATGATCGACCGCGCAGACCTCGTACCCGGCATGGTGGGCAGATTGTGCTACATGGCGGGTTGCAAACCCGGCTATGAGCACCCGCCCCTTCATCATCCCTCCGTTTGTTTTCCGGCTTTTGAGGGGATGATCCGTATCTGGGCACCGGGAAATTCATGGCTGAGGCTTTTTCCGGACGCAAGGTGGTCGAGGAAGAGGGCCAGGCTTGAGATCTCGGAGTGGGGCTGGCTGGTTACCGCGATATTGAAATCGGCCAGTCCGTAGATCTCGCCCGGGACTTTCTCCGCACCAACAATGACAAGGATCTTTTTATTCGGGCGGATTTCTTCTATAGCGTCCGGCAGGTTGATCCCGTACATAGTCAGGTGGACAACAACCCCGCCGGATGCTTTCCAGTCCTTGATGCAGGAGCGCCATTTCACGTTATCCTGGCAGAAGAATTCGCCGCCCCAGCGATCGACAACATCTGCGATACTCTGGACTACACCCTTATCCGACGCAGCAAGGAACATTCCCCGGGCACCAAGAGCCCGGGCGGTCAGTCCGACATGCGTTGTTACGCGCTGGTCCCGCTCGGGCCGGTGGCCGATACGGAGAATGACTGTTTCGTGGTCTGTCATGCTAATCCTTCCTTGCCTTAATGACACCGTTCTCTATTGTAAACGGCAGGTTTTTTTCATATTTGAACTGGTTGCGGAGGAGCGCTTCTCCAAAGTTCAGCATCCGGACCGAATCGCCCGGGCATTCGATGAGACAGGATCGTTTGAGCCGTTCCAGCGACGCTGCAACGATTGCTGCATCAAAGCCGCTTTTCGAACAAAGTTCACCGGCCGTTGTTGCAGATCCTTCCGGGATAAGGTGATAGATCTGCCAGTCCACATCCTCATCTTTCACCTTAAATCATATCCTGTATACCAGAATAAGGGTTTTTGTTCCGCCGCTCTTTTCAAGAGGTTTAGCCCGAAGTGATTTTTGCTTCGCGCATCCAATCACTGGCAATGAGTGATACACCATCAAAAATTTCCTATCATGAACTCGTCTCGCTGGCAGATGATCTTCTTGCATCCTGCGAAGAGGACGTCAGCTGCCTTGTTACAAAAATCGATCATCTGCCAGAAGAGATACGATCGGAACTGATAGTGTCTGACCTGCTCAATGCCAGCCAGACATTCTTTTATTTTTTCCGTGTTTTACCGGATGTCCTTGCCTGGGAGCGCATGGAACTTGAGCCGGCATCGGCGCTGGTCCAGGGACTCATGATCGAAGAATGCGAACTTGTTGAACTTCACTTCCTTGTCCGGGGGAACAAACCGGTCATGATCGTCAGCGATGGCGAACAGGTGCTGGCAACATTTTCCGGCAGGAATGCATATGCCGATGGGATGGAGTATATCCAGAATCCTGCATTTAATTCATAGAATTCCGTTTTTTTTAAGCAGGGAAATTCCTGGCGGGGTTTGAAATCGGGGTTTGAAATCTGAACGGCACCTGTTTTGATTGGTTCGTTTTTTCCGGGTAATCGGGATAGCATGTCGTGTGCCCGCATATTTCCATGATCTCTTGTGAATCCTGAACAGGATTTTTTATTCATCAGATTTTTCTTTCATATCGCCCGCGGGAGTGTTTATTTTGCAGGATCAACCTGCCCGGGCTGGCTGGCGGGAGCCGGGGAATTTATAGGGACCGGTATCCATGTATTGGATAGTGAACAGGCCCGAAATTTTTAAAAAAGGAAGATACGTATGCAGATGAGAATTGGGGGAACTGAAACAGCATCTCTTGACGAGGCGTGGATCGAGATCAAAAACCCGTCAACCGGTGAACTTGTTGATCGCGTGCCGGCCGGAACAGCTGAGGACATGGCCCGTGCTGTTGATGCCGCAGGTATCGCATTCGACACCTGGAAGAAAAAGACCCTGCGGGAACGCGGGATGATCCTGTTCCGGGCTGCAGAAAAAGTGCGGGAACAGCATAAGGATCTTGCCCGGCTCCTGACCATGGAACAGGGCAAACCCCTGCGGGAATCGATTGATGAAGTAAGGGGGTATGCCAACATCCTCGAGTTCTATGGCGGGATCTCTGCACACCAGTCCGGCGAGACCATCCGGCTTGGATCTGCGGGAGATTGTCTCGTTGTCCGCGAACCACTCGGAGTCTGCGGGGCCATCATCCCGTGGAACATGCCGGTCATCATCATGGGCTGGAAGGTGGGGCCGGCCCTGCTTGCCGGCAACACGCTGGTTTTGAAACCCGCCTCGTCTACTCCCTTGACGAATCTCAATCTTGCGAAAATTCTCGATGAGGCCGGTCTTCCCCCGGGCGTATTGAATGTGGTCACGGGGACCGGAGAGCAGGCCGGAGAAGCACTCGTACGTCACCCGGATGTACGGAAGATCTCCTTTACCGGGAGTTGTGCAACCGGCATGCGGGTTAAGGAACTCACGTCCCATCATCTCAAGGACGTAACGCTCGAACTGGGCGGTTCGGACCCGATGATTGTCTTGAACGATGCCCATATTGATCATGCTGTTGAAGGGGCACTAAGAGGGCGGTTCTATAATGCCGGCCAGACCTGCACGGCGGTAAAACGTCTGTATGTCCAGGAAGGGGTTGCCGATATCTTTATCCAGAAACTCAAAGAGCGCGTCAGTGCCCTGAACGTTGGGAACGGGCTCGGGCCAAAGATCGATATGGGACCACTCAACAGCAGCGGGCAGCGGGAGATTATCAGCCAGGCTGTTGAGAATACCCGCAATAATCAGGACGGGAAGATTATTGAAGGCGGATGCGCCCTCAAAGGAAAAGCGTACGAATCGGGATATTTCTACCGCCCTACGCTGGTAACCGATGTAACTCCGAAATCCCCGCTGATAACGGAAGAGATCTTCGGGCCGGTACTACCGGTAATGTCCGTTCCCAACCTGGAAGCCGCGATCCGGGAAGCCAACAATACCCGGTTCGGTCTTGGCGCATCAGTCTGGACTACCAACCTCCACTCTGCTAAAAAAGTCTTTGATGAAGTCCATGCCGGCATCATCTGGGTGAACCGGCACTTGACGCTCCCTCCGGAAGTGCCGTTCGGAGGCACGGGCGGGAGCGGGATTGGCCGGGAGAACGGGCAGGATTCCCTGGATCAGTATTCGCAGACCAAGTCTCTCTTCTTAAACTGGTAACCGGCCCGGTTACTCCTTTTTAATGTTCAGGATTATTGTTGCCAGCAGACCTGCATAGAGTACCGGCCAGAGGGCGAGGGGTGATTTCGGGGTTGCCGGAACCGTAGTTGTGGGAACCGGTGTCGAGACAACCGTGGCGGGTGACGTTGTTGCGATAACTGTGGGCGGTGCAGTCGTTGAAATCACAGGCGCAAGAATGTTGAACGTTGCTGAGTCGCTCACTGCAACGGTTATGCCGGATACGGTGACCATATATTCGTCAGGCCGGAATGAAGACGTATCTACCGACATCGACCAATGGTTTTTCCCATCGGATCCTGTCTTTACCTGCACAGTTTTTGCAATACCGGAGAAACTGCCATCCGTTGTTTTCTTTGTGGGTGCAAAGGATGAAGACGTGATCTCGACCTGGAGATTGTCCCCTGCTGCAAGGTTGGTTGTACCGCCAATCGTGAACTGGTCCCCGACATAATGATCGCCAATCGGGTTTATCAGGGTCGCGGGGGGGCGGACTACGAATGAGAATGTTGTAAATGTATCATCGATATTCTGGCTGTTGATAGCCTGGAGAATGGCCTGGGCACCAGCCGGGCTCTGGAGACTGCCTGATCCGGACATCTGGAATATGGTCATGCCGTTTGCACCCAGCTGTTTATTGGATACCTGTCCTGAGGATGGGTCGTAGACAACATCGAACTGTCCGTTCATCATCGGATGCTGTACTACGACAAAGTACTGCCCGGATGCAAGGTTCTGGGTATCGGCCTTCTGGAGTTCATAGGTAAATGTATTATCCGCTTCAACCGGTATGGTTGATACTTTCAGGTAATTGTTGCTGATCTGCCAGACCTGGAGACCTGCCTGGGGGTGGCCGGTGGCAATTCCCTTAATGATCACCGGATCTCCATTTGCTATGCCGGGTGACGTTGAGGTCGCGGAATCCGATTGTGTTATCGTAATTGCTCCCGCAGGAACGATTATGCTGATGAGGAGTACGAGAAAAATTACAACCGGTTGTATCCTTTGGACATTCATGAGGGACATGGTAAATTTTCCTGTAGGTATATAATATCCTCCATGATGAGAAAAAGCCGGCGGGATCCTGCGTTATTCCCTCAGATGAGTTTTGGGGTTAGGAATCGGTACTTTTCCGGCACATGGTATTTGGAACCTGTATCTCGAACCGGGCGCCTTTGCCGGGCTCGCCGGTCTCGGTGATGGTAAGTCCCGTGATGAGGAGAACTTCCCGGACAAGGAAAAGTCCAAGGCCGGTATGATTGCCAAATCCTTTCTGGAATATCTTCTCCTTGTATGCATCACTGATACCTTTCCCGTCATCTTCAATGATGATGCGGTACGAGGATTCTTCCGCCTCCCCCCGGACGCATATCTTCCCGACCGTGGAACCGTGCATGATTGCATTCTCAAACAGGTTGTAAAAGACTGTCTTCAACAGGGGATCGGCAAAAACCTCGATATCCATAAGACCCGGGTCGGCGGCAACTATGGAAAAACCATGATTCTTTGCAACGGATGTTACGCAGTCAGAAATATTCTGCCAGAACGGGTGTTGCAGGCCGATGTCCTGGTACTGCTGGGTGAACAGGATCTGGCTCTGGATCGTGTCTCCGGCTTTTATTGCTTTGTCTATCCAGCGTTTCTGGTCGTCATCGCAGACGGTATCTTTTAAGAGGAGGTGATACCCCTGGAGTGCGGTGAGCTGGTTGAGGATATCGTGCCGCGTGATGCTTGAGAGGAGGTTGAGTTTCTGGTTGGATTCGTGAAGCGCGCCTTCCATCCGTTTCCGGTCCGAGATATCCCGGCCAACCGACTGGTATTCGATGAGTCTGCCCTTTGGATCAAAGATAGCCCGGTCCGACCACTGCTGCCACCGGATCTTCCCGTCGGGCATAATAATCCGGTGTTCAATGGTCCGGATGGGATTTTCTGTTGTTACTGAAGAAAAATGGGCGTTAACGGTCTCCCGGTCCTCGCGGGGAATCTTCGGGGCAAAATTATGACCAATAAGATCTTCTTTCCGTTTCCCGAAATACCGGCAGTAGGCATTGTTGACAAACGTCAGCGTTCCGCCAGGAGTAAACCTGCAGATAAACTCGGTCTGGTCTTCGACAACATTCTGGTACCGCTCTTTGGTTTCATGGAGTTCGCGTTCGCTTTTTGTCAGTTCGTCGTAGTTTGACCGTAACTCCTCTTCCGTTGCGGTGAGTTGCTCGTAAGCCGTGTGAAGATCTTCATGGGTTCTTGCCAACTCCTCATCCGCTTCTTTCTGGCGTGTGATGTCCCGGCCAACTGACTGGTATTCGATGAGTTTGCCCTTGGGATCAAAGATAGCCCGGTCTGACCACTGCTGCCACCGGATTTTTCCGTCCGGCATAATAATCCGGTGTTCAAGGGAACCAACCGGGTTTTTCTTAGTCAGGGACCGGATATGCTTTCTCACCAGTTCCCGGTCTTCCCCGGGCATATCGACTTTCTGCTGTTTTTCAAGAGATTCGGCTTTGGTCATGCCGAAATATCTGCAGTAGGCATCGTTGACGAACGTGAGCGTTCCGTCCGGAGCAAACCGGCAGATCAACTCGGTCTGGTCTTCAACAACGCTCTGATACCGCTCTTTGGTTTCATGAAGCTCGCGCTCGCTTTTGGTCAGTTCATCGTAGTTTGACCGTAACTCTTCTTCCGTTGCGGTGAGTTGCTCGTAAGCGGCATGAAGATCTTCATGGGTCCTCGCCAGCTCCTCATCTGCTTCCTTCTGGCGGGTGATATCCCGGCCAACCGACTGGTATTCGATGAGTTTGCCTTTTGGATCGAAGATAGCCCGGTCCGACCACTGCTGCCACCGGATCTTTCCGTCCGGCATGATAATCCGGTGTTCAAGGGAACCAACCGGGTTTTTCTTAGTCAGGGACCGGATATGTTTTCTCACCCTTTCCCGGTCTTCCCGGGGCATATCGACTTTCTGCTGTTTTTCAAGAGATTCGGCTTTGGTCATGCCGAAATACCGGCAGTAGGCATCGTTGACAAAAGTCAGCGTCCCATCCGGAGCAAACCGGCAGATCAACTCGGTCTGGTCTTCGACAACGCTCTGGTACCGCTCTTTGGTTTCATGGAGTTCGCGTTCGCTTTTAGTCAGTTCATCGTAGTTCGACCGTAACTCTTCTTCCGTTGCCGTGAGCTGCTCGTAGGCTGCATAGACCTCTTCGTGTATTCGCTGAACCTCACCTTCCGCCTCTTTCTGGCGGGTTATATCGCGACCTACCGACTGGAACTCAATTACGGTGCCGTTCCTGTCAAGTATCGCCCGGTCACTCCAGTGCTGCCAGCGTATTTTCCCGGACGGCAGAATGATACGATGCTCAATGGAACCGGTTGGATTCTCCTTTGATAAGGAGTTGATATGTTGTCGTACCAAAATACGTTCTTCGGGAGGAATGTTGACAGTGTGCTGTTCTTCAAGGCATGCAGCCCGGCTCAGGCCGAAATAGCGGCAGTAGGCATCATTGACAAAGGTCAGTTTTCCCGCCGGGGTGAACCGGCAGATAAACTCGGTCTGGTCCTCAATAACGCTCTGGTACCGTTCTTTTACCTGGAGAAGTTCCCGCTCGCTGTTGCTCAGTTCCTCGTAATTTGCCCGTAACTCTTCCTCAGTTGCGGTCAGTTGTTCATAGGAGGCATGAAGATCGTCATTCGTACGCCTCAGTTCTTGCTCGGTATTTTTTCGCTGGGTAATATCACGGAGCGCTTCAATTGCCCCGATCATTTTTCCATGCGTGTCATATAATGGGGAGGCAACCAGCCAGACATGTGCTCCTTTCCCCCCATAGAGGCCGGGCATATAGGTCTCAGATATGATCTTCTCGCCTTCGCGATGGATATACGGGTATTGTTTCTCCAGTTTCTTATTCTTGGTGAGGACAAGATCCAGAAGCCTGGTTTTTTTGTCCCCGGTTCCAAAGGGTATCGATTCAGGAGCCGAAGTTCCAAGAACTGCATCCGAGGGGATGCCGGTCATCATCTCTAAGGTCTTGTTCCAGACAATGATTTTCTTGTCGAGGTTGACGGCAAATGTTGCATCGGGCAAAAAATTGATGATATCCACCATGCGCTGTTCCGACTCTTTGAGCCGGTCATGCGTGCGTTTTCTGTCAATGGCATTTTTGATCTTATGCTCAAGCTCGACAAACTGGGATTTGTGTTCTCCGCCTTTCTGGAGGTAAAAGTCTGCACCGCTGTTCAAGGCTTCAATAACGATCTCTTCACGCCCCCGGCCGGTGAAGAGGATGAAGGGGAGATCCATGTTCTGGGAGCGGATAAATTTCAGGAATTCGAGGCCGTCTTTTCCCGGCATCTGGTAGTCGGAGATGATCCCGTCGTAATGATCGGCCTGTAATTTTTCTATGGCATCTTCTACCGATGAAACAATATCTACACTGAGGAGGCCGGATTGCTCAAGGAAGATCTTGCCCAGATCGAGTAACGCGGATTCATCGTCAACATACATTACCTTAAACATACCCTGCCCCCGTTCGTTTGTTAATTAAATTTTTGTTTATGAATAATATATAAACCTGCATCGTCCTTATACCATTTCATTTGATTCATGCAATATTTTTCCCCATTTTAAGTATTTTTATGAACCGGATGAAGTTTTTTTAAGGATTGCTTATCCAGTGCCGTTCATATAATTCGTTGTATCCGATTCCAATACAGGAGAATTGATGGCAGTCAATCCTGTTGTGCCGGCACATCGGAATTGATCTCGCGGAGAAACGGTTCGGCATACCGGGCAAGCTTGAAGCTCCCGACACCCGGAATTGCAGAAAAACTCACGGTATCTGCAGGCCGGATCCGGGCCATAGCGTGAAGCGTTGTATCCGGAAATATCATGTAGGGCGGCACTGCCTTTTCACTGGCAAGAATTTTCCGGAGGGATTTGAGGCGCTGGAACATGGATTCATCATCGGTACCGGGTGTGCAGCGGTCCTGTGCCTGAGCGTTTTTTTGGAGACCGGTTTCCGGGGCCGGCAGCATGACCCGCAGTCGTCCTTTCATCAGCTCAATACCTTTTCCCGTCACCGAAATGACCGGGTACCTGTCACCGGTGCGCGTAAGAAAACCCTGCCGGACCAGCTCGCTTATCCAGATCCGGTATTGATCACGGCAGTACTTCTTTCCGGTTCCAAAGGCCGTAAGGGCAGAGAAATTGTTCTCCAGGACTTTCGCATTTTTTGATCCCCTCAGGATGGCAATAACAATCTCTGTGCCATACGCGGCCGGCAGCTGATGGACGCAGGAGATGATCTTCCGTGCCGCTTCCGAGCAGTCGGCCATGTCCGGCGGATGATCGCAGTTGTCGCAGGACCCGCAGTTCTCCTCAGAAAATGTCTCCCCGAAATATTCCAGTAAAAACCTGCGCCTGCATCCTGTATCCCCGCAGTACGCGATCATGTCCTGTAATTTCTTTGAAGATAAACGGAGGGTGCTCTCGGAGCTGTTGTCATGTTCGAGCATGAAACGGACTCTCGCCACATCCGCCCGGCTGAAGAGGAGGATGCATTCGCTGTATTTCCCGTCACGGCCGGCCCTGCCGGTCTCCTGGTAATACGACTCTACGGTCTTTGGCAGCACGTAGTGGATAACAAAGCGGACATCGGGCTTGTCGATACCCATGCCAAAGGCAACCGTTGCACAGATGACCGTTGCCCGCCCGGCAATGAACGCGTCCTGCACCCGGGCCCTGACCTGGGGCGAGAGCCCGGCATGGTACGCGAGCGCAGGAAAGCCGCGTTTTTTAAGGTCAGCTGCAACTTCTTCTGTCTCTTTCTTGCTTAAGCAGTAGATGATCCCGGACTCCTGCCGGTGCTGGCCAAGGTAATGTGCGAGAAAAATCCCCGGGTTCTTTTTCTCGATAACCCGGTACTGGAGATTCGGGCGGTTGAAACTCCCGATAAATTCCTGAGCGCCGGACAGGCCGAGCTGCTGGCAGATATCGGAGCGGACTTCCGGAATTGCTGTGGCCGTGAGAGCAATGACCGGCACATCCGGGAAATATTTTTTTATCTGCGAGAGCTGCCGGTATTCCGGCCGGAAGTTATGCCCCCATTCTGATATACAGTGGGCTTCATCAATGGCGATAAGCGTGATCCGTGCGCCCTGAAGGAATGAGAGAAACTGGGGCTGCATGCATTTTTCGGGCGAGACAAAGAGAAGCCGGAGGCTCCCGTTCCGGATTGCTGCATCAAGACCGGTTCTTCCCCGGAAGTCGAGTGCGCTCGTATAGGCCGCAGCCGGAATTCCCCGGGCATTCAGGTCGTCCACCTGGTCTTTCATGAGCGAGAGGAGTGGGGAGATGACGAGCGTGAGACCTCCAAGGCAGAGAGCCGGCAGCTGGTAACAGAGGGATTTTCCGCCCCCGGTTGCCATGATGGCGAGCGTATCGTTTCCGTCAAGAACGGACCGGATGATAGCTTCCTGGTGTGGCCGGAAGGAAGAGTAACCCCAGTATTTTTTCAGGAGTTGGGTAGCAGTATCCATTCAGGCCTCAAAAGCATCCGGAACACGGATGAGTGCGATAGTGTTTACCACAACGCTAAAAGAACCCTTTGGGTGCAGCCCGCAAATGAAGAGCCGGCTTTACAGCCCGGCCCACATCCGTCCAACCAGGAATGCTGTGCGGTACTCGGCTTCCGAAAATCCCGGGTTGCGCTCTTCCAGTTTGGCAAGCGCAGCAGCCTGTGCAGATTCCCCGCTGCCATACTGACCGGTAAGGAAATCCGAGCCAATTCCGGAGGCATCGAACGAGAGCCGCCGGACCCGGATGAGGGCCTCATGACAGATGGCAGGAGAGACAGATGGGACTGCATCCTGGATCCGGTTGAGCAGGTCGTTGTCATCCGGCGCCGGGCAGGACGGGGGAGACCGGCCCTGCCGGAAAACCAGCACGAATGCGGCAGAGAGGGCTCTCGCATCCATGACCGGCGGGATCTTTGACATTGTTTCTAGTTCTCCTTTTGCAACCGTTTCAGGACCGGGCTCGTGGAAAGAACCTGCCGGATCGGCTGGACCATATGCTCCTTCATGGTCCGCTCTGCTTCTTTCCGGGCTGCCGGGAAGGAGAGCATCAGTGCGAGAAGAGCGGTCCTGAACCTGCGGCCATACTGGTACTGGGGAAAGTCATAGCCCCCGTTATTCCGGTAATACCGGTCATCTGCCCGGAACACTGCCCGCATGCTGCCCCAGATCTCGTCCCGGAAGATCTTATGGCCGCCGATTGCCGGGAACTGGGACGGGGAAACATATCCCGCATGTGCAGAGCGGATGCAGGTTTCCATCAGGGAATCGATCCGGCTGTCGATAAGACCCGGCTCTTCATCGGTAACAATGCCGGTAAGGTTAGCCCCTTCGCACCCGGCATACGAGGTCATGATTTCCGGCAGGGGCGATGAGCTGGCAAAGGGACCCTGGGCAAGAATTCCTATCTGTTTCCCACTCAATTTCGGGACATGGCCGAGGAAAAAACTCCGGTCAAAGAACTGTTTGAACTGGGAAGAGAAGTACCGGTCTTTCACGGTAGCGGCAAAGATGATGATGTCTGCCGGGAGGACGACTTTTTTCACAAAACCGGTGTACCCGTCTTCATACACGCAAATATTCTCAAAGGCACACCGGCAGCAACCGAGACAGCCGCCTTTCATCTTTGCCTCTTCAAGGGACACAATCGATGCGGACCTCCCGCAGCAGGCAGCGGCCCGCTGTACCATCTTCTCGAGGTTGGAACCCGGTGCTGCATCGGTCAGAATCAGGATCGATTTCCCCCCGGTATCGAAGGGAAGCGGGATTGGCCCGGGGAGATAGTGGGGATCTGCAACCGGGACCGGTGCCGATCGGCGCTGGATTACCGGGTGTTTTGCTGCCGAATCAAAAAGCATTGTCCCGAAGATGACAAGTTCTTCCTGGCGGGATTCTTCCAGAAGGTCATACATCTTAGCCGAGAACGATCCAAGAACCGGCATGCCCAGGTCTTCGGCTATTGACGAGAGGTATGTGTGCGCCGTGTGATCGAAATAATGGATGGAGGTGGTAATCACGGCCGCATATTTCCTGTCAAAGGCAGAGGCAGCATTCCGGGAAAAGACAAGCTCAATGAAGCGCTTGAGCTGCGCCGGGACAAGCATGTAATAGACCGGCGTTGCAAAGAGGATGATCTCGGCCGATGAAACCGATTTGATTACCCGGTCGAACTCACCCTCTTTTGTCTCTATCGCATGGATCTTCTGCCCGATATCCTCAACAACAAAGGTGTGGGAAGGAAATGCAGATTCCAGGAACCGCACGTACTGGATCGTGATGCTGTCCTGGCCCTTCGGGCTCCCGTTCAGTACACAGATTTTCATGGATCTCTCTCTTCCTGCTTCTCCTGCAACAGGTATTAACGTGACGGGATTGTTTTTGCCGGATGGGATATCCGTATCGGTGGGTTACGGGAGGAAGAGTACAGCAAATTGCGGCGCAGATACGGATCGGAATGCCAGTATCTCTTTAATTATCCATAGCTTATGAGAAAAACCGCCCTGCCACCAGATATACATTCCCGCGCCACAATCCGGGATAGATATGGGCTTATTTTCTCCTCAGGGTCCGGTGGTGAACACAAACGGGCACCATTTTGTCCACCACGGAAATTATTCCCGTAATTTGTGGCGAGAATCCAAAACCGGTCAAATTGCGGTGGATTCATTTTTCCCTTTAGCGGTGTTCTGGAAAGCGTGTTTTTTTGGTCGGACTTTGTATCATCGGGTACCTGATCGGGTCCTCATTGGCCAATATGGCCCATAATCCGGATTCGGCATGTGCAGGAAAATTTAGGGTCATTGATCCATTCTCAAATGAGTAACGTACTGAATCCGGCGATTGACTGCAATTTTCTTCGCAGTCAAAGGAATTTTATTAACAGAACAGGGTCCATAGGGATAACTATGACCATGACACTTCGTACCGGTAAAATCCTGCCAGGATTCGTGGGGCTCCTCATCGTACTTGCCGCACTCCTGCTGGTGAGCGGATGCACCCAGACAACAACCCCGACGGCAACAACACCGGGAGTTACGGCAGCACCGATTGCAAACATGACCAACCCGGCATCTTCGGCCTGCGTTTTGGCCGGTGGCAGTGTTGATATCAAGAAAGACGCAACCGGTGGAGAATACGGCATGTGCACGTTTGGCAACGGCACGTCCTGCGAAGAGTGGGCGCTCTTCCGGGGCGAGGGCTGCAAAAGCGGTGTGACGGCGGTTGCAACCACGGCAGCAGAAGGCAAGAAGATGGTGACATTCACAGAAGCCGACAATGGCAAAACTTCAGATATCGCGCAGGGAACACGCTTTGCAGTGCAGCTGAAAGAGAACCCGACCACCGGGTTCATGTGGAACGCAACCGTTTCACCGGGTCTTTCGATCCAGTCCTCGGACTTCAGCCAGAACCCGGCTACACAAGGTATGACGGGCGCCGGTGGCACCCGAACCTGGGTTATTGTGGCAAATGCGATGGGGAGCCAGAAATTCTCTGCAACCTACATGCGGTCCTGGGAGCCGGTGACCGGCAACGAGACGGCATACAGTGTGAACGTCAAGGTTGTCAAGGTATAATCTTCGAACTTCCCGGGAAAATTCCCGGATCTTTTTTTTTAATTTTTTTGACCGGGAACGCGGATGAGCATTTTTCCGGTAAATCCCGGTGGGAGATTTTCTGGTTTTGCCCGGGACCGGTGATTTGCCGGCCCGGATATTTTTTAGATTGTTGATCTTTATCGAATCGTTTACGCGATCACGAACCAGGAGCCGTTACTATGTACTGAGTCTCATCCCCTTTGCAAAAAAATTGGAGCGATGTCCCGATCAAAGAAAAAAATTTGGGGGAATTAATGGACCTTGCCGCGCTCTGTTTTTTTATAATCCGGCCGGGTGGGATCCGGGACCGATTTTCCTCCGGTTTCCTTCTGGATTCATGGATGTAACCACGAGGTTCAATAATTTTATATCCGTTGTTTTATCAACAATTATTATATTAATGATGTCACTCAATTGCAACCGGATTCCCAAACAGGTCCGGCCCGGAAACCGTCCGGGCTGCACGAACTATTCCGCCCGCGTACTCATTGCACCGGGAGGCAGACAATGAGCAGCCGGGGCCCCCGGCCGTACCGGGCGCTTCCCGAAGCCCGGGCCATGGCAACCCTCCGGGGCTGCGTCCAGATGGCGGAGCACGGTCCCGAGAGCCGGTACGATTTTACGATCACCGACACGTTACCGGTTGCGTTCATTGTGATCCGGTTCGCTCCCCGGATCCTTGCATCGCTGCGGGATATCGAGACCGAGTTCCACACGGCAATCCTCCCGCTACGGTCAATCGCAAGCGACGGCTCGGTCTCCCGCGAGCTCTGGCTCCGGTCCAAGCACGGCACCTGGCGGTTCTTCCGGATTATTGGTGAAGGGATTGTCGAGATCGGGAGGGACGGGAAGCCGCTTCCGGAATGATCGGTGAAACGAAAGTGAGGTTGGGGGTTGCAATATTATTCCCGGGATCCGTTCTGCGGAAAAATTTCCGGACCGGCAGATTTGCCACGCATGGATTGGACAATTGAACCGGACTCTTATCCGGCAATTATTTCTGTTGAGGATTCGCGTGCCCGGGAATTCTATGAAGAGATGGGGCGGCCTGAACTATCGCGAGTCTGGAAGATGCAGAAACGATCTAAGAGATACTTTTTGGGCGCACAGATCTTTTAAAGAAGCCGAATATCCCTGAATACCCTATCTCCGTCGGAGAGTATCCCGGTTTTGGGGATAGGAGAATCCGGGCCCGTATCGGGCTCCGATTCCCTCTTTTTCCGGACCGGGAGGTCATATTACGCGAAAAAGAGGGAGAGTAAGGATGATTTTTCAGGGTTTTTACGTCTGAAAATGAGAGGTCATATGTAGCCATATTACAGCGGCAACGGAGGGTCCAATACAGATTGCAGTTCTGGGTGGGGACCGGAGGGGGGATTTTCGGATGGGGGGTTGGGGTGATAAGAGACGAATTTTTCTCGGGTTTTATTTTGATTCTCCACAGTTCCGTTTTGGGTAATCGGTATATCGTAAATTTTGAACACTTCTAGTAAACTCACACAGTTTTGAAAAGATCTTGTCTGGAGACGCGCTTTCAAATCAGCATCATTAATGTCTGGCAAACCCAAATTGATTTTTATAAAATGCCAGAATCAATCACACCAGTTCATCCATTCTCACTGGGCCCCGGCGGCTCTCGGTTTGAGATTTTGATTGTGGTTTTTTATATGAGTGCTATGCTAAAGGGAGAACTTCCATTAGGTTTTGAGAATCGGGGAGCAATATATTCAATTAAGTTACAACAACGAAATCACGACAATCCTGTGGATGATATTGTTATTAAAACTAAAAATGGAACATTATCGATTCAAGTTAAGCATAAAATTCGATTCACCAATAATAAACCCAAACCTAATGTAAAAATACCCGAATTTTATGATGCACTCCATCAATGCTGGGATCTCTTCAATGATAACAAAATTTTCAACAAAGAAAATGATCGTTTTGGGATCGCATTTGATGTATCGAGTTTTGCAAAAAATACAAGAACGGATATTAATGATGCAATCTCGTGGGCTCAAAAAGAGATTAGTGTTGAATCATATCTACACCAATTAAAAAAATTTAAGGAAAAATTCAAGTATTTCACGATTTTTCAAGAATTGCTATCCGACATATCGAAAAAAAATGTGAATGATCAAATAACATGGGATTTCTTACGTCATTTTGCACTTTTACCCTTTGATTTTGGCCAACCATCCAGTCATAGTTACAATGAATTATTGAATAAATTGAATAGCGTAACAGTGGTTTCTTCTGAAGAAAAGGCAATAATTCTTCAATCACGTCTTTACGATATAGCAACGGAATATGCAATATCAGGAGGTGAATTTGATACTTATTCTTTGGAAAAACAGCTTCCTCACGACATTTACTCTTCAAACCTCCGTCAACAAACAACATATGTTCTTCAAAAAAATTTAGCCATTCAACTTGAACAACAAATCTCACGCGAGAAAAAATCAAAAAAATACATTCCAGGTGTATTTGTAGAAGTACCTCAATCAAAAGAAGAACTTCGATACTTTTCTGATCCGGTACTATTTATCCAAAAGATTATTGAAGATTTACAGAAAATCGATACGTATCACTATAATGAAAGCGCGAAAAAAATAGGATTTCCTCAGATTGAAATTTCAATACCAGAAGAATTTCAATTTCCCGAAACTCTTCAAGATACCGTTTGTGCATCTGAATTACTCAAAAAATATGTTTCTGGACTTATTTCATATCTTACGACTATAGATCCTGAAAAAAAGGATTTAATTCAACCACATCTTAATTCAGCCAATACACCTCTCTTTAATGAAATTCAACACTTACTTTGGGGTGGGCATCATCGAATTCTCTGGGATATTCAAACTATTGAACATAATATTGCTCTTCTAACGGCCCAAGTAATAATAATCAAAGGAAAAGCCGCCTCTGGAAAAACAAATTTCGTATGTAATTTTGCAGATACAACGATACGAAGTCGCGAACAAACAACATTTTACATCACTGGTTACGATATATCGAGCGAAGCTAAAACGACCTCATTAAAAAAATTTTTAATAAACCAATTTAATGAAGAATATGATGAGAAAATATCTCGTTTATTGGCGGATCTTGAAAAGATCTGTTCGAAAGAGAAGAAGCCGCTGCTAATAATTATTGATGGAATTAATGAACATTCAGATCTCGTTCAATTTGCAAAACAACTTGAGCAAGTCATAACCGACTTCACTTCTAAATATTATATAAAATTCATTCTGACATGCAGATCGGAGTATTTTGATAAGCGTTTCTCTAATCTGACGTCTGAATTTTTTTTCGACAAGGTTATACTCATCGATAATCTTACGGAAAAAAATGCACCCATTCATAAGGATTTTATGATCGATGCATATTTCCAACATTATAAGATTGAATGCCAAACCAATGAAAATGTGAAAGAAATTTTCGTGAGTAATCCTCTGATATTACGTCTATTTTGTGAGAGTTATGGTACAGAAGATAATGATAAGTGGGTGCCCCTTGCACCATTGAATGATATAAATTTGGAGAAGCTCTTCATAAAATATAATGACCGGATTAGTGATACCTTCGATAAACAGTATCCTAATAGTGAATTCAAGAGAAAATACCGAAAATTGCTTAGTAAAATTGCAGAATATATGCTTAATAAACGAATATATTCGAATGTTTCTTTGGATTTAATTTCGGATGAGTTTTACGAGATTATTTCAATTTTAGTCACCGAAGGGGTAATATTACGTAAAGATTTAACTGACAAGAAATCAGTCATATCTGATAATGAAGTTCTTAATTTTACGTTCGATGAATACCGCGATTTTATTTTAGCTGATTATTTATTGAATAAAATAGCGATTGAAGATTTTAAAAAATTCAAAAGATTATTTTCCAAATCACTATTGCCAGAGTGTCCTGTTGCAGAAGGATTAGGAAAATATTCTTTCTTAAAAATGCGTCGAGATAATAATCAAAAGTGTCTAGATTATCTAAAAACCCTTGATAAATACGATGAAATCTTTTTAAAAAATATTTTCTCTATAGAAGAATCTTCAATTGATCATACCGATATTAAAGAAATTGAACGGCTTTTCTTTAAGGATAGTCACTGTGCCGAGATTATTTATTATGCTGTTCTTAATAGACGGAACAAAATTGACTTCCCAAATTTGAATATATGGATCTTTTTAGATTTAACTGCAAAACTTACCGAACGCGACTATCAGCGTTTAATCAAACCTATTTTTTCATCACACTTTGATATGATGGAGTATACCTGCAAGGACATTAAAAAAATAATTGATAGATATGCAATTGATACAATCGATTTGCGGTTAGATATTTCATTAATTGAACTGTTGATATGTATATCCCCAGTTCCAACTATCCAATCACGCTTTTACCCCAAAATGGAACCTTTTGAATTGTTTTTTGCAATCGCTGAAAAACACCCAAAATTGGCAACATCGACATTAATAAAATATTTAGAGAATTCAGATTCATATGTTGCACAAAATGTTTGGAGAAAAATTACCCTTTCAAATTCGGAAATTTTCCTAGTTGAAGGTATTTATGATGTTGCAAAAAAAATTCGTAATCTCTCATCAATAAACTCAATACCTAGTTTTTGTATGTCATTAGACAATTTCATATCCATTTATCAGTCTCAAAAATCTGTGCGGAGAACGGGAAATGGTTGAAAAAATTGTGATTAATAAACAGAAGAATGATTATTACACAATTTGTGATGCCAGAGATGGTTTTTTAATTTGTCTTCCAACAGACTGCTCTATCAGTGATTTTTTCACCGCTGCAAAGGTCGCTGATAATTCATATGGTTCGATTGTGATATCGAGGTTATATCACGGGTTAATGAGTACATCACAAAACGTCATAGAGGAATACAAGAAATACTATTCAAAAGAATACGAAAGTCTCTCTATTTTTTTGTTTTGGAAATATTGCGTCCCGATGGAAACTTCCGAGAAAATCATATCGCAATTACATCAGAATGAATCGCTTTTTTATGGAAAATTTTCATCCGGATGTTCGTCAACAGCTAGAGCCTTTATTGAAAATGAGATTATGCTGAAATCGTTTAATAAAATTATAAATGAAATCCGGGAGTGTTATCATGAAACTAAGAAGTGACTTTGTTACTAACAGTTCTTCAACATCCTTTATCATAATTTCAAAAGGAAAATTTACTAAGACCCATTTTTTCGCTCTCGCGGGTATACAAAAGGACTCTCCTTTGACACCGGTCTTTGAAAAATTGTTTTTACTATTTGAAGAAAAAATGGAGCCATTAAATGATCCAAAAGAATATATTAGCAATCCCGATCTGCGCTTATTGATAAAAGATAGTTTAGAAGAGGGAAAATCGGTATATTGTGGTCGATTATCAAGCGAGGATGATTTATTGGAGGCCTATTTCTGTACGGACTCCTTTGAAATGAAAAATGATACATTGTATATTAATTGTGTAAATTGTGCTTGGTGATGACCATTCTCATCCATAAACAATTTCCAAAACAACATTATTCCACCCTTTTTAATCCTAAAACTGGCTTCTTTTTACGAATCGAGGATCCAGGTTTCCTATCACCTTATTGGTCTGAATGTGGGCCGGAATTATTAGACATTTCAATCACACGATGGTGTGACAAAGGATGTCTGCGATGTTATCGTGAATCAAATACTGCCGGTAAACATATGTCAATTCAGGATTACCGATATCTTTTAGATCAAATCAAAAAACTGCCAGTAAATCAAATTGCACTTGGGGGTGGGAATCCAAATCAACATCCCAATTTTTGTGAAATTTTAGAGGTAACACGACAGGAATATGGGATTGTCCCATCCTATACGTCAAACGGTAGAGGATTAACTCAAGAAGCACTTGAATCCTCAAAGAAATATTGTGGGGCTGTTGCAATTAGTGCTTATCCCCCATATGACGATCTCACAAACGCAATTCAAAAACTTACATCCATTGAAATAAAGACGAATATCCATTTTGTTTTAGACAAAGATAGTATTTTAACCGCGATAAGCTGGTTAAAAGATCCTCCGGCGTTTTTATCAAAAGTGAATGCAATTATTTTTCTTAATTATAAGCCACTTGGACGACTTGAAAAAAGTGTAGGTATTTTGAAGGAAAGTGATCAGTTAATTCCTTTTTTTAATGAAATTCAGAAAAACCATCCTTTCAAAATAGGTTTTGATAGTTGCTGTGTTTCTGGTTTAGCCACATTCACAGATACTCCCCCTCTTTTCTTTGATGGATGTGATGCAGGACGGTTCTCAATGTTCATATCTGAAGATTTGAATGCCTATCCTTGTTCTTTCATGGTTCATCGAAATCGAGGGTATAATTTAAAAAAACACCAATTAATTGATGTTTGGAGAGAGAGTGCCGAATTTAAAAAAATACGAGACCGGTGCTTGAATGAAAAATGCAAAAATTGTCAAAAAAAAGAAATCTGCTTAGGTGGTTGTCCCAATTGGAATTCAATAAATTTATGCTAGTATGTGAATCTCACTCTAATAGTTCTGAATTGATCAATCCATCCAATTAATCGGTGATCCACGCGGATCAATATCATCCTTATGCGGATCAGCAACAGAATCAGCGCTGATCAGTGTATCATCCGACCTGATCAGCACCCTGATCCCACTGATCAAACCGTGTCATCACTTGTTTTGAAGGTAAAACGGCTTATCACCATCCGCCTGCTGGTTTAAATGATGCAACGTGCCCGTTGAAAATCTGCATCGCATCCATTCGGTGTATGGTATGCTCAATATCTTTTTCCGGATCTCATCCGCATCCTTACAGTTGATCTCATAATCCGATTCGCGACTCCACCCCGCCTCAGGGCCTCTCCTAGGCACGGCGGGACCATGCGGTTATAATATCCACACCTTGATCTTCCCGCCCGGAATTCTATCAAGAGAGAGGTCGGCCAGAACTATCGCGAGTCCGGATCATAAAAGAAACAATTCCAGGACAACTCTTTGAGTGCACAGATCTTTTGAAAAAGCCAAATATCCCCACATGCCCCACACAGTCTGAGAGAATCCTGGATTTGGGGATAGGCGAATCCGGTCCCGTATCGGGCTCCGATTTCCCCTATTTCCGGACCGGGAGGTCATATTACGCGAAAAAGAGGGAGAGTAAGGATGATTTTTCAGGATTTTTACGTCTGTAAATGAGAGGTCATATGTAGCCATATTACAGCGGCAACGGAGGGCCCGATACAGATTGCAGTTCCGGGTAGGGACCGGAGCGGGGTTTTCTCCGGCCGGGCATGAGGGCTCAAGCCCCCATCATAGTGTCCGAAAATAGTGTCCGGAAAAAAAATTCTGGTCTACCGGAAATAATCCACGATATTCCGGAAGAGCTGCATATTACACGATTCATGGGGAATGGAAATTCCCTGTCGTCTCATCTGTTCCTTCCTGAGCGGCCAGTCATAGAGATTCACGAACTCCATGGCCCGCTCGGGATGCGGCATTAAGCCCAGCACCTTGCCATCGGCTGAGGTGATGCCGGCAATGTCGCCAACCGACCCGTTGGGATTGAACGGGTACTCGCCATCGGCCGGGCTCAGGTCGTCCCGGCAGTACGTGAACGCGATCATTCCCTGGCGTTTCAATTTCGTTAGGGTCTCCTTCGAGCAGGAAAAGTTTCCCTCGCCATGGGCAACCGGGCAGTAAATCCGCTCGATTCCTTTTGTCCAGAGATTCTCTGCTGCCGGTTTTAACGTCACGAACCGGCACTCCAGCACGCCTTTCCGGTTGGGCATGAGAGCGATCTCCCGCTTGTACTCTTTGTTGAATGCCGGGACAAGCCCGAGATTCGCGAGGATCTGGAACCCGTTGCAGATCCCAAGAACAAGATTGTCGCCATCCAGGAACTGCTCGACGTCCTTCATGAGATTGTTCCGGACCCGGTTGGCATACGCGTTGCCGGCACCGGTGTCGTCCCCGTAGGAGAATCCTCCCGGGAAGACCAGCAGCCGGTAATCTTCCATAGCGTTCCTGCCGTCAATCAGGTCGTTGATGTGAACAATGTCGGAGTTCATGCCGGCCCGGGAGAGCGCTTCGGCCGTCTCCATCTCGGAGTTGATCCCAAAGCCGCTCAGGATAAGGGCTTTATCGGAAATGTGTTCAATAGCCGTACTCTTTTTCCCGGGAGTTCCCGGCAGGGTTTTCCGGTGCAGGGCGGGTGTCATCAGTATCCTCCGAACGGGGCTTTGTACGCCGATTCCAGATCTTTTACCGGCAGGTCGAGCAGGAGATTGTCTCCGGTTATCCGGAAGGATCCGCTCGTTACCCTCCCGATGAGGATTGCTTCTTGTCCCAGTGCCTGTTCGAATGCCCGCTTGTGATCCGGGGCAATGGTTACCACGAACCGGCCAAGCGACTCCGAGAAGAGGAAGAAGTCGGGGCGCACTCCTTTGGGGAGCGTGATATCCATTCCCAGCCGGCCGGCAATCGCAACCCGGGCAAGAGCTATTGCAAGCCCGCCATGGGAGACCGGGTACGCCGAGACAACGAGCTCATGGGAGATGGCATCGGTCATCTTCTGGTAACAGGCTTTTGCCCGGGCTGCATCCAGCACCGGCACGAAATTTCCTGTGCTGCCCAGGTGGGCAAAGTATTCCGATCCGCCCAGCTCTTCGCTGGTCTCGCCAACAACATAGACAAGGTCCCCGGCAACTTTGGCATCCAGGGAAACGGCTTTCGTCACATCCGGGTGGATGCCAATCGATGAGATGAGGAGGGTCGGGGGAATGGAAATCTTGACCTTGTTGTTCTCTGCGTCATAGCCGGAGAAGTCATTGAACATGCTGTCCTTACCGGAGATGAATGGGGTGCCAAAGGCAGTTGAGAAGTCGTAACACCCTTGTGCCGCCAGCTTCAGCTGACCGAGACGTTCGGGCTCATCGGATGAACACCAGCAGAAGTTATCGAGAATTGCGATCGCATCCAGCGGGATACCGGTGGCGATAAGGCCGCGGATGGCGGTATCGATCCCGGCCCCGGCCATGAGATAGGGATCGATCTCCGCGTACGAGGGAAAGAGTCCCTGTGAGAGTCCGACACCCCGTTTGGAACCAGGCAGAACTTTTGTTAAGGACGCAACCGACTGCACCCGCCCGGTTCCCTGCACCGGCCCGAGGACATGGCCGCCCTGCACCGTATGATCGTACTGGATGGAGATGAACTCGTGGGAGCAGAGGTTCTTCCGCTTCAGCATGGCGAGCAGGGTTGTATCGAGCCGCCCGGGACAGGGCGAAGTGGGTTCCGCAAATGTCTTTTTTGTATACGTGGTCTTTAAGAGTTTTTTGGGCAGGCCGTCATGCAGGAAATCCAGGCTGATGTCCATGACGGTCTTGTTGTCGTAATCAACAATGCACCGGCCCGAATCGGTAAATGTGCCGATAACCGTTGCCTCGACATCCCTCCGCTGCATCAGTTCCATGAATGCATCCAGGTTTTCTTGGGGAATCGCGAGCGTCATACGCTCCTGCGACTCGGAGATCCAGATCTCCCACGGGGCCATGCCGGGATATTTCAGGGGGACATTATCGAGCGTGACCGTGCAGCCGCCACACTCTTTTGCCATCTCGGCAACGGAACAGGAGATTCCTCCGGCGCCGTTGTCCGTTATGCTCCGGTACAGGCCAAGGTCCCGCGCTTCCTTGACAATGACATCGGAAAATTTTTTCTGGGTGATTGGATCGCCGATCTGGACTGCGGTGACCGGGCTTGCCGGGTCAAGGGCTTCTGAGGAGAACGTTGCCCCGTGAATGCCGTCTTTTCCCACCCGGCCGCCGACAACAACGATAAGGTCGCCCGGCTCGGCCTTCTTTTCCGAGAGGCTCCTTCCGGCATGTTCGCGGGGGATGAGACCAACGGTTCCGGCAAAGACGAGCGGTTTTCCGCAATACCTGCGGTCAAACCAGCACCATCCCTGGGGGGTGGCGATCCCCGAGCAGTTCCCGCCAACGCCAACACCGTGCACAACGCCATCAAGGATCCTCCGCGGAGGAAGGATCGGGTTGGTCTTATCCCTGCCACGGTACAGGCCGGTCTCTTCATCCAGATCGCCAACGCAGTAGCCGTACACATTGATGCACGGTTTTGCGCCAAGGCCAAAACCGATCGTATCCCGGTTGACCCCGACAATGCCGGTAAGCGCACCGCCAAAGGGATCCAGGGCTGATGGCGAGTTGTGGGTCTCGACCTTATGGGTGACAAGCCAGGTATCATCGAATACGATCGCGCCGGAATTATCGGAAAAGACCGAGACGCAGATATCTTTCTCTCCTTTCTCTTCGCGGATCTTGTTCGTTGCGCCCTGGATATAGGTTTTATACAGGCCCTTTGGAACATCGTCATCCATGGCAGAGGCGAAGATCGTATGCTTGCAGTGCTCGCTCCAGGTCTGGGCCAGGGCTTCGAGTTCGAGATCGGTCGGCTTCCGTTTAAGCCCGTGGAAATAATCCCGGATTGCCTGGAGCTGCGCAAGGTCGAGGGCCAGGGGACCGCGGCGGAGCCCGGTCCGTGGGTCGGCTATGCCTTCCTTGCCTAACCGGATAAGATCGGGATCGGGGATGTCCAGATCAACCGGATCCGCTGCTGACCGCTCGTGGAGTTCAACGTACGGAACAATCCGGTCCATACCTTTTGTTCCGTATTCCTTCCGGGTCTTTACCTGGATCCGGTTGACGAGCGGGTTTGCAAGTGCTGAGGCAAGGTCGCGGACCGATGCTTCCGGAAGGTTCCCGCGGACAAAGAAGAGCTGGGAACTGTATACGGCTTCACCGGGTGAGAACCGGAATGCAAAGTAATCCTCAATAGTCTGCCGTGCCGTTGTACCAACATTATCGGTGACACCCGGGAGAAAACCTATCTCGATTGCCTGATCAAAGATCGCATCGGTCGGGGAATCGACCGTGAACTCCTGCACAACCGGGTTGATGAGCTGGGCGCCGGTCTCCTCAAGTTCTTCCACTGAGAAATCCCGGGAGATCGTGGAGATTGTATACACTTCGACAAGGTGCAGTTCCTCAATCAAAAAACCAAGCGAGCGGATACGGTCTGTCCGGACTTTCAGCCGGGGATCGGTCTTGTAGCGGACTTCAATCCGGTGGACATAAGCCATAATTACCTGCAGATCAGTTGATCGCGAAGTACAAAATAGATATGGTAAAGGACAGGAAAGAGATGCGTGCCGGTATAATTCCTAAAGGCGAAAATCCCCCGCTGTTTTCCTGTATATTTCCCCCTGTTTCCGAGACATATCACGGATTTACCGGGACGGATGGCATTTTTTCCGGTCAGTCCTGTGTGCGATTCTCCAAAAAATCGCAGGAATTGCATTTGCGGGGATTCCACAGGTCCCCGTATGGCACATTGTCACCGCCCGCGTTCGCATAATTATGGGGCATCCGGAAAAGGATATGCCATTGAGGATGCTGTATAAGAGGTTTTTTACAGATCTCTTTTCGGGAATCATTCCGTAACAATCAAAGAGTAAACCGGACAATCAGGTAAAGAGGTTCCCCATCTATGGAGCGCACACAGAGTTGCCCGTTCTGTTCACCACATACGGATGAGATCATTGCCAGAAACGCGCTCTGTTATGCGCTGTGGGATATGTTCCCGGTCACCAAAGGCCACCTGCTCATAATCCCGTTCCGCCACACTCTGGATTATTTTTCCTTAACTGCGGAAGAGAAACATGCCATGACCGGGCTGGTCGATGATTGCCGGAAGATTCTGGAAGATAATTTTGATCCGGATGGTTACAATCTCGGCTATAATATCGGGGAAGCTGCCGGGCAGACCGTGATGCACTGTCACTGCCACCTTATCCCCCGGTATTTCGGAGATACCGACAATCCCCGGGGGGGTGTCCGGCGGGTTGTTGCCGGCAAATATTACCGGGATCCCCGGTGCAGGCCCCCCGTTTCTCCTCCCGCTCTGCACCAGGATTGACTCAGCCGGCTTGGACCAGAGTATTTATACAAAATCCTGTTTTAACGTATAGTGGAGTACATGACCCGGAAATGTGGGAAATGCGGCATACCCGCTCCTGACGATGAAGCTGTTTTCTGCAACCGTTGCGGTTCGGGAATTATCGATGAGCCGGAGCCAGGTTTTCCGGTCTGCCCTTCCTGCGGCAAGGTAGTTTCCGATGAGCTTGCAGAGTTCTGCAACCGCTGCGGTTCACGGATACCAAAGGAACTGGTCTGCCCCGGGTGCGGCAATCCTGCCGTTGAAAACGAATCGCAGTTCTGCACCCGGTGCGGCACACCATTTTCACCGGATACCGAACCCGTCGTTATCCCTGTCAGGAAAAAAGCCGCGCACGTAAAAGAGAGTACCATTTCCGTGGTGGTATCGCCCCGGAAACCCCCCGCTCCAAAACTGCCAAAACAGGAACCCGTACCGGAATGGGATCCCTTCACGGATGATGGTCACCCGGGCAACCTCCCGGACGATCTCCCGGTCATGCCCGCTCATTCGTCACAGAAGAAGTATGCCCATCTTCCTCTGGTTGCCGATGAGCTGGCAAAACCCGCCCGGCATTCAGACCAGCAGATTACGGTTGCGGGCTCCTCAAAAAAATACGCCCACCTGCCCCTGATTGCTGAAGAACTCAAATACAAGAATTCGCCGCCACCGGAGTATGATGATCCCGGTATTCCCGAGCCGTCCGGAAAAGGGCGCAAACCTCCCCAGAAAAAGGGGATGCTCGGGCTCTTTAAAAAATAATTTTCCCGTTTTGCAGATTTCACAACCTGCATACAAATCTGTTTTTTCAGGATCCGCACAGTTCACGAGCCCAACCCGATCTCCAATCTGCCTTTCTTAGTCATGCGGGCAGAGTGCCGGAGGATTCCGGAAATTTTTTTTACCGGAGCATTTCTCTAAAGCAGATACCCGGGTTGTTACCTGACGGTTCATGGCAATGTAATGCAGATTTCAGGATAGGAATGGGTCTAAAAAAAAATTTGAAATTGGCTCACGGTATCACAGGATTGTTTGGGGCGCGGAACTTTCAGAAGGAATGGTTTTTAGGGAAATATCTTTTCGTTCCCTATCCCGTCAGATTCTCCAGGGTTGATTCTTCACTCCTTTGAGAATTTGCAGGAGGATAACGGATAAAAAAATTATTTTCTCCGGGCTGCACAGACAAAAACGGCACCCGTAAGAGCTCCGAATACCAGGAGGATACTTGCCGGTGATTTCTGGGTCGGGGTTGGGAGTGCTTCCCCAAGACTGATGCTGACCGGGGTTGTCTGGCCACCGGTTACTGAAACTGTCTGCACGGCATCATTATACCCGCTCTGTTTCAGGGAAAGGACATGGGATCCCTGCGGGATGTCATTCAGCGTTGCGGGTGTGATTCCCCGGAATACATTATCAAGGAATATATTTGCACCCGGCGGAGTGGAAACGATCTGGATCTGGCCGGTGGTATCTGCAACCGGCCCGGGGGATACCGGGGTCAGCTGCGCGTTGATGGTCACGATTTTACCGCCGGTGACAAAGACCGTTTGGGTATAGTCCTGGTAATCCGCAAGGCGTATGGTTATCGTGTGGGCACCCTGGATAAGACTCGTCAGGTCCAGGTAATTGTTCGGCTGGGTCGGCCCTACATAGGTACCGTCAAGGAAAACGGATGCACCGGACGGTGCGGATGCAACTTCCATGGAACCCACGGTCGGGGGAAGACTGCCGAGCGTGACCGAGAGCGGGGTCCGCTGTCCGGCAACAACCCGGACGGTTGTGATGAATTCATCATACCCTGCCTTCTGGAGCCGGATTGTATGAGTGCCCGGGGTGAGCCCGGGAATTACGGACGGGGTGAAAGACATGTACTGTCCGTCAACGTAGATGTCGGCTCCCTCCGGGGAGGTGCTTACCGAAACCGAGCCGGTGGACGAGGATGGGCTGATCGGTATAAGCTGCGCATTGACCGTTGCCGTTGTTCCGCTCGCAACCCAGACCGTGCTCACGTACGGCTGGTAGTTGCTGGTAATAACCTGGATCGTGTGGGTGGTCCCGGCCGTTACTGAGTTGAATGTTGCCGGGGAATAGAGCTGGGTTGTCCCGTCAAGAGTGACAACCGCGCCACTGGGGTTGGTGTTCACTGCGATTGCACCAACGGACGTGGACGGGTTTAAGGTTGCATAGAACGTGACGGTCTGCCCGTTTGTCGGCCAGGACGTTACCTGGCCGGTGTAAATATCATATCCGGGCTTCTGTACCGTGAAGGTTTTGAACGGGGTCGATGTTGTCCCGACTTCCGTACTGCACGAACCACTGGCAATCGTGCAGCCGGAGGAGAGCTGGTCGAACGAGACCGTTGCCCCATCCACGTTGCAGTTCACCTGTATCCAGCCTTTTCCGCTGCCTATGGGGACCTGTGTGGTAATTACCGGTGTTGGTGTCTTTGAGGGCTCGGGCATTGGAATAAGTTTGAGCGTGGCATCCACGGAACTGTGTTCGAGCGGGCTGAGCCGGATCGTTGTCTCGTATGGCTCGTAGCCGGAAAGCGTCACTTTCACCGTGTGGTCTTTTCCCGCTGCCAGTTCAACCGCTGAAACCGGAGTTGTTCCCTGGGAAGCTCCGTCAACCGTGACCGCTGCACCCGATGGCGTGGAGATGATAGTAATCCAGCCGATCTGTGGTTCAATCGGCCCAAGTGAAGGCTCTTTTGTCGGTACGAGTGTGGGCTCTTTTGTCGGTTCTTTTGTTGGAACTATCGTTGGTTCTTTGGTAGGTTCTTTTGTCGGCACCAGCGTAAGTTCCGTTGTCACTTCGCGGATGGGCTCTTTTGTCGGGAGTACCGTAGCCGTTGTCTCATGGGTAACACCGGAAAGAATGGCCGGTGCTGTGCTGAGGGGCGATGCACTATTTTCTTCAGCTGCTGCCATGACCGGCATGGATGCAAGAAGAAGGAATAAGAGGACCCCAAAAAACAATACAGTGATTTTCATGATATTTACCTATATTGAGTCAATATTCCCATTCCTGCTATCTGAAATTTTTGATTTGAAGAAACCGGCCCGGGCCGGCCGGGTTCACACAGAAAAAAATGCCGGGAATTGATCTGTTGAACCGCACATGAACCCGGCAGGTCTGAACCCGTAATGTAAACCCGGGTTTTTTAAGAATACCAGAATATGTAGAGAAACAATTGACTGGGAAAAACCGTTCAGGAAAGATTCATGATGAATAATGAGTGGGAGGAGTAAGCCTCCTTCTGTTCTAGCGGCATTCAGCTCTGCGCCAAACCCGGACGGATACCGAGCGCTCCGTATGTCCTGTTCTGGCTTGCACCCGCAGGGATTCGCCGTTTCATCGTATCCTGTTCGTTAACGCTCAGCGGGTTACTTGCATGGAGACCATGCTTCTTGCCGTTGCCGGCTCAACCGCATCATGACTGATAACAGGCCGTGTCGTTTCTGTGCCATAGCCGTGACTCTCGCCACCCGTACTTGTGTACGGCTGCGTGCCCGGTGGGTGGGGGGACTTTCCTCAGCAACACTTAAGTTGCCGTCGGCCGCTCTCTCCCTCTCCTGTACCTAATGGATGGCGAATCAGATAAGCCCAGCGCCCGGAACAATCACCCTGGTTTTGTTCGATAGATTGTTATTCCTGCTGCACAATAGTCAGTCACAATGGGGATGGAGATATGCAACTGCTCACCGTAGAAGAAGGAGACCTGGCGCTCCGCATTGCCCGCGGAACCATTGAGTATGCCACTGCAAAAAAACCAAAACCTGAGCTGCCCACAACCGCGGTCTTCCGGCAAAAGCGCGGCGTTTTTGTAACTATCAGCAAAGATGGCGAGCTTCGCGGATGTATCGGCCTTCCGTACCCGGTCATGCCGCTTGGCGAAGCTCTCGAACATGCAGCAAAAGCTGCAGCACTCGAAGATCCCCGGTTTCCCCCGATAAAAAAAGACGAACTGGGAACAATTTCCGTTGAAGTTACCATCCTTACGGTCCCGGTTCCCCTTGCCGGGAAACCCGATGAGCGGGTCCGGCAGGTTGAGATCGGGAAACACGGGCTCATTGTAAGAGGTATGGGGACGAGCGGTCTTCTCCTTCCGCAGGTTGCTACCGAGTACGGGTGGGATGCAGAAACCTTCCTTGATCATACGTGCCGGAAAGCGGGACTTCCTGGCCGGTGCTGGACATCTTCTGACGTTGAATTCCTCACGTTTGAAGGACAGATCTTTTCCGAGAAGACCGCAAGGGGAACCGTTTAACCTTTCAGCAGCTGATATAAACGGACAAAACGGTGAGGCATGGCAATAGCATTTGAGAGTCTGTACAGCGATATCGCGGGACGCAACGGCAAACTGACGGCTGGCAAAAAAACGGTCAGGACACCTGCGCTGCTCCCGGTCATCAATCCCCATCTCCAGCTGGTAACCCCAAAGGAGATGCGGGCAATGGGCGTTGAAGCCATCATTACCAACGCCTACATCTTCTCCCAGAGCAAGCAGTACCGCGAACGGGTCCTGTCCGAAGGACTGCATAAGGTACTGGATTTTGACGGCGTGATCATGACCGACTCCGGCTCGTTCCAGCTCTCGGTCTACGGCCAGGTCTCCATAACCAATACCGAGACACTCTCATTCCAGCGTGATATCGGAAGCGACATCTGGGTCCCGCTCGATATCCCGACGCACCCGTCAACGGACCGCGCCACAACCGAACAGGAACTCGCCATAACCATGCAGCGTCTTGCCGAAGCAAAGGAGGTGTTTGGTCCCGATGCTCCGATCGCAGGGCCGGTCCAGGGCGGGATCTTTGAAGATCTCCGCGAACGGGCCGGGCGCGAGGTAACCGATCTTAAATTCTCGTTCTGCCCCATTGGTGCTGTCGTACCCCTCATGGAATCCTACCGGTACCGCGACCTTGTAAAGGTTGTGCTGGCCGCAAAGCGGACCCTCTCGCCGTCGGCCTGCATCCACCTCTTTGGCGCCGGCCACCCCTCCATGTTCGCGCTTGCAACCGCTATGGGCTGCGATCTCTTTGATTCCGCTGCGTACGCTCTCTATGCCAAAGACGGGCGCTACCTCACCGTGCACGGGAGTTTCCGGATCGGGGAGCTTACCGATCTTCCCTGTGCCTGTTCTGTCTGCCGGTCCCATACGGCAGAGGAACTCAATACCGCACCGGACCGGGAGCGCCTTCTTGCGCTGCATAACCTCTACGTCACCCTTGCCGAGATCTCGCGGATACGCCAGGCCATTGTTGACGGCACACTCTGGGAACTGGTGGACGAGCGCTGCCGGGGCCACCCGCAGCTCCTCTCCGGTTACCGCGAACTGCTCGCGCATGCGCCGGCTCTTGAGCGCCACGACCGGGCAACCAAGCGCCGGTTCTTCTACCGTGGCGACGAGAGCTGTCTCCGCACGGAAGTTGTCCGGTACCAGGAGATGCTTAAACGCATCCAGGTTGGAAAAACCGTTCTCATTGCTTTCGAAGGGGGCGTGCGGGATGAATTTGAGGATACCCTCTTTTTCAAACCCCCGTTCGGCCCGTATCCAAAAGAACTCAAGGAAACGTTCCCCATCGGACCTTCCGAACTTCCCGAATGGGACGATGCCATGGTCCGCCAGGGGCTCATCGGTGTCCGCAGGCTCATGGATACCCACCCGGAAAGCAGGTTCACGATTTCGTGCAGTGCCCGGTGGGAACCGCTGGTCCGGCAGGTACTGGGAGATATCGAGGTGATGCATGACCCGGTATAACATAAGGAAACGCGACGGGCTCGCACGGACCGGTATCCTTGAATCGGATGCCGGTTCGCACACGCTTCCCGCGGTACTGGATGCGGTGGCTATATTTCCGGATCTTACCGGGCGGCAGGAAACGAATGTACCGATCAGTGCACCGGCATCATTTGTACTGGAATTCCTGCACAATAACGGAAATCAGCCGGTTAGCATCCATCCAAAGCTCGATAACCCGGCCGTAAGCGGCGACTGCGTGATGGTGGCCAGCTGGCACACCGCGTTTGCCAACCCCCGGTCCTATGCTGACTGGCTCATCGCACTCAAGGAAAAGACTCCTGTTGATACGGCCTGGTTTGCACCCGGTGCCGCCCTTCCCTCGAATGCGGCCATTCTCGTTTATTCCGGTTTCGATCTCTTCGATTATGTTGCCGTTGATTTAAAATCTGCCCAGGGGATTTTCTGCACAGCGGATGGTGAATTTTCATCCGATGCGCTCTCCTCCGGGATCTGTACCTGCCCGGGCTGCAAAGCCGGGGATCTCAGGGAGCACAACCGCGAAGCGCTCCGGCATGAGCTCGCACTTGTGAGAAAATTCATCGCACAGTCCCAGCTTCGCGACCTTATCGAGTCCCGCTGCCGGATGGATGCAGCGCAGGTTGCCATCATGCGGCACCTGGACCGCAATTACTCCTTCATGGAACAGCAGCAGCCCATTGCACGGGGCGGCGTAATGCGGGCAAACTCCGCAGAATCCATGCAGCGCGCAGAAGTACGGAGATTTGCAGAACGGGTTGTCTCGCGGTATATCCCGCCCAAGACCGATGTTGCGGTCCTGCTCCCCTGTTCCGCAAGGAAACCCTACTCTCTCTCCCAGAGTCACCGCCGGTTCCAGCAGGCAGTCGGGGGAAGGGCCCACGAGCTTATTGTTACTTCCCCGCTCGGGCTCGTTCCCCGCGAACTCGAAACCGTGTACCCGGCCGGCCATTACGATGTCCCGGTTACGGGCTACTGGGATGCCGAGGAATGTGCGGTCATAGCGGACATCCTTATCCGGTATTTCCAGCGCAACCAGTACCGCCGCGTTATTGCACATCTCGAAGGCGGAGCCCTCAAAGTGGCGCGGATGGCTGCCGAAGCCTGCGGGATAACCCTTGAATGCACCTGCGAGGAAAACCCGACCGGCGATGCGGCCCTGAACCATCTGGACGCGGCTCTTGCCGGCGAGCGCAGGATCAAGGACGACCGGCTTCACGGCATGATCTCGTACCAGTTCGGGTGCGATGTTGATACCAAGGGAACCACCCTGCGGGGCCATTTCCCTGAGGTGTTCTACAGCAGGAACAATGTGCAGGTCTTCTCGATCGATACCGTGAGCGGCATGCTCCGCCCCACCCTTGACGGGTGGAACCTGATACAGTCCGGGTACCGGGTTTACATTGATGACTTCATTCCTGAAGGCGATGTCCTCATGCCGGGTGTATCTTCCGCAGACCCGGGGATCCGGGACGGGGACGAAGTGCTGGTAATCGGGAAGCGTGCTCTCGCTGCCGGAAAAGCCGCTTTGCCCTCGGAAGATATTTCCCGCTCGAAACGCGGGGTTGCCGTCCGGGTGCGTAAGATAAAGAGACTGTAAATCAAAATAGTAGGACACGTGCGATTGTATCTGAACAATCCCGGGAAGTGACACGGTTGTTTCGTATTGAAAAGGCAGAACAGCTAGCAGATAAAGTGTACCAGATGTGGGTTAAGGCCCCGCATGTTGCCCACCATGCAGCGGCAGGGCAGTTTGTGATTTTCCGGATTGATGAGAAGGGCGAGCGAATACCCCTCACGATATCCGCCGTCGATGGCGACTCCATCCGTGTTATCTTTATGGCGGTTGGAAAGACCACAACTCATCTTGCGGCGTTATCCGCGGGAGATTCCATCCGGGATATCGCCGGGCCGCTCGGGAAACAAAGCGATATCAAAAAGTACGGCACCTGCGTTGTTCTTGGCGGGGGAGTCGGCACCGCAAGCCTCCCGATCATTGCCCGCGCAGCACGAGCTGCCGGCAACCGGGTGATAGGGATTGTCGGGGCCCGCAATGCAAGCCTCCTGATTCTCGAAGACGAGATGAAGGCGGCCTGCGATGAACTCCTCATCTCCACGGATGACGGAAGCAAAGGTTTCCACGGGTTTGCGGCCGACGTGCTCAAGCAGGTCATGGCACGCGAAACTGTTGACTGCGTCTGGATCATCGGACCGGCCATGATGATGAAAGTCACCTCAGAAGTTACGCGGGCAGCCGGGATTCGGACATATGTCAGCCTCAACCCGGTTATGGTCGACGGCACCGGCATGTGCGGATCCTGCCGGGTGACCGTTGGCGGCGAGACAAAATTCGCCTGTGTTGACGGCCCCGAGTTCGATGCCCACAAAGTGGATTTCGCAGGCCTCATGCAGCGTCTCCGCATGTACCAGCCGGAAGAGAAGGACTCTCTCGAACGCTACCATGCGCATACCTGCGCCTGCAAGGGAGGGGATCACCATGCATGACCGCCCGGTTGACCAGAGGATCCACGACTTTGCAGAAGTTGACGGGGGATACTCTCCCGATGAGGCTATGCTTGAATCAGCGCGCTGCCTCCAGTGCAAAAAACCGGTCTGCATCAGGGGCTGCCCGGTAAATATCGATATCCCGGCCTTTATCCGGGAAATAGCTGCCGGCGACTTCAAGAAAGCGGCAACCATTCTCAAGGAGCAGAACATGCTTCCGGCAATCTGCGGCCGGGTCTGCCCGCAGGAAGTGCAGTGTGAAGGGGAATGCATCCTCAAAAACAAGGAAAGACCCATTGCGATCGGCAGTCTCGAACGCTTTGTTGCTGACTGGGAACGGGTTCACGGCATGGTCCTTCCTCATAAGAAGACCCCGAGCGGAAGGCGTGTTGCGGTTGTCGGAGCGGGCCCCGCGGGCCTTACCGCTGCTGCGGAACTTGCCCGGCTGGGACACCACGTGACCCTTTTTGAATCCCTGCATGCGGCCGGAGGCGTCCTGATGTACGGTATTCCTGCATTCCGGCTTCCAAAGGAGATTGTAAAAGCCGAGATCGAAGCGGTCCTCTCCCTTGGAGTCGATCTCAAACTCAATCACCTGGTCGGGAGGAGCATAACAACAAAAGAGCTCCTGAACTTTGATGCCGTGTTTCTCGGCACCGGCGCCGGTCTCCCGTACTTCATGGGACTGCCCGGTGAAAACCTGCCCGGGGTATATTCGGCCAACGAGTTTTTGACCCGCGTCAACCTGATGCATGCCGACCGGTTCCCGGTCTTCGATACCCCGGTAAAGAAGGGCAGCCGGGTGGTTGTAGCGGGCGGCGGCAACGTTGCCATGGACGCAGCCCGGGTTGCACGGCGCCTTGGCGGAAAAGTCACGCTCGTGTACCGGCGCCGGGAAGAGGATCTGCCGGCCCGTGAAGCGGAAGTTGCCCGGGCAAAAGAAGAGGGTATCGAGTTTGTCATGTGCGCAAACCCCGTACAGGTGCTCGGCGACCAAGTTATGACTGGTGTTGAATGTGTCCGGATGAATATGTGTGAACTCGACAGTTCCGGCCGGCCCGAACCGGCACCGGTCTCGGGATCAGAATTCACGATTGATGCCGACGTCTTTATTGCCGCCATCGGCCAGGGCCCGAACCCGCTCCTGATTGGCGAGCTTCCCGAGCTCAAACGCGGAAAGCGCGGCAACGTTATTGTTGATGAGGATTGCCGGACCTCACTCCGCAAAGTCTATGCCGGAGGAGATGTAGCCACCGGTGCGGCAACCGTCATCCTTGCCATGGGAGCCGCAAAACGTGCAGCTCATGCCATGGACCGGATGCTCCGGGACGAGTAAAACCGTCACGCTTTTTTTTAAATGATGAAAAACACCAGAATTGTTGTTCATACGCTCGTGAGGGCTGCAGAGAACGTGCCTCTTCTGGCGCATGTTCACGACTCCCACGAAATGATAGTTACTCATAAGGCTGCACAAAAAAGTGTAAAAAATAACCGGGGTTGAAATGATTTTGCCCCTCAGGTTACCCTTCCCCTCAAGAATGGGGGGTTGACACTCGCAAGGTGCAGGGCATGTAATTTTGTTACCCACCACCCGGCTCAGCGTTCAATAAATCTGCCAGGAACTCTTGGTAAAAATCTCCTTTTTTATTTTCAGATACCAGATGGCTGAATGCTGGAAAACAAAAAGAAGAAAACCTTGCACTTCCAACCACACTTCCATGCGATTCTGTCCATCCTGTGGTGCAGAGCTTATCCCGGGCAACCGGTTTTGTGTCCAGTGCGGCGCTCCTGTTGAACCGCCGGTATCTCCCGTTCAGGAAATCCCTCCGCAAGTACCGTCTCCGGGTTCTCCTTCGGTTAAGGCCGGACCGGACAAAAAAACGCTGATACTGATTGGTGTTGTAGCCGTCTGTATCATCCTGGCAGTGGGAGTCTATTTTGCCCTGCCGCTCATAAAACCCGGTGCATCTTCTGCGTCGGCATCAAAAACTCCGGTCTCCGTAACCCCGACCGGCTATGCTGCAGTGCAGACGATGGCATCCGAAACACAGATAATTCCTGTTCAGACATCTGCGTCGAATATAGTGGACAGCAACCGGTTCGGAAGCGATTATGAGCGGGTGTATTCGCTGAAGAAGAATTTTTCCTATGGCGAGAAAGTGATAACCACGTACAACCTTGAGCACCCGCCCCTGTATATCTGGTTTAACCTTGAACCTGTCATGGTGCAGCGCCATATTCTCGTGAGCATAGGCTCCTCTGCAGAACACATGGTCAATAAAACCGTTGCTAGCCCGAATGCATGGTTTGAAGTAAAAGTTCTGGATTCAACGGATGGAAGAGTTGTGGACCTGCAGGGATACGGGAAAGATTACCCCGATATGACCGAGAACAAGTTCATGGTCCGGCAGTCGGGGAATTATACCATCGAGATGTCTGGTCACGAAGTATATGCCGATGTAACCATCCTGACCGGTACCCAGTAACTTTTTTGTGTGCATCTCCCCTTCACGCCCGATTCCTGGTTCACGGGTTTTTTTTACAACCCTATCTTTAATTGTGCAAAAACCCTAATACTAGAGATAAAAAGGAAGTGAAATCAATGAATTTTGGAAGTCTTGGCGGCATGGGCGGGGCGGTTTCCAGTTACCTGGCAACCCCTGAAGGTCAGGAAGCTGCAAAACAGTTTCTTGCATCCCCGGATGGAATTAATCTTCTGAAAACATTTGCGGCGAGTCCCGAAGGGCAAAAAGTACTCTTAAGCGTACTTCCAACCCTGTTGAACGGGATCAACCTGCCACCCGGTGTTAAGGAAATGATCACCGCGGCATTACCCAAATAATTTTTTGCCTGTTTTTTTACGATATACGCGATTTTTTGCAAAAACCGGTGATCTTATATGGTTATCGGATAGAATGAATGATAATGCAGGGGGTCATATCATAGACGATTCCATCCCGATTCCTGACGGACAGGTTGTCCGGAAAAAACTCCATTTTTTCTGGATTGCCGATTGTTCCGATTCCATGCGGGGAAAAAAGATTGCAACCTTAAACCAGGCTATCCGTGAAGCGGTTCCTGAGGTGCAAAAAGCAGTTGCTTCATACCCGCAGGTCGAGATCGTAATGCGGGCGATTAAATTCTCTGATGCAGCGTCATGGCATGTTGGTCCTGACCCGGTCCCGCTCGAACAGTTTGTCTGGCCGGAACTCGAAACCTCCGGACTTACGGCCACTGCAAAAGCTCTCCGGATGCTTGAGACTGAACTTTCCATAGAACGGATGCCCCGACGCGGACTTCCCCCAGTCTGTATCCTCGTATCCGATGGTTTCTGCACCGACCCCCGGGAAGAATACGATAGTGCGATTGCAGATCTTGCAAGGATCCCCTGGGGCGTCAAGGCGGTCCGGCTCGCGATAGCAATCGGCGATGAATCCGATTACAACGAGCCGGAACTTCTCAAGTTCGTCAACCAGGACCAGATCGGACTCTTGAAAGCCCATTCTCCCGAGGAACTGGTCTCCTACATCAAGTGGGCTTCGGTCTCCGCATCTGTTGCATCGTCCCGCGGCCGCAGTCGCGGTACCGGCGCGGTTGATGAGACCTCCAATGTGACGATTGATTCACCGCCGCCGCTGATAACCTCGAACACTGAGCTGTTCTGAGATCCTGATATGCAGCCAATCAGGGATTTCCAGTGCGCCAGTGAGACGAGTCTTAGCTGGGCTTTCGGGTGCAGCCGGACCGGCGCATCACATATCAGTTCCGGGCGTCCCTGTGAGGATGCATTTGCCCTTTTCTCCGGTTCCTCCGGAGCAAAACCCTGTATTGCCATCGCGGTTGCCGACGGCCATGGTGATCCCCGCCATGACCAGAGCCGGACCGGTTCCGCTCTTGCGGTCCAGACCGCCATCGACGAGCTCGTTGGTTTCCAGCGACTCCATCTCCACGATGTCCCCAACCTGTCTATCCGTGCTGAATTCAAAGCGGATTTTCCCCGGAGGGCCGGCAGGAAATGGCGGGATGCTGTAAGCGAAGATGCAGCGCGCCGTGGAATCACCACAAGCCCGGATTCCTCTTCCGGCACTGTAGAGTACAGCCGCTACGGTTCAACGCTCATTGCGGCGCTTGTTGTTGCCGACATGATCCTCATCAGCCAGATCGGCGATGGGGATATCGTTCTGGTCAGGCCGGATGGATCGGTCGAATGCCCGATACCCACTGATTCGTCCCTTGTCGGCAAAGAGACCCATTCCATATCCTCCCGTGATGCCCACCTGCTCTGGCGGACTGCAACGCTCGATCGGGGCAATGGCGGTGTCCTTATTGCCGCAACGGACGGGGTCTCGGATTCCTTTGATGGTTCAGAAGGTGAAGAGTTTGTCCGGTTTTTACGCAGCCTTGTTGCACGGATACGGGAATTTGGTATGGAGAGTGTTGCCGGTTCCATAAAGGGCTGGCTTGACCGGTATTCCGCACTCGCGAGCGGTGACGATATGACGCTTGTCTTTGTCTGTATCAACCCGGCTGAGGACAATCAACGGGATGCCGGGTTGCCGGACGGTACAGGGTCCTCCCCCGGGAAGGTGAACTGACCGTGCCGCTTCTTATGGGCCAGCGGATAACCGCAGAGCTCTCCGGTGCGGAGCTTCATGTCATAAAAAAACTCGGCGAGGGCGCGCAGGGTGAGGTGTACCTGGTGGATGGCCCCCAGGGATACCAGGCCGTGAAATGGTACAAAGCTGAACAGGCAACGGCTGAACAGCGGGCTGCTGTCCTCTACCTGGTCCGGACGGGTCCCCCGTTCGGGGCCGGCGGGAAACGGTTTATCTGGCCGCTTGATCTCGTCACGTCTGCCTCCTCGCGCCAGTTCGGCTACCTGATGTCCCGGATCGATACACAGCGGTTTGCCGAGCTTGGCGAGATCTGGGCTCATCTCAAACCCGTGCCCAACTTTTCAGCGCTCTGCGAGATCTCGTACCAGCTGGCAAACAGCTACCGCTCCCTGCACCTCTCCGGGCATTGTTACCGGGACATCTCGGCCGGTAACCTGATGTTCGACCCAAAGAGCGGGGATATCCTGATCTGCGACAATGACAATGTGGGTGTAAACCGCCAGTCCCGCTGCCAGGTCTGGGGCACGATGGAGTACATGGCCCCGGAGATCATCCGGGGCCAGGCGGATCCCTCAACCCAGACCGATCTCCATTCGCTTGCAGTCCTCCTCTTCTATCTCTGGGTCTGGCATCACCCGTTCCATGGCGAGATGGAGTACCGCTTTCATTGCTGGGATATCCCGGCAAAAAAGAAAGTATACGGCGAGACACCGGTCTTTGTTTTTGATCCGGAGAACCCGTCCAATGCCCTTCCCCCCGATCCGGACTATGCCATTGCACGGGAACGCTGGCAGTACTGCCCGGTCCCTTTAAAAAACACCTTTATCCGGGCATTTACCGAGGGACTTGCCTACCCGGACCGGCGGGTAACTGAGGGGGAGTGGCAGAATCTCTTCTCGAGTATCAAGGACCGGATTATTCTCTGCCCACGGTGCAATGCGGAAAATTTCTCCTGCCCCGACGAGGAGAGTACCTGCTGGCACTGCCATACAAGAATCCCGTCCCCGCCCGCCCTCACGATCCGGCGTCCCTCCGGAGAGATACAGATAGCTCTTGGCATCGGGAGCGCAATTCTCCGAAGACATCTTGCCCAGCTCCAGCCCCAGGATGACGGGTCAGTAAAAGTGGGCATCATTGTTTCGCATCCTTCCGTCCGGGGAGCAGCCGGGATCCGCAACCTGACAAAAAATGCATGGCAGGCCGCCTTTCCCGATGGCAGCATCACCGAAGTACCCCCGGGGCGTGCAGTCCCCCTGAACCCGGGGGTTGTCATCACGGTAGAAGGAATTCTTATGACTGTGACCGCACCTAAGAACAATGGGATTGTATGAAAGACCAGCCGCGAATAATTCTCAAAGACCTTGTCGGGCGTTATGGCGAGTCTCTTGCCCATGAACCCTCCCGGTGCGAGGCCCTGCTTCGGGACACCTGCGGCTCATGCGGCCGCGAGATATTCGTTCTTGTCAATGCCGTACGCCAGCATGTACCCCTCGATCTCCTCACACCGCACCGTAACCTTCCTCATTCTCTGATGAAAGGGTTCATGATGAAACGTCTCCAGGATGAGCTGGGACTTTCCGATGAGGCTGCCCGGTGGGCTGTCGATACCTGGGCTGAAGCGCTCGGCCTTTCCGATCCAAAAGAACAGTATGAGTACACAAACGCGGGATCGGATCCATTTTCCCCCCAGCGGATCGATGAGAAAAAACCCGTGTCCGACACGTCCGCACGCAGCCAGTGGGCATTGGACCTTGAGTCCGATAACCTGGAAACCCGGCTCAGGGCTGTTGACAGCCTGGCACGGGCAGGGGATACGGAGTGCATCCGCATTCTCATCGTTGCGCTCGAAAATTCCCGGTGGAGTGTAAGGAGCACTGCGTTCGATGCCCTGGTCCAAATCTCCGGAGTATCTGTCCCGGTGCTTGTCGAAGCCCTGGATGACCCGCATACACCTCTTGTCTCACGGGTTATCCTGATCCTTGCATCGGCCCGCAACCGGGATGCTACCGAACCGCTCATCGGTCTTCTCGGGCATGACGCCACCCTTGATCCCCTTATCATCTTCGCGCTGGGGGAGATTGGCGATTCCCGCGCCACATCTCCCCTCTCGAAATGCCTTGCATCACCGGACCAGAATATCAGTCTCGCCGTGGTGGGTGCACTGAGGAAGATCTCCGGAACATAACTGTAGTCATTTTTTTCTCATGAACAGGGATTTGGAAAATTTTTATAAATTTTTTGGGTAATGTACTATTCCAGCCCCTGAATCCAGGAAGGATTTACGGAGTGAAAAAGATAAAAAAATACCTGCCTGAAATTTAATGCAAAAAAAAATTCGTTTTGGAGCGGAAATACTGACGCTCCAGGCGCTTCGCCCCGCCGCTATGGCACCCCGGTTGCGATAGTGCGGTATTACCTGAATCGGGATTTTTGGTAATACAAGAAATCGCATGCGCCCCCGCCCCCAATGGGGGCAGGGTTGGCGCAAAGGGGGGGGGGCGGACTATTGTAAAAGATAGATGTCAGGGGCTGGATTGGCACTTTACCCATTTTTTCCAGGGTCTATTCCCGTTTGGACTGGTTGCTTAATAGTACCTGACAACGACCGCTTAAACGGCTGGATTCTATCGAATAATGGTGTATTACCGGATGCAGGGTCCGGGTAAAAACCAGGGATCGTTTGCAAAGGAATTCGTCCAATCGTCAACAGGGCAAATATTTGGATCGCTTGTCATTGGATGATGAGAACCGGCAAGAGATCGCGTTGTACTTGTTGATGGGAATTCATCTGCTGAAATCAGATCCCGCCAGGAAAAAATTTCCGTAGGGGTGAAAACTCCTCTCACGGTACCAGATGCCTGTTACCGTTTTCCAGTGAGGCGTATCCATATGCGATTGGACCCAACGCTCACCCTTTGCATTGTATCTGGCGGTTTGATTGTCTGGTGATGGCTGAATGGTTACGACCGGCTTTCTTATCCCGAAGAATGAAGGCAATTCACCTATACCCCCTAATGGCAGGCAGACCGGTCAGAAAAAAAATTCTGGAAAGCGAGAGAAGATGATTCTCTGTATTACAAAAATACAGCAACGGCAATTGTCGTTGTCCAGAGACCGTTCTTATCCCCTTCCGCCGACTGGCAGGTGTGCTTGGTTTTGATGATCTTCCCGCTGGCCTTGTAGGTCTGCTCCCGTTCAGACCATGCGGCATTGACATCAAACTCAATACCAAGCGTTGTAGCAAGCATTGTTGCCGCCAGATCTTCTGCGTATTCCCCGGTTTTCTGCTGGGTCTCTCCAAACCCGTGGTGCTCGGAGAGATACCCGTATTCGTTCTCATCGGCCGGCAATGCGAGGCCAATGGCGGAAGAGACAAGACGGTTTGGCTCATTGGTCTCGTTCCGGGCCATCACGCAGAATGTTATGCCCCCGGCTTTTAAACTTTTGAGACCTTCCGACCGGGAGATCTGTTTGCAGTTGGGCGGAAAGATACTCGAGACATAGACAAGGTTGCACTTTTCGATACCGGCCTTGCGCAAGGCCAGCTCGAACGATGCAAGCCGGTCTTTATGGACACCAACCCCTTTTGTGAAAAAGATCTTGGTCGGGACAAACATATTGCTAGATTATCTGTCAGTTTTTTTTAAGGTTTGGGTAAAAAAATGCAGAAAAACGTTGATTGGACCAAAAAACCTTTTTACCAACTATCCCCGCGCCGGACGAAAACTGGAAATTCTCTCTCAGAAACTATGGGAAGATACGTGATTGAGGATTCCGGGCAACTGGTCCATGGAATCAATGATAAAATCAGCCCCCTCAAAATTCCGGGTCTGGGAAAACCGGTCGCCATACCTTGCGTAAACGGTTTTTATTCCCAGCTGTTTGCAGGGTTCTATATCACGGCGTGGGCTGTCCCCCACAACGAGTGTTTCGGAAAAACCGGACCTGAGCATCTCAAGTGCTAAGAGAAATGGCTCATGGGCAGGCTTTTTTACAAGAACCATATCATACGCCACCAGGGTATCGAAGAACTGCAGAAGCCCGGTTTTCTCAAGGCGCCGCGTTGCATCCCGGGAATGTGCATCGGTGACAATACCCATACGATACCCTTTATCCTGCAGTATCCGGAGGGTGCTAATAACGCCATCATAGGGTGTAATGTACCGAAGCTTGGCGGCCTCATAAATCTGACAGGCCGCGTGAAACCGATCATTGCCGGAAATCTCATGATCCTGCATGTAATCGGAAATATTTTCATGGGCCTCAAAACCCCAGAGTGGCCGGAGAAAGTACGTGAACAAATCCTCGCCATCATCCATTCCCAGCGATCGGGCAACTTCCACGCAGGAAGCTATTTGCGCACCTACCAGATCGAAGAGCGTGTTGTCCATATCGAACAACAATGTTGAGATGGGTTTCCGGTAAAGAGCGCTATCCCGTAATTCCGGTTTCACCCATATCAATTATCCCCGGATCTGAAAACCTGTTTGATTGGGGATATTGTGGATTATGTGCATTGTACTGGAGGATCATTCCTGCAAAACAAAAAATTAGAATTGCCCCACATATTTGGATGGGATGCGGATGTCAATTTTATATGATTTCAGGGCTTGTGCATTGATGACAAAGTAATAATTTCTCTGTCCGGCATAGAATTTTTCTTTCCAGGGGCGGGGATCCGAATATTGAGGGTCAGGTTTGTAATCAGTAGCCTTTTGGGGTTTCAGAAACGGACTGCTCACCGTAGTAGGCTCAGTACCGAGCCAGAGATCCAGGTCAATTCCCCCCGGGGGGGTGATTACCCGGACAATATTATTGGGATCATCTGCATCCATGACCTGAAGGGTAAACTGTGGTCTGACAGAAGTATATGATCCTTCAATATCACTGGAGGATATCCCAGCACCATATTCACCCTTGGCAGGAGTGACCACCACTTTTGCAATCGTTTTTTCGACAATCGGATCTACGGTATACCAGAGTTCCCAGTAGGGAAACGGGATATTGATAATCTGAGTTGTTCCGCTCTTTTGTCCGGAAAATGAAGCAAATGTTGTCATACTGACATTTTGTGGTATGCTGTCAATTCTCGTGCCGTTCGCAAAAGTCTGGTTGGTAGAAATGCCATATGTGGACGGATTTACAAATCCCACCGTCTGAACCTTTGCGTCCCAGGTTGGAGCCGGTGTCGGGGTGGGCGTCAATAACCGGGACGGCTGCGTGGGGGCGCTAACCCCGCTGATGTTCGCATTTGCAGATGGGTTCAATGGAAGCGCAGGAGTAATAGCGGGTGTTGCAGACGCAGGCAGACCAATATTCACCGGCTGGCCGGTAGCCAGGGGTTTGATGACAAGTGCAATGATGAGGATAATGACCAGTGCCAGAACACCGTACATTACATCTTTTTTATCCATTACAGAACATTACAGCGTTCCTTTTGTAAATAAATATCTTTCATTTAAATGTGTTTCCAGAATTTTTCTTTGATATTGGGTATATTTTTGAGTACTCACAAAATAGTGTAGATATGTGGTTATTTTTTTTACACGGATAAAAATTAGTAGAGAAAATATGAACACAGCATGTTTTTATCGTACCTCTCTAGCAAATGTATATATAACATTAGTGCATTTTAGCACACAGGGTTTTGAATCCGTCTTAACCCCAAAAGGTGAATTATGAGATCTTTCAAAAATGACAATGCATTCACCGGTCTCGAGGCAGCGATTGTGCTCATCGCATTCGTTGTCGTTGCGGCGGTGTTTTCGTACGTGGTGCTCGGCGCCGGTTTCTTCACAACCCAGAAGAGCCAGGAAGTCGTCCACACCGGTGTACAGCAGGCGAGCTCAACCCTTGAAATCGTTGGTAATGTGTATGGCACTACAGCCCTCGCTGGAACCCCAATTGAGGTTATCAATTTCACGTGTGCATTAGCACCCGGTGGAACACCGGTTGATTTTGAAAAGGTTGTCTTAACATACAGTAATGCAACCCAACTCCAGACCCTGACCCAGGCAGGCAAAGGAACAGCACCCGGTTCCGGAGGATGGAGCATTGCATCTGTCCAGAACCAGATAACGAACGACAGCGTTCTTGAACGTGGCGAGCAGTTCGATATCATGGCAAAACCGTCCAATGGAATTACAAAGAACGATTATTTCACTATCGAAGTTAAACCGTCCATTGGTGCGGCGCTTGGTATCACCCGGACAGCCCCTGCGTCAATTCAGCAGATTAACATCCTCTACTAATCTTTTTTCCTGACAAAAATGCCTTGTAATCGTTAACTTTTTGTCCTGATTGCAATTCCTCTGGCATTTCAGGTTATCACGATAATTCTTCATACCCGGAGTAAATTCAATTGCAGTTCTTTCTGCTCCCACTGAAAGTTTTTCTCATTTGGGTAATGTACTATTCCAGCCCCTGAATCCCGGAAGGATTTACGGAGTGATAAAAAGGTAAAAAATACATGCCTAACATTAATGCAAAAAGTAAATTCGTTTCGGAGCGGAAATACAGACGCTCCAGGGGCTTCGCCCCGCCGCTATGACGCCCCCCGTTGCGATAGTGCTGTAGTACCTGAATCGGAATTTTGGTAATACCGAGGAATCGCATGCGCCCCCACCCCCAATGGGGGCAGGGTTGGCGCAAAGGGGGGCGGACTTTTGTAAAAGATAGATGTTAGGGGCTGGATTGGCACGTTACCCAAAAAAATTTACCCGGTCTGCGAATCAATTATAGAAAAGGCGAGCTTCCGGCCAAATACTTTCTCAAAGGCTTTCCGCTCGTTTTCAATACCCCAGATCTCGAGCTGGCAGTCCCCACGGGCAATAATTTCAAGATGTACGGTTTCTTTCTCAACTCGTATAAACCGGACATGGCGGATCAGGGCTGCATGACTCCGGTCAAGGCTCTCGCCAAGCCGGATGAATGCCGCAAGAACCCGGAGCACGTCACGGTCCCGCAGGTCGAGCTCGATTATCCCCGGATCTTTCTTTTTCGGTGTTTTCTTCCGGTGGAAGCGGGCCAGGTTTGCCATGAATATTACTTCGTTCTGGTCAAAGCCGAGGAGTTCAGAGTTCCGGATTATGTAATAGGAATGGGCATGGTGATTGGTATACGCGATGAACGAGCCGATGTCGTGGAGAAACGTTGCATATTCAAGCAGTTCCCGGAACGCATCGCCATAGCTGTGGATGCCGAGATTCTTGGATGAATCGAACAGTTCAAGAACAAGGCTGGTAACGGTCCGGGCATGAACCTCATTGATGCCGCAGGATCTTCCGAGCTGGAGAACGCTGCGCTGCCGGGATGAGAGCTCCCCGAGCATGGGAAACGAGTCCATGCGGGAGAGGTAATCGACAAGAAGGCCGTCCTGGAGCCCGCGACTGGTAACCGTAATCCGGTCGAGCGACAGCTCTTTCATGAAGACATCGAGTACCGCAGCTCCGGCAATAATGATATCAGCCCGCTCCGGGTTTATTCCGGCCACTTTCCGGCGTTGTTCGAGAGGAAGGGAGCAGAGCAGATCGATTATTTTTCTCAAATCCTTGAAGCTGATCGTCAGGTCAGTTACCGGCACTGCCGGGTGCAGGACTTTATGAGCGATCTCGGCAAGATTGATGATTGTCCCGGAACTGCCGATCGCGCAATCGAGGGGTGTCTTTTTTATATGAGTAAGTGAGTGGACAATGATGTTTTTGATATGCCGCTGAACCTTCCGGTATTGTTCCGGTAGCACCGCGCCGGTCTGGCCGGGCGGAAAATACATGTTGGAGAGACGGATAGCCCCAAGCCGGAAGCTGTCGAGAATCTGGTAATCCGTGGCATTTCCTACCGCAATCTCAGTGCTTCCCCCACCAATGTCGATAAAGAATCCGGTCCGGGTGTCGAGATGGGTGCCGCTTGAAACCCCCAGGTAGATGAGCCGGGCTTCTTCCCTTCCGGATATAACCCGTATATCGAGATGAGCTTCCAGCCGGATCATCCGGAGAAGATCGTTCTGGTTGGACGCCTCACGTGCAGCGGACGTTGCGACTGCCACGAACTCGTCAGAGTTGAATGTCCGGGCAAGTTCGGTAAATTTTTTGCAGACAACAACCGCCCGCTCCATAGCGTCGGGCGTTATCTCATCGTCTTCAAATTCGCCCTCCCCGAGACGGACCTGTTGTTTCTGCCGTGTCAAAACCGTGTAGGAATGATTGGGATTGAGGCGCACGACAAGCAGCCGGATTGAGTTTGTCCCCATGTCTATGAATGAGACAACTCTTCCGTCAGGTCCGACTGTATGAGAACTCAATGGATCACCATCCCGACCGAAAATACCCGGGAAAAGAGATCGGATTTTACCCGGGCGCGATCTTTTTCAGCGCTGATGTCAGCAATCGCAATTGCATCAACGGATACCTGTTCTTTGTCAATAACGCAATGGAGTTCCCGGACGGATCCTTTGCGAAGATAATCAAAGCCGTCAGCAACCCGGAGTATGGCCGCGAGATAACGAACGGTTTTTTGTTGTTCCGGCAGAAGGAGCCGGAAAAGATCCTCGTTCTCGATAGGGGAACGACCCCGGTGGGCTAAAACCGCAAGAGAGATGATCGTCCGTTCAGGAAGATCGAATGGCAGGATCTCGGCCTCGCAGATGATTACGGCTCCCGACCGGTTATGCTGTTTTCCACCCTTCATCCATCCGATATCGTGGAGCATTGCCGCACATTCAAGGAGGAACCTTTCCCCTTTTCCCCGCTGGTGCAGGGGCGAGAGATTGTCAAAGAGCATGAGCGCAAGATTAGTCACAGTAGTACTGTGTGAAAGGCATTCAGGACAGGCTGAAGCAAGGGTCATGACTGCGCTGCGGGCTTCCGGCTCCTTAAAGGCATCTTTCGGAAGATATCGTCGTACTCTTCCCGATACCAGCGATTTCCGGAGTCCGTCCCACAGCCGGGCACGTTTCTGGGCGTCCCAGAAACGGGTAAAATGGCGGTAGAGGGCGGCCCGGTCGCGTTCCCGCTCCTGCAACAGGATCTTCAGGCTTGCAAGGGTAGTCGTATCCGGCCGCTTCTCTTCATTGTCTGATCGGAGGCGGGTTCGTTCCTTTAAGAGGATTAACGTGATGTGGTCGATCCAGACATCGCAGTCATGGATATCCCCGAGGATTTCCTGGATCATCTTTACCCGCGAAAGCGGCTTGTTATGGCCAAGACGGTATACCGGTCCGAATATCTCCATGGTGTACCGGAGCTTCTTTGCAGCAATCCGGGTAGCATGGTGCTCGGCTACCGCCTCGGGATGGTTTACCCAGGCATCATAGGACAGGAGCATTTTTAACCGGAATTCAATATGGAGGGCGGCTATCGGGGGAACGCCATACATCAGGGCCTTTCCTGGCAAACGGACGTGACTGTTTCCGGAACTCGTGAAGAACGCCTGGATCTCCGGTATAATCCGGCTCTTCTCTAAGGAATTGATGGCCGAGACTACCCGGCTCTGGAGATTCGATCGCTTCTTCTGGAGCTCGGCCAGCAGGTAGCGGAGTGCAGGGCCTTCAGGAGGTTCGCCTTTGAGGTTATCCTTGTTCCGGGTTTTCCAGGAACTGGTGCTCTTCTTGATCTGCTTTTGCAAAAAAGCAATCTGCACATCAGCATCCCGCGCCTCTCCAAGTGCACGGGTGATATCTGTTATTTCCTGCATCCAGCGGAGATACTTTTTTTTGGAAAAGCATTGCCGGAAGAGCGGGAGTGCAGCCCGGAGACGGCGCGACGCCACCCGCATGCGGTGGATATTCTCAATATCCTTTGCTTCCCGTACCCCGTCAATCTCTTTTGCGAATGCCTCGAGTCGCGGGGGAATCTGCTGGCCAGCAAACCAGCACAAACCGGTGTGGGTCAGTATCCCTTCAGACGGTTCGATCATACCAGGTTCCACGGTGTTCCATAAGCCAGGTCTGGGCATTTTTTGGTTCTTCTCCAGGAGTGCGGTGCACCCGGATATAGGTCCCGTCAGCCTGCATAATGCGTTTTTTGACATTGTCGCCCAGCTGGACAGGAAGGATAGTGGCAATTATTGCCGACCGGATCTTCGGATCCAGCACCGGGAACAGGATCTCGACACGTTTATCGAGATTCCGGGGCATCAGGTCAGCACTGCCAAGGTACACCTCTTCATCTCCGTTGTTGCGGAAATAATAGACCCGGGCATGTTCAAGGAACCGGCCTACAATGGCACTGACCGTGATATTCTCACTCATGCCGGGTATCTGCGGCCGTAGGCAGCAGATGCCCCGGATCTGGAGGTCGACTTTCACGCCGGCCCGGGAAGCCCGGTACAGGGCCACGATACAATCCCGGTCAACAAGGGCATTCATCTTGAAGATAAGATGGCCGCCTCCGTGTTCCCGGTGATGCCGTATCTCCCGCTCGATCTTCTCGAGGATGGTCCTGCGCAAGGTTACCGGGGCTACGAGCAATTTATTGTACTGTTCGATCCGGGCGTACCCGGTTAAGAAATTGAAGAGATGGGCTATGTCTTCGCCAATCTCCTTATCGCAGGTGAACATCCCGAAATCCGTGTAAATCCTGCTGGTCGTTGCATTATAATTGCCGGTGCCAAGGTGCATGTACCGGCGGATGCCATCTTTCTCGCGGCGCACGACCATGCAGAGCTTGGCGTGGACTTTGAGGCCCACAACGCCGTACACCACGTGAACCCCCTGTGCTTCGAGAGCCCGGGCCCACCCGATATTGTTCTCTTCATCAAACCGTGCCTTGAGCTCGATTAAGGCAGCAACGGCTTTCCCGTTCTCGCGGGCTTCCATAAGCGCTTTGACGATAGGAGAGTTGGACCCCACGCGGTACAGGGTGATCTTGATAGCAAGGACGTCCGGATCATGGGCAGCCTGCCGGAGGAAATTCACTACCGGGGAGAAACTGTCGTAGGGTTGATAGATGAGAACATCGTGCCTGCGGATGGTGGTAAAAATATTCTGCTCTTCAGAAAGTTCTGCAGGTACTGCTGGGAGGAACGGGGTATCTTTAAGGTCGGGACGGTCAAGAGACATGAGTTCCATGAGGTCTGCCATACCAATGGGGTGGCCCACCCGGTAGATCATGGCCGATGTCACGCCAAGCTTCTTCTCAAGGATGTGGCAGATGCCGGGGTGCATGGATGAGTCTACCTCGATCCTTACGGGATTCCCCCTTGCCCGCTGCTCCATGATCTCTTCAACCGTAGTCAGAAGATCGGACGCTTCATCGACCTCGATCTCCAGGTCAGCGTCCCGGGTTATCCGGAACGGGAACGAAGATATGACCTCAAGGCCGGGAAAAAGGAGGTCAAGATGGGCGGCAATAATCTCTTCGAGGTAAATAAACTGGACCGGTGTATTACTTCCCCGCGTTCTCCCTTCCGGTTCAGGTATCCGTATGAGGCGGGAGAAGAGATTGCTTGGGACTTTGACCCGGGCAAAAAAATCTTTTTTTGAGGGATCCCGGATGATAATGGCCAGGTTGAGCGAGAGGTTGGAGATGAAGGGGAACGGGTGGGAGCTGTCAAATGCCAGCGGAGTTAAGACCGGAAAGATCTCGTTGATAAAGAACGAGTGCATCTGTTCTTTCTGCTGCTCGTTGAGCGTGACATATGAGTGGATAATGATGCCCGACGCGGCAAGTCTTGGAAGAATCTCGTTGTGCCAGCAGTCATACTGGGCAAGGAGCTCGGGAAGGAGCACCTGCTGGATTGCATCCAGCTGCTCTGTGGGGGTCATGCCATCCGGGGGAGCTTTGAGCACGCCCTTTGCAAGCTGGCGCTGGAGACCCGAGACCCGGACCATGAAAAATTCATCCAGGTTGTTGGCAAAGATGGCAAGGAATTTTGCCCGTTCCAGGAGCGGGTGACTGGTATCGTACGCTTCATCAAGAACATGGTGATTGAACCGGATCCAGCTCAGTTCCCGGTTAATGAAGAGGGAGGTATCATTGGCGAACGATTGTTCCGTTTCAACAACTGTGCCCCGTGATGTAGAGGAATCCATAGAAAAAACACCGGTGAATACAGATGTAGAGATAAATGCCCCATATAAATATAATTCTTGTCCCGGAAAGATGCTGTGCTCCCCATTCATTTCATGGAAATGACCGGTAAGGATACGTGATCTACCTATCAGCCGTTAAAGTGGTGAAACCGGTGACAGTTATCGATGAACTCCTGTTTTGTACGCTCGGTTGGACGGGTTGCCGGGCGCAGGTAGCCGATACCCGGAGTCTGCATTGCGGGGCAGTACGGGCAGAGGGCAGCATCAACATCGCCGGCTTTATCCCGGACTGGGCAGTAATAGATCCCGGCCGTGAATTCTACCTCATCCCCGCCCGGAAACGGGGTACCGACCGGGTGACCTGGCTCGTGTAACACCAGCATGCAGTAACCTGCCAGCAGGTATTTCAGGAATCGTATGTCCGGTGCATCGCTGCTTTCATCCTTTTTGCACTGAACGGCAACCATCTCCCAGTACTTTTTCTGTTCATCTCCGGGGGGTTCGTGCATGGTCCGGAAAACACCCTGCTGATCATCAAGGCGAATCCGCTGGTAGGTACCAAGCAGGTGCCCGGCAATCTTTTGAGTCAGCCGGTCACGGTAATCCGGCATCATATCCTGAACTTTGGTCTCGAAATTCCGTTTCATTCTCTGGATATCGGACGGGGGATGGGCAAGAACGAGCTGGGCTATCTGTTCCCCAAGATGCCCCCGTGTCTCTGCAGTAATAAGTTCCCGGCACCGGCATGCGATCTCTTCACAGGATTCCGGAGGAGTGGTATCCTCAGTTTTTTTTAAGAACCGCATAGCATTCACGCAACTGTTAACAGATTGTATGAACCGGCAAAAATAAAGTTTCTCTGGCAGCGGTATGCCGCATAAAGGTTCCACACCAAGAGCCTTGCAATAAACGGATTGGATATACCTGGTGCAGGAATATTTTTTATATTCTCCATTCCCACCAGTAATCATGGTGATTGCCATGAGTGAATGTTTTATTTGTCAATAACCTGCGCTTTTTAGACACAACATTACGGGACGGGGAACAGACTCCCGGTGTTTCGTTGAATCCTGATCAGAAATTTGAGATTGCTTCAAGTCTTTCGGACATTGGTATCGATGTCATTGAAGCGGGTTCTGCAGCTGCATCTGATGGTGAGCGTGAAGCTATCCGGCGCATCGCGGATGCCGGTCTCGCTCCGGAGATTTGTACGTTCGTCCGGGCCCTCCGGCTCGATATCGATTTTGCTGCTGACTGCAATGCGGATGCCATCCATCTCGTTATCCCGGTCAGTGACCTGCATATCGCAAAGAAGATGCGAAAGACCCGCGACGAAGTCGTGGCTATGGCTCTGGATGCAGTCGAGTACGCAAAAGATCGTGGCCTTATTGTAGAGTTATCGGGCGAAGACTCATCCCGGGCAGACCAGCAGTTTCTCCGTGCACTCTTTGCATCCGGTGTGGAGCATGGTGCTGACCGGCTCTGTTTCTGCGACACGGTGGGTTTGCTTACGCCGGAAAAATGTGCGGAGTATATACCGCCGCTCGCGAAGCTTGCCCCGCTTTCCATCCATTGCCACGATGATCTCGGCTTTGCCCTGACAAACACCATGGCTGCACTGAAATCCGGCGCTTCCTGTGTTCATGTGACGGTCAACGGGCTCGGGGAGCGGGCCGGCAACACGCCATTCGAGGAAGTCGTGATGGCACTTGAGGTGCTGTACGGGTATAAGACCCGCATCCTCAAGGAGAAGATTTACCCGCTCTCCAGCCTCGTCTCCCGGCATACGGGTGTACCGCTTGCGGTAAACAAGGCAATTGTGGGTGAGATGGCGTTCACGCACGAGAGCGGCATCCATGCTCATGGTGTGATCCGCGAACCCTCAACCTATGAATCGGTGAAACCGGAGATGGTTGGCCGCAAGCGCCGTATTGTCCTTGGCAAACATTCCGGGACGGCATCTGTTGAGGCGGCCCTTGAAGAGATGAAGTACAAGGCCGAACCACCCCAGGTAAAAGAGATCGTTAAACGGATCAAACAGCTTGGCGATGATGGCAAACGGGTCACGGACGCGGACCTGATGGCCGTTGCCGATGCCGTACTTGCAATCGAATGCAAGCCGGTCATCAGAATGCGCCAGTTCACAGCCAATTCCGGCAGCCACATGATCCCAACGGCTTCGGTGACTCTTGAAGTGAACGGCGTGGAGATGACCGGGGCCGCAACCGGCAACGGGCCGGTCGATGCTGCCATGCAGGTTCTGCGCAAGTGCGTCAGCGATGTTGCAGATATCCGGCTTGAGGAGTACCATGTCGATGCAATCCGGGGCGGGACGGATGCGCTTGTCGAAGTGACAGTAAGATTAAGTAAAGACGGAAAGATAATTACTTCACGCGGCGCCCGTACCGACATCATTATGGCAAGTGTCGAGGCGATGATCGCCGGCATGAACAGATTACTGAGGGACAGGACATGAAAACCGGGGCAAAAATCCTTGTCGAATCACTCCGGCGCGAGGGAGTCGAGACCATCTTCGGCTATCCTGGCGGAGTGGTGCTGCCAATCTATGATGAACTCTATGATTCACCATTGCAGCACATCCTTGTACGGCACGAACAGGCTGCAGCGCATGCCGCGGACGGGTATGCACGGGCAAGCGGTCGTGTAGGTGTATGCCTTGCCACATCAGGACCCGGAGCCTGTAACCTTGTAACCGGCATAGCAACGGCCTACATGGATTCTGTCCCTCTTGTAGTACTGACCGGGCAGGTACCAACAGACCTGCTCGGGAACGACGCGTTCCAGGAATCGGATATCACGGGCATAACGATGCCGATAACCAAGCACAACTACCTTGTGAAAAGTGCCGGTGATGTCAGCAGGGTTGTCCAGGAAGCGTTCTATATAGCCGGCACCGGACGGCAGGGACCGGTTCTCATCGATCTCCCCAAAGACGTGAGCACCGGTCTGTCTGAAGACGTGAAGCTGCCGGAGAAAGTCGTGCTCCGGGGCTACAATCCCACATATAAGGGGCACAAACGCCAGATCGAGAAGGCGCTGGAGCTCATCGGGCAGGCAGAGCGCCCGCTCATCTATGCCGGCGGCGGTATCATCTCATCAAATGCCTCTCCCGAACTTGTTGAATTCGCAACCCTTGCAGCCATCCCCGTCACAACCACGCTGATGGGTATCGGGTGTATCCCATGCCACCACCCGCTTAACCTCGGGATGCTGGGCATGCATGGTACAGAGTATGCCAATTTCGCAGTAACAGAGTGCGATCTCATCATCGCCATTGGGGCACGCTTCGATGACCGTGTTACCGGCAAGATCGATACTTTTGCACCCCATGCAAAGGTTATTCACATCGATATCGATCCGGCAGAAATCGGAAAGAACAAGCGGGTCGATGTCCCGATTGTTGGGGATGTGAAAGGTGTCCTTTCTGACCTGCTGCTTCTCATGAAGAAACGTAACGCACATGAGCCCTGGTTAAATAAAATCCGGCACTGGAAACAGCACCATCCGCTCAAATGCCCAAGTACCGGCGGACTGCACCCGCAGTTTGTCATCAGGACCTTAAGCGACCTTGTCAGGGACAAGGCCGTGATTGTATCAGAAGTCGGGCAGAACCAGATGTGGACCGCGCAGCACTTCTGTTTCCACAATCCCAGAACCTGGATAACGTCTGGAGGTCTTGGCACGATGGGATACGGCCTCCCTGCTGCAATGGGAGCACATTTTGCCCGCCCGGATGTGCCTGTCTTCGATATTGCCGGGGATGGGAGCATCCAGATGAACATTCAGGAGTTCGGAACGATTGCATCCGACAAGATTCCTGTAAAAGTCGTTATCCTGAACAACATGTATCTCGGCATGGTCCGGCAGTGGCAGGAGCTCTTCTTTGACCGCCGGTACTCATACACCGAGCTCCCACCGGTTGACTTTGTGAAGATCGCAAAAGCCTATGGCATTGACGGGATCCAGGTCGAATCCCCGGATGAGGTGCTTCCGGCATTGCAGGCCTCCATTGATTGCGACGGGCCGTTTGTCATGGACTTCCGTATCGAGCGTGAGGAGAACGTCTTTCCCATGGTCCCGGCCGGTGCTGCAATCAATGACATGATTGGAGGGCATCCCCGATCATGAAACCGCATACACTATCCATATTAGTTGAGAACAAGGCCGGTGTCCTCTCGCGGGTCACCGGACTCTTCTCCCGGCGCGGGTTCAATATCGAGAGCCTCGCGGTTGGTCCCTGTGAAGAGCCGGACATGAGCCGTATCACCATTGTTGTTATTGGCGATCAGGAGAAGATCGAGCAGGTGATGAAACAGCTCAACAAGCTCATCGATATCATCAAAGTCTCTGATCTCACGGACAGCGAACGGGTTGAACGGGAGCTGGCACTCATCAAGGTTACCGCGGAGCTTGGAACATCCCGGGCCGAGATCATGCAGATTGCATCTATCTTCCGGGCACAGATTGTCGATGTCGGGGCAAAGACCCTGGTCCTGCAGGTGATTGGCGATACCGATAAGATCGATGCCCTTGAAAAACTCCTGCGCCAGTACGGGATCAAGGAATTTGTCCGGACCGGTACAATCGGGATCCTTCGCGGGTCAAAAACCGTAACGAGCGGGAAATAACGATCCCCAACCTTTTTTTCCCATATTCTACTCTTCCCGCATGAATTTCTGACATTTCATATGTTTTCCGAATCATTCCGGATAAATTAACAAAAAACGTGGACCTGTTGCATAATTCCGGAAGAATATCGGTTACGAATTTTTTTAATAATACTGTTGACCGTGGATTAATTGAAAAAATCTGGCTGTAAACTGCCGCAGCACGATTACAATATCGACCGGTCAACCCTGAAGCCAAAAATTTTCCCGCTTCGGCTCAATGATAGCAATGGTTCTGAACTTACGCGAACTGTTGGCATATCTGCCGAAGATTTTGCTGTCTTCGTTGCTTTCGCTGTTCGCGGGTACGTGGGACGCAGGGTAATCCTTGTCAGGATCACGGGCGTGGCCAGCTCATGTTTGGGGGCGCGTGGAGCGCAGCCTGCTGCTGTATCAGGATATCAATGGCAAAGTTGTGGACACCTGCAATAATGCAACCGAGAATAGCCAGATATACCATTAACAGAATAATTTTCTAAATAACTTCGTTCATATCCTCCAAAGTAATGATAATAGATAAAAATAATTTCAGTCGATAGACTTTCCCGGTTACATGAAAACGAGAGTGATCGTGAGAAAAAATTTCGAGATGTTGTGGAAGATTAATTTATGTGTAAATTTTATTCCTGTCAACAATGGATAATTAAAAAAAAACCCGAATATCTGGTGCTGGAGCCGTTACTTATCTCATTGCAATGATTTTCCCGAGAAACCCCAATATGCTAATACCCATTTACCGGGTTTGCGAAGGTTTTGTCTCCATTCTTTGCATATTGGTGGTAGTACAATTTGCAGGAAACAAACTATGGGTATGATTCTACTGATATGAGGTAATTCGATTACATCCATTTTCGTAAGAATAAATCTCACAATCATCTCATGTATCCGGGGGCCTGAAGCAGAACCCCCATGACGGCCCTTTTTTTTACAGGCCGTTGCTCTCACAAGACAATAATCGGATGTACGGGGAGACTGATATTCATTCCCTGTACTTATTCTTAATATCCGATTTTTGGTAGTGTACACGAAGTGCTGTAAAAGTGAAGATGCCCTGTATCCAACAGTGAATTGCAAACAAAGAGGAACAGGGCATGAATCTAAGAGATATCGTACTAAATTATCTTACCGATAACGAGAAGGG
>NZ_JBAZQA010000002.1:0-327829 GCF_041645475.1 Methanoregula sp. | reverse complement strand
TGGATTCCGGATTGGTTCTGCATAAGTTCAGAATCTCTTCACGGTTGACGGCCATCTATTATTGATTGTGGTGAGCTTCATATTTTGATCTGCCGGTTTGATCGTCCGAGATGAGCTGAATAGTTACTAATTTTCTTAAAATGATCTGCCATTTTAAAAAGTTCATTCAGGTTATTGATTGGTATTTTATTTTCAGACCGTGTCTCATTGTCAAAAACTCCGACAGATTTTTGTTTGGTATTGAAATAAAACCGGCAAATTGGTTTTCGATTATTGTCGTCAAACAAGATTGCACAGTAAGATTTTGCATCCCTCATCACGACGCGTGCAGGATCGATTGTTTCCGTTAGAATCGCTTTAACAATATAATAGCCATCATACTCTTCATCAGTTGTGATAATTTCTTCTGTGTCTTCTTCGACAGGTAGTGGTAAACTACCAGTGTTTTGTCCGGAAGGTTGTATTGGTGTCGGCGGTTCCATCGCAGATTTCAACCGGTCATTTATCTTCTCTGATAAAAACTGATTCAATGATTCTTTGGTGATCAGGGTGAATTTATCCTTTGCCTGCTGCGTCAACGTTTTTGGATATACCTGTTTTGCAAAAAATTTTACAAATTCTTCAGAAGGTTTTGAGAATTCGTTGTTGATTATCTGCATTATCTCACGTGTGTACTTTAATTGTGATGCTGTATCTTCAAGTTCGTCAAGATTCAATCCTTGTTTTGTGAATTTCTTTAACTCCGCAATCAAGGGCTCTTTGATGTCAAGCAGATTAATTTCAAGGAAGGGTTTCTGATCCATCTTGTTCTTAGCTTCAAGATCCGTGAAAAATTGATAAACAATACCATTGGTAAGAATTCCAACTTTAGCAGGAGTAACTGAAAAATACCGGAAAAGCTGAGATGCATGTTCTTTACCTAAATCTGCATTGACCGCTTTGCATTCGACAAGAATTACAGGAATGCCCTCTTTCATAATCGCATAGTCAACTTTCTCCCCCTTCTTCGTTCCAACATCGGCAATTAATTCGGGATTTACTTCATTCGGATTGAAAACATCATATCCGAGAATCCTGATAAATGGCATGATGAGTGCATTTTTGGTGCCTTCTTCAGTGGCAATTTTTTCTGAAAGGGCAGGAATATTTTTCGCAAACGCCCGTATCTCGTCAATAAAGTCCATGAAGGAAATATCACAATGCCAATTATTTATTTCTTTATAATTGTGTGCGTATGTGTCGTGAGATAGAGAGCTGATTTCATAAAAAGAAAATCATTTTTTGATTATTACCGTATATTGCGATAAAAAAAATTTAGACGTTGATAGGAGCATCTGATCCACTCAAAAAGAAATAATCTCCGTCGAGTAATAACAATTAATTGTTACGGGCAGGTAAGTGCGTAGCGCAAAACCCGACGAGGCGTTTTGCGCGTAAAGTAATCACAATGGATTAAAAGCAAGGTTTTTATCATAATTTAATAGAAAATGATTTTTAAATTATTTATCAACAAATCACATACGATCAATCTGTTCTCGATCGTGTAAGATCTCGTAACAATCATTCAACGGGAATAAATTTCCCTCTCTAAAAAATTTTGATTCCCTGTCGCCGTCAAGAAGGGCGGCCCGCGGCAGCTTCAATTACCGGAATCTTATTTCGGTAATCTGCCCAACCCCACACTCTCATGGGGGGGTCCCCGGCTGACCCCCCCACCATTTATTTTCTAAAACGATTGAACCCCCCCTCCTGCATAGGGGGGAGGTGTGCGGGAGACCCCCTCCCCACTTCAGACCCGGGGGGCTTTCCCGGTCAGGTTTGAGCGGGCATCGCGGGAGGCGCTCACACCGGAAGATTGCAGAAACGGGAACCAGGTTTCGTGTGCAACAGATGTGCATTCCCCGATTTGAGGTGGGGGGTCCTCAGGTTACCCCCCCTCCATTTATTTTCCAAAACGATCGGACCCCCCCATACCCGCTTGAAAAAATTTCAGCCACCCCCTCACCCCCTGCCCCAAAACGGTGACCGCTGATACCGGCATTACCCGGAAGAACCCGGGGTTCTGTTTCGGACGGACAGGACAAAGATCGCGGTGACGATGACCGTGAGAACAAAGCCGGCAAGGAACCCCTCCGTATAGCCGGCAAGAGTGATGATGACTCCCGTAAACAGCGGGCCGGCTGAATGCCCGATGTCCATGATGGAGGAGAGGGCGCCCATCGATGCGCCGATCTGCTCCTTTTTCGCAACGTCTGCCACGTACGCGCTGGTCGCAACCGTTGAGAGCGACATGCCGGCCCCGAAGACCGCGCTCAGCACGAGAAGACTGAAGAAGTCCGAGGTGAACGGGATCAGGGCAACCGGGCAGCCGGTAACGAGCAGCCCCGAACAGATCTGGACGCGCTTGTCAATTCGGTCGGCGATCCTGCCGAAGAACGGTTTGGATGCGGCGATAATCAGTACCTGGACGGCAAAGATGACGCCAATCTGCCAGGCGCCAAACCCCAGCGAGAAGAGATAGACCGGCAGGAAGGTCTCGAATGCCCCGAAGACAAAGTACGTGGCCATATCCGCCATTGCCGTTGCCCGCAGGTGGCGGTTTGCGATGAATGTCACAAGGCTCTCCCGAAACGCTCCGAACCGGAGCACCGCAAGCGATCCGGGCTCCTCCTCGCGGTACGCCAGCGTCATGTACAGCACGGGCACTGCGGCAAGGGCGGCGGCAACATAGACCAGCCGGTACGGGACCAGGCCCGGAAGGAACAGAAAGACCGAGAGGATGATCCCCCCGGCAAGCGGTGCCAGGGTCCGGCCAACGAGCGTTGCGGAGGAATACCGGCCAAGCATCTCGCCTTTTTCCTCCGGGAACCGCAAGGCAATGATGGCCGCAACAACCGGTCCCAGGATTGCTGTCGCCATGCCATGGAAGAACCGGACCGGTATCAGCCAGAGCGGATCGACAACGAAGAGATAGAGAAGGGGGGCAAGGAAGAAGATGACCCCGGAGGCAACGAGAAGGCGCCGCGTCCCGATATGATCCGCAATCACGCCGACCGGAAAGGAGAAGAGGATGCCGGCAAGCGGAGATACCGCTGCAATGAGGCCCAGCACGGAATCCCCCCCGCCTAATGCCTGGACAAAGAGGGGGAGGACCGGGTTCTTGGAGAGGGTTGTCGAGAATATGGCAAAGAACCCGATCAGGGAAAGGTACCAGACAAGGACGCGGCCGGACAGCGAAGTTCTGCTTAAAGCCGGCAGGTCAGGCGTCATGCCGGGACCAGCTCCCTTTTGTCAGGAATCCAAAAAACAAAAAAGGAACCCATGAGGGGGAACCGGTTGAAAAAAATCAGAGTCTGCAGAGCACTTCGAGCGCTTCGGTCCCGCTCTTCACTGCGTTCATCAGGGTGAGAACCTCTTTTGGGTCCCGCTCGTTCTGGATGCGCAGGCAGAGCGAGTGGATGGTGAAGGCCAGCTCCTCCGTGAGCCCGCTCTCATCGCCATTCTCGCACTCGCAGGAATCCTCGTCGTGATCCATACCACAGGAACAGGACTCGCCGTGTTCATGGTTGTGGGCATGAGCGGCAGCTGCCGGGGCGGCATGGGAGTGCGTATCGGCACTCTGTGCAGGCCCGTTCTCGGCACAGACAACGCAGAGCGTCTTGCCCTTGACTTCAAAGAGCGGGCAGCCGCAGGTCTTGCAGGACTTTTCAAGCATTTTGCCTCCTTTGAGGAGGTACTCTGCCATAATTTCATCATCTTTTCTTAAAGCCATCAGGTCACCGTCGGTTTGATATTCAACCTATATATGCCGGTCACGCATATTAACTACAGGTACCCGGTAGGTGATACCATGCCCAACCCTGAAAAAACTATGGAAAACTGTATCCTGATGCTGCAGCACATCCAGGAAGACAGTTCGATACCCAGAAATATCCGGCGTGTAGCTGATGAGACCCGGACGCTGCTTCTGAACAATTCCAAGGCGATGGGGCTACGCGCCGCGGAAGCAATCTCCAAGATAGATGAAATCTCCAATGATCCCAATATGCCTATCCATGCGCGGACACGGATCTGGGAGCTCGTGTCGCAGCTGGAAACGATTCCTCTCGACTGACACGATCCTTATTTTCTTACCTTTTTGCATTTCACCGGATCCATCCGCCCGAATACCGGCGGACACCGGTTTTATGTGGTGATTCACCGGCCTCCCGCTTTTGCGCATTCCAACCGGATTCATGGCAACGAAAAGCGCGTCCCTGATTGTTTCCGGCCCCGCAAAAAAGGAATCGGGCTGGGGCACGGGACAGGACCCGTTCAGGCTTTTTTATCGATATAGTCCTTGATATCCCGGATGGTATGGAGCATCTCTTCTGAATACGGCGTTACCCGGTAGTTCAGGTTGTTCTCGATCTGCCAGAACCCGCTCTTTTCATCGAAGTGGCCGATGATGTAACAGACGAGAATATAGATGGGCACCGAGAGCGCAATGACCATCGGCAGGGTGAGTCCCAAATGGATGTAGAAAAAATCCTCGAACAGTTTTGCGTTCGCCGTGATAATCCCGAAGTTGAGCACGATCTGGGTCCAGGAGGTTCCCCGCGTATAGCGCTGCTTGAAGAGGGCGAGGGTATAAAGCAACCCGTGATTTCCGGTCATGGGTACATTTTCCGGGCCGGATGTGAAATGGTTTCTCCCAGGATCATTTGGAATCCTTTCAGCATCCCGCACGATCACTTTCGCAACGAATGTGAACCGGGACGATAATTTATGGTAATCCTTAAGGGATGCATAGGTATTATATGCGACCGCACATAATAGGAGTTTAAAAACCAGAGGTGTGCACATGAAGACTGAAGATGTAAAGAAGATCATTTCAACCGCTATTGACCGGGAAGTGGAAGCTTACACGTTTTACCGCAGCATTGCCGACAAGGTTAAGGACAAAAACCTAAAAGCGCTTTTCGATGAACTCGCCGGCGAGGAGAAGAAACACCGGGAGTTCCTGCAGGGTTTTCTCTCAAAGGACGCAGGCAAAATGAAATTCGCTGCAGGGCATGACTACAAGGTAGGAGATGCCCTCCCGTCACCGAAGCTGACGATCGACTTAAAGCCGCTCGACGGCCTGGTCATTGCCATCAAAAAGGAACTTGAGGCAATGCAGATGTATACCCAGCTTGCAAAAGCGGCTGCTGACACCGAAACCCAGCTCCTCTTCTCCCAGCTCGCCAACATGGAGCGGGGACACAAGGCACGGCTCGAGGACATCTACACCAACATGGCATTTCCCGAAGCCTGGTAACGCCCGTCCGGACGCCGGTGCAGCTTCCTGCACCGGTTCTTTTTCCTCATCCCGCAACCCGGTGCAGCCGGTCATCCGCCATTACCGGGTCCGTTAGGAGTCCTCTTTCTGGAGGGCTGGGCAGAAGTTGCAGATGGATGTCGGGACTTCCTTTTCCTTATCCCGGATCAGGCAGTAATAATTCCGGCCCCGCTTTTCCACGGTATACCCTCCCGGAAACGGCATCCCCACCGGGTGTCCCGGCTCATCGAGCACGAACATCGCAAACGCTGATACGAGATAATAGAAGAGGCGGTTCTTCGGGTTGTGGAAGTTCGGATTGCGGTCATGCATCTGCTCCCAGGAAAGGCAGCTGGCCGGGATAATATCGCAGAACGTATGGAACAATTCTTTGTTACGGAGGGGCTCGTTCATGCCGGTAAAAACCCCGGAGCGGTACTTCCTGATGAGCTCGTGGTGTTTCCCGAAGAGCTGCTCGCGGAAATAGGGCCGGATCGCCTCACGGTACGGGGACGGAAGTCTCTCGACCTCGCTGTTGAGTTTCCCGCCAATGATCTGGAGATCGAAGAGGGAGAATGACTGCACTTCTTTTGCAAGGAGGATCCCAAGATCCCCTTTGGTTTCAGCTGCCCGTATGCGGGATACCGCTTCCCGTATCCGAAGCTCCGCATCACGATAGAGGTCTTCTTCGGGCGAACCCGAGGTTTTTGCCACCATATAATCCCCTGGTTGCTCGTTAAAAATCTCTGCCAGCCAGAAGAAATACCTATGGTTGTTCCTCATGACGTGAACCGGGAGCCATGAAAACAGGATGATACTCTGGCGACAGACCGTCATCCCACTTCCAGCGGCATGGCCAGAGTGTTTATAGCGGGATACGATCCATATTTTCCTGATTTATGGACCTCTTCTCCATCACGATCATCATCGCGGGCCTCGTCCTGTTCGAGACGATAACGAGTATTGACAACGCCATCATCAATGCCGAAGTCCTCTCCACCATGAGCGAGCGGGCAAAACGCTGGTTCCTGGTCTGGGGCCTCCTGATTGCCGTCTTTGCCGTGCGGGGTCTCCTTCCCTGGCTCATTGTCTGGCTGTCCTCGCCGTCACTCGGCCCGTTAGGCGCCCTGACCGCAACATTCTCAAGCGACCCGCTCGTGATTGCCGCTATCGAGCAGTCAGCGCCGATTCTCTTAATCGGGGGTGGAACATTCCTCCTCTTCCTCTTCTTCCACTGGCTCTTCCTTGAAACCAAGAATTACGGCCTGAAGAGCGAGAAGTTCTTTGCTGCAAAAGGGGTCTGGTTCTTTGCCATAGTCTCGGTCCTGCTCGCGGGTCTTGTCTGGTTTGCCCTCTCGAAAAACCCGCTGATGGCGTTTGGTGCGGTGATGGGGTCAACCGCATTTTTCATTGTCCACGGGTTCCGGCAGAATGCCGAAATAGCAGAGGCAAAGATGCTGCACAACCCGGGCATGTCGGATTTGAGTAAGATCTTCTATCTCGAAGTGATAGACGCCACATTCTCCATCGACGGCGTTGTGGGAGCTTTCGCCTTCACGATGGCTGTGCCCCTCATCCTCATCGGGAACGGCATCGGGGCATTTGTGGTCCGGGAACTGACCATCCGGAATGTCGAGAACATCAAGAAATACCGGTACCTCAAGAACGGGGCCATGTACTCGATCTTCATCCTTGGGATGATCATGGTGATCGACAGCTTCGGGGTTCACATCCCGTTCTGGGTCTCGCCCCTCATCACGTTCGGGATCGTCGGGTACTTCCTCTGGAGATCGATCCGGGAACTGCCAAAAACCCCAAAAGAAACGATGAGCCCGGCCGAATAATTTTTTTAAAAACCAGCGTAAAAAAGATTTTCTGTGCGAAGAATACTCTCGTGAACCGGTTTTTAGCAGGGATTAATCCAGCCATTGAGCACGATCCCGTCGATCACCGGGTTCCCGTAGAGGTTGCTGATAATGCCCTCCAGGCAGAAAAATTCCCCGTCTGCATTTTTCACTTTCAGGTTAAAGGGTTTCACCATTCCCGGGTTGCTCATGATCTCCTCAAAGAGGCAACCGAGGACGGGCAGTTCCTCTTCAGAAAGCAGGATGGAGAAGGGTTTTCCCACAAGGTGTTCGGCCGAATACCCGAGCAGGCGGTTGATTGACGGGCTGTCATGCCGGAGCGTTGTGTCGTTGTTCAGGATAGCGATGATGTCCGAGGTATCTTCAACAAGCGACCGGAAATATTCCTCGTTCTGCCGGGACTGCTCCTCGTGTTTCTTGTGAGGGGTGATGTTCCTTATATACACGGCATATAAGACGATGTCGTTTTTGGGGTTCCGGACCGGACAGAGGGTGACATCAAACCATTTCCCACTGAATTCTTCTTCAAAGTGACGGGGGATAACCTGGGTAGGGTTGACATTCCATCCCGCCATCTTGGGAGAAAGGATTCCCCGGGTAACGAGTTCCGATACATTCGAACCAATGAGTTCGCTCACCTTCTTTCCGGCCTGTTTGGCAAGAGCAGTGTTCACGGCATGGAACTTTCCGTTGGTATCGACTAGGAACATGATATCCACAATGGCATTTAAGAGGACGCGGGTCGTCTCCTCGCTCATCCGCAGGGCACTTTCCATCTTGTACTTGTAGAGAGCCATCTCGATATTCGTCTTGAGTTCCAGTTCGCGGAAGGGTTTGAGGATATACCCAAACGGCTCGGTGATCTTTGCCCGGGCAAGGAAACTGTCATCACTGTAAGCCGTCAGGTAAATCACCGGCGTGCGGCACTTGGCCCGGATGATATCGGCAGCCTCGATCCCGGTCATCCTGCCGGCGAGCATGATATCCATGAGGATGAGGTCGGGATGGAGCTCCCCGGCATACTTCACCGCCATCTCGCCGGTTGTTGCAACGCCACAGACAACATACCCGAGATCGGTTAAGCTGCTCCTGAGATCCATGCTGGTTACGGCTTCATCTTCGACAATGAGTATTTTTACGTCACTAATAATGGTCACCTGCACTGGGTTCAATAGTAAAATCAATCCGGTATTCCGTTCCGGCGGTACGGTTCAGGGAGATGGTCCCCTGGATCTGTCCCACAAGCGAGTTGATGAGCTGCAGTCCCAGGGAGTCCGTCTGGTCAAGCATTACATGTTCCGGAAGACCGACCCCGTCATCCCTCACAACAAGCATAAAGCGGTCGTCCTCTTTTGTGAGATCAACCTCAATCGTGCCCTTCCGGTTGTGGGGAAAGGCATACTTTATGGAGTTGGACATCATCTCGTTGATGATCAGGCTTAAGGGGATCGCCTTGTTGATGGGGATAAAGATGTTCTCGGCATGAATCCGGATCTCTATGGTCCCGGGGAGTATCCCGTAGGACTGGATGAGATAATCGGCAATTTTTTTGAGATAATCCAGGTAATCGATCTCGGCAAGATTTTTTGACTGGTATAATTTCTCGTGCACAAGGGCTATCGACATCACGCGGTTCTGGCTCTCCCTTATAACTTCCCTGCTCGCATCATCCTTGATGAGCCGGGCCTGCAGGTTGAGGAGGCTTGAGATCACCTGCATGTTGTTTTTCACCCGGTGGTGGATCTCTTTTAAGAGGATCTCCTTCTCTTTTAAGGAGGCTTCCACTTTATCCTGGAGGGCTTTTCTCTCGGTGATGTCCCGTGCAATCCCGCTAAAGCCGATGAAAGTGCCATCCGGGCCGAAATGGGGCGTACCGTTGATCTCAAAGATATGCGGAATGCCCCGTTTGTCCAGAAACGTGAGTTCAACGCCGGATATCGGTTCTTTGACCTGGACATTTCTCTCATGCATCCGTGAGAAAATTCCCATCTGGTCTTTTGGCATGAAGTCTGTCGGGTTTTTCCCGAGGCCGTTTTCCGCGGCATATCCCAGGATAGACGAGACATTCGGGCTGATGTAGGTGATCTCGCCCGCGCTATTGATCTGGAAGACGAGATCATTGGTCTGTTCCACAAGGGACCGGTATTTTTCCTCGCTGACTTTGAGTTCTTCCATCACTTTCTTCCGCTCGCCGGCTTCCGTATGGAGGTCTCTGTTCGTATCGGCGAGCTCCCGGGTCCGCTCCCGGACTTTTTGCTCCAGCTCTGCATAGGCAGTCTGCATGGCATCCTCTGCCCGCTTCCGGTCAGTGATATCCAGAAAACTCTCCAGCAGCAGGGGTTTTCCGGTGATACTGACCGGCATTACTGTTTTTAAGATGGGGATCCGGTTCCCGTTGGCATTGAGAAGGACACATTCAATGAGATCGGTGCTCTTGCCGGGATCGGTTACCGGGCATTTCGTATCGGTATGACAGAGGATCGCAGAACAGACAGATCCTATGAGGTCAACCTTCTTTTTTCCGATCATCATCTCGGCAGCAGGGTTGACGTCAACGATGGTGTAGGTGTCAGGAGCGATTATCACAAGGCCGGTCTGGACAGAGTTGAAGATGGTCTTGAGATATTTTTCACTGCTCATGAGTTCCTGCTCGGCTTTTTTCCGGTCCGAGATATCCTCAAAGGTTTCCAGCGCCCCGATAATGATGCCCTGGTCATCCCTGATCACGACTGCCGTTGCATGAACCCAGGTGCCGGTCCTGCCAAACTTCGGGAAGAAGTCCGTGAATTCAAAAGCGCCGTCAACATAGCGCGACCGGCGGTATTTCCCCTCATAGAGGATGGGAATTTCCTCCAGTTTCCCGTCAACCAGCAGGTCCACGAGAAGCGGGCGGGGCGAGGGATAAAATGCTTTCCAGGGATTTTTCGTGTACCGCACGTCATACGACTGAATACCGCTGTAGCTTTCCAGCGCTTTGTTCCAGTAGATGACCTCGTGATTCCGGTTGATCACGAACTGGGGTATGGAAGATCCGTCGATGATTGCATGCAGCCGCTGCTCGCTTGAACGGATCTCGTTTTCCATACGCTTGCGCTCCGTGATATCCCGGGCAACGGAGAGGGTGAGCTGCCGTGCATGCAGTTCAAAGAGGTGGGCATTCACTTCAACGGGGTACTCGGTGCCATCCTTCTTTTTGTACACTATGTCGAACGTGGCGTGTCCCCGCTTGTGAATGGTCCGGGACAAGACGGCTATTTTTTCTAAAAAGGCTGGCGCAACAATATCCTGCGGGCTCATCCGGAGCAGTTCTTCGCGGGTGTACCCGAGGCAGCTGCAGGCGACATCATTGGCCATGATGTACCGGCCCGGCAGTCCGTCGGGAGACATCTCGTGGACAAAGATCGAGTCGTTGGCGTTGTTGAACAATGTCCTGAACAGTTCCTCGCTCTCCTTAAGGGCGCTCTCCACCCTCCGGCGGTTGACGATCTGCTCGATCTTGTTGATGAGATCCACGTACATTGCCCGGGGATTGCCGCCTTTTGCCAGGTAGAAATCCGCCCCTTCGGCATAGGCCTCGATAACAACGTCCTCGTCTCCCTTTCCCGTAAAGATGATGAACGGGACCGGGTCACCGGCTTTCCTGAGCATCTTTAAAAACTGGACACCATCCGTGCCAGGCATCTGGTAATCGGAGATGATGACATCGTACGAAAAATTCTTGATCTTATTCAGCGCGTCAGGAACGCTGGTGGTTGTTTCGACGAGGAAGTTCCCGTGTTTTTCCAGGTAGATTTTTGTAGGGGCCAGGATGGTTGGCTCGTCGTCAACGTAGAGGACGGAGTATATCGGATTTTTATCACGGTTTTCCCGGGGGAGTGACGGGGGTGTAAGCGATGATGGTGGATCGTTTCCGCTGGTATCACCCATGATATCACTCCCAATGATAATTGTATAGAACAGCGAGAACCTATATGAATTTTTTTATAATGTGTGTTATTACATTGCTCTCGATAAATCGGATGCCGGGCCGAAAAAAACCCGGCCCGGTTCCCGGTATTTCCGTATTGGGGCCCTGGCACAAGGCAAACGTGTGCGTGCAATGCCAGAATGCCGCAGGAGAATGCCTTTGGAACATGTTCGGATCTGACGGAATTGTTGTTACCCGGCTGCCGGGAAAAAAAGGTTACGCAGGCTGGGGGTAATACTGGGTTGTAACCATTGAGCCTGCCTGCTGGAATACCAGGGCATTCTGGGACTTGTCGGTGAGGGTTAACAGGTAGCCGTTCACAACATAGGCACCGGTATTCTGGAGTCCCTGGAGATACGTGGTTTCCTGACTGGAGGTTGCAATGCAGGACTTCTTCGAAGTCGTGATAGGCCCGACGGTCATGCCGCTGCCTTTCGGGGTCATTACGCCAGTCAGGTTGTACGTGGCCCAGTAATTATTGCAGCCACCGTAGCCGGTAAGAGTACCGTCCGGATTTAACGTAAGGGTGATCTCCGTTGTCGGGGTGAGCGGGACGGAACCACCCTGGATTGCCATCGTCTTGACTACCCACATGCCGGCAAGATTCGCCGGGTACGCCGGGGTGGGAACGGGGGTGGGTGTTGTGGGAACGATCGACGGCGGGGCGGTCGGGACCGGGGTTGCGGGCGCAGGTTGCGGGCTGGTACACCCGGACGCAGCAATTCCAACAATAAGGACGAGCAGGAGCGAGAGATGAATATAATTCATACCCGTGAATTAGAGTTCCTGATATTTAAATAATAATAAAAAATGCCGGGGAAACGTCCCCGGTTTACCGTCCCCCGTAGGATCGCACGTGTTTCCAGGCCTGGTGATAGGCAGAAAAACGTGTGTCATCCTCATGGTACATGGCCATATCCTCGCGACCGAACCGTTTCCGGTCCTCTCCCACCGGGCAGACTTTGATGCAGAGCCCGCACGGGGAGATGAAGCGGTTGTTGAGGGCTTCAGACCGGGCCGCACAGGTCTTCTTCTCGGTTAGGCTTTCCGGGTAATCGTGCCCTTCCAGGGCCTTGACCGGGCACGCATTCACGCACTGCATGCAGCGGGTGCAGAGGTTGTCCTGCCGTATCGGATCCGGGGTTATCTCTGCTGACGTGAATATTGAGGCAAACCGGACCCGGGGCCCGAACTCCGGCGTTAAGAGCATGTTGTTGATCCCAAACGTGCCAAGACCGGCAAGGTACGCGGCATGCCGGTGGGAGAAGAAGGCAACCGGCCGTTCTTTCAGGATGCCTATGGACCCGTACCCGTCGCGGGGGATCCAGATCGAGGGATGGCCGAGCCGGGTCAGGGCTTCGGCAATCCGGTACCCGTGCATATCCAGCAGGCTGTTGACGGTACGATAGAGTTCGTGGTAGTGGATCGAGGGCGCGGTCTCCAGGATCGGAAGGCTCACCGGCAGGCCGATCACAATCACGGTCCGTGTCTCGGGGTAGATCGCTTTCGGGCGGAACTCTGCGGGCACCCACGGTTCGAACGGGGGATTGTCCCATTGTCCGGCAGACGCAAAACCCACCAGGGGAATATCGAGGTGCCGGCACATACTGGCAACCCGGTCGCGGATCTCATCGCTCATACTGGTACCATGTCGTTGACGGGGATAAAAGAATTTGGTGGGGGATACACCATGTCTTCATCAATGGATAGTACGGAGACATGGTTAAAAACGCCGGGAAAAACCGGGTTATCCGCCGGTAACCGTGCAGATGATTGTCCGTTCCCGCCCGGCATTGACATCGAGTTCCAGGAGAACGAGCTGCTGCCAGGTACCGCACAGCAGTTCACCGTTTTCCAGAGGAATCATCAGGGAAGGACCCACCAGGGCTGCCCTGACATGCGAGCGGCCGTTGCCATCCCCCCACCGGGTATCGTGGGCATAGGGCAGGTCCTCCGGGGCTACTAGGGAAAGGGAGCGCCGGAGATCGGCAAGGACCCCGGGCTCATATTCGATCGTGGTAAGGGCTGCGGTCGAGTGGGTGACGAAGAGGTGGACAAGACCGGTCTTTATAGTGCTTTTCCTGACCGCATCGCGTACAGGGCCGGTAATGTCGAGGATATCTCCTTCCCGTTCAGAGGTAATTTTCAGGGTGGTGCGGAACATGATTTCTCCTGAGAGCCGGTATTGCGCCGGGGATGAAAATCATTTCTCCGGGAAATAATCCCGGTCTTATTCACCGGAGTGTGTTTTGCTGAAAAAAAATTGTAAGGGAAGAGGTGGTGAACCGCCCGGGATACCTTTACGACGGGGGGAACGTGGGGGTCACATCATATTTTTTTAGGATTCGACTTCCAAAAAAAACGGAACCATGAACGAATCTTCCCCGGGTTCGACATCTCCGGGACAGAACGGGGCAGGCCTTTTTTTACGGGATCCACCACATCGGATGACATTTATCGTAATCGCAAGTACCCGCACGGTAACACCCCACGGGTCATATCCGGCCCACCCCTTTTTCATGGAGATGTGAGCCCTTCCGATCCGGGGCAGCCAGCTAAAAAAAAGAAAGGTAATGTACTATTCCAGTCTCTGAATCCAGGAAGGGTTTACGGAGTGAAAAAAGGTAAAAAAAACCTGCCTAAAATTTAATCCAAAAAAGTAAATTCGTTTTGGAGCGGAAATTCTGACGCGCCAGGGGCTTCACCCCGCCGCTATGGCGCCCCGGTTGCGATAGTGCTGTATTACCTGAATCGGGATTTTTGGTACTACCGGGGAATCGCATGCGCCCCCGCCCCCAATGGGGGCAGGGCTGGCGCAAAGGGGGGGCGGACTATTGTAAAAGATAGATGTTAGGTGCTGGATTGGCACATTACCCAAAAAAGAATTATTCCAAGGAATTATCCGGTGCGGGGGGAAGAGCCGCAGATTCCGGTTGTGTTCCGGCATCCGGTCCCGCTTCGATCACGGCCTCCGGATCCGCCGGGACAAACGCAATGCCGACAACCTTATCCTTGTCATCGAGACGCATGACCCGGACTCCCTTGGTCCCGCGACCGATGATCCGGAAATCGCCTACCGACATGCGGATGACAACACCTGACGCGGTCATCGCAACGATCTCGTCGGTATCGGATACGGCCCGCGACTCGATGATCACGGCATCGCGTTCCAGCTGCATGTTGCGAACGCCCATGGTTCCCCGGCCGTGACCCCGGAACTCGTCGAACTCGCTCCGCTTGCCATACCCGACATCGGAGATGGTGAGGAGGTGGTCCTTCTCAAGGAGCGTGACTGCCACGATCGTGTCCTCGCCCTTGAGCTTCATGCCCCGGACCCCGATGGCATTCCGGCCAACCGTCCGGACGGTCTCCTCGTGGAACCGGAGGCTCTGGCCGAACCGGGTGGTGAGGATGAGCTCGTTGTTGCCGTTTGTCAGGATGACATCGACAAGCGAGTCGTTCTCCCGAAGCCGGATGGCGTTGGTACCGGTGGACCGTGGGTAGCGGAACTCGTTGAGCTTGATCTTGATGGCCTGGCCTAATTTCGTGGCGAACAGGAGGTTCTTGTCCTCGCGGAACTCGCGGACCGGGAGAACGGTTGTCACCACTTCGTCCTTGAGGTTGAGGAGGTTGACGATCGGTTTTCCTTTTGCAATCCTTGAACTCTCGGGGATCTGGTAGACCTTGAGCCAGTAAATCCGGCCAAGGTTCGTGAAACAGAGGAGGTAATCCTTTATGCCGGCCACAAAGACCGAATCAACGAAGTCCTCGTCCTTCGTGGTCATACCGGTTATACCGTGACCTCCCCGCTTCTGCTGGCGGTAGGTGTCGATGTCGATGCGCTTGATGTAGTTTGCCGTGGTGATGGAGACAAGAACCGTCTTGTCCTCGATGAGATCCTCGTTGGAGAGGTCGCTCGTATCAAGGGCGATCTGTGTCCTGCGTGCATCCCCGAACTTTGTCGAGATCTCGCGCGTCTCGCGGCGGATCTCGTCCTTGATGTTGGCCTCGCTCGACAGGATGGTCTCAAGCCGGGTAATCTCGGCAACGAGCCCTGCCTTCTCATCAATAATCTTCTGCTGTTCCAGTGCCGCGAGACGACGGAGCTGCATCTGGAGGATCGCATTTGCCTGGGGCTCGTCAAGCCCGAACCCGACAATCAGGGCATTCCTTGCATTGTCAACGGTATCGGATCCCCTTATCGCTGCAATGATCTGGTCGATCTTCGAGAGAGCAACCAGGAGCCCGTTGAGGATATGGACCTTGTCCTCTGCCTTCTTCAAGTCGAACTCTGACCGGCGCCGGATCACTTCGATGCGGTGGTGGACGAAATTCCCAAGGAGCCCGTGAAGGTTGAGGATCTTGGGCTGGCCGTCAACAATGGCAAGATTGGATGCCCAGAAACTGGACTCAAGCGCCGTGTTCTTGTACAGGTTGTTGAGGATGACTGCCGCCATGGTTCCCTTGCGGAGCTCGAAGACAACCCGTATCCCGTCCTTGTCCGATTCATCGCGGAGGTCCGTGATACCGTCAATCTTCTTGTCCTTGACCATCTCTGCAATGATGGTGATCCACTGGGCCTTGTTGACCTGGTACGGAAGTTCGGTGACAATGATCCGGTCGCCCCGGTTGCCGCCTTCAGACTCCTCGATATTGGCAACACCGCGGACAATGACCCGTCCCTGGCCGGTGGCGTAAATGTTCCTGACGCCCTCTACGCCCATGAGAACCCCGCCCGTGGGGAAATCGGGGCCCGGCATGATGCGGAGCAGATCGTCGACCGGGATCTCCGGGTTCGTAAGGTATGCATCCACCGCTGCGCAGACTTCCCGTAAGTTGTGCGGCGGCATCTTGGTTGCCATACCAACGGCAATACCGTCAGTACCGTTCACGAGAAGGTTGGGGATTTTTGCCGGGAGGACCGAGGGCTCTTCGAGCGACTCATCGTAGTTCGGGAGGAGCTTGACCGTATCCTTTTCAATGTCCTCAAGGAGAGCTTCTGCATAGGGGAAGAGCCGGACTTCGGTGTACCTGCTTGCTGCCGCAGAGTCGCCGTCGACCGATCCGAAGTTCCCCTGCCCCTGCACGAGCATGTGCCGGTACGAGAAGGGCTGGGCCATCTTGACGATCGTGTCGTAGATGGACGAATCGCCGTGCGGGTGGAACTTACCCATCACTTCACCGACAACCCTCGCACTCTTCTTGGTGGGCTTGTCGGAGGTGTTTCCCATCTCCCACATGGCAAAGAGCGACCGGCGGTGGACGGGTTTGAGCCCGTCGCGGACATCGGGAATGGCCCGGCCGATGATGACGCTCATCGCGTAGTTGATGTAGGAGGTCTTCATCTCCTGCTCGATGCTGACCGGCTCGATCCTGTGGGTGAGCGGCCCCGATGCCGGTGGCAGATCTTTCTCAGATGTCAAGGTTGGTCACCTCCTTTGCATGGCGGGTGATGAAATTTTTCCGGATCTCCACGTCTTTACCCATCAGGGTCTTGAAGATCTCGTTCGCTCCCATCGCGTCCTCGATCGTGACCTGCCGGAAGATCCGGTTCTCGGGGTCCATGGTCGTGTCCCAGAGCTGCTGGGCATTCATCTCACCAAGACCCTTGTACCGCTGGACAGAGACTCCTTTCTCGCCCATGGAGGCCGAGACTTTCTGCATCTCCTCTTCCTTGTACACGTACACCTCTTCCCTTCCTTTCGAGATCCGGAAGAGAGGCGGCTGGGCGATATACACGTAACCGGCCTCGATGAGCTTGAGCATGTACCGGTAAAAGAACGTGAGGAGCAGGGTCCGGATATGCGCCCCGTCCACATCGGCATCGGTCATGATCACGATGTGGTGGTAGCGGGCCCGCTCGGTATCGAACTTCTCGCCGATGCCGGTCCCGATGGCGGAAATCAGGGTCTGGATCTCGGCGTTCTTTAAGATCTGGTGTTCGCCGGCCTTCTCCACGTTGAGGATTTTCCCCCGGAGGGGAAGGATGGCCTGGAACTTCCGGTCCCGGCCACCTTTTGCCGAACCACCGGCAGAATCTCCTTCAACAATATAGATCTCGGACTTTGCCGGGTCGCGTTCCGAGCAGTCGGCCAGTTTTCCTGGAAGGCCTGCACTCTCGAAGGTACTCTTGCGCCGTGCAAGGTCGCGGGCGTTCCGTGCAGCTTCCCGGGCTTTTGCCGCAGAGAGCGCTTTTTCGATAATGATCTTGAGGACGGCCGGGTTCTCATCGAAATATTCGCTCAGCGCCGAATAGACAAGCGAATCGACAAAACCCTTGACGTTGCTGTTCCCGAGCCTCCGCTTGGTCTGGCCTTCGAACTGGGGATTGGCCATCTTGACCGAGACAACCGAGGTCAAGCCTTCCCTCACATCCTCGCCGCGAAGCTGGAGGGTGGCGTTCTCCTTGACCAGGCCGTTTCTCTTTGCTACCGTATTGATCGTGCGGGTGACGGCGCTGCGGAATCCTTCGAGATGGGTCCCGCCCTCAGTGGTATTGACCGAGTTCACGTACGAGTAGATCTTCTCATCGTACGCGGTGGTGTACTGCATGGCGATCTCGAGTTCGAGCTTGTTCTCCGGGTCTTTTCTTGAGATATCGATTGGCGTCGGGTGGAGACATTCGGCACCTTCGTTAAGATACTTGACGAACTCGGTGAGCCCGCCCGCGTAACAGTAGGTAGCCGTGTCGCTGGTCCGCTCATCGGAGAGGATGATCGTGAGGCCGGCATTCAGAAAGGCCAGTTCCCGCAGCCGGTGGGCAAGGACATCGTAGTCGAAGGTTGTGGTCTCGAAGATGGTTGCATCCGGGACAAAATGGATCCGGGTACCGGTTATCTTCACGCCAAACTGCGAGAGGAACAGGGCCCGATTCTCGCGGGCGGTCTCGACCGGATCGATGACCGGTGCTGCGGAGAGGTCCTGCTGGCCCCCGGCCGTTGCCGGGAGAGGGACCTCCGTGGGGGTGAACGGGGCCGGCTCGCCGTACCACTGCTGGTACCGGACGAGCAGCTCAGATAACGTTTCCTCACGCTGCATAAGCGAGGAAGTCATCTTTCCCTGGGAAAACCGCATCTCGTAGATCCGGCCGTCGCGGTAGACCGTTGCGGAGAGCCAGTTGGAGAGGGCATTGACAACCGAGACACCAACCCCGTGGAGACCCCCGGATACCTGGTAGGTTGCCTTGTCGAATTTTCCACCGGCATGGAGGACGGTCAGCACCACTTCAAGGGCGCTCTTGCCGGTCTTCTCCATCGTGTCCACCGGAATACCACGCCCGTTGTCCACAACGGAGATGGAGCCGTCACGGTTGATGACGACAGCGATCCGGGAACAGAAACCAGCGAGTGCCTCATCTATGGAATTGTCCACGACTTCATACACAAGGTGGTGTAACCCCCGTGTGTCAGTGCTCCCGATATACATTGCCGGGCGCTCGCGGACTGGAGTGAGGCCTTCCAGTACGGTGATATGCGATGCATCGTACGTCTCAGTCAAGGAAAACAACTCCTAAAAAAAATACAGGTATAATACCCTGTGGTTATCACAATACATATTGGGTTGCACAGATATTAAGGGTAATCCCAGCTGTTTTTCAGGCGGAAAGAAGCTGAAGAAAAAATCAGCCCGGAGACTCTCTTTCCGTAGCAGTCCGGAACGTTCCGGCAGGAGCCAGGATCTCGAAGCGGAGGTGCCCCGGATCACCGGCCTCACGGATGGAAATGGCGGTGATATCCAAAACTTCCCGGATAAAAAAGAGACTGTGGGTCTTGTCAATGGAATTCTCCCAGGAGAACACGTTCTCTTTCTCGCTTTCGGGAATGCCCGTGCCCTCTTTTTCGAGCGTGAGGAGCAGGCCTTCAGCGGAAGCGCTGTGGGTGATCGTGATCTCCGCTGTGATGCTGCCATGGAGGTAGAGATACTCTATGAGGTGCACCAGCCCTTTTTCAAGTAGCGTATCTGAGAGAATCTCGTACTTTTTTAAGTCAGGCGCCCTGGAGTGGGTAACCGGCGGGAGGTGGGAGAGGGCTAACAGGACCACTTCGCTGAAGTTCTGCCAGAGCGGCTCCTGTGCACCCACATCCCGGTAATTTTCGGCAAAGGAGATATGGCGCTGGATCTCGGTGATCGTTGAACTGAGTTTTCCAAGGATCGTTGCTTCTTCAGGGTGTTTTGCTATCTGTTTGAGCACATCCAGGTATGCCCGGACAATGAAGACCTGGCTCTGGATCTCGTTCCGGGTGAAGAAGTTGATCAGGTTGAGTTTCTTCTGGGCCCGGAGAAGAGCCCTTTCGTACATCTTCCGGTCGCGGATATCGTGTGCAATGATCACACCATAGTCGTTCTCATCGAACGTAACAAACCGGATCGAGAGTTCCACGGGATACTGCTGTCCGTCCGCGGAGATGAGATTGAGCTCGGTCTTCTCCTGGGTTCGGGATGCAGCGGCGCTGCTGATGAGGGACCAGAACCGGTCCCGCTCTCCGAAAGCAACCAGCGCCTCGACCGGCATGGTGCGGATCGTGTCCATGGGATAGCCAAGGAGGTTGCTGCAGGCACGGTTTGCGTCCACGGCGGGCGCATCCCCGGCCTGGATAACGAGGATGAGATCGTTTGTCTCGTCAATGAGGGAGCGGAACCGTTCCAGGTCAGCGAGGCGCTGCTGGAGGAGCGGGTAATAACTTTTATGGATGGAGCTCTCGCCCATCCCGATGATGCGTTCCCGCATCGCGTCCCAGTCACGGCTGTTGTCAGAGGGCGGCTGCATAGATTGCCTCGATATCTTCCTCTGCGGGACGCCGGGGGTTGGTGGCCATGCAGACATCGCGGAGGGCATTTTTTGCAAGATTACCGATATCCTCGCGCCGGACCCCGATCGATCCCAGGGTTTCGCACATGCCAAGGGTTTTTCTGAACTCCTGGATGCGGGCGGTAAGGTTCTGCGATTCCTGCCCGGTTTTATCCGGTCCCATGCAGGCCTTCATGAGATCATTGATGGTATCGTACCGTTCCTGCGATGCCGGGTAATTGTAGGCGATAACGGAATCGAGGAGGAGGGCATTGCAGAGCCCGTGCGGGAGATCGAGCGAGCCGCCGAGCGCGTGGGCCATGGCATGGACGGCCCCGAGGCTCGCATTGGAGAAGGCAAGGCCCGCATGGAGGCTCGCAAGCATGGTCTCGCCCCGGTACCCGATCTCCCCGGGATGTGCAACGGCACCCGGAAGGTACGTTGTGATAAGCCGGATCGCTTCCAGGGCGTGGAGATCCGTGACCGGTGAACTCGCGTTGGAGACATAGGCTTCGATGGCGTGCGTAAGCACGTCGAGGCCGGTATGGGCGGTGAGCGCCGGGGGCTTCGAAAGGAGGGTCTCCGGATCGATGAGCGCAATATCGGGAACCAGGGCTTTACTCACGAGCGCCATCTTGACGTTCCGCGCCGGGTCCGTGATGATGGCGAACTGGGAGACATCGGCACTCGATCCGGCCGTTGTCGGGATGCAGATGAGCGGGGGACAGGGTACACTCACCCGGTCAACTCCTTCGAACTCGGCGATATCCCGGTGGTTTGAGGAGACGATGCCAATGCCCTTTGCACAGTCAATGACCGAGCCGCCGCCAACAGCTACAATGGCGCTGCACCCGCCCGTTTCGAATACGCCGGCACCCTCCATGACATTTGCAGCCCGGGGGTTCGGTACAACATGCGTGAACCGCTCATGGGCAATGCCGGAGGTTTCCAAGCTTTGCGTAACATCCTTAACAATGCCGGTCTTTTCCACCCCCGGGTCGGTCACCAGGAGGATCTTTTTTGCCCCGTAATTTTTCGCGTACCGCCCGGCAAGGCTGCGGGCACCGGTCCCGAAGATAAATTCAGGGGCAACGAATTTTCTCAGCTCAAATGTCCTCACGATATACGCACCTCCGTTTCTCACGGGATTTTTCCGGTCCTCGCGGTTATTTTCTGGCAAGAAGGTTACACGTCATTCCTCTATTTAAATTTAAAGACCGGGGTATCCATTCTGGTCAGAAAAAGTCCCCGATGCAGGCATCCGCAATGCCCAGGTCCTTATCGAGGGCAACGATCAGCCGGTTGAGCGTTATCACCACGTCCCGGGCATCCTCGGCATCCATGGTTCCCGGCTGGTGCCAGATCACTTTTTTCCGGAGCAGGGTCGTGAGCTCCTCAATCTCCGTTCCCCGGAATTTCTCCGGAACGGTGAGGCCGGCAACATGATCCCCGGCCCCGGGCCAGGCCTGGGCAGGAGGAAGGGCAAAATGTCGTGCAATCAGGACAATGCTTGTTACAAAACCATGACCGAACGGGTACGTCATGACCGTGTTTTTAGGGGGAGATCAAAAAAAGGTTTGTGCAGGGGCACGATCAGAAAAGGGTAAACGAGGTTATCCAGGTTACCACGGGTACGATGATGATAAACGCCAGGGACAGCGACAGGAAGGTCCATTCAGTTCTCCGTAACGGTTTTCGTGCAACAAAGAGAAAACTGTCCCTCCCGTACCCCCGGCAGAGCATGCTCGTGTACACCCGCTCGCCCTGTTCGTACGAGCGGATGAACATCGTTCCAATCGTGTACCCGAGCTGCGTGAGCCGGTAGCGGTAGGGAAGATGGCGGTCGAATGCATCGAAGCATTTTGTCTTTAATGTCTCGTTGATCTTACGGAACATGTACCCGAAAACGAACAGGTACCGGATCATCATGCCGAGGGCAAGCGCAAATTCGGCCGGCAGCCCCATCCGTGCCCCCCCTTCGAGCATGTCGTGCATCTTTGTTGTCGAGGACAACAGGATAATGAACGAGATGCATACCACGAACTTGACAAGCAGGATGAACGCAAACTCAATGGACTCGGCGTAGATGCAGATCCCGAAGGGAAGGTTCATGACAACGTGATAATCGGTGTAATACTTGTTCTTCAAAAAGATCTGGAAGAAGATGATGATTCCCCAGAGCGAGACAATGGTAAGAGCACGTCTGATATATGTGAGCGGGGAGAGCCGGGAGCAGCCCCACAGGATGATGAAAAACAGAAAGAAAATTGCCCCCACCGTATAGATCATGGTCGAGTAGGGCACGGCAACGAGCGCAATGATTGCAGCAAATGCGATTGCGATCTTTACCCGGGCATCGAGCCGGTGGATGATGCTGTCGCGGTAAGCATCCCGCTCGATCTGGAAGAGCTCTTCAATCATGATCGTTTGCCAAATGCTTTAAGAAGCGCATCTTCGGCTTCGTTATACGTGTAGGCCATCGATACTTCGACCCCGTTCTCCTGGAGGGAGCGGAGGAGCCGGGGCAGGACCGGCACATCCAGCCGCACGGATTTGAGCATGTCCGGCTGCACGAAGATCTCCTCAACGGTTCCCGAAGCAACGATCCGTCCTTTGTCCATGACATAAATGTAATCGGCAACTTCGGGAACGAGACCTACATCATGGGTGGAGAAGATGACCGTCATACCGTACTGGGATGAGAGGGTGTTGATGAACCGGTTGAGATCGGCAACCCCCTTGGGATCCAGCCCCGCGGTCGGTTCATCGAGCACGAGGACTTCCGGCTCCATCGCAATCACGCCGGCAATGGCAACCCGTTTCTTCTCGCCCCCGCTTAAGTGGTGCGGCACCCGGCCGGCCAGGTGCTCGATTCCCACGACCCGCAGGGATTCATGCACGCGGTGGTGGATGGTTTCTGCATCAAGCCCGAGGTTGGTGGGGCCAAAGGCAACGTCCTGCTCAACAGTCGGGGAGAAGATCTGATCGTCCGGATTCTGGAAGACGATGCCCACGAATTTCCGGATCTCCTTTATGTTCTGTTTGGTTATCGGTTCGCCACGGACAAGCACAGAACCGGAGGTTGGTTTGAAAATACCGTTGAAGTGCTTGAAAAGCGTGCTCTTTCCTGCACCGTTCGATCCGATGACCGCAATGCGGGCATTTCGCGGGGCAATGAAATTGATGTTGTTTAAGGCCGTGACTTTCCCGGGATAAACATAGCAGAGGTCGCGGGTCTCGATCAGGTGCATGAGTATAGGAACTGGGCTGAAAAAAGGTAAAGTCCTATTGGTTTTATTTTGCCGGTTTGCCAGAACATCTCTTGATACCATAGGCGATTCCAAGCACCACAATGAATGCAAGTATCGTACCCACGACAATAGCAACCAGTCCTCCGGCCGATCCCATCTGTTCCCCAAGCGAGTAGTCCGGCATGGGTGAGGAGTAGGCGAACTTGCCGTTCAGGTCTTCCTTGATCTCGGCATCGGGAGGGGTTGCTCCGGTTATGGTTTTTTGTCCCTGGACAACGAGTGCGGTGCTTTCGAGCCCATCCGGATCACCCGAGGCCGTGAAGACCGCCACAACGCCGATGAGGAGGGCGATGATGATGCCGGCTGCAAGGAAGGTCTTGTTATCCATCATGATGTACCAGCCCCCGGTGCGTCTGCTGGTTTTACTCCCGTATCCACAAGGTCCGGGCGGGCACTGGTGATCAGGTAGATGGCAGCCACCGTGACCAGACCTTCGATGATGCCGATGATCGCATGGTAGAGTCCCATGGCAATAAGCCCTTCCCGGAGCGGGAACGTACCGGCAAAATACATCTCAACTGCGCAGGCCAGCGCCGGGATCAGGCAGGCGAGCCAGGCCGCGATGAATGCCGAAACGGGCATGCTTCTCGTTATGCCCATGATTCCTTTGAACGAGTAGAACCCGACAAAGCCGCCGATCACGCCCATGTTGAGGATGTTGGCACCCATGGTCGTGATGCCGCCGTCGCCGAACAGGACGCCCTGGACGATGAGCACCATCGTTAAGATGAAGACGGCTGCAAACGGCGAGCCGAGAACTATTGCCACGAGGGCCCCGCCCACGAGATGCCCGCTTGTTCCCATTGAGACGGGAAGATTGAAGGACTGGAGGGCAAAGACGGCTGCTGCAAGGACCGCAACAAGCGGAAGTTTCTCTTCGTTCATTTCGTTCTTTGCCCACCGCAGTGCAAGGGCGATAAAGACAAGGGCGACAATCCAGTAGATTGCGCCCTGCCAGATGGGAATGAATGCATCGGGTATGTGCATGGGGTCACCTAAAAGTCAGTATTACAATTATACAATTGTGTAGCACCAGAAATGTTAAAAAGGTTGTTCTTTGGTTATCAGATCTGAAATATTTCAGAAAAAAATTGAAATCTGGATATGGAACAGATTTTTGTTAAAAACAAGGATTGCATTCCCGGGTTAAGAAACGATGGATATAGTCGGTGGCAATTACCCTTCCGCACAATCAATACCAGCATTACTATCCGGCAAAACCCCTCCGAAAAATGAGCCTCACAATCGCGCTCCGTCAGACTCCGGCCGTATGGGTAACCGGAAAGGACATTTCCGGATGCGATTCCAGAGGCAGTGGATGCCCTTCTCTGGTAGCGTTTCCGCAATGCATTTGGCAAAAACGGCCATATTGGACGATTCCTGACAGCATGCCCAATCGGGGCCCGATACGCGGTTTTCCGTAAGGGGATGATAGAAAACCGGGCCCGTACAGGCCGATTTGGGGCGGGGAAACCGGGAACCATGAAGAAGGAAGTGTTCCTGAACGACCGGAATCGGGGGATGGATAAACACCGGGCACCTTCCCGTTTCGCATTTCTGACAAGGGTGCGGTCCGGAGGTCCGGACAAATTTTTGAAAAAGTTATTTTTTGGATTTTACAGCAGGTTTTGCTGCAGGTCTGGATGATGAGGTCTGTTTTGGATTGTCTTTCTTCGGTTCTGCCTTTTTGGATTCTGGCGTTCTGACTTCTGGTTTTTTCCTGGTTTCACCCATCCGGTTTTCAACTCCACTACTCAGGTTTTTACAGTACATCCGGGGGATGAGATCAGAAAGCACGCTTCACCAGACAGTCGGGGTCTCCGGGCAGACAGATGAAGAGCAGGTATCATCACCCCGCATACAATTATGCCGGGGCCAGTAATAAAAATTTTTTATTTTGTATGAATAGGTGTGATTTGTTTATATTATCAAAAAGAGAATTAAGGGAAGAGTTGTTATGGATTCTGTTGTTAGAGGACATGCATTGAGAAAGTAAGCTGCCGGCTTCCTGACCTACTGACTGCAGTGATACATCTCACCAAATCACCATTGGGGGGGGAAAGGTATAATAATTTTACTTTTTTGTATGAATTTTTAAAAAATACTAATTTACAACATAGGAAAGGACATTTTGTTATCGTTCCGATGGATGCACAGAATAGTAACCGACATGAGTGGTAACATCCACCCACACAACTGCTATTGTTCCTCGCAAACGACCAGGTGACGCGGGTATCCGGATATAAAAAAAGTGACTTGTGTTTTTCGCAATCACAGTGTGCCATATTTTACCCCTTTTTTCTTAAGGGTGAGATTTACTTCCCTGCAGTTGAAAGGCTCTACGGAAACATCCTGTGCAATGGCCTGAGTCTTGTTCTGGACTACTTTGATCGTATAATGTCCTGCCTCCATGTACTGGAACGTGAACGGGGTTTTCTCACCGGTATCCTTGTTGTTGATGTAAATTTTTCCGCCCTCGGGAATACTCGTAATCTTCAGCATCCCGTAGAGATATTCTTCAAGGATAAACCGGCGGACAAGATCTTCATTGTTCATCCACACGGTACTGGACAGAGGAACATATCCGGGTTTGGTGACATAGACTACATGGTGACCTTCCGACAGGTTCCGGATCAGGTACGGCGTTGAATAACCGGTAGAATAACCGTCAACATAGATACCTGCACCGGAGGGCTCGGATGCTACAGAGAGATCATGGTAGGTAGAGGTTATCGATCGAAGTTCCTGGGTTTGCTCAATCGAATTATAAATAGTGAGGGGAACGGAAAGGTACGCATCATCCTTTTTTATCGTGACAAAATTTTCCGATGAATATTGCAGGTTTAACGTTACGGGAATTTTATATTTCGTCCGCATGCCGTTGAGGGTAAATTCCCGCCCGGAAAATTCATCCGAAGTGACCGATATGTTAAGGAGATACGGGTTTTCATTCACCGAGAAAGATATTGGCGTAATAGTCCCGTCATCGGTGTAAACCTCCTTGGATTCTACGGGAAAAGCAACTTTTGCTTTACTGGATCCTTTCATTACCTTGACCACATGTTTTCCGTCATTGAGACCGTACACGATAGCCGGGGTAACAAAGCTGGTCTTTTTCCCGTCAATGTAAATATCAGCGTTCTCAGGGTTCGATGTGACATAAACCCCGCCATAATATTCCTGGTCAAGGAGGTTCTCGGACCCGTTACTTACCTTCATCTTCTCAAATACTGAAGACCCGCTCACATCAAGGGAGAATTTCAGGGTTTCGTTATTGGTGATGAATACTTTCTGTTCTGCGGTTTTGAATTCCTCTAAGTCTATAGAAAATGTGTGATTGCCGCCGGCAAGAGGTTCGATGGTGGCCGGAGTCGTCTTTCCGCTGTAACGGTAATCAACAGAGATGAGTCCTCCGGGCGGGTTTGAGAGAACCCTGACGGCATAGGTCTTTTTCGAAGGATCGATGTTCACTTCAATCGGGCCGGATTCTGCCGGTTCAGTTGTGGTCTCGTTTGCTATAACCGGAGTTGAGATAATATCTTTTTTCTCCCGTTTTACCTGGGAGAATGATGACGGTGAATCCCCTGTACCTTCCGGGCTGACATTACGGATATACAGGATTATATTGCGGTTTTCCATGTAATCCCCTTTGTTTGAGGCAGTAAGGCTCTCAATTGTTGCTGTATTACCCTCGGGAAGAACCACGCCGGATACATCGAGCCGGGCCAGGCTTATGGCCGACGATCCTCCGGTCAACGAATTGGTCCATGCCTGGTCATTGAAGGTGACCCGGTTCTCGTCACCGGCACTGCCCGAGGACGCGGTACTTATCGCGATCAGTGACCCGTGCACGGAATCCAGGGAGCCATTCCGGCCTGAAAACACCATGCGGGTCGTTGCATTCGCTGCATCGGCAGAGATCTCCGGGTGGATATAGATCATATCCGATCCCTCACCAATCCAGTACTCCGTGGGCGGGGCGGCGGGATCTTCATACACGATCACCATTACAACACCGTAAACGGCAAACGTGTCCTTGTTCTGGCCGGTGTTCACAACGGCAATCTGGGAAGTGCCGCTCTGGAGGGTTGCAGGATCGAGCGAATAGCAATGGGTTTCGGCCGGGTAATCATACGTGCCAAATCCTTTCCGATCGAGATAACCGATATCCCGGATCAAAGGGTTGTCATTATAATCCACCCTGAGCGATGCCGGCTTTCCTTTGAGCTCGGCGGTATTGTAACACCAGGTCGTGTACACATACAGCCGGGCATCCTTTACGGTGGCATTTTTCGGGAGATTCACATTAACGGGATAAATCTTACGCGAATTTTTTTCCAGCAGACCGGAATAGGCACTGGAATCTGCAATGGTAAGACCCCCGGTAATGGTTTCATGCCGGTACAGGGTCAGGGCAGTGCCGCTGTACCCGCTGGAAACCGAGGTGTTACTGATAAGTGCCGTTGAATTTGAAAAACCGGGAATAAGTGTCTCCTCAACCACTCCCGGATTCACCGCTCCCACCGTGACCGGGATCTCCCGGTTTTCAAACCCGTCTTTTACCAGGGCTACGGTATGGTTGCCAGCCGGGGTATTTTCAAGCGTGGTATCTGTCCGGACGGACTGGTTTACTCCGTCAAGATAAACCCATGCCCCTTTTGGTTCCGAAGTGATCTTTATCGATCCGTTAATCGGTGGGATCCGGAAGTGCACGCTGGATACGTCATTACGTTTGACAACAACCGTGGCTTCTTCGGGTTTCCGGTAACTCACGTTTCCGGACAGCTCGACCTCAACTGAATGTTCCCCGGTGCTGATACCGGTGATGGTTGCATTGGTCACCCGGTCGGATTCTTCTCCGTCAAGAGTGATTTTTGCCCCCGGCGGATTGGATGTCACTTCAAGGGTGCCGGCATCCCGCTCCGGGATACGGACCGTGAGGAGAGATAAGGGAATTTTGTAATAGGTCCCGGACTCTTCGTACTTGAGGGTGCTGTCATCGCCAAGGATGATCTGATCCCGGACATCCCATGTATTTGATCCAAAGTATGCACCGGCAGGTGTTTCAGTCGATAAATCTTCTCCATTGAACGAATATTTCCCGTCAACGCTTGCCATGTAAAGCGTGGATAAGGTAGCCTCCAGATTATCCTCCTCTTCTTCGTTCTCTGTAATGATCGTGGATGTGCCAAACGTAGTCTCGCCATAATACCCGTCATCATCTTCAGAGTTGAGGGGGTCATGTCCCTGGTTGACCCAGTAGTACACGAGATCCTGGTCATCGTCATTGTAAGCAACGACAAGCGCAATGAATTTTATGCGGCCATCGAAGGAAGAGCTGCCGGTTTTTTCCGTTTTTACTTTTACGGCAACAGGTTTGCCAGACAGTTTATCCCCGACATCGTACCACATAAGGTAATCGCTGGTAACCCGGTTGCAATGGTCGTTCACCCGGACCGGCCCGGATCCCCCGGTTCCCGGATACTTGTAGGGCACGTTGAGTTCTTCATCCCCGAGCGGTGTTTCAAAATCTCCATCCCCTTCCCGGTCGAGAGAGACATGGGCGATACCCGGGTAATTGTTCTGCTTGTGACCGGCATAGACGCCAACATAGACCCTGGCCCAGTCTATCGTTGTGTGTTTCGGGACAACAAAATATTTCTCGGCTGATGTGGCGAAGCCCGGGTAGGCATCGAACCAGAGGCCACCGGATACGACCCCCTTCTTCTCGGTCATGAGCGGTATACCCCCTTCATACGTATTGGCGTGGACCACCGGAACCAGCACGAGCAATCCCACAACAAGCAACAATAAACCTGCTGCCGGAGGTATGGCATGCAGGGACCGGTGATGACGTCCCAAAACCGGAGTTGGCCCGGAGGATCGATCCATGGCGGAATGTGATGTGCGTGTCATGGTGTATCATCCGACAATTTGCGGATACATGCACTGCGTGGTATTTGTTCCGGGTGCAAAATCCCCTGCATAATCATCGAGCATCTTTTCCGGCCGGATATCGCTGAATTGTTCCGGATGAAGGATTTTTGCGAGATACATCGCCCCGATGATGGCCCTGGGACCATAAACGATATCGTTCGAGATGATGTACACGCGGCCGTTTTTTACTGCACTGGTATTCCCGATGCCCGACCGGTTCCGGATTTTCGATTGCAGTCCTTTGAAATCCTGATCCGTCCGGGATGAGGCTATTGTCTTGATGATTATGTCGGGATCTTCGGCAACCAGCCACTCGGCATTCACTTTCGGCGACGAGACGGGCAGCAGTGCGGCAATGTTCCTTCCCCCGGCCATAGTTACGAGCGTATCCGCCCCCGACCCGCCGGTCAGGGTGGAATAGTCGGAATAGGATTCGAAATATACACGGGGCATCTCCGCTTCCGGCAGCCCAACCGTGCGGGACTGGAGGAGGGATTCATATTTTTCAAGGAAGGTTATGTATTTCGCTGCCTCTTTATCCCTGCCGGTAATCTTGCCGAGTTTTTTTGTATCAGCAGCCATCGTATCGATCTTGTAGGCATCGACCGGAAGTATTGAGATACCGCTGGCAGTTATCTTGTCGATGTTCCTGGGCAGGTAACTCGAATAACAGATAACAACATCCGGGTGGAGGGATAAGATCTTCTCGATATCCGGGGTCTGCCAGGACCCGATGCTCGGCACATCGGTAAACTGCATGCCGAGAACCGGGTGGTTCTTCACCGTATCGGAAACGCCGACAATCCGGTCTTTGGCACCGATCGCGATAAGAAGTTCAGCAGAATTCGCGTTCGTTACAATGATCCGCTCCACGGGAATTGTATAGTTCGGGCCGGTGGTGACAGAAGAAACCGGCGTAGCACCTTTTTGTGTTTGCGATGCTGCCGGCAGTTTTGAAGTGGGCGACGACGGGGAGGTTGTGCAGCCGGATACTGCCACGGCTGCAAGGACCAGGCAAAGGACAATAAGTATCGCAAGTATCCGGGGGGGTTTGCAGGAATTCATTTGAAGGATCATTTTTCGTTCATCTCGTGGTCTGTGGTTTTTTCTGGATCTGCCATAATCCGGTTCATACCTTCGAAGTATTTTTTTCATAGTATCACGTGTGGTGGATTGCCTCGACCGGGTCGAGAGCGGCAGCCTTCATCGCGGGATACAATCCCGACAAGAGCGAGAGGATAACCGCAACAAGGAACCCCATGACAAGGATCCCCGGGGTTACGATCGAGAGATCGTACCGGGCAAACCCGGAGAAGAGATCTCCCATCTGAGTCATAAGGTACGATTTCCCAAGCGTGTTGAGACAGAAAGAGAACGCAAGCCCGAGGAAATCGCCGAGCAGCCCGCCGATGATCCCGATATAGAAACACTCCATTAAGATGAGCGTCATAACATCGCTCCGGGAAGCCCCTACGGCCATGCTCACACCAATCTCGCGGGTCCGCTCATATACGGACATGACCATGGTGTTGACGATCATGAGTGCCCCGATAACGAGTGAGATGGCCGCAAAGAGGGAGAGGAAGAGGATGACGAGGTCCATGAACCGGTTCACGGACTCGATCTGCTGGAATGCGCCGGTTGCCGTAAGCCCGAGCAACTGGATCTCGCCAACTACGGAAAAGACATGTTCGGGATCATCGACCCGGACGTAGATCGAATTGTACGAGGTATCCTCACCCGACATTTCTTTTACGGCATCGAGATCCATGATCACCATGTTATCGAGCGAGTCACCCCGTTCCCTGAGAACCCCGCTCGCGCGTAACGCCAGTTTGCGATCCATCGGTGCACCGTTCTGGTCATAGTCGCGGATAACGACCGTGAACAGGTCTCCCGACCGGATGCCCTCGTATTTCCGGAGTTTTTCCGCTACATCGTAGCCAAGAACAACCTGGTTGGAACCAGGATCCGGGAATGCTCCCGATGAGAACGATGGCTTGAAAAGGGCCTGGAAATCTTCCCCGCGTATACCCGTTACCCCGAGATATGTCTGCCGGAGCGTGGAGAACGAGGCCCGGTACACCGGGCCTGCCGATTCTGCATGTGGTATGGCCCGTATGAGCGCCACTTTGGATTCCGTGATGGGAATGACGGTCCCATCCTTTACGGTGCCGGTGACTTCGATGAGCGAGAGATCCGACTGTTGTTTTACGGTCTCGATGGCCTGGTAGCGGATTCCTTCTCCGAGTGAAATGATGCCGACAACTGCCGCGATGCCGATGGCAATCCCGATCGCTGTCAGGAGGATGCGCATCCGTTTTTTCTGGAGCTGCCGGGCGGAGAGCCGGGCGTAATCAAGGAGTTTTACCATGTATCGATCACCTGCCCGTCCTTAAGCTGGAACGAACGGTCTGAAAATGCCCCAAAATCCCGCTCGTGGGTGACAATGAAAAATGTTGTTTTGCTCTCTTCGCGGATGGATCGGAGCAGCCGGAAAATATCCTCGCTTGTCTTCTGGTCAAGGTTCCCGGTCGGCTCGTCAGCAAATACGATCGGGGGATTGTTGATGAGGGCGCGGGCAATGGATACCCGCTGCTGTTCGCCCCCGCTCAGCTCCGAGGGGTGATGGGTCCGCCGGTCATACAGCCCAACGCGCCGGAGCAGTTCCCCTGCAGCCCGGGCCCGGGTCTGAGGATCGCGGTAATTGAAAAGGAGAGGATACTCGACATTTTCCTGGGCCGTGAGGTAGGGCAGGAGATTGAACTGCTGGAAGATGAACCCGATTTTGGATCTGCGGATATTGACAAGCTGGGCCGGATCATTATAATCTACTGTTATTCCGTCAATTTTAATCTGGCCGGAGTCCGGCCGGTCAAGACACCCGAGAATGTTGAGGAGCGTGCTTTTTCCCGAACCGCTCCGCCCGATCAGGGTTACGAATTCGCCATTGTCCACATGGAAACTCGCGTTGGTAAGTGCAGGGACAGTTCCCTTGTAGGTTTTGGTGAGTTGGTCTGCTTCAATAATTCCCGGCATGGTATCTCCTCAATTATAGTCTACTTTCAGTATCGCGTTTGTCAGGAGGAGATAATCCCCCCGGTCCTGGACCGCCGCAAAATTGGATTTGCCAACAAGGTACGGTGTTACGTCGCGGGTCTCGATCCCGATCTGCTGCTGCTGGTCGGAGTCAAAAACATCCACCCATTCCTTTCCCCGCGCTTCTGGAAAGACAAGGTTGAGGACAGTTGTGATGAACTGGGGAAGCGTATCGCTTTTTTTACTGTTTACTGAAAGGGTATTTTTCTGGATGATATCCGAACGGGTATACCCGCCCGAAGGCGCCACCAGCTCAAGTGTTGCTTTCGAGAGCCGGGAAATGTCGATGTTTTCCCTGAAATCCATACGGCTTGTCGCCATTTCCGGGGTTATGCCATAACTGCTGTAGAGCATGTCGCATCCCTCCCGGACCTCGATGAAACCCGGGGGGGACGAGGGGCTTTCATATACGGCAAGGACACCGGCTCCCTGGACAACAAACGTGCTGTTGCCCTCGCCGGTATTTTCTATCTCAAACGTTACCGTGTTTTTCCCGGGCGACAGGTTCCCGCAGGTGAATGCGTCCATGCCGGAATAGAAATCGCTTGCGCTCGAAAACCCCTTGTTGTCAACGTACCGCACGAACGGCGCTGCACTGCGGTCGGATCCCGGACAGCGGGTTGCCGTTATAGCGGGATGGACGGCCTGCTGGTCTTTCCGGCTCCAGGCCCAGTAGAGATAATACCGCTGGTAGCGGACGGTTGCATCATTTGGAAGATCTACCTCAAACGAGACCGGGTAATGCTCGCCCGGGTGGAGCGTTCCGCTGTACGTGCTGTTCCCGACAGAGAAGATACACCCGCCATTCTCCTCTCCCGCATACACGGTAGTGAGCGGTTTATCACCGGCATACGTTGCCACTACGGGGGCCATGAGGACCAGGGCCATAACCATGGACACTGCGATCCTATTTCGGGAAATCATAGCGGCCCTGCACAAGATTATTCGACCGGGACGGATCTTTTACGAGGCCGGCTTCATCGGCTACGACTTTGAGGTCATGAGTGCCCGGTGCGGTAAAAATGGGAATGTTAATCGAAACTGACGAATGTGCTTTTATTCCATCGCTGACCTGCTTGTCGGCTATTTTTTCGCCGTCAAGATATACCGATACCACGAAGGACGGGGCATCGCTCCCCCCGTTGTTGGCAATCTGGACCGGCAGGGAATACTCCTGGATATCCGAAACTGCCTCAGCCGGAGCAACCAGGCCGATCGTGGCCGCAAAGATTGCAAGAGTGAGAGTAAATACCACAAGTGCTGATCCCGGGCCCCGGCGCCGGAGGAATGCGAGGACACCGATCCCGAGAACAACCGGGATGAGGGTGAGCGGCGCTTTTGTGGTACCGGTGCCGGGTGCGGCGTCCTTATGGGCCGGTGCTCCCACAGAAACGGAAAGATCCGGCGGAGTGCCGATCGTGACCTGGTTGTTTGCAGCATTGTTACCGGACCGGGAATCCCCCGGGGCCGACACTTGAGCGGATAGTGCATACGATCCCGTCACCGCATCCCAGGGTACGCTGACAAGGGTTATCCCGCTCGGGTGCAGGACGGTTTTCGTGGTGTTGATAGCCCGGCCATCCACGAAGAAGGTAACCGGCACGGGATCTTTTGGCTGGACACCGTAGCTTCGCACTTCCGCAGTCAGCGTGGCCACGTCGCCGTTGTACGCGTTGCTGGCACTCAGGCTTTCAATGGCGAGATCGGTTGCCGGGGAGTTGCCACTCTTTTTTATGGAGAGGATTGCAAGCACGGGGTGGATATAATCCTCGCCCTCAGGAGAATCTCCCGTAGTGGTAATGGTCCCGTCACCATCCAGGTCGATTCCCCGTATGAATCGGACGGTATTTGTGGTTTGTACGGAGGGAGAGACACGGAACGTTTCTGCATCCACGTACCGCGATTCGGTGCCGCTTCCCCCGTCCGCGTTGAATGAAATTTCGTCCCCGATATCGGTGACATTGAAACCTTTGACCGGCCGGACAGGTGTTCCCAAGTAGCGGTTGTTGAACTGCACGTAATCCGGCTGTCCTTTCCCGCCGGCAAGCAGGAGGAGGGTAAGGTTTGCCCGGGTTATGCCCTGAACGTCAGCACCAAAAAACGTCACGTTCGTTTCATCGTGCTTTGTGGGATTGGTCCCGGCCCATCCTTCGCCATGAAGATTTTCGTTGCCTTCCGCGATCCAGTACTGGGTTGACCCTCCGGCCGGATCTTCAACAACGGCCACGACAACGATGCCGTAGACCCTCCCGTCCAGCTTGTTGCCGGGATCGTTCTTGCTGGTCGCAACCGTGATCACGTTGTTTCCCTTCTTCAGGACTCCGGTCGTGTCGTACCCGATCCAGTAGATACCGTGACCGGATTCGTACACCTCCCGGTTCCGGTCCCGGTCGCCGTTTAATACATACTTTGCTTTCCGGAGGTTGTTGATGGTGAGCTCCGTCCAGCCGGTATATTTTTCGGTTCCTCCCCAGACACCGGTATAAACCCGTGCATACGTGGGGGCGGCCGGGAGCTCGAACTGGAGCTCGCACGGGGGGTTGTTGAGGCCGTATTTTCCGAACGTGAGAACATCCCCGTTCACGGCACCCTGCGCATGGACCGTGAGGGGGATCCCCTCGAAATCATACTGGGCTGCCACGGGGACGATGAGGATTGCGGCGAGTATAATGGTGATGACGAGCGTACTGAAAATGCGAAAATTCATAATTGTTACCCGTTTTGTATTACGTATTATAAAATTAATAATACCAATTCGGATAAACTTTTTTATTTGAGTACAGATAATCTGAAAAATTTTTAATCAGTATTACAGCAATATCCATATACGTTGTACAAATGAGGGATAACAGGAACCAGATCTGCGCAGTAACCGGACGGGGTGGGAACTAACCGGAACCGGCTGAAAAATTAATACCCGGTGACGGTGAGGCCCGGGATCTTTTTAAAATGGGCGTCCCGGGTGATAATTTCTCCATCATGACAAAGCGCTATTGCGGCAATCACTTCATCGAAATCCCCGACCGGGGTACCGGCAAGGTACAGACCCGCCGCAATCCTGCCGAAAACTTCGTACACGGTTTCGTCAAGCGGCAGAAGAGTGAATAATTCCAGGATGGTCCTGACCTTGAGGGGATTGTCCGGATTTTTTGAAACATATGCACCTTTGTATAACTCCATAGCGGTAACTGCGCTTGTGGAGAGTGCAATCCCCTGTTGTTCAAATCCGGCATATGACCGGAGTGCGCCAGGATCTCTTCTCATCAGGTCGACAAGGAACGAGGTATCGGCAACCGGCATCAGAACGTGACCTCGTGCATCCGGCCCTTCCGCATTTCGCGGGATACCGTTTCTACATTATCCGCAAGCTCCGAGCAGTCCCCCAGCTCGGTAAGGACATCAGAGAGTTTCCGTTTCACCGGATAATAGTGCACGATCACATCGGAGAAACTCGTCTTTTCGTCTTTTTTTAATGCCTTGAGCCGCTCGTACGCCTCCTCGGTTATGCTGATGGTTTTTGTGGACATGATCAGCTCTGTGTATGTATGTGTATTTAATGATACTCTGAAAGATGAAACCGGGTATGAAGCCCTTACCCGGATTTACCCCCACAAATGGCATTCCGGACCCTTACAGGCTCCTGATTTCCCGACTCGCTTTCCGGACCGAACGGGAAAAGCCCGTAAAAGGCCCGGATTGGATCTGGCCTGAAAAACTCTGATATACGGCCCCCGATTGCCAGAATACGAGCGGAAACGATGTCATAGAATGCCCCACAATGCAGTTCCGGCTGGGGGTGAGACATGCCACCATGTTTTGCCCACAAGGGGATTAAAAGGCTGCCGGAATGCGGATAGCGGGATCTTTTTTTTGACAACAGATTCAGATTTTCAGATAGTTCGGGAAAGGGTAAGTTTTCGGAAATACGGGTGATGGAGAGAGGTCTTTCCTGAAAAGACGGTGACATCTCTCCTCTCCATTTCTTTATTCCACCCCTGTTTAGTAGCACAAAAAAAATATTTGTATAAATTCGTGTTAAGAATGTTAAAAAAAGTGTTAAATAGCTCGTGAGCTGATTCCATTTCGTCCGCAACCTTGTTTTGCGGATACGAGGAACTCTCAATGAAAAAAACAAGCAATGAAAGCAGACTTGGCAGGTTCTCCTACCTGCTCAATGGCGGAGCGAAACCGCGCAGGAACCATGTGCTGATGATCGCGCTGGTGCTCGTGGCGATGCTGTCGTTCGCTGGCGTGGTGTCGGCGGATAACTACTGGAAAGGCGCGGCGCCGAGCCAGGCAATTACCGGTACCGTTACCGGTGATGTAGATGCAAAGTTTGCCAACACCTGGAAGACCGACAACCCGATCAACAACGACAACACGACTGCAACATTCTCGGGACTGACAACTTCCGATGTCCAGTTCGCGCGACTGTACATTGTGCCGTACACCGCAAGTATGACTGAAAACTGGCAGGGAACCCTGAGCGTCACCCTCACCCCGAGCGGGGGTACCCCGGTAGTTCTTGCCAACAAACAGCCGCTGGATCTGGCATACGTCAACTCGACCGGCATGGCTCCGAACACGTCTGTATCATCACCCCTGGTGAAGCTCAACCGGGTCACAAGCGACTATGTAGCAGTCTTCGATGTGACGAACTATATTACCGCTTCGACTGTGACGCTGGACATCAGCACGACTAACGTCTCCGGCCGGTTCGATGGCCGCATAAAGGAAGCCAAACTTGTGTACGGCTGGAACCAGGCAGGCGGTTCGCAGACAAAGTACTGGATTAACGAAGGCCAGGACCCGAGCACCAAGGATGATCCAAGTTACGTGGGGGTAACCAATTTCAATGGAATACCGGACCTCGACTACATCACCAGTGCCACCCTCTATACCGATGACATTGCATCGGCCAATGGGGTTTACACGTGGAACTCGGCATCCGTGACGCCGAGCACGATCGGATCCAACAGCTATGCCCGGCTCAACCAGTTTACTCCTATTGATCCTGCTGACATCGACACTGATAACGACTTTACCTATGACCGGGCCGGGACCAACAGCTGGTATAAGCTGGCAGTTGCCATCCTGAAAGTCAAGTATTAATCCTCACCTTTTTTTTTCGGGGCCTTCTGGCATCCGGCAGTTCACGAACAGATGGGCTTCCCTCCGGAGATGCGATTCCGGCACTACCCGTTCCGGGAGCGCGGGATCATGCGGACAGGATATTGACCGGGACGGGATCTGCCCGGGTTATGGGCGCCCACTCTGTTAAACCCGTGGTACAGATTGTGTTTTACACCAGGTTGTTCTAATTTAGTGTTACCAAAATTCAAAAAGTCTTACTTTATATATGAATAAATGTTAAATTCTCACCCGGAATATTATGAATTTTTCCTCAAATGATACCCAGCTCCTGCGGGAGACCCCTCCCGCCCCGTATCTGAACACCTCCCGGCTCATGATGCTGGCCCTCATCGGGGTCATGCTCCTCTGCGCATCCGCATCGGCCGCAGACTGGTCTCCGTCCGATTTCACCGGCCACACACGGGCGAACATCCACGGGGCCGCCACCACCCTTACGGACTACCCGGTGAAATTCGTACTCTATAACGCGACCGGCACGGATTCCTCGGAGAATATCCACCTGCCGGGCATTGCCCAGCCCACATTCAATGATGTCCGGTTCGCCCTCGGTGACGGCACTTCTCTGACCTACTGGATGGAGACCCCGGTGGGCACGGACAACGCCACCTTCTGGGTGAAGATGCCGTCAATCCCGGCAGGGTACGCGAACACGGTCCCCATCGACATTTATTATGGGAACGCCACCATCGGGAGTGCAGCGAATGGCGATGCAACCTTTGCCCTGTTCGATGATTTCAATGGATCCTCCTTGGACACGACCAAGTGGTCACGGGTCTCCGGTACGGGTACTTATACGGTCAGCAATTCGCAGTTAGCTCTTAAGGGAAGAAATGGTATCCAGTCCAATACATATTTCCGCAACAATGCATCGCTGCGATTTTATGGGAATCTGTATGGACATAACCAAGCTGCAGGTTTCCAAAGCGAATCCAATAGTGGAAATTATACAGTAGTTAGTGTCATATCTTCTCATGCGATAACGTTAAAGACATACGTCAATGGGGTTACGCAATATTTCGATGAGACATCCAAAACCAGTTCAATCGGATCTTTACCCGATCAGTATCTGACCACGGAACTGCTTTGGAATTCAACACAAACCACGTTGACGGTTGGAACGAATCCTCCGAGTACCGGAAGTATGAATTTTACCCAAGCAACATTGCCCGCTTACTTGTATTCCTCAACCTCTTCAGGAAGAACCGGCTACTACGACTGGGTGTTCGTGCGCCAGCTTGCCGATACCGAACCGGCCGTGAACGAACCGGCAGACGTGCCAACGACGATAGACCTCACCGTTTCTGCCATCCCGACATCGTCATCGTCCCCGGCCCCGGACCTGTTCGCCCACTACCCCGCGAACTCTATCAGTGCCACGGTTAAGAACCAAGGGACAGGCGGTATCGGATCATTCAATGTTTCCTTCAATGTTGACGGGAACGTGACCCGTGTCAGGGTCACGGAGCTGGGAGCCGGGAACAGTATCGTTGTCAGTGTAACGGACAGCGTTGACAGGACTGTCGGCGCATCCGTCCCGGTCACGGTGACCGCCGATGCTGAAAGTGCCGTTGCCGAGAGCAATGAGGGCAACAATGCATACTCGTACACAGCATCGGTTATCCGGAACGGATACACCGGTCACCGGTGGAGTGACGACCCGGATATCACGACAAACAGGACCTACGCTATCCATGGGGATACAATCTATTCCCTGGGAAACAGCGTGTATGGATCGGATACGACAACCTGGACCGCAGCCAACCTGCCGATCCCGGCCGGTGCGACCGTAAAAGATGTCCGGCTCTATGTACCGTATACCTGGGACCATACCGGCAACATGCTGGGAACAACCACCATGACCTTCAACGGGGTTACAGTACCTCATGAGGTTCACTATCGCGAACAGAAAGGCTGGGGATCGTACTCGGACTATGCCTACGGCGTGTTCATCTTCAATGTGACCAGCCAGTTCAATGCCAACGGGAACAGTGCCGCATTCACACATGCATATGCACCGGTCCGGGGAATGAACCTCGTGGTCACCTACGAAGATGCGAACGCGACCGAGAAGCAGATCTTCATCAGCGAAGGCTTCGACATGCTCTTTGCATCATCCAATTACTATACAACCGAAGAGACCGCGACAGCATATGCCCCGTTCACCGGTGCATCGATCGATATGAGCCGTGTGAAAGCTGCACAGGTTATCACATCAGTTACTGCCGGGAGTGCCAAAGGCATAATGCTGTTCAACGGGACGTCATGGCCGCAGTACTGGACTACCGGAGCCGGCGAGGTGAAGGTGAATACAACCGATGTCACGCCATACCTCACCGCGGATAACAACATGGTCCTGATGCGGAGCGCGAATGAAGGCTGGGGTATGGAACCATACCTCGCAATCCTGAACGTTGAGTATCAGGGTACGGCTGTATCAGTACCGGTTGCCGCATTCTCCGGCACACCGACATCCGGAACAGCGCCGTTTACAGCAATTTTCACGGATACGTCTACCAACTCCCCGACAAGCTGGCTGTGGGATTTCAGCGACAGCAGTTCCGTTAACGCAACAGTCCAGAACCCGGTCCACACCTACGCATCGGCTGGAACCTACACGGTCAGTCTGACGGCAACGAATACGGCTGGCAGCAACTCGCTCGTGAAATCCGGGTATATCACGGTAAGTGCCGGGTCCGGCGGATCCACCGATCCAATCCCAACCTTCACCGCGACTCCCACGAGCGGCACCTTCCCGCTTATTGTCCAGTTCACGGACCAGACGGCCGGCAGCATAACCGCATGGTCGTGGGACTTCGGCGATTACAGCACACCCTCGACCCTGCAGAGCCCGGCACATACCTACACGAATGCCGGCACGTATAACGTGACCCTGACCGCTACGGGAACGGGCGGAACCAACACCACGATCCAGACGAATTTCGTTACTGTCAGCCCGGTCACCGGTACAACCCTGCCGCTCACGAACGCGAAGAACGGTACGGTATCCGGTGACCTGTACGTGGGTGCGTTCCAGCCGGTCGCATTCGCCAGCCAGCCCGGGGCAAACACGGTCACATCGCGGAATCTTGACCAGCAGTTCGCCCTCCCGGCGTATACGAACATCCAGTGGGCACACGTCTACGTCAATGTCTACTCCGGTTCCGGATCCCAGAACATGCCCGCCCGGACAACCACTTCGCTTGACGGCAACGGCGACGGCACGTACGAGACCGTCCTTGGCGTGGAGAACATGAGCATGAGCACCTACTCCAAGGATGGCAGGGTCTACTGGCTCAACGATCACACCAACCGGGTCTACTCGGATTACGAGACCGAGTACGATGTCACGAGCCTCATCACCTCCCGGAACCCGGCCGTCCATGTCAGAATCGAGAAGACCGGGACCCAGTTTGACGGGCGGCTCAAGGCAGTCACGCTCGTTGTTGCTTATAACGATGGCGACGCAGACCAGGTAAAATACTGGGTCAATCACGGCGGGGACTGGATCAATTCCGGAAGTTCGTCGACAACCTTCGGAACCGCCGGTATTCCTTCAGGATTTACCGATGCAACCCTGCATAATGTGGCGCTGTCGAGCAAAGACGGTTCATATACCTTTAACGGAGTGACCCAGCCAAATGCAGACCCGGTCAGCCCGATCAACTACTTCGAGAACCACACCTGGTCGGTGACCAGTGCTGTCAACCCTGCAACCGATAATGTATTCCAGTATACCCTCGGATCAGACTCATTCAAGACAACGCTCGCTACGCTTGCGGTGAAATACCCGGGAGCCACAGCACCGGTTGCCTCGTTCACGTCAGCCTCAACCGCCGGTACCGCACCGTTCACGGTTGTCTTCACCGACACTTCGACCAATTCGCCGACCAGTTGGCTCTGGGACTTTGGGGACAGCGATGCAACCAACGCTACGGTGCAGAACCCGGTCCACACCTACGCATCGGCTGGAACCTATACAGTAGACCTGACAGCAACGAACGCTGCCGGCAGCAATAGCCAGAAGAGCACGAATTTCATCACCGTGAATACCGGGTCAGTTGCTCCGGTCGCCGCGTTCAACACTACAGTCACGAACGGCATTGCTCCGGTCTCTGCAACCTTCAACGACACCTCGGCCAACTCCCCCACCTCATGGAAATGGGAATTCCGGCTTGCCGACAACGGTGCCTGGACACAGTTCTCGACCGAACAGAACACGAGTTATCGTTTCGCAGCCGCAGGAACCTACGATATCCGGCTCACGGCAACCAACGCGGCCGGGAGCAACACCCTGACTAAAACCCACGTACTTGCCGCAGGAACGGCGCACGATTACCTGGCCACCGTTTCCAGCGGAACAGTCAGCGGAGATCTTTATGTGAAATCCGTGAGTCCATGGACGACATCGAATACTACGATATTCACCCTGCCGGCACGATCGGTGAACAACATTACCTGGGCACGGCTGTACGTTACCACCTATTCGGGCAATGCAAACAGCAGTTACGGCGCTACTTCCGTTGTCACTCTTGACGGGACCGTTCTTGGTACCGAGACCCTGAACGTTGCCTCCCAGACAAACGGTACCGCTTACCCGGTCAACGACCATGTCATGAAAGTCTACTCGGACTACGAAGCGGTCTATGATGTGAAAGATCGGATCAGCTCAGCGAGCCCGGTTGTCACGGTCACCGATACCGCCATTGCCGGCTATCTGTTTGACGGCAGGATCAAGGGGATCACCCTTGTGGTCGCTTACAACGATGGCGACAGCGATGTCGTGAAATATGTCGTGAATCACGGCAATGACTGGATGGGCCCGGCCGGAACCAGCAGTTCTACCACCTTTGATACCAGTTCAATCGCCAGCGGGTGGACAAGTGCCAATCTGAAAAACGTTGCATTCTCCAGCTCGGATGCCACCTATAAATTCCCGGATTCATCGAGCAGCATCACGAAAACCTCTCTCGGATCGAGTTCGTACTGGAAATACAACTCGTTCGATGTCACGAACAATCTGATCGCAGGATCATCCAGTAATTTAGGATTCACCGCGGTTGGTTCCTCATTCAAAACAACGCTCGCTGCCCTCACGGTGAAATACCCGACCGCCCCATCCGCACCAATTGCCGGATTCTCCGGAACGCCAGCCTCAGGTACCGCACCATTAACGGTCACTTTCACCGACACCTCAACCAACTCGCCGACAAGCTGGATCTGGGACTTCGGGGACAATGATTCCACCAACGCTACGGTGCAGAACCCGGTCCACGCTTACGCATCGGCAGGAACATACACCGTCAACCTCACGGCTACCAATGCCGGTGGCAGCAACTCGCTCGAGAAGTCCGGTTTCATCACCGTAAGTGCAGCCCCTGTGCCCCCGACGCTCACCAGCATAACCCCGTCGAGCGGGACCAATGCCGGAACGGTCACTATCAGCGACCTGAAAGGAGCCAACTTTGCTTCCGGGGCTATCGTGGACCTGGTCAGGGAGGGACAGCCCATTATCAATGCAACCAATGTCGTGGTCCAGTCCCCGACAAGGATCACCTGCACGTTCAACCTGACCGGTGCAGCACCGGGCCTCTGGGAAGTTGACGTGACCAATCCCGGGTCGTTCACGGAGGGAAAAAGCCTCTTCACGGTAACAGCTGCTACCGGGGCACCGGTTGCAGCGTTCTCTGCCAGTTCAACATCCGGGGCCGCTCCGCTCACGGTACCCTTTACCGATGCTTCAACCAACTCGCCGGCATCCTGGACATGGGACTTCGGCGACAATGATTCCACCAACGCTACGGTACAGAACCCGGTTCACACATATGCAGCAGCAGGAACATACACCGTCAACCTTACGGCAACCAATGCCGGTGGCAGCAACTCGCTCGTGAAATTTGGGTACATTACCGTTACGAGTACTGTAACCGCACCGGTTGCGGCGTTCAGCGCCAACAAGACGGTCGGTGACAAACCGCTGGCCGTGAAATTTACCGATGCTTCAACCAACTCACCGGCATCCTGGACATGGGACTTCGGCGACAGTGGTTCATCCACCGAACAGAACCCGGTTCATACGTTTGCGAATAACGGGACATATACCGTGAAACTGACGGCAGCCAACACCGCCGGCAGCAACCAGGTTACCAGAACCGGATATATATCGGTGATTGCACCGGTCGTTGAGACCAACACCTTCACGATCCCCGGAGTCCAGACAACCACCGCTGGCAGCGTCCAGAACGTCTCGATCATTACCGGTGCAAATGTCACTCAAACCGGCAATGTCGTCAACATGACAAATGTCGGCAGCGGGTGGAACCACATGGAGATCACCCTGGATAATACTCCGGAAACTTCCGGCTCCGCCATCAACGGCACGGTTGAAACGGTCAGGGCCGTCACCGAGCCGGTCACGGCACCCATTCCGGTCGTGGGCAACCCGACGGTCCAGATCGCGCTCAACATGAGCGGGATGCCCGGTACCACTGCGACAATCACCCAGACCATAACAAAAGACCCGGACGCAACCGCCCAGACCTCGTTCAGTCTCTTCGCCAGCTCGGCAGGCAAGCAGATCGATGAGATCGCCTACACCTTAAACGTCCAGAAGACCAACCTGGCAAACGCCGGCGATGGAGGTATCATCCAGTCCGCCACCCTGACCATGACCGTAAGCAAGACCTGGGTAGATGCCCATGGCGGCACCAGTGCTCTTGCAATCCTCCGCCACCCGGAGAGCGGTGCCGACCAGATCCTGATACCCACGATATCCGGCCCCGACGCATCCGGCAATTATATCTTAATCATCATCTCGCCCAACGGGCTCTCGACCTTCTCGGTTGCATCCGTATCAGCAGTCTCGTCCGGCTCTTCTTCTGCCGGCAGCAGCGTGCTGGACGGCGGCTCCGATGGCCCGACCGTTGTGATAAAGGCCGCCGGCAGGGCTTCATCCTCTGCCGTCACCTCATCCGGTGCCCTGGCCGGCCAGACCACCACGTTCACGGTCTCCCAGCCGGTCTCAGCCAGCGCCCCGGCCGGCATCCGCTCCGTCAGCATCGTGCCATCGAAGACGCTCGGCTCGACAGACCTGATCGTCGAGGACTACCCCCTCGGCAACCTGGCATCTACGCTCGGCAGACCGGTCGCAGGCGTCGAGAAGATCGTACCGGTCGGCGTCAGCCCGTCTGCCATCGACCACGCTACCATCTCGTTTGCGGTCAGCAGCTCGTGGCTCACGGCCAACAAGATCGCTCCGGCGGATGTCGTGCTCGTCCACAATACCAACGGACAGTGGATCGATCTCCCGACTACCTTCGAATCCCAGTCCGGCGACTCGTACTATTATACCGCCACAACCCCCGGCTTCTCGCTCTTTGCAATCTCGGTCAAGAGTACGCCGGCCGCATCCGTCACCGCTGCCGCTACCATCGTCCCGACAACGGCTGCACCAATGGCTGAAAGTACTTCCGGATTACAGGCCGCCGCAGTCACCACAAAAGCAACGATCGCTAAACCCGTCGCAGCCCAGACAACCATCGCACCTCCGGCTCCGGTCCCCGAACCCTCTGCCGGGTTCCCCATCCCCACGCTCATTGTCGCAGTTGCCGGAATCGTTGTCCTTATCATGGCCGTTGTCATCGGCAAACGCTGGTGGGTCAGACGACAGAACCCCGCACTCTTCAAAGAGTATAAGTAAAACCCTTTTTTTTATAAGCGTACCCTGCATCCTGAACCGGGTATGTGACACCGGGATGTCAGAGTATCCCGCTCAACGCCGGGCCCGAACCGGCCCCCGGTTCTCCTTTTCCGGTACGGGTGCATCCAGGAAACGATGGTATTATGCCCGTGTTGAATTCCATCCAAAACAAACGTCAGTTCGGGCACCATCGGTTAAAATCACCCTGGAAACGAGGCCCTGAAATGCCCCGCAAGGCAACAGCAGCAGCGACCGGCCCCATATGTAATTCGGAGGATCTTACAAACGACTGCGAGAAGGCGGATAACAGATCTTTTTTCGGCCATGCTCGATTGGGTAGAGCAAGACAATCCAGCGGGCGCTGCAGTGATGTCACGGTAACAATTTTTTACAATATTATTTCAAAACATTTTAATTGTTCATACAATTATTACTTAAGTAGCGATTGAATGCTATGAATTTTAAAATTTGTTATAACAGGTCCGGCATTGTACACGGAGTAAACGGTAAAAAAACCCGGCATAAATCCAGGTTTTTTGCTATTGCTGTGCTTCTTATCTGGATCATGGTGTGCAGTGCGTTGCTGGTTTTTCCCGCAACTGCTGCTGCCAATGCGGACCTTACTGTATCCGCAGGTCCGACCTCCGCCTCATCACCGGCCCCGAACCTGTTCGCCCACTACACCGCCAACAGCATCAGCGCCACGGTTAAGAACCAGGGTGGACAGAGTGCCGGTTCCTTCACTATTACCTTCAATGTCGACGGGAACGTAACCCGGGTAAATGTTGCAGCACTTGCAGCCGGTGCCAGCACGGTTGTCAGTACCTCTGATACCGTGGACCGGCCAGTCGGGACATCCGTACCGGTCACGGTAGCTGCCGATGCTGAAAATGTCATTGCCGAGACGAACGAAGCCAATAACCAGTATTCATACCGTGCAGGCGTTATCCGCAACGGGTATGCCGGTATGCGTTGGGGAGATGGACCGGATATCACGACAACGAAAACTACTGCCATTCATGGCGATATCATATACTCCCTCGGGAACAGCGCCTACGGGTCAGGTACCGCCACCTGGACGGCAGGTGACCTGCCGATACCGGCCGGGGCGACCGTGAAGGATGCCCGGCTCTATATCACCTACTGCTGGGATAACGGGAATGCGATGCCGGGTGCGGCAGTCACCACCTTCAACGGGGTTTTGAAATCCTACGACGCCTTCTACTCCGACAAGAAGAACTGGGGGGGATATGCGTATCCATTCGGCGTGATCATCTACGATGTAACCGGCCAGTTCAATGCGGCCGGCAACTCTGTGTCGGCCAGCGGAATTCCCCCTATCCGGGGAATGGAACTGGTGGTAATCTATGAAGACCCGACCGCAACCGAAAAACTGATCTTCGTCAATGAAGGTTTCGATCTCCTGTTTGCTTCCCCCACGTACTATACAACGGAAGAGACCGCAACAGCGTACGCTCCATTCACCGGGCCTGCGATCAACCTGGGCAGCGTCAACAAGGCGGTGCTCACCACATTTATCAACAAGGGTTTGTCCGGAGATACCCGGGGCACGATGCTCTTCAATGGCCGTGAATATCCCAACTACTGGACCCTGGCCGGCCCGGAGATTGGCGTGAACACCACCGATGTCACGCCATACATGGTATCGACCGGCAACACGGCTGGATTCCGGAGCCTCATTGCTAATGACATGGACATGGAACCGCACCTCGCAATCCTCAAAGTCGAATACAAATCTGCATCAGCGGGGGAGCCCGTTGCATCCTTCTCATCGAACGTGACCCGGGGACAAAAACCCCTGGCAGTCGGGTTCACGGATCTCTCAGCGGGGTCACCGACAAGCTGGCTCTGGGACTTTGGCGATAACACAAATGCAACCGGGCAGAATCCAACCCACGTGTACACAAACTACGGCACTTACTCCGTTTCCCTCACCGCAACCAATGGCAAAGGAAGTAACACAATTACGAAAAATTCCTTTGTCACCGTCAGTAAGCCCATCCCGGTTGCATCGTTTGTGGTCAACAAAACTACCGGAGACGCACCGCTGAGCATTGAATGCACCGACACAACAACAGGAGAGCCGGAATCCTGGTCATGGGACTTTGGAGAGGGCCCGGTATCAACGATACAGAACCCGGTCCATACGTATTCTTCAGCAGGAACCTATTCGGTAAAACTCACGGCTGCAAACACTGCCGGTTCCACAACATACTCAACAACGGTCCTGGTCATTGCCCATACTATCGCGAATCAATCCTTTGCGGTAGCGAACCTGACCACTACCGAAACTGCCGCAGGCCAGAATGTCACGGTCGGTATAGTGAATACCACCGTATCCGGAAAAACGGTATCCATGGCCGGCATCGGCAATGGCTGGGACATCATGGATATTACCCTGACGGCCCTGCCGGAGAATAATGGAACCAGCCTCACCGGTTCGGTCGCATCAGTAATTGCCCGTGGAGCTCCGGTAACCGTCCCGATCGTAGATGTCGGGACACCGTCTGTCAACTATACCCTCAATCTCCGAAAAGTTCCGGACAGTTCGGCACAGATCACGATGACCATAACAAAAGATCCTGATGCTGCCGCACAAAGTGCATTCACGCTTGCGGCAACCGGTGCCGGCAAACAGATAGATGCAACCGCGTATTCCGTGAATTTTAACAAAACCAGCCTCGCCAACCACGATAGCGGGGGCTCTATCCTCAACGCCACCCTCTGCATGGCGGTCAGCTCGGCCTGGGTTACAGCCCACGGAGGCCGCGATCATATCGTGATTATGCGGAGAGCGGATGATGGCACGACACGGTTCCTCACAACGCAGTTCACGGGAATCGATGCCAGCGGGAATGAACTATTTACCGCCCTTTCTCCCGATGGGCTCTCCACGTTCATCCTGTCTTCGGTCTCAGCTACCTCATCGAGTGGAGGGAGTGGCGGAGACAGCGGGGGAAACAGCGGCGGCAGCCATATAAGCAGCAGTTCAAGCAAAGGAGGTAAAGTTTACGATTATGCGGCTCCTCCGGTCACCTCATATGCATGGATTCAGAAGACCACTGTTACAGAGAATGGAAAACTCGGATGCCAGCCCCTGACTGCCGAGATCGGGACGATGCCGGAGATCCAGGCCAGATGGACCGTGGATATCCCCAAGAAACCGGATGGCGGCGGCAGGATCACGACCAGCATCGTGCAGGCACTTCCTGACAAGACCCGGTCCCTGTACCGGTCAGCCCTCGCTTCCCGGGGGCTTGAGATCGGCGAGGTCGCATACTCCATGGTTGTCAATGAGGAGGGCATCACGGAGACAAAGGATGCGGTTATCGAGATGAGCGCACCGCAGGAATGGGTGAAGAAAAACGGCGGGATCACCCAGGTAAAGGTTCTCAGGATAGACGATGAAGCAAATGCTGAAATTCTTGATACAGCGTTCACACGGTACGACACGGACAGCAAATATATTGTCTTCAGAGCAAAATCCCCAAAGGGACTCTGTACCTTCACCCTGGTCACGGTAAAATCCGGTTCCGGCGTCATCCAGCAGGCCCAGTCTGGTGAACCGGGCACCCCGCAGGCAGCCCAGCCGGCTGCACCGGAACACTCAATCCTCCGGGACGTGCCGGCCGGTGTGCACAGCAATCTTGTGTGGATCATTGCAGGCATCGTGCTCATTATCATCGGGTCGGCAGCGGTTGTTCTGGTAAAAAAACGAAAGAGGCAGCAGGAGATCTGGTAGCGCCATCGGATCCATCATCTTTTTTGGTTCTGACAAACCAACAGACGCCGGAAACCCTCCTGGCTATTGTGAAATTACTGAGTGTAACGCTGGTGAGAAATTCACCATCACCCTGTGACGCATGCAGCTCTCTTCCCGGCACCGGCAGCCGGGAAACCCAGCAAACAAAAAAGGCATTGCTCAGGTTGCCCGCAGCGGAAGAAAAAACTTCCCGTACTCGTTCTCGATCACCACCGATTCGACCCCATATACGGTACGGATACAGTCCGGTGTCAGGACAGCCTCAGGTTTCCCGAAACCTGCCATACGGCCTTTACTGAGAACAAGAACCTCGTCCGCGTACCGGTATGCGAGGTTGAGGTCGTGAACGGCAATGATCATCGACGAACCCTGCTCCAGCGTGATGCGCCGCATCGTCTCCATCACCTCGATCTGGTACCGGATGTCGAGGGCACTTGTCGGCTCGTCGAACAGGAAGAGGGAGGGATTCTGGGCAAGGGCCCGGGCAATGAACACTTTCTGGCGTTCGCCGCCCGAGAGCTGGTCCATGTACTTCCCTGCCATATCCCCCATCTCAAGGGCATCGAGTGCACCCTGTACGCGGGAGAGTTCCTCTTCGGAGACCGACCATTTTATGTACCGCCGCCTTCCGAGAAGCACCGTCTCGAAAACCGTGGAGTAGAGGGTATACGTGAAATGCTGGGGAACATACCCGATTTTCATGGAAAGATCAATAGGATCGATCCTGCGGATGTCCGTCCCGTCAACCGCAATCGATCCTGACGTTGGTTCGTGGATTAAGGTTAAGCTCTTGATGAGCGTGGATTTGCCCGAACCGTTCGGGCCGACAAGGGCAAGGATCCTCCCGGGCCCAAGCGAGAACGAGATCTCCTCAAGCACCCGCTGATCTCCAAACTCCTTGTTCACATGTTCAACGTTGAGTTCCATGAGATCTCCATCAATACAGGCCCCGTCCCTGTCCCCTCAGGATCAGGAAGAGGAAGAAAATTCCCCCTACTATGTACATGATGATGCCCACCGGAATCTCGACCGGGCTCATGATAGTCCGGGCCACCGTATCGGAGATCAGGAGAATGGCTGCCCCGAGAAGGGCAGAGCAGGGGATCAGGTACCGGTGATCGGTACCGATGAACATCCGGCAGATGTGTGGTGCCATGAGACCGACAAAACCGATGATGCCGGTAAATGCCATGCAGCACGAAGCAGCGAATGTTGCTATCATCAGGCCGGTGAGCCGGAATTTTTTTACATCGATGCCGAGATTCTTTGCCACATCGTCCCCGGCCGCAAGGGCATTGAGGTCCCAGGCCATGCGTTCGAGCAGGAAAAAACAGATCAGGCACATCGGCAGCAGCAGGAGGACGGCAGTCCAGCTCGCACCCCACATCCCGCCCATAAGCCAGATCACGATATCCCGGAGACTGTCATTGTTGGTCACGTACTTGAGGGCCATGACCCCCGCCTGGAAGAGGTACCCTATGACCACGCCCGCCAGGATGAGAGTCGACTGGTTGGTTCCCCGGGAGCGGGAGATCCCGTACACGAGGAGCATGGAGAGCCAGCCAAAGACAAACGCCATGACCACGATGAAGATATCATCGCTCAACAGGAACCACGCCCCGAGGATCCCCGGGCCTATCACGATCGCGATAGCGGCACCAAACGAGGCAGCGGAGGAGAGGCCGAGGGTAAAAGGGCTGACGAGCGGGTTGCGCAGGAGTCCCTGCATCACTGCCCCGGCAACAGCGAGGCTTGCACCGGTGAGAATGGCGAGGAGGATCCGTGGCAGGCGGAAACCGGTGACAATGAGTTCTGCCTGGGGGTTGGCCGGGGCCGGGATGACAGCCAGGATGCCGGAAAACACGGATGCCCCGACCGGCAGGTTGCAAGAGAGGAAATCATTGAGGGCTGCTGCCGGCGGGTGGGCAATTGCCAGGATCGTATCCCCGGGCGGGATGGCAACCGTTCCTATACCGGCGGACAGGATTGCAGAGACGATCACGATGACGGTGAGGCCCGCAATCAGGGCAATGCGTCGTGCGCTGCCGGCATGGTACAGGAAATGTACGCTGGTCTTTTCCCGGATATCCGCAGATGAGTCAGTAGCCATGATATCTGTGTCGTTTTATTTTCTGGATGTGATCCTTGCGTAAAGTGCCGGTATCGCCAAATGCCGGCTTACATCCCGATACCTTTGATGAGACCTGCCAGCTGCCCGGCCTCCAGGTCTTCGAGCCGGATGTACCGTGCGCCCAGCTCGTCAGAAAGTGCCTCTGCATAGCCAAACGAGAGGAAATTCTGGTCAGGGTCGATGACGAGCGAGGGAATATGTGCGTCGCGGATGTGCGAGGCAATCTCTTTCGCATTATCGAGGGGAGTCCCGGTTCCCATGCCAACGTTCGCTTTTCCATCCGAGATCAGGATAAGCCGGGGGATGGTGTTGTGGCGGACTGACTGTTCCCGTAACAAAACGTCGAGCCCTTTGGCCAGGCCGTGGGCAAGAGGCGTCTTTCCCCCGACCGGGAGTGTCTGCATGCAGTTCCGGGCAAGTTCAACGCTTGACGTGGGCGGCAGGAGAAGTTCTGCACCGGAGCCGCGGAACACCACGAGGCCCACCCGGTCCCGCTTCTGGTAGGCATCGATCAGGAGGGAGAGGATGGCGCCCTTGACAGCAGTCATCCGCTGCTGTGCCCCCATGCTGCCACTGGCATCGACCACAAACAGGATTGTGTTTTCCGTTTTTCGTTCCCGGACTTTCTCGCGCAGCTCGGAGAGTTCAATTTTGATGGCAAGATCTCCCGCCCGTCCTTTCTGGAACGGTGCAGCGGCTCGGATTGTTGCATCGAAGGCAATATCCGCATTCGGCGTCTCCGGTACCCGGCTCCGGACGTACCGGCCGTCCCGGGATTCGGTTATGCTTCTCTTTCCACTTCCATCCCGTTTGGCGGAGTCCATGCGGTGCGGAAGGTCAAGACGTTGCTGGTCCACGCGGAACGGAGACCCTTCAGCGGATCCGGTGGTGGCCGAGCTGTCCGGCACCCGTAACTCCTCGGACTGCGGGTTGTCGGGCGGTTCGTTCTTCTGTTCCGGGTGTTTGTGCTCGTTCCTGGAATTCCGGATGGACTGTTCCATCTTCTGTTTGTCCATCTTCTGCTCCGAGAACGGTTTGCGCCGCATGCGGTGCGAGAGGACGAGGTTTGCCGCGTCCCGCACATCCTCCTCGTTCACTTCCAACCGGTTATTCCAGGCCGCTATCGTTGCAGCGGTCTTCATCATCGTGATATCAGCACGGTGGCCGTCAACGGCCATGTCAATGCAGACCTGGGCTATCATCCGGAGAATATCATCCGGCACCCTGACCCGGGGCAGAAGATTCTTTGCCGTAAGGATACGTTTTCGCACCTCCTGCTCCTGCGATTCCCATGAAGGTACGAAGGTTTCCGGGCGGCTCTCGTAGACCTGCCTTCTCTTGATGACTTCGATACGGGTCTCGACATCCCGTATCCCTTCGATATCCACGCAGAGGCCGAAGCGATCGAGGAGCTGCGGGCGCAGTTCTCCCTCCTCCGGGTTCATGGTTCCTATCAGGATGAACGATGACGGGTGCGAGTAGGAGACACCTTCCCGCTCGATGAAATTCATCCCCATTGCCGCTGCGTCGAGAAGGACATCCACGATGTGATCGTTCAAGAGGTTCACTTCGTCCACGTAGAGGATATTCCGGTTGGCTTCCGCCAGGATGCCCGGCTCGAACTTCTTATTCCCGGTCTTGAGAGCGTGGCTGATATCGAGGCTGCCCACTACTTTATCCTCAGTAGCACTGATTGGCAATTCAACTACCCGCATAGGAACTGATTTGGAGACGAGGGCCGGTAATTTCTCCAGGCATTCCCGGCACATCCGTTTGGTATCGCAGGGGTCGCACCCGAACATGCAGCCATCCACAACGCACCGTTCCGGGAGGAGGTGCACGAGCGCCCGGGCTGCCGTGGATTTGGCCGTACCTTTCTCGCCCCGGATCAGGACGCCACCGATACCGGGGTTGATGGCATTGAGAATGAGCGCGAATTTCATCTGCTCCTGGCCGACAATCGCTGAGAATGGGTAGATGGCTTCGAAATGGTTCACGGCGGATCTCCTGGAAAACCGGATACTGCTATCCCGGTGTTTTTGTCTGTGGGATATTCCGGGTATGTCAGATAATGTAATTTCTCATATTATTATCAAATGGTATTACCTTTTTCTATTTGTTATAATTCGATAGCACGAATACAAAAATTATTAACAAAAGATGAATTACATTTCAAGGTACGTTATACACCTGTTTCCGCACATCAGGAAACAGGCAGGAAAAATCCATGAAAATCACCTCGATCATGTGGGGATCCTATGCCCCGGTACTCAAACGAGCAGCCAGAACCTGTGGTATCGACTGTACCATCTATCCTACCCGGGTGCTGGAAGACATGCCGGAAAAGCGGGACGAGGCAATCGCCTCCATGAAACAATCGGATGTTATCCTCCTGTACCACACATCCGACATGTTCTGGGAACAGATGAACCGGGATATCGAGGGGATCCGGAAAACGGTCCCTGTCATCTCGCTCGGCCCCGATCCCTCGTTCTGGGCCCAGTCAACGGTCGAGCCGCCAATGGTCACGACCTGTCACCGTTACATCACCAATAACGGCGATGAGAATTTTGAAAACCTTCTCCGTTATATTGAAAAAGAACTCTTCGCAAAAGACGGCCCGGTTGCTCCTCCTGCAGAAGTTCCCTGGGAAGGGCTGTACCATCCGGAAGCCCCGCGGGTATTTGGCACCGTTGACGAGTACCTGGCCTGGTATGCCGGTCGCGATTACGGAAAATTCCGGGTGGGCCTCGTCTTTTCCCGGACATCCTGGGCATCAGGGAATGTTGCCCTTGAAGATATGCTCATCCACAGCCTCGAACAGGAGGGCCTCAGTGTTGTCCCGGTCTTTACCTATGCTATCCAGGACGATGCCCTGGGTGCCCGGGGAATGACGCAGGTGGTTTTTGAATACCTTTTTAAAAACGGATCCCCGCGGGTGGATGCTCTCGTCAAGCTCATCCCGTTCCTCTTTGGATCGGTGCGCGACAATTCATCCGGCAGGACAGATACTTCGGGAGGTATCGACCTCCTCCGGTTGTTCGATGTCCCGGTCTTCTCCCCCGTGGTCTCCATGTACATGACCCTCGATCAATGGCAGTCCTCGGAGGGCCTCTCCATGGATGTCGGGTGGGCTGTCTCACTCCCGGAGTTCGAGGGCGTGATCGAGCCGGTCTTCATCGGCACGAGCCGGAGCGAACCGGATGGCGGAAAGACCCGTGAGGCTGTGCCGGACCGGTGCACGAAGATTGCGGGAAGAGTACGACAATGGATTGCCCTTGCGAAAAAACCGGTCCCGGAACGCAAAGTCGCGTTCATCCTCAACAACAACCCCTGCGCCGGGACCGAAGCGAATATCGGTGGCGGCTCGAACCTCGACACACTTGAAAGCATTGTACGGATTTTTAAGCAGATGGCGGATGCCGGGTATGCGGTTTCCCCTCCGGCTTCCGGGAAGGAACTTGTTGAAACCATCCAGAAAAAGAAGGCGATCTCGGAGTTCCGGTGGACGAGCGTCCAGGACATCGTGGCAAACGGGGGTGCACTGGCCCGGATGGACCTCAACACCTACCTCCCGTTCTTCCGCTCGTTGCCGGCATCCGTGCAGCAGCAGGTTACCAATACGTGGGGTGAACCCCCGGGCGAGGGGATGGTACTCGACGGGACAATGCTGATCACGGGTCTCTCGTTTGGCAATGCCACCGTGCACGTCCAGCCCAAACGCGGGTGTTACGGCTCGCGGTGCGATGGCACGGTCTGCAGGATCCTCCACGATCCAAAATGTCCCCCTCCGCACCAGTACCTGGCAACGTACTACTGGATAGAGCAGATCCACAGGGCCGATGTAATCGTCCATGTCGGTACCCATGGCAGCCTCGAATTCCTGCCGGGCAAAGGTGTAGGTCTCTCGCAGGAATGTTACCCGGATATTGCGGTCGGGACCACCCCGTTCATCTACATCTACAACTCCGACAACCCGGCTGAGGGAACCATTGCGAAAAGGCGCAGCTATGCAACGATAGTCGACCACATGCAGACAGTGATGACCGTAAGCGGGCTGTACGATGACCTGGAGGAGATCGATACCCTGCTCACCGAGTACGAGACAACTAAGAACGATCCCGCCCGCGCCCATGCCCTCCAGCACCAGCTTAACGATACCCTCATCCGCGCAAACCTGGACAAGGACCTGCACTTAAGCCACGGGATGCCTCTTTCCGAGATGGTTGCAAAAGCCCACGAGGTTCTCTCGAAGATCCGGAACACCCGGATCCAGGCGGGGATGCATGTATTTGGCGAAGTACCCTCGGGAGAGCGTCGTTCCGGGTTCATCAGTTCCATTGTCCGCTTCGACAGCGGCAACGCGTCCCCACGCAGGATTATCGCCGGCGTCCTGGGATTTGACTTGACCGACCTGCTTTCCGGGCAGGACCGGTATTCGGAAGAACACAAAATGTCCTATGGAGCAATCCTCGAACGGGTCGATCTGGAACTGGACCGGTTCATCAGTTCCGTGCTGGATGATCCCACTCTTCCCATTCCCCTGATCTTCGGGAAACGCATCCCGAACGGGCTGGTGGAAACCCTCGATTCGCTCCGGACCCGCATCATCGATATCAGCCGCCGGATCGATGAGTCCCGGGAGATTGAATCCCTCCTGCACGGTATGGACGGGGGGTATATTCCCGCCGGGCCATCCGGCCAGATCACCCGGGGGCACGAGGATGTGCTTCCCACCGGCCGGAATTTCTATTCCCTGGACCCGTACCGCGTTCCCACGAAAGCTGCATGGCGGGTGGGCCAGCGCCTTGCCGATGCTCTCATTGAAAAATACTCCCGGGAAGAAGGATCGGTTCCCGAGAATGTCGCGTTTTACTGGATGGCAGGCGACATCATGGCTTCGGACGGCGAGATGTTTGCCGAGATGCTCTGGCTCCTTGGCGTGCGGCCGGTCTGGCAGAAGAACGGGCAGGTGAGATCCTTTGAGATAATTCCGCTTCATAAACTCGGCCACCCCAGGATCGATATCACGGTGAGGACCACCGGCATCCTGCGGGACAACTTTGCCAACTGCTATGAACTGCTCGACGATGCCGTGCAGGCAGTGGCAGCGCTCGATGAGCCGCTGGAAAAGAATTTCGTGCGCAGGCATGCCCAGAAGAGCATGGTCGGGGAGGGGGCCGGGTTCCGGGATGCAACGCTGCGCATCTTCTCCTCCCGGCCCGGCTCGTATGCGAGCGGCGTAAATCTTGCAGTCCTTTCCAGCGCATGGAAAACCCAGGCTGACCTTGCCGATATCTTTGTGGCGTACAACGGGTACGCGTACGGCCGGGACGTCCAGGGAAAGGATGCCCACGAGCAGCTCGCTTCCAGCCTGTCGACCGTATCGGTCACGTTCAACAAGGTACAATCCGACGAGCACGACCTCCTTGGCTGCTGCTGTTACTTTGGCACCCACGGGGGTTTTACGGCAGCCGCCCGCCATTACTCGGGCAATGACGTGAAACCGTATTACGGCGACACCCGCGAGCCGGAGAATGTTGAAGTGCGGGATCTTGCCGACGAGATCCGACGGGTTGTCCGGACAAAACTCCTCAACCCTAAATGGATCAACGGCATGAAAGACCACGGGTACAAGGGGGCCTCCGATATCATGAAGCGGGTGACCCGGGTGTACGGCTGGTCGGCATCCACGCAGGAAGTGGACGACTGGATCTTCAACGACATTGCCGATACGTTCGTCAACAACGAGGAGATGCGGGAATTCTTTGAAGAGAACAACCCCCATGCGCTCGAAGAGATCGCGAGAAGGCTTCTTGAGGCAAACCAGCGCAGCCTCTGGGACGCAGATCCCCGCGTGCTCGACGATCTCAAAAAGAATTACCTGGAGATCGAGTCCTGGATGGAGGACCAGTCCGGAGCGGGGGATTACCAGGGCGGGAACGTGGATGTCGTGACTATGGACGACAACGCCCTCTGGGGAAACACCATGAAAGACCTGTTGAAACAGGTGCATGCAAAACATTCACGATGATCGCAGTGCCATACAGCGTTATCGAGAAAAAGGATGATCGATGAACGCAATTGAAACCCACGACCTCACCCGGTATTACGATGCACTCTGTGCTGTGGATCGCCTGACCCTCTCGGTCGACAACGAGATCTTCGGCCTGCTGGGCCCAAACGGTTCCGGCAAGACAACGACCGTGCTGATGCTCACAACGCTCCTGCGACCAACTGAAGGATCGGCGAGCGTCTGCGGGTACGATGTTGTCCGCGATGCGGAAAATGTCCGAAAACAGCTCAGCTATGTGCCGCAGGACATGGCAGTCGATATCAAGCTGACCGGCCGGGAAAACGTGCTCTTCTTTGCCCACCTCTACGGTATTCCCCGGCCAAAAGACAAAGTTGACGAGGTCCTCGCCATCATGGAACTCACCGACCGGGCGGACGAACTGGTCAAGAATTACTCCGGCGGAATGCGCCGGCGGCTCGAACTCGCCCAGGCCCTCGTGCACGAACCCGAAGTGCTCTTTTTGGATGAGCCCACGATAGGACTCGATGTTGCAGCCAGGAAAAAGATCTGGGAGCACATCGGGGTATTGCGGAAGAACGGGATGACCATCTTTGTCACCACCCATTACATGGATGAGGCCGACCAGTACTGCGACCGGGTCGGTATCGTCAGCAAAGGAAAGGTTGTTGCGCTCGGCCGACCGTCCGAACTGAAATCCGGGCTGATGACCGATGTCATCACGGCCAGGATCTCCGGCCCGCTCAATATTCCCGCAATAGACGGGATTCGTCTTGTCGGGCAGGTTGAAGACGAGCTCTCGTTTGCCGCAGAGAACGGGAAAGAGGCGCTGCCGATCCTTGCCCGGGCCTTTGCCGATCATGGTGCGGTTATCCACTCGCTCTCGCTCCGGGAACCAAGCCTCGATGATGTGTTTCTCCATGCGGTGGGAAACCAGGATGAGCCCCGGTCCTTCAACGACCAGCAGTTCCGGACCATGCTGCGGAGGCGGAAATGAGCGGCCTCTGGTATTACATGGAACGGGACATGATCAAATGGCTGCGCGGGAAGATCGCGGTCTTCACCCTGCTTGTCATGCCCGCTGCGTGGCTCATTTTTGTCGGCCTTGCCCTGCCGGTCACGTTCACCGGGAATTACCTGGATTTCATCACGCCGGGCATCCTCGTCATGACCATGCTTGCGTCCTCGATGCAGGGCGGGGCACTTTTGATGTTCGACAAGATCTTAGGCTTTCTTAACAAGTTCCTCGCGCTCCCTACCCCGAGGGAGAACATCCTGTTTGGCAAGATCCTCTTCATCACCATCCGGGGCGTTATCCAGTCAACCGTCATCCTGATCGTGGCCACCCTGATCGGCGCGACCATCCTGTCTCTCTCCCAGTACGCTATGATCTACCTGATCCTGATCCTCTTTGGGATCCTCCTCTCGGGCCTTGCGACAACGCTTGCGCTCTATGTCGGGGATCATGATTCGTACGCTGCTGTCAATACCATGATCTCGATGCCGCTCTTCTTCACGTCGAGCGCCCTGATGCCCTACAGTGTTATGCCCCCCTGGCTCGCGGCAATTGCCCGCGTCAATCCCCTGAGTTTTGCCATCGATGCAATCCGGTCCGTGGAATACGGCGTTGTGCCGCTCCTCCAGATCGGGATCCTTGTCGTCCTGTGTGGTGTTGTCCTTGCGATCTGCACGCATGTCTTCCGGAGAATGACCGTATAGCGACGTGGCATAACCTGGAAACCACAAGAGAGGGGATGCACGAAACCGGGCCCTGTACGGGCGTATTTTCCCTGAGGTGAACCGGGGAAAAACCCTGTACGGGCTCCGTTTGGGACCGGCCGGGAAAATCCGCCGGTATGGCCTTTATTTGACCGGTTCTCTGCGGAAACGATGCCGTATTACAGGGCCTATTGCCCTTTGCGCAGCACCGGAAAAGGGGATGTGCAATACTTCCTCAAGAGGGAAGAACAGCGATTCTCATCAATCGGGAGCCGGATTTTTTTTTACGTTGCAAAAACCGGTTCGGAAAGATCCGCTGTAACCGGAAAAATGAGGAGAGGAAGATCAGAATTCTTCCGCGATACCATATCCCCAGGCATAAAGGGTAGCTATGGGATCGTTTTTCGGGAAGAGATTGCAGACAAGTCCCTTGCTTCGCAGGAACCGTTCCGCAGTAGCCGGTGAGACCGGCATGATCTTATCAGCGCTCTTTTTTCCAAATGACCAGAGATGCAGGTAATACGTGATCTTCTTTTCCGCATTGGTGTGGATGTAAAGATCTTTTCCCTGCCGCTGGATATCGGGCAGATGACCTGCGGGTCGCGGTGCCGAATAGAGGCATTCGTCGTGTCCGGTATCGACCCGGGTCTTCCGGCTGCCATCATACAGAATTGTCTTCATCAACTCAACTCCTGCTGTAACCGGAACCCGTTTCCCCACGGTTCCCGGAACCGGCTGTACAGCACAGCCCTGATGCGATGCACTTGTCGAAGGTGCGGGTGATTCCTGAAGATTCAGTCATACCCTGCTTCCTGTATTGGAGGTCGTCGTTATTATACTTTTTTATTTTTGTAGCACTAAATATGTAAATTTTTTAAATTTATATTACACACCGGGGTGCGGGTTCTAAGAGGGCATCAAAAAACTCCTGTTCACCAGGGTGCTACGGAACCAGGAATACAGGTAAAATGAGAACCAGGTAATCTCCCAAAAAAGGTAATAAAAGATATTGCCAGAATACCGGAACCGAAGGGAATGCAATCCCGGCACGGGTTATTCTTTAATCCTCAACACTGATTGTCGTGAGTTTTACCGATTCTACTCCTTTCTGGGCCATGAGATGCTCGGCAAGGGACTTGAGCTGCTCGCCATCCCCATGGACAAGGATCACTTCGAGGCACCGGTCGTGGGTGACGTGGGAATGGAGCGAGGCCTTGATGATCTCGTGATGATCGTGTTCGATTTCCGTGATGGTGGTGAGGAGGTTGCGCTGCTCGTGATCGTACACCATGGTGATGACGCCTTCGCGTTCACCCTTGACATCGGACATCCACTTGTAATAGGTGATGTAGGTCCGGATGGCATCGCGGATCCCTTCCGAGCGGGAGGAGTAACCACGGAAGTTCAGGATTTCATCAAACCGGTCGAGCAGATTCTTGGGAAGTGATATTCCAATCCGTGAGAGATCGTCATCCATAGTCATATCAGTACGTGAATATCATTGCTGATAGTTTTTTAAGGTTTTGAAAAAACGGATGGCTTAGTTGTACTTGGTATGTAATGCCGGTCTGTGAAATAATCCCCGGATGCCGGAGAGTCCGGGGGTTCATTTCCCGTCAACCCGGGATCTTCTGCGGCCCTCCATGGGTCACTGCCATCATCCCATCCGGCTGGATCTCAAAACAGCAAAATCCACCCGACCGGGGCCGGACCCAGATCTCCCGGTGAAGCCGGATGAACCCGGTCTCCAGCGGGAAGAGGGTGCGGAGGGACTCTCCCTCCTCCCGGCAGAAGTCAGCAAGCGCAGCGGGATCATCCGGGATACCTGCAATATACTTCAGCCGGAGATAGATCATCTCATATGGTCCCCTCATCCCAATCAGGTTGACCGGCTTATAGCGCGAGACAAAACAGCGCCGTGCCGGCAATACCCGGTATCCTTCGGACACGAGGATATTACGGGCTTCCCGTTCAGCGGGGGAGAGACGGGTGAGCCGGGTCATGAGTTGGACTCCGTCATTTCACCGTTACAACCACACGCGAATTGTGCAGTCGTGCGACTCATAAAACAGGCAACGGCAGCACAGGCTGACAGGTTGTCGGAATTGACCGGCAGGACATTCGGATTGATCGTCGATACGTTTACAATCGGATGTGCGGGTTCACAAATCCCGCTTGTTACTACCCTCTTCGTTACGAAATCTGCCATTTTTGTACAGGCTCCTCGCCCCGGCACCCGGGGCTTAAAACAGGTACTCTGTAGGAAAGGGGTCTTGAATTTTGCTGAAGGGAGGGAATACCCCAGTTTCGGGATGGACTAATCCGGACCCTCTGCGGGCTCCGTTTGCCCATTTTCCGGACCCATGAGGTCATATTACCCGAAAAAGAGGGAGAGTAATCATCTTTTTTTCGTGTTTTTACGTCGGAAAAGGGGAGGTCATATGTAGCCATATTACAGCGGAAACGGAGGGACAAAAACAGGGTACAGATTTGGGGGACCATATCCCAGGTCCGGGTTATTCATTATGTGAGAGAACAGAAGACAATCATATATAGGGAATTCCTGAAACCACACCTGCCAGCCGTTTATTCATTTTCTTCATAATATATGACCTCGTTATCCCGCATTCCTTAAGGGTTTCCGGTGGCCGGATGGAGTGAAATACAGGGAGAAAACAACCTCAACCGGAAGGCCGTTTGCGGCCATCCGGAGCGGGCGTTTCCACCCGCATTTTGGCACTCTGACCCTAATTCAAGCCCATTTTCCACGCGAACCAAAACCGGGCGTTTTACGGGCGTTTCCAGGAGAGGTTGGTACCTGAAACAGGGAATCAGGACCCATACAGGGCGTATTTTAATCGGACCCGGATAGTGCCATTATCCGGCTTCAACCCGAAATGGAAATCCCGTCATTGATCTCATGGAGAACCAGATCGGCTAATGCCCTGACAAGGCACGAAAGGATCTCTTCCTGTGCAGGTTTTGATCTGTTGTTGCCATGAATCATCAGTTCAGGATCATATAATTGCCGGATCACGCGGCAGGCAGTGATTTTTGCTTGATCCTCCGGCAGCAGGTTCCAGGTCGCTTCATCAACAATGTGGAGGACAGCAGATACCAGCGATACTAAGTTTGCGTCTCGTGATTTTTCTCGAAAACAATAAACGAATTTTTCTTTTGACAGCTTTTCCGGAAGTATTTCCCCATACCGTACCATGGCGGAATCCCAGATATCTTCCACGGTCACGCCAAACCGGGACAGCCGTACCAGCACATCCCGCTGTGATCCGGGGGAGAGACCGGTTTCCATCTCCAGTGCAGCCTGCGTGGCAGCTATCACCGTCTTCCCGATAAGTTCCCCCAGTTTCGAATGCTTCCCCGCATCGGACACGTGGAGTGATGAGCCGGGATTTGCAACCACCGCGATCATATCCGTCCCGGACCCGGTGGCAATACCGGTCGAGTAGATGCTCCGGGCCATCAGCTGCTGGAGCGCTGCGGTTTTTGCTTCGGTGGCAGTCATCATGGTCCGGACCATGGCGTACTCCGGGAGGTCGGCACTGATGAGAAGGATCGTGTTGATGGTCCCGCCAACCGGTTCAAAAGAATCCCCATTCTCGTAATATGATGCCGGATCACCGGCCCTCCCGCCGTTCTTGTCAATACCGGCGGTCACGATCGCAGTAACCGTGAGATCCCGGAATGATTCCGAGATTATCGCTGCATTCTTCATCTCTGCCCGGGTGAGGAGACCGCTTGTGCTGGCCGGGTCCAGTAACAGGGACTCTGCGACACCTTCGAGATACGTTTTCACGCCTCCATTGGCATGGCAGGCTTCACAGGCTTCAAGCGGAATCTGGTGATTGAAGATCGCTTTTTGGTTTTTTCGGTATCCCCCGTTCATCCACGATGTGGAGAGCACGTCCCGGGGTTCGGGGAAGCGGACAATAAGCGAGGATTCGCGGTGCTCTATCTCTTCATTTCCTGAAAGAATCATATGAACCGGCTCCCAAAAATCTGTGAGAAAACCAGAGGAGTCCTCAAATCATGGTGCGGGGATCCGAAAGTCATTCTGCTCCCGTCTTTCATCATCAACGGGTCCCCCGGAACTCCGCAGCAGCCGCAACGAAACGCCGGCAGAATGAATCACTGAAATATGCATGAGTGTATGCCCCGATGACATTCTTTTCGAGAAGCCCGTCTTTTCCCTCATGGATCCCATTTCCCTGCACGAGCTGGATTGCAAACCGTGCATCGGGATCGAATACGGCCCTGGAGAAATGGAACTCGTGCCCACGAAGAGCTACCGTCCCTGCCCACAATCCTGATGTCCCATAATAAGCCCCCTTCACGTACCCAAGTGCCTGGATCGTTTTCGTCATCTCGACGCGGGCGGGCAATACGCCGGCCATCTGGTAATCCCGGTCGGTGGTAACCGATCTGCACAGGTACATGAGCCCGCCGCACTCGCCATAAATCGGCATGCCATTGCCCGCCATGTCGTGAATGGCATGCCGGCACCTGGAACCTTCGAGTTTTCCGGCATGCAGTTCCGGGTAACCCCCGCCAAGGTAGAGAGCGTCCACGTCCGGCAGGGTATCCTGCATGGGTGAGAAGAACCGGATCTCTGATCCGGCCCGGACGAGCCGGTCGAGATTATCCTGGTAATAAAAACAGAACGCGTCATCGCGGGCAACACCTATGACCGCCTTTCTCTCAACCACGGGTGTTTTCGTTGACGGAGGAACGATCAGCACCGGGGCATTCCGTGCCACATCCAGGATCCTCTCAAGATCGCACGACTCCCGGACAATGCGGCCATACCGGGTCATCCCATCGGATTCGTGCGCCATAACGAGGCCAAGGTGACGGCTTCCCACTTCCGATCCCCGCTGGTGAGGAATCCACCCGAGTGCGGGAACAAATTCCTCTGTTGCAATCATCTCACGATGCTTGCACGATCCCAGCCGGTTGTAAATAATGCCGGCAATCCGTATGCGGGGATCAAAGGTCTGGAAACCCCGGACCACCGCGTGGACACTGCGGGACGCCGCGTATGCATCCACAACCAGAAGGACCGGCGCATGGAGGATTCGGGCAACATGGGCTGTGCTTGAAAAGTCCGTGCCATCAATCCCGTCAAAGAGGCCCATGGCCCCTTCGATAACCGCAATATCCGCATCGCCGGATGCAGAGGCAAATGTCCGCAGGATTCCGGTCTCTCCCATCATGAAAGGATCGAGATTGCGGGAGACCCTGCCGCAGGTTGCGGCGTGGTGGGAGGGATCAATGAAATCCGGCCCGGTCTTGAACGGCTGGACAAGGTGCCCGCGTTCAGTGAGTGCGGCCATCAGGCCGCTGGCGACGGTGGTCTTGCCGCAGCCGCTGTGCGTTCCGGCAATAACGATCCGTGGGATGGTTACCGGCATACAAACCCCCCACGCCGGGACCATCTGGCGATACCGGTAAATGCTCCCGGCACGCCGGTTTCCGCAGGCAAACAGGGACGGATTTTGCCATGCCAGCCTCTGATACTTTGTTCCATCAGTCATTCCTTCCACGGTGCAGGAGAATTATCAGGGAGATTATCAGAACCGCACTTCCCGCACAGAACCCGGACGATTTTACCGGGGAAGTCGCTGTTGCCTCTGGGGAAGGTGAGGCCTGCGTGAAACACTCCGGGTGTATCAGTTGTGCCACGGTCTCGATTGCATCAACAATACGGGGGGCCGGCCGGCTGATGATGTCGGCATCAACGGCATAGACGCGCTTGTTCTTCACCGCAGAGAGTGACGAGTACTGCGGGTTGTTCATGAACGCTTCAAGGATTACATCTTTTTGTGATGCATCCATCCCGCCGCCACCATTCACAAGGATGATGTCCGGGTTCTTTGCCAGGAACTCTTCGAGCGATACCGTTCCCCACCTGTTCATGGAAGCAAAGGCATTCTCCCCACCGGTCATGGTGATGACATCGTTCTGGAGTGTATCATTGCCGCTCACGTAGAACGGGGAGTGCCAGACTACGTGGGCAACGGTCGGACGGCCGGTTGCGGAGGGGCAGGGGCGGACAGCGGCAACGCGGTCTGACAGGCTTGCAGCCAGTTCGCCGGCCCGGCGTTCCGTGCCGGTCAGTGTTCCGACCAGGAGGAGATTGCGGATCATATGATCGGTATTCCGGGGCGCAATGACCGCTACGGTCAGGCCGAGATCCCGGAGCCGGCCCACGGTCTCCTTTGGCGTGAGATCGGAAGCCAGCACGAGATCCGGCCTGGCAGCGGCTACCTTCTCGATGCTGATAGCTGAGTAACCCCCGATACGGGTCTTGTTCTTCATAGCCGGAGGATAATCGCAGACATCGGTCACCCCGGCAATCTGATCGGCAAGGCCGAGAGCTGCCAGGATCTCGGTGTTGGACGGGGAGAGCGAGACTATCCTAAGGGGAGTCGCGTTCAGGACTATGACCGTGCCGGAGTCATCAATGACAGTTACTGCCGATACCGGCAGGATGCAGAATGCCAGCGCTGTAGCAAAGATGAGCAGGATGAGGAGGTTTGTTTTTGGGAAGTGTTCCGGATTCATTTACGATTCCCCGTTCCGAAGCGATGAAAGGTACCGGACGCTCTCTCCGGCAGCAGCAAGCTCCCGTGTCTCCACAACAAGGGTTACCCCCTGAGGGAGCCGGCTCAGGAGTCCGGGGAAATCGATGGTGCCGGCACCGCATGCGATGTGATCGTCAACGGTCCCGCCATTGTCATGGAGGTGGACATGGCAGAATCCCCCGGCTGCCAGGAATTCATCGAGATTCCCGTTGAGCCGGGCGTGGCCGATGTCGAGAGTGCATCCAAGGTCCCTTACAGCAAGTTCCGGCAGGAATGCGGGGGTCCGGAAATGGCAGCATTCCCAGGTTCCCATGTTCTCGATACAGACCCGGACGCCGTGCTCTTCCTGGAGCCGGACAAGGTCATCGAGCGAGCGCAGCAGGGATGCAATAGAGCGATCCGTCACCTGTTCGTAGGGAGAGAAGCCCGGGTGGACCACGAGATGTTCTGCGCCAATGCGGGCTGATGCGGCAAGAACTTCATCGAGGAGCGCAATCGAAGCCTCCCGCATGCGTTCATGGACCGCGGCGATGTTGACTTCGCTGCATGGCGCATGGACGCTGTACGCGAACGGGTATTCGCGGCACGGGGAGCTGTCCGTGAGAAGATCATGCAGTCCGTCAGAGAGGATCTCAACGTGGGATGTCCGGGAGGCAAGCGTCTCAAGCGCGGTGTCGAGCGGATGGTCGATACAGCAGAACGTGGAGATAAAAAGGGGTGATGTGTTCATGGTTCATTCCGAGAGATGTCATTTTTTGCAGGTGTTGATTCCAGAAGATGGAGAATTCCTCCAAAATGGGTAGTGCAGTGTGCGCCGGCAGAACAAAGGCCGGAGAAGGCTGTTGCCGCTGCTCCTTTGGCATAATCAAAGGAAGCGAAATCACGGCCTTCGGGGATATGGAGGATGATCCGGGCCGGGAATGCTTCAGATAGCGCAAGAATCACCGGGAGGTTGCCGGTCCCCACGGGATGGACGGACACGATAATCCGGTCAGCCCGGACCAGCAGGGCCCGGAATTTTTCCAGCAACGGGGCTGTAATCTGCGAGAAGGGCTGGACCTCAATGCAGGGAATCGCGAGCGCTTTTGCGGTTATGTAATCGGTGTCGGTAGTGGCAAGGATACCGGCCGAGACGATATATCCCCGTCGGGAAAGGAAGTACAGGAGACCGGTGCCGCTCCCCCCGCCGGAGATCACAAGGATATTCCGGTTGGTATCCGGTGCAGTTCTCTGGCACGGGGTATCGAGGGGCATCAGGAATGTCCGGCCGGTTGCCGGGTGAAGGGACGTGACAACGTCCGCACCATAGACCTCGTGAATCTTTTCCGGGGTCAGCACCTGTGCCGGGATATCATCGGCAACGACCTGCCCGTTCCGGATCATGATAAGCCGGTCGCAGTAGAGCGCAGCCATGTTGAGGTCATGGAACACCCCGATGATGGTGGAACCGGATGCCGCAAGGCTGCGCATGAGCGAGAGGATCCCGGCCTGGTGGGACAGGTCGAGATGGGAAGTCGGCTCGTCAAGGAGGAGGACCCGGGTGTCCTGGGCAAGGGCGCGGGCAATGAGCACCCGCTGCCATTCGCCGCCGCTCAGGGCCCGGATCGACCGGTCGGCCAGATGAGCGATCCCGGTCTCTTCGAGGGCCCGGTGACAGCGGGCATAATCGCCCGGTGTGAGGGAGGCAAGCCTGCTGGTCCGGGCATACCGGGCCATCAGGACAACCAGGATCACCGTAAAGGAGAACGGCCGGCCCTCGTCCTGCGGGACAAACCCGAGCGCCATGCCGAGTTCCGGGGAGGTATAGTCGCTGACCGCTTTTCCGTTCAGTTCGAGGATGCCGCTTGACGGGATCACGCGGCTGAACGCCTTGAGGAGCGTGGTCTTGCCCGAACCGTTCGGGCCGATGATACCGGAAAAGGTTCCCGGTGCAAAGGTGCAGCTGACCGATTTGACAATGTCATCAGTGCCGTACCCCGCGTGGAGGTTGTCGGCATTGATGCTGCGGGTCCGGTTGTTCATGTAACCGACCCCCGCTGGTAGATGAGCCAGATGAAGAACGGGGCGCCGATAAAAGCCGTGATGATCCCAACCGGCAGGTCCGAGAAGAACGTGCGGGCAAGCGTGTCGGACAGGACAAGAAGGATGCCGCCGGCGAGGATGCTGGCAGGGATTACGATGCGGTTATCCGGGCCAAACAGCATCCGGACCACATGAGGAGTGACGAGACCCACAAACCCGATTGAGCCGGCGATCGAGACGGCTCCCGCAACGAGCAGGGTGCTGCCGCCAAGCACCGTCCAGCGTGCCCGGGTTGCGTCGATACCGAGATGGGCTGCCGTCTCCTCGCCAAGCGAGAGGGCGTTGAGGTCGCGGCCCATAAAGAAGAGGAGGAGACCGGCCGGCAGAAGAATGCAGGCCGACAGGATCGCGTCGGACGGCGATGCATTCCAGAAACCGCCCATAAGCCAGAAGATGATCTGGTGAACGTTCTGGCCGGCGATTGCAATCAGGAACGAGACAAGGGCCGAGAAGAAGAACGAGACCGCGATGCCGGTCAACAGCAGGGTCTCTACGGAGACCACGCCCTGACGGCTGGCAATCGACCAGACGAGGAGGATCGCAACAACAGCGCCGGCCCAGGCAAAGACCGGGACGAAAAATCCCCCGAAAAAGACGATGGCTATGGATGCGCCCAGCGCACCGCCGGACGATGTGCCGAGGATGTAGGGATCGGCCATCGGGTTCCGGAAGAGCGACTGCATGGCGGCTCCGGCAACCGCGAGGCTGGCACCGACAAAGAATGCGGAGAGAACCCGGGGAAGCCGGATGCCGCCAACGATATCTGCGGTACCGGGGCCAACCGCCGGTATCCCAAAGCCGGCCGGGCCGATGAACGTGCAGAGGATGATGGTCAGGATTGCAGCGACAATCATGCCAAGAATAAGGGGAAGGGTTCGGGTCAAAGTATCCAGTCACTCCGTTTTCTTCTGGTTCAGCAGATCCCCCGGGGGAACACCGGTGCTGCACACCGGTTCGCAATGCGGAAGCAGCCGATATGCCGGGTCCGGGGCCTGCCGGTCATCCGGCACGGCTGGTTACAGCCACGGCAGGTACCCCGCGAACATCCGTACGTCGTACGTATACCCCCGGTTATGCGGCCCTGCCGACCTGCGAGCGTTCCTCTGCAAGGACATACCGGATGAATTCATCGCCATCCTTGAGCGGCGTGGTCTCCAGGGATTTCTCATCCGCGGTATCCGAGCGGAACATACGCACGCTGCCGCGTTCCTGCGCCGGGCAGGAATACCGCACTTCGAGCGGGTTCTCGTGCCCGTGTATGCCGGGCCTGCGGGTGTAGTTGTACGCGAATGCAACCGCCCACCGGTCGGGCTGCATGTCCACGTATACGTTGCCGATGAGTTGCTGGTTGTTGTGCCGGATCACCACTTCGTCTTCGAATTTTTCGATGAGCTGTTTTGTGGCCGGCTGGGGTTTGATTCCGATGATTTTTGACATGATAATCCTCCATTTACATCTCGGGTTCTCGGGTTGGTTCAGGAAAAAAATCCCGGGGGCTGGCTGGCGCCCCGGAAGATGATCCAGCCTGACAATAGAATGGAATGAGTCCTTGTTTTGGGCTATGTCAGAACAACTTCACCGGTTGCCATAACCCGGCTGCTGGCCCGGTCAATGAGTTTATATTGGATCTTATCGTCCAGGTAGAATGCAATTCCTCTCTCTGTGCCGGTTGGTCTCCAGGATAGTTTCGGACCGTAATAACTCGAACCCCCTGCCCACGTGTAGGTGACAGCCTGTGCACAACCATCGGCATAAAGCTTGAACTTGTCACCCGGTGCGATTGTGATATCCGAAGTCGAGGTGTTCCCGATCTTCCCGAAGTACCCGCCTGTTGTGATCCCCGGTGTCAGGATGCTTCCGGGATAATCTTCCGAGGCAATCGCGGGAGATGGTGTGTCGGTCGGCTTGATGAGGTACATGACATCTGCGTGCTGCAACTGAATTTCAATATCATTGAGGGTAAAAGTGTCTCCCCCGGTATTCTCAAACAGCAGACCATTGGCAGCGGTAAACCCTGGCGGGTAGGTTAAAGTATAAGGAGAAGTCGGGGAAATGGTGCCCTGGATATTATGAATATCACTCCTGACACTTATCGTCACCTGAGGGGTCTTATGTTGTTCGCTTCCCATACCCCCGGCAAATGCTGATACAACTGCGGCGATAATGATGGTCACAACGAGCATTAGCATCACGCCGACAACGGGCGATACCGCTGCATCCTTATGCGGGATCATTGGACAATCACCTCTTTGTTGAAGATGTACTGGCCACTGGGTATGTGGAGGATCTTGACATCCACGATACTGCCGGGACCAAAGTCATTATCGGCGATGGTCGCGGGTATTGCAGTGGAATTTATCGCAAGAAGAGACGCCGTTCCTGCAGTAGTACCTGTGCTGAGTATGCCCCCGGTTTTCCACGTGAAGTTCCCGAAATCCATTGTTGCCGGATTGTCATAGTTATATCCGGATCTCATATCATTGAGAAAGGGTACTCTGGTGGGTGTGTTTGTATGATACGAATAGAGTACTGTTGCAGGACTGGTTATGGTCTGCTTGTTCTTGTACGTCTTTCCAGCCTTATTCTTGTAATATGTAATGATGGCGAGATCCTTTGTCTGGATAGGATCGCCACTGAGTTCGGTAAATGTCATCACAGTGCTGGATGACCCCATGGTGTTATCGGCAGCAGAATCGATCTTTACTTCAATCGATGCCTGCGGCGCCTTCTGGGCCCCGGATCCCATCCCCCCCGCAAACGCGGAGACAACCGCTGCAATAATAATCGTCACTACGAGCATCAGCATCACGCCGACAACGGGCGACACTGCGTGCTCCTGTACCGTTTTTCTGTTATTTTTCATTCTTCATCTCCAATTCCTGGCCATCATGCGATGAGTAAAGACACCCGTGCGGGCGCCAGTGACCACATGGTCCAACCGTAGATGACTTGAACAAATTAGCTTGTGTTAAAACTATTTTAATTGATCATTTTAATTTGTTTTAAAACAAATAAACTTTATTAATTCGGCGGCCCAACCCATTAGTGCTCCAGGGATTTCAGGGTAATGAGAGTGCACAATGTCGACAGATTATACTCGCAAATCAGACCGGCAAAAAGATTGTTTCATCCATTTCATCCGGGCCCTGCTCAGCATCCCGTGCTTCATTATTCTGTCGGAAACCCATGCTGCGGGGGATACCGCATGAGCCCGGAAAAAAGGAACAGCCCCGTGAGGTATATCCCGGTTATTCTTGCCACGGTCATCATGCTCATGCTCAGTTCGGCCGGTTGTATCAATATGATCACGAAATCCCCGGAAGGGGGATATATCGTGACACCGTCCGGCTCAGACCCGGTAAGAGAAAATGCAACCGCACCGGCACCTGCGCTGCAGACACCGCGTCCCGCACCACAAAGTCACATGTCACAACCCACGCCAATAAAAACCAGTGGGGTATCGGAGTTCACACCCGTTCCAACACCCGATCCCTACCCGGTCATCCACGGGGTCCGGGTTAATTCCACGTCATCATATCCATTCCTCTACCGGCAGCCGGCGTTTACCAAAAAATACACGCTGAACGGGAGTGCGGCGGGCCTCTATGTGAACGTGGTGCAGGGCCCGCTCTACATCCGGTATAACGTCACCCCCAAACACGACTGCCTCAAAGATCCGGACTCATGCAGGGGGACCCTGAACATCCCGGTCAACCGCCCGTACCTGACCATAACCGTGCGGGACAACGAGACCCATGAGATCGTGGCTGAAAACGGGTATGCCGGGGAGTATAGTTCGGACACCGGTAATTATGGCAGGACGGTTTATTCAGGAATCAGGGATGATCCCACCGAGAATACCGGGACGGTCGTTGCCTATGCGGGACCCCGGTATATTGCCATTTACCGGGAGGGGCAGTTCCAGGTAACGATGACCGGCAACTATCTCGATGTGACCGTATCGGTCATCACCGGAGACTCACCGGACATCAATACGATACAACAGACTTCGGCAGGTATAACACCGGTCCCTTCATCCACACCGGTACGGCGGTTTCCCCCGGGCATGAGACCCGACAGCGGGGGTGAATGATGCTTCCGGCATATTTGCGTTCTCGTGACGGGTCCAGAAAATATTTCCCGGATGCCATTGCAGCTCTTGCCAGCCGGACGATACAGGGGCTTGTCCTTCTCATTGCAGTTGCGCTCATTGCGTTTGGGACCGGTGCCATTGTGCTTTTCGTCGATATGCCCATTATCCTGATGGGCGTATTGTCCGTCATCTCTCTTGCCGCGCTGATCTTGTTTGCAGCTGCGGCCCGGGCCCGGCTCTCCAATCCCTCTCCCAACGGAGTCGGAATATCTCCGGTCTCACGAACCCGTTCGGATACAGAACGGAAAGGGTTCCATGATCTCACGGCCTTCATCACCAGACTTCCCCGGTCAATGGGATGCCGGACTATCCGGGGCGATGTACTGATCCTGGTATCCGGGATTGGTGCGATCGTCACGGGATATACCAGCCTCTTCATTGATATGCCGGTCCTCTTCCTTGCGCTTCTCGGGATCCTCTCGCTCGTGTTACTGGCGTTCGCCTCTGTCGCCCTGACCTTCCGGTTCTGTCCGGGAAAGCTGGAGCGATTACTACCCGTCATACAAACCGCGCCGGTCCTGTCGGAAACGGCTCCGGCAATAACTGCCGGACACAAGCCGTTTCCCGGCCCGGTTCATGCGGAACTACCGGAAGAGCGGGCTGTCGGGACGCTCGATACCTACTGGATCGAAGCCCCACATGTGTACATAAAGATAATCCGGCAGAAAAACCAGGGATTTACGTACACCGTTGTCGAGCCCGCGATCACTCCCCGGGAGCAGATCGTGTTGCGCGAGACTGCCATTCACTTACGAAAAGTGATCGTATACGATAACCCCGGAAAAAATGCAGGGGACTCGTTTGACAAGATATTCATTCATCGCCTCATCCGGGAATTCCACCCGGAGATAACCGCTGACCGGCTGGATGTTCTCTCCTACTACCTGCGGCGCGATCTCTCGGGATTCGGCCCGCTCGAAGCCCTCATGCATGATCCGGCCCTCGAAGACATCAGCTGCAACGGGGACAACATGCCGGTCTTCATCTTTCACCGCACCTGGGGCAGCCTGCCAACGAGTGTCCTCTTCCGGGAAGGCGAACTCAACCAGTTTGTCTTAAAACTTGCCCAGAAAGCCAACAAACAGATCTCCTTAACAAACCCTATGGTGGACGCAACTCTTCCCGGGGGTTCCCGGGTCCAGGTCACGTACAGCAATGTGGTATCCTTGAACGGCAGTTCGTTTACGATCCGGAAATTCCGTGCCGAACCGATGACTCCCCTCGACCTGATCCGGTTCGGTACGTACAGCGCCGGGATCCTCGCATTTCTCTGGCTGGTCATCGAGCACCGCAGGAGCCTCGTCATCGCCGGGGGTACCGCAAGCGGGAAGACCTCAACCATGAATGCGGTCTCGCTCTTCATACCCCAGAACGCGAAGATCGTATCGCTCGAAGACACCCACGAGATCCAGCTCCCGCACAGTAACTGGCTTGCCACCCGGACGCGGGAACTCAGCAACCCGGGAGTGCAGGGAGATATCGATCTCTTCTCGCTCCTGAAATCCTCCATGCGGCAGCGCCCCGAGTATATCATCGTCGGGGAAGTGCGGGGCAGGGAAGCCCAGACGCTCTTCCAGGCAATGAATACCGGCCACGCAACCCTCTCGACAATCCATGCGGGCAGCGTCCAGGAAACGATCAACCGGCTCACCCATGAACCCATCAGCGTGCCGCCTGTCATGTTCACCGCGCTCGACCTGGTGATCAACCAGTCGATGTCAACGTACGGCAACAGCCGCATACGCCGCTGCCAGGCCATCCATGAGATCGCGGTGGAGGGGGATACCATCCTCCCCCGGAAATTGTACGAGTGGGATGTCAACAGCGATGCATTCCGGAAAGTATACCGGCACTCCCGGGTTCTCGACGAGATTGCGGCAATAAGGGGATGGACACCTGAGCAGGTGACCGATGCCCTGAAAAAACGCGAGGAGTTTCTCATAACCGCCCTCGAAGTTCCCATCCCGGATATCCACGATCTCGCGAATGCTATCCATGATCTCGGTGACTGATATGGGCGTTTTGTCGTTCCTCAAAGGCACCGGCAGCCGTCTTGAGAATTTCGAGATGGTCCTCATCGGCGCACACCTGGGCCGGGATCTCATGTCGGCCCACCTGCCGGTGACCGCAGGGCAGTACCTCCGCAGAACCCGGAACAATCTTGCAGCATCAGCTGCCATTTTCCTTGCATTTTTCGCGCTGGTCTCATCGACCGGCTACGACTTCGGCCTCTTCCGATTCATCCCGCCGGTCCTCTTCTGGGTGCTGTTGTTCATTGGCATGGTGCCCGGGCTGTACCTGTTCCAGGTCTATTACCCGGTTATTCTTGCCCGGGGCAGGCAGACCCGGATCGATCTCGAACTCTCCTATGCCGTCTCCTACATGCAGGCACTCTCGACAACCATGTCCCCGTTCGAAGTTATCCGAAGAATCTATGAAGAGAAGGCGATGTTCGGGGAAGTCTCCTGTGAGTTCGGTCAGATCGTGCGGGATGTGGAGATGTTTGGCGACGACCTGATAACCGCCATGCAGAATCTCCAGCAGACCACCCCCTCGCCGGTCATGCGGGATTTTCTCAACGACCTCACCATCGTCTTTGAGAGGGGGGGCGACATCACCGCATACCTCTCGTCAAAAACAGATTATTTCCATGAACAGGCACGGCGGGAACTCGACCTCGTGCTCAAGACGATCGAGATCATGGCCGAAGTGTACGTCTCGGCCTTTGTCGCCGGGCCGATAGCGCTCATCATCATGATCGTTGCACAGGGCATGACCAGCGCGGGAACAATGGACTGGCTCGTGCCGTTCATGTACCTCTGCATACCTGCAGGCGCAATCCTCATGATCTGGATCCTCTCCCTCATGCTGCCTTCGGAAAATCTTGAGATCAGCCGGCACGGGACCGTGGAATATGATTCCGGTGAGGGTGTTCCCGTACTGGCAGAAGATGCCCGGGGAGATCAGAAATTTTACCAGCATATCGAGGCGAAGAAAAAGCGATTCCGTCTCTGCGATCAGCTGCGTCACCCGCTTCGCACCTACATTTCCCATTACACCTACGGGATTATTGCCGGCATTGCCTGTGCCGGGCTTTTTGTAATGGTTCTTTTTACGGGCTCATTCGAATCTGTTTTCCCGAAAAACGCATTCTACGCGGCCATCTGCCTGATCCTGATCGGATTCATGGCACCGGTCTCACTTGCGTATGAAGGGCGCCGGTGGTATGTTAATAATATCGAGAAGAATATTCCGGAATTCCTGCGGGAACTCTCCGACATGAAAGATATAGGGCTCACGCTGCCGGATGCCATCTCGCGGATCTCCTCCGCCAAACTGGGCATTCTGAGCTCGGAGCTCTCGCACGTATCCCGGGATGTCGGCACCGGTGCCTATGTCAATTTTGCCCTGGTGCGGATGGAAGAGCGCATCGGCCTCATCTCGGTCAAGCGGGCGATCTCGCTGCTGGTCAAGGCGAGCGAGATCACCTCCAACTTAAGCCAGATAATCCTGATCGCCATTACCGACTTTGAACATTATCTCCGGATGAAGCGCGAGCGATCCAATACAGCGATCGTTTACGTCATGATCATTTACCTGTCCTTCGGCATTTACCTCTACACGGCGTACCAGCTCAACGGGCCGTTCATGTCGAGTTTCACAACGTACAATCTCAATTTCAATCTTGCCCGGAATATCACCGATATGTTTGGGATCGGCATCATCCTTGGCCTGTTCTCAGGCATCATGGCCGGGCAGTTCAGTTCGAACAGCATCCTTGCCGGGTTCAAGCACAGCATCGTCCTGCTCGCGGCAACGGTAGCGATGTTTGTATTCATCGTTTGAGGAAGAGAGATGCGTACAACTGACAGTTCCGGCACCGCAGTTTCAGAAGTGGTCGGGGAGATGCTCATGATAGGTATTGTCCTCATTCTCGTTGCGGTTTTCTCTGCTTCGCTCTCGAATTACCTGCCATCCGAACGCAGCCCGACCGTGACCATCCTGATGAGCAATGACACCGCAGGGAATATCACCCTCTGGCATAAAGGCGGGGACTGGGTAAAGACGGATGCGCTGAAAGTAATTATCACCGATGCAAACGGCATGACAAATGTCTCTACGATGAGGAGTACCCCGCCATTCATTCCCGTACCCGGCACACAGGCTTTCGATCTGGACGGCAACATCACCATAATCCGGAGCCATCCGCTCATCGGGGACGAGCAGGTTGTCCTTGCAACCGACCGGGCTGTAATCTTCTCCGGCAGGATCGGGCGGGGATTGCCATGACGGACGATGCCGTTGCACCGGTAATTGCCGTGATGCTGATCCTTGCAGCGATTGTCACGTTCCTCTCAATCTGGAATGCGGTCTATGTCCCATCCATGAAACAATCTACTGAAGTGAGTCACCTCCAGACCGTGGAATCCGCGTTCCTGCACATCTCATCGGATATCGATCGGGCAGTATCGACACGGCAGGATGACCTGACCTTAAGCGAACCGGTACCGCTGGGGGGAGGGGAGTTCTTCTTTAACACGCTTCGGTCCAGCGGTTCCCTCGCGGTCCGGAACGAGTCCGAACCGGTGTATTACCTTACCCACTATGATGCGAACAACCGGGTTATGGGGGAGATGGATGGAACGCTGGTCACTATCTCGTACGAACCGCAGGGAAATTTCTGGCAGGACCAGGGATACCGCTGGCAGTACGGGTACCTCAATGTGACCAAACACCGCACGCTCCGGTCCCCGTTACGGTATTACAACATGACCGATGTGACCAACGACTTCCGGGATGCGGGATCTCTCGCAGTATTTGCGGGTTCATTTGTGGCGGTTGAATACACGATTAACCGGACGCCGGTCCAGAACACGACACCGGACCTGATCAACAACCGGTTCACCTTTACCCCGCCTGCGGGAACCTGTTCCGGCATTGATCTCTCTGCGGTAAACCTCTCGGCTTCACCGAATCACCGGTTCGTCAGCAGCAATGGATTCGGGACGCTCCAGGTATCCACCAATGTAACTGCGGTGCCGTATTATGGGGTCTCCAATATAACGTTTTATGCCGGCGGGAACCCATTTGGAAACGCCACGTTCAGGAACTGGAATGCAAGTTTCAGCAAGCTCGCCGCTGCCTGTGAGAACAATATCGCGTACCGGCCGGAGTATTCCGGTAACGATTTCAGTGTATACTCCATCCGGAAGGACGTGAGTCCGGTCAATGTCACGCTCAGCGTCGTGACTATTGAAATAAGCGCATACTGAGTTAACCGGATATATTTCCCTGATGAACCCTGTATACTCACCTGATAACGTGATAGTTACCTGAATCATCTTCCGTCGGAATATTTATTTGTATAATGTATACATTGTACAAAAACAAGGCAAAGATCTTCACCGGCGATCCATATTTCAGGATAGTACCGGACATTTTGTTTATTGGTAATGCCTGATTGCGAATTTTTCACAGAGGGGGCAGCCGGCTCCTCTGTATACCGTTGCCTGCCCTCTCATCAGTTCTTCAATAAAAGATACAACCGGTTTCCGGTAGGTTGTTTTTTTTATCCGGAGCCGGGCGGAAATCTTCATGGTACGATCAGGTCATGGATCACGTACGCAAGCTTCACCCCATCCAGGCGTTTGATAAGGTCCGTGAACTCTTCGTCAACGATCACGATTGCGCAGTCGATACCATGGAAGGCCGCTTCGATCACGCCTTCCCTTGCGCCAAAGAACATGTCGGGTTTTCGGCCAGCGGTGTTCAGGGCGACATAGGCTTCGAGGCCCACTGCCGCAACCAGCCCGGTATGTGCAATAATTTCCCTGATTTGCTCTTTTTGCACATTGCGCGAACCGCCGTACTGGATCCGGGGCACCTTGCAGACGTGAATAGTCCCTTCGTGGTGCTCGATGATCCCGCTTAAGTGCGCAACCCCGGCTTCCGTACCTTTCATTGTATCCGCCATGACGGACCCGGTCGCGGCCGCAGGCTTTTTCGCTGCATACAGGAACCCGTCCTGCATGTACACTCCCACCTCGTCCCCGGCTTTGAGATTCTCGGCAGCAATGGCGGTCCAGATCGAGACCTGCTGGATGATGTCGCGCCGGATATGCCGGGCATAGGATTCGAGGGACTCGGCATGCGCCAGCACCCATTCGACCCCGGCTTTTGTTACTTCGTAGTTGCCCCGGCGGCTTGCCGAGACCATGCCCTCCTCTGCGAGCTCGCGGATATATTCCGAGACTGCCTGAGGGGTGACACCGAGTTTATCGGCAATCTCCTGCTGGCGCACGGCCGGCTGGTGCTCAGCAATCTCTGCGAGAATCTGGAAACGGGAAACCTCCCGCTTGTTCCGCAGGATAGACGTGAGGGGGTCTTTGACGCCCTGTGTCAAGCAGCACCTTCATCGTGTAAGAAATCTTCCTTGGCATGCATGGTTTTATTGGATCAACTTTACTTGCTTTAATTAAATAAATATTGCTTTAATCCGGTGTTCACGGATTTTTTTTATGAGAGACCCGCATTATTTCCCGGACATGAGTTGAAAATACCGTGAGAAATCGTCGGTCCTGCCTTTTTTTACGAGTACCCCGGAAAAAACGACCCACATAGTTGCGTTCCGGCAGGGTTTCCATTGTCCGGATGGAGTAAATTACAGGACTGAAACAACCTCAACCGGAAGGCCCTTAACGGCCATTAAACGATGGCGTTTCCGCCCGTATTTTGGCAATCGGTTCAAAGATGAGACGTATTTCCAGCAGGAACCGGAACCGGGCGTTTTGCGGGGTTATCATCGTACATATCGGATATGAGGGAAGTGCCTGAAGGTCAGCCAGATCCCAATCCTGATGAACCGAGGTCTACATTGCCCGCTTCCGGAAAGGGAATCCCGGTACCGCGATGCGATCCTTTGTCTTCTCCACGGCGGGTTTGTTCCCTCTGCACCGGATAAATCTCCATGACGAGACCCGCCGGTAAGTTTCCTTCATCCCATCACTTCTTCCCATAGACTTCCGGCAGGAACTCGTGCAGATCTTTGTGGTTCCAGCCGGAAAAAAGACCCGGTTGTGAAAACTGGTCCCGGATAAAACCGGCCGCCTCTTTTCGCGATGTGATCTTCCTGATGGGGGTCTCGTCCTGTTTTGCCGTCCAGTGCCGGAACCAGAAGATGCTGGCTCCCTTCTCATCCCTGGTGGCGCAGAGATCCATGCCGCGATCATTTCTCTCACCATTGTGGAGGTTGTACCGCAATGAACGGTAAAGGATAACAGCACTCTCCACGTCCAAAGCGGGCGATGGGGAATTACGGCATGTGCAATCGGGGGACTTCGATGACGGGGGTCCGGCGGTATCCGGTATGAGGAGTTGTCCGGAAGATTTTTCCGGGATCGGTGCGTTTCCAGAAGGTCCTGCCAGAATTTCCGGGCACATGGGAGATTTATCCCCGGCATGATGACATTGCACCGGGCTGCAGGAATCTTTACTCGCCAGGTTTACCGGATCATCGTGCTCCACATCTTCGCAATCAAACCATCCCGGGAAAAATGCCCGGATCCGAACCTGGTCCGGTTCAGGGATCTTCCGGAGTCCGATCCCAGCCAGGCCGGTGATGAATGCGGCTGCATCCATGTTTGAGGCAAACGGGCAGATTATCTGTCGGCCGGAATATTCATCCAGGTAACGGAGGTAAAAGAGGGGCGGGCCTTCGGGGACCGGATGTGCGAAGATCTCAGTGTCATCTTCATCCGGGATGCCGAAGCTGTGCGGGGACGGAGGAATACGGCAGAGGCGGATATCTTTTTCAGGATCGGGCGGTGGGATTTTGAGACTGGGTTCTTCGGGCATGGGTCATCTCCGGATCATATCCGGTTAAATAGTTTGATGTCTGTGGAGGTAATATAATCTACGTATTTGCTACGTAAATTCATCACATATTTTTTCCCATTCACCGTAGATGTATGACCTCGTGAGTTTCGTTGGCAGGGGGAGTGTCCGGAAAAAAGTACTCAAGGCTCTTTTCAAATTAAATTCCCCAACCGAACTGGCGAAGCAGCTGAATATCGAACGTTCCACTGTCAGCAGGGCAATTCTTATTCTCATGGAGAAAGGACTCGTCGAGTGCCTGACGCCGGGTGAACGGATGGGCCGCTACTACCGGACAACGGAGGTTGGGAAGAAAGTTGTCAATATCATTGAAGGAAAAGAGGAATAAAAATCAGTTTTGATACTCTGACGCCCTCGTGCCGCGTCCGGGTTTTCCTGTAATACACGGACACGATCCGGGACAATTTATTGCCCGGTTTTTCTTACCGCGTTTTCAATTGATGGTTTTAATCCGGGAAGATCTTCGATGACCAGCTCCTCCCGAGAATCCGGTATGAGAGTGAAGCGGTTATAGCAATCCTTAACCGGTGTTCACGGGACTGGGAACTGGTCTGGAGTTCCGCGATCACGTACGAGGTTGCCAAAATTCCCGATCACGACAAAAAACAGTACATCAGTTCCATCGCAGCAAAGACAACGACGAATATTGCGGTGGACCCGGCAATAAAGGAACGGGCAACCGTGATCATGAACCCCGGAGTAAAAGCTCTTGATGCATTGCACATTGCCTGCGCAGAGAGGGCAGGTGCAATGGTTCTTGTCACGACTGATGATGCGTTGAAAACATTATGAGCAACCACAGCGATATAATTTCCATACGAATCGTAAACCCTGCTGCATGGTACGAGGAGGTGACCGGGAATGAACGTGAAGACACTGCATGAAATTCATGATAAAGGAATTGATGTCCTCCGAAAGACACTTGGTCCCGTTGACATGATCCGGTTCATCCAGATGTTTGATCATGGAAAAGGAGATTATACCAAAGAGCGCAGGCAGTAGTTAAGCAATGATCTCGACGAGATATGCAGTGAGATCGCAGAGATGCAAAAACAGGCGAAACCAGCTTCGCATTCTGAATAATCCTTCTTTTTTTATCATGGCCGGGGAACCGGGAAGGAGCCACTCACACCGGATAACCCATGACGTGGATAACCCGCTGCACGGGCGGATGGTGTTGAATCATGGGATTCCCGTACCGGAATTTCCTGCACACCCGGATTGGTTCAGCGTGACATTCGCCAAAGATTTCCAGACGAAGGAACGACTTGTCGCAGTGGGGCTTTCTTTGATGTAAGGATTCCGACAATAAACGAACACTTAAAAAACATTTATGAGAGCGGTGAACTGACCCGTGAGGCAACTATTAGGAAATTCCTAATAGTTCGTTCTGAAGGAAACCGTGAAGTTTCACGGAATCTGGAATACTACAGCCTTGATGCCATAATCTCGGTCGGATACCGCATCAATTCAACGAGAGCCACCCAGTTCCGTCAGTGGGCAACCCGGGTATTGCGGGAATTTGCCATCAAGGGATACGTACTTGATAAAAAAAGGATGGAAAACGGTACGTTTCTTGGTGAAGATTACTTTGAGCGCTTACTTGCAGAGATACGGGAGATCCGCCTCAGCGAGAGACGGTTCTACCAGAAGATCACCGACATATATGCCACGAGTATTGATTACAGCAGGAATGCCCCGACAACCCGCGATTTTTTTGCAAAAGTAAGAGAACAAATTGCATTTCGCAATTCACGGCCATACTGCAGCCGAACTGATAATAAAGCGAGCCGACAGCAGAAACGATCACATGGGACTGACATCGTGGGAGAACAGTCCCGACGGAAAAATTTTAAAAACCGATGTATTGGTTGCGAAAAATTACCTGACTTCGCAAGAGCTCGAATCACTCGGCCGGATTGTCAATGCCTGGCTGGATCTAGCTGAAAATCGTGCCAGACGACAGATACCAATGACCATGGAAGACTGGGCACAACGTCTTGACCTGTTCCTATTATTTGATGACCGTAAACTGCTTGAAGATGGCGGGAAAGTAACGGCAGAGAGGGCAAAAGAGGCTGCGGAGTCTGAATTTGAAAAATACCGTATTGTTCAGGACCGGCTTTTTGAAAGCGATTTTGACCGTATGCTAAAAGAGACAGAACTGCCGGAAAAAATGGACCGGGACGATCAGCCGGATAAATCTCCATGACAAGACCCGCCGGTAAGTTTCCTTCATCCCGTCACTTCTTCCTATAGACTTCCGGCAGGAACTCGTGCAGACCTTTGTGGTTCCATCCACTAAAAAGGCCCGGTTGTGAGAACTGCTCCCGGATAAAACCGGCCGCTTCTTTCCGGGACGTGATAACGCGGACAGGGGTCTCGTTCGGATTCGCCGTCCAGTGCCGGAACCAGTGGATGATCGATCCGTCCTCCTCCCGTGTTGCGCAGAGATCTGTGCCGTGTTTATTTCTCTCTCCGGTGCGGAGGTCGTACCGCAGGGAGCGGTAAAGGATAATGGAACTCTCCATGTCCAATGCGGGTGACGGAGAGTCCGGTCCGGACGGTGGTTCCGGGGGATTATCCGGGGGCGGGGTGTTCACAGAGGAGCCTGCCGGTATTTCCGGACACCCGGAGGAATCCGGTCCGGACAGTGGTTCCGGGGGATTATCCGGGACCGGTGCGTTTCCAGAAGATCCCACCGGTATTTCCGGGCACCCGGAAGGATCCGGTCCGGACGGTGGTTCCGGGGGATTATCCGGGGGCGGGGTGTTCACAGAGGATCCTGCCGGTATTTCCGGACACCCGGAGGAATCCGGTCCGGACGGTGGTTCCGGGGGATTATCCGGGGGCGGGGTGTTCACAGAAGATCCCACCGGTATTTCCGGGCCTCCGGAGGAATCCGGTCCGGATGGTTGTTTCGGGAAATTATCCAGGACCGGTGCGGTTGCAGAAGATCCTGCCGGTATTTCCGGGCGCCGGGCGGTTGTGAGCCCGGGTTCAGATGATTGACCGGGGCGGCGTGGATTTTCTCCTGCGGCCTGTTCGGGTTTATCGTGTTTTACATCTGCGCAACCAAACCATCCCGGGAAAAATTCCCGGATCCGGATCCGCTCCGGTTCCAAAATTCCCGCAAGCCCGGGTCCTGCCATGCCGAGGAGGTATGCGGCTGCATCGACCGGGTCATCGAGAAGGCGGATCAAGAGTGGCTCGGAAGGGTCGAGCCGGTAGCTGAGATAAAAGGAGGTTGTGCCTCCAGGCTCCGGGTGGGCGAAGAGGCTCGTGCAGTTCCCTTCCGGCATGACGGGACCGTTTAACACCGGTGGGGAGCGGCAGAGGAAAATATCGGTCGCGGGGTTATGCGTAGGGGGATTGGTTCTGGGGGCGGTTGGCATTTTTCTTCTCCGGCACACATCCACAGGAGATGTTTGGGTGTACTAGCCCATTAATTTTGCCACACGTTTGCAACACCACTACAACACCAATAATACGCGTGTATTACACATATTCGTACATACAATTTTTTTGATGTACAATCTCGTAAGTTTCGTTTCCCGTGGCAGTGTACGAAAAAAAGTACTCAAGGGCCTTTTCCGGCCGAACACTCCTACGGATCTTGCGAGAACTCTTGATATTGACCGGTCATCTGTCAGCCGGACAATACAGGCGCTTGAGAAGGTCGGGCTCGTGGAGTGTCTGACACCGGATGAGAAGATGAGCCGGTATTACCGGACTACGGAGACCGGGAAGACCGTTTTGGAGTTGATGGAGGGAAAGGGGGAGGAGTAACGCTCATCTGGGTTTCGCCCATCACCTCCGGAAACTCCACTCTCCTGCGGAAAACCCCTGTTTTTGGGATAGACTAATCCGGGCCCTCTGCGGGCTCCGATTGCCCACTTTGGGGACCCGGGAGGTCATATTACCCGAAAAAGAGGGAGAGTAACCATCTTTTTTCAGGGTTTTTACGTCGGAAAATGAGAGGTCATATGTAGCCATATTACAGAGGAAACGGTGGTTCCGAAACAGGGTGCAATTCTGGGTGGGGACCGGTGGGGGGTTTGATGCTCATCGGGGTTTTGCCCCGGCCGGGGTGGGCGTCCCTGAAATTAAAAATTGATATGATTTCTCGCAGCAGGGTTGTCGGGAAGAACCGACTGGACGATCGTGTTAAACGCTGCCACGTCTGCAATGGGGGTCGCGGGTTTGCGAGCCGCTCTCCGGGTCCCCCGGGTCTGTACGAAATCGGCCCTGTTTTCGCTGGCTCCTTTGCCCCCGGGCCCGTGGGCTGGAATAGTACTCTCGCGAAGAGGGGGCTTGGGTTTTGCTGAAGGAGAGACGCTCCAGGGGGCTTTGCCCCGGCCAGAGAGAACTGGGGCCGTATAGATAAGCCATAGAGCCTGTGCTGGACGTAAACCGGTTGGAACACTTGAATCATCCTGTAAATGTGATGGTGACGAAGTGATTTTAGGATTTTAAAAAAACTCCACGTTTTTGAGAGTAAAATAAAAAATATGAAAGGATAATTTGAGGAGATCGGATTGAGTGAAAAAAAGTAAAACCTGACATCTTAATCACTCCCAAATACAATCTCACTAAAAGGCAAGTCTGATGAAATCACTCCCTCCTGGTCTCTACGAACAACTGATCAACACTCATCTTGAAGAAAAACTTCGTGGGCAGAATAAAACAATCCGCAAGGACACCCTGAAAAATTTCGATTCGCCCGTTCTTCTCGCTCAGTACCTCGGCCCGATCCTAAAGAAGTCTCTCACGTTCCTGGAGAATTCAGAAGGGTCAGCCACAGAACAAATCACCTGCTGTAATGAGATCATCAGACTGCTTGCATCGATTACGAACGAAGAATGTCTTGGCGAGTGTGTGATATCGGGCGATGGAGAAATTCTCTTTTCGGTCGGCGACGAAAAAGGATCATCAGCCCGGCCCGTCACCCCCCTTGCGCAAAGCAGCCTGTTCACCGGCTCCTCACTTGAACCCAACCTGATTCAGGAATTTAAGGCTGAGATCCTGTCGGCTGACCGGATTGATCTCCTCGTCTCATTCATTAAATGGAGTGGTATCCGGCTTCTCATGGAGGAACTGAAACAATTCTGTACAAAGGGCCGGTTGCGGGTGATCACGACTGCCTATACGGGTGCAACCGAAATCAAGGCAATCAATTTCCTTTCTTCGTTACCGAATACAGAGGTACGGATCTCCTACGATACAGCACATACACGGCTCCACGCCAAAGCTTACTTTTTCGAACGGGAGTCCGGGTTCTCGACCGCATATGTCGGGTCATCGAATATCTCGAATCCCGCTATCACGTCGGGACTTGAGTGGAACGTCAAGCTGACGGAGAAAGATGCAAAGCCGCTCATCCGGAAGATCCAGGCATCGTTTGAGAGTTACTGGAATGACCCGGAGTTTTTGAGATATACAGAGAACGACCGGGCAACCTTTGAAGAGGCGGTTCGCAAGGAACGGAAAGTACCCGGAGATGATGGCAACTCGTACTTTTTCGACATCACCCCATTCCCCTTCCAGAAAGAGATTCTCGAACGCCTTGAAGCGGAACGAACGATCCACAACCATTACAAGAACCTCGTCGTGGCGGCAACAGGAACCGGAAAGACCGTTATCTCGGCATTCGACTTCCGCCGCTTCCGGGAGAAGAATCCTCGGGCCCGGCTGCTCTTCGTTGCGCACCGCGAGGAGATCTTAAAGCAGAGTCTCCAGACATTCCGGGGAATTTTGAAAGACCAGAACTTTGGGGATATTGCGGTCGCGGGTAGGATTCCTGCGCAGACCGATCACGTCTTCATGTCGATCCAGACGTTCAACAGTACGAAATTTTCCGACCGGACTGCACTCGATCATTATGATTTTATCATCGTGGATGAATTCCATCACGCGGCAGCGGCATCGTACCAGCGTCTCCTATCCCATTACCAGCCGAAGATTCTGTTGGGGCTGACAGCAACTCCCGAGAGGATGGATAATCTGGACATCATGGGATATTTCGATGGCCGGATTGCAGCGGAGATTCGGCTTGCGGAAGCCATTGGGAGAAATCTCCTTGCACCCTTCCATTATTTTGGTGTCGCGGATTCGGTTGATCTCGATGATGTGGAATGGACCCGAGGAAGATACAACCAGAGCGTACTCTCGAAACGCTATACGGGGAATGATACCCGAGCGGGTCTTATTGCGGATTCGCTCAAGAAATATGTCACAGATATTGACGATATCATCGGCCTCGGGTTTTGTGTGAGTATCGAGCATGCAAACTATATGGCGGAGATCTTCACGAAAATTGGTATTCCCTCAGTCTCCTTGAGTTCCGAAAGCTTGGATGACTTGCGGAGATCGGTCCAGAAACAATTAAGGGCAAAAGAGATCCGGTTTATTTTCGTTGTTGACCTGTACAACGAAGGTGTGGATATTCCCGAAGTGAACACGATCCTATTCCTCCGTCCCACCGAGAGCATGACCGTCTTTCTCCAACAGTTGGGCCGGGGGCTCCGGCTCTGTGAGGGGAAGGAATGTCTCACGGTGCTGGATTTTGTCGGGCGGCAGCATGCGAATTATCATTTCGATGCAAAGTACCGGGCCCTGTTGGCGGATGCGCATGTGCCGCTCGTGCAGCAGATTCGGGAGAATACATTTTCCCTTCCCCGGGGTTGTTTCATCAGCCTGGAGAAGGTTGCGCAACAGACGGTCCTTGCGCATATTGAACAATCGCTCACCCGACGGAAGGGGCTGGTGCAGAAGATTGCCCGGTTCGAAGCGGAGTCCGGGAAGGCGCTGGAGGTTGGGAATTTCTTAGAATATTTTGTGCTCGAACCCCGGGAGATCTACGGGCGGTCGAGTTTCCGGCAATTGTGTGCTGAGGCTCATCTGTGTTCCGCTCCTACGCCCGATGAGGAGGAACGCATTGTCACTGCTGCGAGACGGTTGCTGCCGCTCAACTCGGTCTCGATGATCCGGTTCATCCGACAGTTCCTTGCAATGAAAAGTTTTGAGTTTGCCGGAAAGGAAGATCCCCGGCGTGACACCTGTCTTGCGATACTCTACTATTCATTCCACACGCAGCCACTTGCGGGGACCACGGATCTCCTCACGGGTATGCAGCCGTTCCTTTCGGTTGACTGGATGACCCGCGAGATTGACAGCCTCCTTGCGTACTTGGAAGATAAGACCGAAGTGCTCGAAGGCCCGCTCGACCTCGGGTTCCCCGCCGGGTTGTCCCTTCACTGTACCTATTCCCGCGACCAGATCTTTGCGGGGCTCGGGCATTGGACGCCATTCCAGATCAGCGTTGCCGGCAAACGCGAGGGTGTGTTGTATCTCCGGGAGAAGAATCTGGATGTGTTTTTCATCACGCTCAATAAATCCGAGAAGCATTTCTCGCCGTCCACGATGTACAACGATTACGCGATAAGCGAGCGGCTCTTTCACTGGCAGTCCCAGAGCACAACATCGGCATCGTCTCCTACGGGGCAGCGGTACATAAGTGGTTCAAAGGTGCTGCTGTTTGTCCGGGAGTTCAATAAGGTCGGGAATGTTTCGCAGCCGTTTGTGTGCTTAGGTACGGCGAGGTATGTGAGTCACGAGGGGAGTAAGCCGATGAGTATTGTGTGGCGGTTGGATGCGGAGATTCCGGCGTGGTTTATGAAGAAGGCGGGGAAGGGGATTTAGGCGAAGTACCCCACCGGTTGCTAGTGAATAACTTTCGGCTGGACTCGGGGCCGGGTGAGTTTTTCTTTTTATGCCGAATGAGGTTGAGATGGAGACAACGTATGCGGCGCTTGTGGGGGCGGGGGGGGGAAGATTGTTATGGTTGGATAATCGGGGATTGATTGGATGAAGAAGCATGAAAGAGATATAATTTTTAAGATGACTGGTGATTTAACACCAATAAAGAAGATCCGTGTAGGACTGGATCCCAAAAAAATTATTTTTTCAAAATTAGATCATTGTCCCATAGGGATAGAACGACGTCCATCTGTCCTGAATGAGCAAATTGATTTCCTATTTTTCGCCATAATTCCAATTGTTTAACTGGTTTTGAGATTTGACCTAATTCCTTTACAGCATTTAATGCATATGCCTAATTTTTAGTTGATCTCGTATATTTTCCACAGTCCACTCCTCGAACAAGGCCCTCCTCACAAAGGCTAAGGAATGCAGCTCTTGGACATCCCTTCTTCATGACCCATTCACTCGGGTCATTCTTCACTAATTTAGAAATAGCTAGTTCCCATGCGTCCCTTGGATTTTTTATATTCTTTTCTGCTAAGAATTTTGTTGCAAGAATTGCACATTCTCCATATCTACCCATAGGTCATCATCACACGATGGTTTTTTTTAATTAACAATCATGCGAATCAAATATTTAAATCCGGTGATTAATTTGAGATTGATATGCAAAAATGGGAAATTATTGATATTCCAACGGATCGTCTACACCTGCTTCCCGAAACGCAGCTAATCGTTCATCGCACGAGCCACATTTTCCACAGGATTTTTCCTCTCCTTTGTAACACGTCCATGTATTGGAATAATCAACACCGAGGGACAATCCGCGTTTGACAATATCTCCTTTGGACATCTGAAGATATGGTACAGATAAGGTCAGATCATCCCAGTCGCAGAGATGAAATGCAGTCGCCATTGCGCTAACGAATGACGGTCGGCAATCCGGATAAATTGCATGATCTCCAGAATGTGCACCGTAATATAGGTGAGTGGCTTTGATCCCAATTGCGAAAGCTGCAGCAAGACTAAGCAGAACCATGTTCCGGTTGGGAACAACGGTCTGCTTCATGTTGTTATCTGCATAATTCCCCTCAGGGACTTCCCAATCGGTTCGCGTTAGTGAAGATGGTGCGAGATCATTCAGAATATTTATATCAATTATCTTCTGTGGAATTTTTAATCGCTCACAGGTTTTTATCGCATAGGAAATCTCTTTTTTATGTTTCTGTCCATAATCGAAAGTGACTGCATGGATTGAGTATTTCTGGTTGATGAGATCATAAAGAAGAGTTGTACTGTCCATTCCCCCGGATAGAATTATCACAGCACGTGAGTTCATTTACTCTCCCTCCTGTTTCCTCCTATTTCTTTCATGATATCCTCAAAATTAATTTTATTAATTTTGTAGAATCTTTTTCTCCCATCTGAAGGATCCTGACGTTTTGAAATATATCCCGATTTTTCAAGTTTTGATAAAATTATTGAGGTATATCTATAATCATGTGAAAGCAATTCGAGTGCATTTTGAAAAGCAAATTCGTTGTAACCAAATTTTGAAAATAACACCGCGAGATCTGTTAAAAGAAATTTTGGAATAAATGATACCATATCCTTCACAACATTATTTCAAAAGATACTTATAGTTATGATTAGCTAAACTATAAATTAGGCTAATCAATAAGTGGTGTATTTCAAATGCCGTTTAATATTAAAATTATAGAAACTGCGCACGGTAACTTAGAAACTCCGATCTTCTTTCCTGTATTTCATCTGAATAAACAAGGAACCGGATCATTTCCGAAATATTGGAATGAAATTCCTGAAATGAGAACAATGCTTGTGAATGCCCATTATATAAGTAAATCAGAAAAATTCAAACGAATAAGTACAAAAGGACTTCATAACCATTTCCAATTTAACGGGATCTTTTTTGCAGATAGTGGCGGATTACAAAGTCGTTTGAATAATGCAATTATAGATCCACTAGAAATTTTACGAATCCAGGAAGAAATTGGCGCCGATATCGCCGCAACACTCGATGCACCTGTTTTCATCACTGACAATATTTCTGACGATAAACATGCTGAGTATATCCAAAGAACAGTAAAAAATGCCCTCCTCGCTTCGAAAAACCGAGAGCGAGAAGATATGCTCCTCTATGCAGTCATTCACGGCAATGATATCAAAGTAATGACGAATATGATCGATTATCTCAACCGTAAAGGAAATTTTAATGGATTTGCAATCGGGGGATTAATTTTAAAACGATCGAATTATCGTCATCTTATTGACCTTATCCTCGCTATCAGAAAACGGACCGGGGAGAAACCATTGCATGTGTTCGGATTAGGTGGACCAGCAATGATTCCCTTGTTGACATACCTTGGTGTTGATTCATTCGATTCATCATCCTTCCTATCCGCCGGATCAAATCGGGTATACTTTGCTCCGGAACAGAAATCATTTGCATTCAATGAATTGCCACAAACTGAAATGCTTCCCTGTGTTTGTCCGGTTTGTAGTAAAAATTCCTTTGAACAAGTTCGATCTCAACGACGACTTATCGGGATGCATAACCTCTGGATGATCTCATATGAAATCAGAAAATTGAAGATGCACATTCTTGAAGGCGATCTTGAATCGTACCTTGATTATCGTTTCATGAATAGCGCTCAGATTAAAATTGCGTACAAATATGCAAAATCTAAAGTCGGAGGTTTTGTATGAGGCTTACGATGCGCCCGGTCACGTTGAGTCGTGTTGTGGAAACACTTTATTTCGCCGAGATGACAAGAGCGTTTTCAAAACAAGAGCTAACGACATTTCTAAAATCTTCTGAAGAGCGCGGAAAAGATGTTGCTGATGAGATTGTGAATATTGGGTTGTTAGAAAAAGATGGGACACAATATTATGAAACAAAAAAAGGTTCTGAATTTCTAGATGATATTCGGACAAACAATTGGATTAGTATTCATAATTTGATGATGGATTACTCATTTTATCAGACATTTTTCACTCAACTTCAATCAATTGAACCTTCCACACCTGAAGAGATTCTTACTTGCCTGCAATCTTCTCCGGTTCACTTCAATCAGGCCTCCTGTGATGTATTATGCGATTGGGGAGAACGTATCGGATCCATTCAACGTAATATCTTCACCAACCAATATTTTACCATCACTGAGTTATCATCCTCTATTATCCCCGCCTTTCTCGATTCCTATCAATCGCTCAATATCAAAACCGGACTTTCTCTCCGGCAAAGATATGTAGAAATTCCCAAGATCCGCGAGTATATCTGCCAGAATATGAGGATTTCCCGGGACTCCTTTGATTCACGATTCATTCAGCTGTGTATGAAAAATATCGGAAAGATTGAGCTTGCAGGAGCTCCGGTCACAACCCACGCCAAACGATCAGCTAACAAAGTGAAGAATGTACATTTCCTCGAACTCCCTGATAAAATAACGATGAAACTATCCTCAAATCAGTATCTCAACGGTCTGAATGTTGGACCAAAATCATACTACTATGTTGCATATCACGGCGGTGAACTAATTGACTGAATTTACTTTGACATTAAAAAATAAAGATTACTCAAAGTACGGGCTAACTGGAAACCCCTTTCCGTTTTCCGGGGTTCCTGATGAACATCCCAATGTGTATATCGGACAGGATGAGGTTCTCACAAAAATTAATTCGGTATTATCATCGACAGTCCTCACTGGACAGTCAAATCATATAATTGTGACAGGCTCATATGGGAATGGAAAAAGTCATACATTGAAATTCATTAAATCTCATATCCGAGATCAATTCTCGGAAAAATCCGATACCCCGATCTGTGTTGGATATGTCTCTCAACCTGGTGAGAATTTTCTCGATATCTATACAAAATTTATGTATGATCTTGGATATTCATTTGTCAAACATATCTCCCAAGAATATCTCGGCCTTATCGCGTACCAATTATCGAAAGAAGGATTGATCGAAGAAAAAATCCGGAAAGGACAAGGTTGGAAACAGATTGAAAAAGGAGATGTACTTATCTCAGATATTGTTCCAAAGGCTATTCAACGACTTAATGATGGAATTAAATTCGTCGATTATACACGTGCTTTCATTGCATTATCCTATGAAGAAAACTCCATCTATTCTTGGGAGTGGCTATGTGGGGAGGGTGTAGAATATACAAAACGGCAGGAGCTTTCTCTTGGAAAAAATATCAATGATACCAATTCAATTCGAGCATTGGGATCTCTAAAATTTATTCTTAAGGAGCTTGGTTTTTCTTCGCTCATACTTCTCATTGATGAATTTGAATACATAGAAACACTCCCTTCATTGAAGAAACAAAAAATGCTCAATTATCTCCGGCACGTTATCGATCTCAACGGGGAGGGATTATCCCTCATCATCGCTTGTGCACCGGAAGTCTGGCAGAATATTGTTGCTGAGTATCATGCGTTCTCAGAACGAATCGGTAAAGAAGCGAATCTCAAACCTCTTGATCAGGAAAAGATCCGGATGCTCTTGATATCCTATCTGAATAACAAACGAACAAAGAAAAATGATTCATTCTCTCCATTTACTGAGAGATCCATTGAACAAATTTACATCCATTCGCAGGGAAATACACGACGAGTCATTTCGCTTTCCAGTCAAGCATTAGATGTATCTTTAGATCTGGATAAAAAATCGATAGAGCAAGATGTTTTAATTTCGATTATTTCTAATTAAATTTTTTCGGTGATTAACTTTTACATATTTTGATGATAATCATTCCCCTAAAAACTTATTTTCGTTTAAATGGTCACCAAATGAATAAGTTTATCGGTGACATCCGTAATAAACAAGTACAACCACCGGATGGATAACATGGAATTTCAAGAATTCAGTCAATTATTGGAACCTCGTTTAGGATATAGAATTTATAATACGAATGCCGCCGGTGAGATTATATTAAATGAACAAGGAAAAATCATCACTCACACAAATGGTCCATTGCACATAATTGCTGGTCCTGGGTCGGGAAAAACTGAAACGCTTGTTTTAAGAACGCTTTATCTTCTTTTTGTTCGAAATGTTGATCCCAAATCAATAATTGTTACAACGTTCACTGAAAAGGCTGCAAAAAATATCAAAGAAAGGATTATCACTGGCGCAGAATATTTTTTTGAGCACCATCCAAAATTACAGGAATCAATTGATATTTACAATCTTAGAATTTGTACTCTTCATAGTCTCTGTAATGATGTGATGCAAGAATATCATTCACCGGATTATCAAAATTTCCGATTAATGGATGACTTTGAACAATTCCTTTTCACATTTGAACATTCGAATCTCGTTCAAGAAGATGATCATTATCTTCCTGTTTACGAGCAATTTGATTATTTATTTGAAAAATATGACCCCGTAAGTGGATATAGAGGGTGGAATAATCATCAATATCCACCAAATAAATGGGCGCTCACGAGAGCTGCAATTAATTTATTCAACCGGATTACAGAATATCGAATTAACTTAAATTTAATGCGCGAATCTGGGGATTCGTGGCGACTTCTTGTTGAGGGATTCGAGCAATATCAAGAACAATTAACACATTTTCAAAGATGTGATTTTTCAACGTTACAATCAAAATTTTTAGAATTTCTTAACACCCCTCACGGACGGTTGTTTGTCGATGGAGATCCCGAGAATTATGAAATGTATCCTCGACTTGAGTATTTGATGGTTGATGAATATCAAGATACAAATCCAATCCAGGAATTAATTTATTTCTCTCTGTCACGAAATGCCCCTCATAATATTTGTATTGTTGGTGATGATGATCAAGCCTTATATCGTTTCAGAGGAGGCACTGTTGAATGCATTGTTAATTTTAGTCAAAGATGTCAACAACAATGGAGCGTCGAATGTACATCTCGTTACTTAAATACAAATTATCGTTCACATGAAAAAATCGTTGAATATTGTAACGAATATCTTCTTTCATTTCCTCAAATGAATATGCCTGGAGCTCGAATCCAAAACAAACCGAGATTGGTATTCGGTTCACAAGTTCATGGAAATTATCCCTCTGTTACCTGTATTCGCACGAATACAAAATCTGATACTGCACGTCAGTTTGCTTCGATGGTCAAATGGTTACATGACAATAATAAAATTCAAGATTATAGCCAATGCGTTCTTTTAATGAAATCCGTTAGAGAGACGAGTAGACATGCATTACAATTTGTAAATGAATTAAAAAATCAAGGAATCACTCCTTATAACCCCCGATCTCGACAATTTTTGGTTCAAGAAGAAATTGCGGTTGCTCTTGGAGCATTTATATCAATTATTGATCCTGACCTGGAAGGAATTAGGTATATGAGAGGAGGAACGGCGGTAAAAAATAATATTGGAAGAAATGTACAGCAATGGATCCAGGAATATCAACGAATTGCACCTAATTCTGCCGAATTATCGATGTATGTTAACGAAGCCACTAGGCGTATTCGACAAAAACAACCTCAAGAAAAACTAAAACTGTCAATGGCGGAATTATTCTATCTTATTATTTCTCGGCAACCGTTTTCTAACTGGAAAGAAGATCCTGAACGAACGTACCGATTAGGAAAATTATCATCATTATTTGAACAATTTTCTGCAATACCTTATTTTGATCAAAATCGAAGATCGAATCGTGGAGAAATTTGGGCGAGTAGTCGGGGAGGGTATGCCAGTCATAAATGGTTAATGGATTTTTATAAACTCTTTGTTACTCGTCTAATGGCATACGGCGAAAATGATCCTGAGGATGATGAGATTATCGCACCTCCTAATCACTTACCAATTATGACTGTTCACCAAGCAAAAGGTTTAGAATTCGATTTTGTTTTTATTTGGGGATTAAGTCAACAAGAAGACGATGAAGATGAATCAATTCATATTGAATGTGATTATGCACCATTTTGTCAAAACCAAATTCAAAACAATATTGCATGTCACGACAAATCCGCTCAAGACAAAATAAGATTTTATTTTGTAGCTTATTCAAGAGCAAGATGCGCATTGATTCATTTATTGACACAACAGGAACTTCGGATAAGTCGAACTGGTGATAACCAAACTGGATTTGGTATTATTGGAAGAGATCCAAATCGTTTTCGACAAATTGTTCATTTTATTTAGGGGGAATTTCATGCCATTTGAAGAATTTAATTCCATAACTGTAACACGAAGAGATCTTCACGAACCATTACCCACATATAGCATCACTGGAGATATCTTGGCGTATAAAACCTGTCCAAGACAGTATGGCTTTTTTTCACAACGAGGTTATACCCCTGCTCATAATATTCAACTGTGGTTTGGAACAATTATTCATCAGGTTCTTGATAAACTACATCAACAATATCAAGGTCGTTTGAATCCTGAACGCCAAGGACAACTCCCCACCCAAAATGATGTTGAAGTTTTTTTTATTCAGATAAATGAAAGTTTGCGAGTTCGCGGAATTAAATCATATAGTCGAACATTAGACCGAGATGGCGACGAACAACATGCTTTAAGAATATTACAGCAATTTAATGCGATCGAAGGTGCATCCCTTTATCCCAATATTAGAGATACTGAATACCGGTTTCAGAATCAACAGAATGGGTATATCTTACAGGGTGTTGTTGACGTACTAAAAGATACATCTGACGAAGAGATCCCAGAAGAATATGATCTAGTAGAAATTTGGGATTATAAAGCTGCAAAAAATCCATTGCATCAACCACAAAATCAACAAAATCAAAGAAGAATGCAAAATTATCGTTTTCAATTACTTGTTTACGCTTATATGTATCATTTGAAAACTGGAAAATACCCAAAAAAAGGAGTATTATATTTTTTAAATGAATTATCCAGTCGAGCAATTCCAAATCCATCAGAACAACAAATTTTAATGATGCGACAGAAAGCAATCTTTTCATTAGATTTTACTGATCCCGCAAATATAGAAAATATTCATGAAGCGCTCGACGAATTTCACCATACTGTTAAAAATATTGAACACTGTAAACAAGTTGAACGTTGGGATGCTCCAACTGCGGAGAACCTTCCTGGAGATGATACCTGTACAACTTGTGATAAACGATGGGATTGTCCGAGCAGTCCTCATGAGTTAAGATATCCGTAATTCATCCATAATACATAAAATAAAAACAAATTTCACTATCCGAAACAGAATCATATTAATGCGCTTTTTCATCCCCGAGTGGGACGACCGGGTCGATCCCGGCTATGATTTTTCAACCGATTCCCATTCTGCGATGCATAATGCAAATCCTATGGAAAACGACTCCTATATGTGGGATATCTTCGAGAAAGAAAAAGTCCCTTTTGATGGAGTTCTTGTCTCTATTGCGAATCTTCAGCAAAACACAAGAAAATACAAATCGATTCTCGATAAAGGCATTCATAGCTTTTTAGGACTACCACAGGATTTTCAAATTCTCGCGGATTGTGGCGCTTTTTCATATATCGATCAAGAAATTCCTCCCTATAAAACATCCGATGTTTTAAAAATTTACAGCGACTTAGATTTCAATTATGGAGTTAGCATTGACCATTTAGTTGTTCCTATGCATAAGGAAAAAAACAAACAACGTATAGAAATTACATTCAAAAACGGTGTTGAAGCACATAATGAGTGGAAAAATAAGTATAAGGAAGATTTTCAGCTAATCGTTGCGGTTCAAGGTGCTGAAATTCGTGATTATCTTCTAATGTTCAATAAGTTCTACAAAAATGGAATTCGACATTTCGCATTTGGTGGTTTGGTACGAACACAAACCACATTTATTATTCAACTAATCGAGGCCTTAATTGAAGATATCAATAAAACAAAAAAGAAGCCAGAGTTAATTCATTTTTTCGGAGTGGCACGATATTCACTATTCTCTAAATTCAAAGAGCTTGATGATATGGGAATTTCCACGTCGTTTGATTCATCATCACATCTCCGAAAAGCGTGGTTGACTTCTGCACATACAGAATTTAATTATATAGATCAATCGTGGACAGGGTATTCAGCAATCCGGATACCATCAAAGTTAACGAAAGAAAAATTAGAATTCATCGACCCTGATGAATATGCGAGTTTATCAAACGATTGTCTTAACTCTTTAAGAAAATTCGATGACGATGAGATCTCTCTTAAGAAAGTCATGGAAAAATTAAAAAAATTTATTGAGCGAATGCATGAAGACCCAGAGTTATTGAAGTATTATCAACGGACATTGGAATCTAAACCTTGGAAACAATGCTCCTGCCCAATTTGCAAGGAAATTAAAATTGATGTCGTGATATTTCGTGGAAATAATCGCAACCGGAGGAGAGGTTTTCATAATGTGTTCGTATTTAATGAAATTTTGAAAGATAAAGCAAAATGGGAACGGTGTAAAAAGAAAGAGTTAGAGAAACAAATCAGATCACTCGAACGAACAAATCTGGATTTTTTAAAAGGGAAAGAAAATGTTTTAGTAATTACCGGGTGCTCGAAAAACAAACTCACTTGTGAAGAGGGATCAAACGGCAAGGTAATGGCAAAAGAACTCTACCAAGGAACCCTGTTTAAAAAAGTACGTGCTTATGCAGAAGCTATGCATTTTGACTATCGTATTATTTCAGCAAAACATGGGTTAATAACTCCAGAGTTCTCCCTAGAGACTTATGATCAACGCCTAAATACTATTTGTGACGTGGAAAAAATCCGCCCGAATGTTGAAATTAAATTGAAACAAGATCTCATTCAATATGATACGATCGCGGTTATTGCTGGGGATAAGTATCGACTTGTTCTCGGAAATTTAGTAAATAATAAATTTAGATTCATCAAGGCAAAAGGTATCGGAGATATGATACAGATTGTATCGAAAGCTGTTCCAAAAAATAAAAAATTGGCCGAATTTGTTGATTGAATAATCAAATAGAAAATGTCACAAGAATACTTCAACCCAACATTTCTCAGATCTCCTGGTCACGCATAATTTTTTTGCTCTGTAGAAAACCATTCTCCAAACAAATTGTATGAACCTGTCAATGTTAGCGAGAATGATCTTGCAAGAGATTTCCTTCATCTGGGTCTGAAATTTTCGGGATTTCAGGTCAGCTCCGAACCTCCGTTTGATGACGGAGAACTTGGTTTCGACCAGGAACCGTTTTCGATAGCGAGTTGAATCAAAATTCTCGGTCATCTCCTTTCGATATTTCCCCCAGACATTCGTGGAAAATTGATGAGAACGAGCTGGAATAATCGAGTCTGCATGAAGAGATTCGCGAATAAACCGGTGCATTTTCTCGGAGTCGTATCCACGGTCCATGACATAACACTGCGATTTAAGGAGTTTGTGACATTTTTTCAGAAGAGAGAAAGCATGTCGGGAATCATGGACTCGGCTGTTCGATATCATAAATCCGATGATAACCTGCAGTTCGATATCGACAACAATCGAAGTTTTCAGGAAATGTTTTCGGATCTTTCCGGTTCTTTCCGAGTAATAATGACTGCAATATCCGCTGGTAAACCCGGATGAATCGATGGCAGTAATCGGAATTGTGTCTTCGGGGAAATAGAATAGTTTCAGGGTACATTTTAAGAGAATATCGAAGTAGATGGGTTTGATTCGGCAGAGAAATTTCTGAAGCGTGGTGAAGTGCGGAATTGTCGTAAGACCAAGGCTTCCCGGATCCGGTCCATCTCTTCGAGATTCCAGATAACCGTTCGGTAGTCTTCTTTTCGATATTCTTTGAAGAGAAGTAATGTCAGAAGTTGATGCTGGGTATAATCTCTTCTCGAATATTTGCAGGAATACAGCGAGAGATGAGATGAACGTACTAACGAGAATGCATGTTTGATAAAACTGATAAACCGGCCTGACGATTTCTTTATTGTCTCCTTATTCGTTACTCGCATAACATTGTAAGGAGACACCGTACCTTAGATCTTTTGGTTAATCTCTGCTCGATTCTCACTCAAAGAAATCTTTTCTACAGAGCAATTTTTTTAACAACCCGTTCCCAAAATCCCGATCTTCCTCACGTTTTTCCACCATGAACCGATCTCCGTCATATGATGGTAAGGTACCGGGGAGAGGTCTCCCGGACCCCGCTCCAATCTCCGGTCCCCCCCAGATGTCCGATTTGAGGAGACTTCCGCCATCCCAATTGACCCATATGGGGATGGTTAAGGGGGGATGGAATTCCGGCGGAAATCCGCAGATTTCCACGGGTAAAGGGAGGGTCAAATGGCTGCGTTTTTGCAGTAAGTGGATGGTCTGGATCCGGAAACGGCTAATCGGGACCCGTATCGGGCCCGTATTGGCATGCCCGAGAGACACTCCCGTGGGATGCGTTAGCAAAATGTTTAGCTTTGTTGGAACCTCTACGGAATGTGAGTTGTGTCATAGCTCTCCGATTTTTTCCAGGTATCCGCAAGTTTGTCCCGGGTTTCCGTTTGGATCTTGATCGTAACAGAGCAATCTCAATTCATCCCAAACCTCGCCATTAGAATTTCAAATTGACAAATCAGTAAGTTTCTAGCGACAGTGTTATTTACCTACAAGGTAAATAATATCTTGCCGTAAATGGACATCGTGGGCTTTAAAACTCCGGAGCTGCAGGCGATCTGTGAAAGCGAAAGAGAAGCCAATCGTAAACTCGGTGCTCCCTGTGCAAAAAAATTGAGAACTCGTCTTTCAGAAATTCAGGCTGCTCCTTTTGCGACAAATTTACCCGCCGGAAATCCTCATGAACTTAAAAGAGAGCGTGCTGGAGAGTATTCATTATCTCTTGTTGGACTTGTCCGATTAACATTCGTACCGGCGAACTCACCAGTTCCAACAAAAGATGGCAGGATTGACTGGTCCAAAGTGAACAAAGTCACCATTGAATATATCGGAAATTACCATGACTATTAAAATGAAGCGTTTCACGCCGGATTGGGTCTCATTACCCGGAGAGACCATCACCGATCTCTTAGAAGAACGCGGTTGGACGCAAGCTGAATTTGCTATGAGGATGGAGTTGTCTCAGAAACATGTCAATGAAATCATCAAAGCAAAAACACCCATAACAAGAGATACCGCTCTGAAACTCGAACGTGTGCTCGGCAGTACAGCGGAATTCTGGTTGAACCGGGAGGAACAATATCAACAGAATCTCGCCAGGTTACATGAAACCAAGCGCCTTGAATCATGGGGTGAATGGGCAAAAAAATTGCCAATCCATGATTTGATGGAACATGGATATATTCCGACTCGAAGAGTAGCTAAAAAATACTTCGCTGAAATTGTCGATGATCTTTTACGATTATTCAAGGTAGCATCTCCCGCCGCATGGGAAGCACATACTGCGAAAATGTCTGGATCATTCAGATGCACCCGGGCTGATCAGAGTGATTTCGGTGCGATTTCGTCTTGGATCCGACTGGGGGAAATTGAAGCGGAAAAGATCGACAGTCCAAAATTCAATAAAAGCACTTTTGAAGAATCTTTAGAAACTATTCGACCACTTACTCTTTCTCACTTTAATGAGATTGAAGAAACTTTGAAAGAAATATGTTTGAAGTCCGGTGTAATTTTAGTAATCATCCCGTCTATTCCCCGGGCACATGTGAGTGGTATTGCCCGGTGGTTGAAACCCAATCAACCAATAATCCAGTTATCTCTCTATGGCAAGACAAATGATCGAATCTGGTTCACTTTTTTCCATGAGATAGCTCACCTTTTAAAACAGGATAAAAAAGAAATTTTTCTTGACGAGATTGACGGAAAAAGAGTGGACCTGAAAGAAGAACGTGATGCGGATAAATGGGCAAGCGAGTTCCTGATTCCCCCCAAATATTCGAACGAATTGAAAAAATTAAAAAGTGAGAAATCAGTCTTGGAATTTGCTTCAAAGATCAAGATTCACCCAGGTATTGTTGTCGGACGATTGCAACACGAAGGAATTATCAAATATACTCATTTGAACAAGTTGAAAGAGAGTTATCATTCTCACACCCAACCTTAACCCTCTTCGAATTGCTATTGAGACTTATTCTGATACTGTGGTGAAACGGTGCCTCTCATTTGGGAAATATCTCAGGACGATGTCAAGAAAACATCTGACTTCATCAAACAAAATGAATCAAAAATATATGCAAGAAAAAGAGTCAAGGATAATATCTCTTTTCCACCTCCAGAAATTAATCGGGAGGTCATCTGGGAATGTATGTTTGACTGCCTCTTATCGACTCGCCAAAAATCCGGGCCGAATTCCCCTATCGCACGTTTCCAGAATCAGAAACCCTATCCTCTCACGTATGATATCTGCGTTCAACAATCAAACGTTGAGGATTATATCCGAAACCAAATTGGTACAAATCCTAGTATTCAGTACAAAAATAAAATCGCAAACTTCGCTGCACATAATCTAACGTGGCTAGAAAAAGATGGAGGCTGGGAGAAAATTGACAGATGGCTTCAGCCTTTAAGGGAACAACGGAAAATAAAACCTCAGCTTTCGCACAAAAGTATTGAGCGAGAAGTCGCCAATAACTTTACCTTTTATTTTAAGGGAATTGGGCCAAAACAATCAAGGAACTATCTCCAGCTTTTAGGATTGACGCGGTACGAAATACCAATTGACAGCCGGTTCATAAACTGGATTATCGCAAATCAATTTCCCTTATATCTGGATGGAGTACACATTGGTTCTCTTGAAAGAAAGATAATCAATACTCGTCTGTCGACTCCATACTGGTATGATAGTATTCTCGACAAGCTACAGGAATTAAGTAGCAGATGTAGTATTTTACCGGTTGAACTTGACGGTTGCGTCTTTGCTAGTTTTGATGAAGAATGGAAAGAGGGAGAAATTCCATTTTAGCTAGATCCCGGATAATCCGGGGCCAGCCCACGCGGCTGGGGCGGCAGCCCCAATGAGCGTCCATCCTCTCATCCCCCCACCCCCAACACTTCCCCCCATCCGCATTCACGCAGCTGCAAGCCCATTCGCCGGAGTTGTGGAATGCCTCGCTGCCGGCACGTCCGGGATCTCCCGGCTGTTGCTAACCGGTTCGAGGTTGATCGTACCCATGCAGGCGATCACCGCATCGGGACTATACTGCGGCGTACAATGTTCTGTACTCTCGTGCGAAAGAAGGACTGGCGGGACGGTCATCTCTGCCTCAGGAAAATTTCGGATCGGTTTTGAGAAACACCGGTAAGACCCCGGGCTTAGTATTTACTGAAGACGGGGAACATGGAGCGTGATGATGAAATCGCACATTATATTAAAAAGCATATTTACCTCAGCCACTCAATATCTTTCATTCACCTGAGCAGGATTCTCTGATCCCCGTTGATGACACGCACGAGCATGACAATGATGGCAACAACAAGCAGGACGATAACAACAATCGGCATATTTGTCAGCAGTGTGCAAAAGGAACTGAATGAGGAGCGGGCGGCAATCCGTGATTACATCAAAACGGATCCGTTGCTCCGAATTTATTTTGAACCATTCCTCTTTGAGGATCTACCGGCACTCGACCGAAAACCTGACGAACTGTATCTGGACGAAGTAGACCGGTGCTCCATATACCTGGGAATTTTTGGTACCGAATACGGCCCTGAGAACAAACAGGGTATTTCCCCGGTAGAACGTGAATTCGGGCGGGCAACAGAGAAGAGCAAATACCGGTTAATTTTTGTGAAGGGTAAAGATGACAGCAAGCGTCATTCAAAGATGCAGAGCCTCATCAGAAGGGCAACACCTCATGTTGTGCGACGGCGTTTCACCACGATTGACGAATTGAAAAAAGAGTTGTATGCTGCATTAGTCCAGTTCCTGTGTGACAGCAAAATTATTTCATGCACACCATTCGATGAATCCGCCTGCCCCGGATCAACGCTCACGGATATCTCCGATGAAAAAGTTGCATGGTTTATCCCTGTTGCAAAAAAGGAACGGGGGTTCCCCCTCAATGCCGGAACCCCGACTGAACAAGTACTAAAACATCTGGATTTACTGGAGGGGAACAAGCCCACCAATGCGGCAATTCTCCTGTTCGGCGTCAAACCCCGTAAGTTTATCCCGACATCAGAGATCAAATGCATGCACTATCACGGAACAGTTGTTGCAAAGCCGATACCTTCTTACCAGATATTCACCGGTTCACTTTTCGATCAGGCAGACCAGGCAACAGATTTCATTCTCTCAAAAATCAATCGTATTGTTCCTCCCCGCGATTCAGCACCGGTCAGTGAAACAAGGTACGAGATCCCAAAAGAAGTAATTCAGGAAGCGGTTGTCAATGCCGTTGCTCACCGGGATTATACCTCGGCTGCAAGTGTGCAGGTGAGTGTCTTTTCAGATCGGATTGAAGTACGAAATCCCGGCAGCCTTCCTCCGGACCTTACGTTCGAAGACCTGAAAATCAAACACAGCTCCCGGCCACGCAATCACCGGATCGCTCTTCCTCTTTATCTCACCCACTATATCGAGAAGATCGGATACGGGACAATCCAGATGACAACCGGATGCAGGGATGCGGGGCTTCCGGAACCCGAATTTTTTCAGAGCGGCGGGGAATTTGTTGTCACACTCTGGCGGAACTGGCTGACAGAAACCGTGCTGGCGGAATTTGGACTATCAGAACGCCAGATTAAAGCCGTCAGATTTGTGAAGGAGAAGGGACGAATAACGAATACAGAATATCAGAACGTGACTGCAGTTCTGAAGCGGGAAGCCAGCCGCGATCTGAAAGAACTTCTGGATAAGGGAATATTCGAAAAGCCCGGAAGTGTTACAGGAAAAGGCACATATTATACATTGAGCAAAGGGGCCTCAAAGGGGCCTAAGGGGCCATAATAAATTTCCTTACACCGAAGATTCTAAAAAACCGGTTTGAAAATAATCGAAAAACCGAAGAGGAAAGGGGCCATAAAGGGGCCTAAGGGGCCAGACCTCAGTCGGCATTATCAGGACGGGAAAAAATGGAACCCGGATGGGACATATGAGACATGCATCAAGCTCAATCCCCGTAGGGGGAAGGGACAGACCTCACTTGATATTACCTTGAGATTGGAATATCGAGAGCACGTTTTTATTTTCACCCTACAAGAAAATGATTGAGAAGGAGAAGAGGAAACAAGTGAACGACAAGCTTGTTGTTATCCAGAAACTCCGGGACAGTATTGTGGATATGAGACGGTAACCCTATTCCCGTAATTTTTCCGGTTCTTTTCATCGACATCATAATATATGACCCTCATATTCCACGTTCTTTTGGCAGTCCCGGGTGCCGGATGGACGTAAATACGGGTAAAAAGGACATCGATTCTATGTACAGTAAGGGCCAAAAGACGAGGTCGATTCCAGCCGTATTTTTGGAAACAGGGTGCAATTTGGGCGTATTTTTGATGGGAACTAAATCCGGGCGATTTACGGGCGTTTCCGGGAGGGGGTTTGGTACGGGGAGAGGAAACGGGGGCCGTATCGGGCATATTTCCATCCCGATTGTGAGATGATGCCATTCGGATTCATCTCCCCCGGGGGCAACCCCGCAACAGCCAAAACCGCGATACAGAACCCGGCCTCCCCCGGATCCCGCTCCAACAAAACGCAGGATCAAAAAATAATTGTCCCTACCCTCAGTATCGGGCGTGACCGTTCCGGAACAATTTCGAATAGACCCGTCGTGCCTCATTTCCTGAAATATTCCGTAAAACAACTCTTGCAGGTAGGCTTTTCAAATGAAATTACGCTCTTGGTATCATCCAATCCGCATCCGTGGCAGAACTTTTCCTTGTATTTTATATTCTTGTACCGGGCCCAGCTTGCATAACATTTATCGCAATACGGCTTTTGCAAATCAAATTTTGGGAGGCCCTTGCCGCACCGGATACAATATGCAGACTCCCCGGTAACGGTGTCAAGAATTTTTGTGATCAGTCCTTTACTAGGGGCTTCCGTTGGTTTGTATGCTGCTTTATGAGGGGGTTTATAGGGGGTCTTTGAAGATGATTCCGCATGATATTTTTGTTGAGGTTCAGCAACCTTTTTTGGGAGCGTCTGAAGTTTCATCTGCGTGCCCATAGTCCGCAATTCTTTTGTTACGTCAGCGAAGATTTCCGGATCATCCTTCCGTGAAAATTTTATTCCCATCTCCCAGTTGTGAGTCTGGGAGTGTTCGTGGAGATTCATTGAGGTGATGATGCCCACATTTTCATTGATGAAACACTTTGTATGGAGGTTCTCGCACTGGTATAATTTGAGATGATTCAGATCCTGAAAAAAAGAAAGATCACCGTCATTGATGTTTGAATCCGGGGGGCGGTATGTTATCGTGATGGGAATATTTTTCCTGTCAATACTGGTAAGATAATTTTTCATCATCGTGGAAATTTTGAGATAGGGCGAGATGATGAACAATTCCTTATCGGTATTTTTTATCAGTTCAGTCAACGATGCCTGAACACCGGGGCCGTCTAAAAATTTTGCCATGTGGTACCAGAACAGGCGTTGAATATACTGATCGATATTCTTTTGGATTTAACATTCTGAATTTGTTTTGGCTTAATGTATTTCGACCTATTTTTTATTTATAGAACCTTATGGGGCCAGCCCACGCGGCTGGGGCGTCAGCCCCAATGAGCGTCCATCCTCTCATCCCCCCGGGGGGTAACCCCGCAATAACCAAAATCGCAATGCAAAACCCGGCCCACACCAGCCGGTCCCGGATCGTAACCCGCTCATCATGCACGAAAGCCCCACTTGAGTGTCCCCTCCCCGCACCCCGGATCACACATCTCGGCATCCCCCAATTACGAAAAATGGTGCAATGAAGCCCTGCCAGTACCTGCCCGGCCGCCCCACCGGTGTTGAACCCGCGGGTTTGTTCTGCAAATAATTCTCACCAATTTTTCCCCGCACTTTCACCCCGTCAACCGGGTTCCTTATCCTCACGAGTACCGACTCACTGGATAAGGAAGTGGATTCACCAATGAAAGCCAGGACCACAACAACGTCACCAGCGAATCTCCCTGAAGGCTACCCGGAATTTATTCACAACCTGAAGAATCGTATCCGGTCAGCGCAGATCAAAGCCGCGGTATCCGTTAACCGTGAACTGATCCTTCTCTACTGGCATATCGGACGGGAAATCGGGGGAAAAGTTGATGCCGGTAGCTGGGGTGCGAAGGTCATCGACACTCTCGCCCGGGATCTCCAGTCGGAATTTCCCGGCACCGGGGGGTTTTCGCGGACTAACCTGTACCGCATGCGGGCATTCTATGCAGCATATTCTGTAACCCCGGCAATTGTCCCACAGGCTGTGGGACAAACCGACAGTTCTCTGCCAGAATCGGTCCTGCATATCCCGTGGGGTCACAACGTAGTCCATATAGAGAAAGTAAAAGATCCTGCACAGCGGGTATGGTATACCTGTCAGGCAATCGAGCATGGATGGTCGCGTGCGATTCTCCATCACCAGATAGAATCGGATCTCTATACGCGACAGGGTAAAGCAATTACGAATTTTTCAGATACGCTTCCTGCACCTCAGTCAGACCTCGCCAAAGCAGACGCTCAAAGATCCTTATATTTTTAATTTCCTGACGCTTGATTCATCGGCACGGGAGCGGGATCTCGAACAGGGCCTGATGGATCACATCCAGAAATTCCTTCTTGAGCTGGGGGTGGGATTCTCTTTTGTCGGTCGACAATTCCTGCTTGAGATTGAGGGTGGCGATTATTACATCGATCTCCTCTTTTATCATCTCAAACTTCGGTGTTTTGTTGTGATCGATCTTAAGATGGAAGAGTTCACTCCGGAACATGCCGGAAAAATGAATTTCTATCTGTCTGTCGTGGATGATCGGTTGCGCCAACCGGGGGACCTGCCATCGATCGGTCTCGTGTTATGCAAAACCAAAAAAAATCTGACGGTCGAGTATGCCCTGCGTGATATGGGGAAACCAATAGGGGTATCAGAATGGCGTACCAGCATTATGGCATCGCTTCCGGAGCAGCTGCGGGGAAGTCTGCCGACTATTGAAGAACTGGAAAATGAACTTTCGGGTAAGTATTCCGTGGATCCATGATACACTCTCACGGAACCTCCCCAACATTGAACCTGACCTTTACACCGTATCGGACCTGAAAGTGCGGTACAAATGAAATCAAAAATTGTTCTCGTCCATTTCCCTTTTTTCCGATCTTTCCGGTTCAAAGCTCCGGATGGCACTTATAATCCATGAAGGTGAACAGGATGTTATTGTGGCATTTATCTCTTCAAAGATTCCCTCATCTCTCCAGGAATCCGATCTGCTCATAACGATCGATCACCCGGCGTTCCGGTCAACCGGCCGGAAAATTTCACCGGTCATAAAATCCGGCAAAATTGCCACCGTATCAAAGACATGAATCAAAAGGTGAGACGGGAGAAATTTTCCCGTGCCTTGCGGATGAATGCAATACCATCATGCATCATCTCTTCAATTTCTGACCCGGGCCCGGTAAAGGCCTTATCTCTCCTTACCCGGACCACCCCGGTAAGTCTCAGAGCAGTTTTGTCTCTTCGGTTGGTTTTGGCACCTTGACAACAAGCACCCGGAACACCGACGTACTCTCGTTTTTCCATGTGTGGGGAATTTTTGCCGGGCTCTCAACCAGCATGTCCTTTCCAACCGTCTTCTTCTCATCCCCGATCTCGACAATGCCTGTACCTTCCAGCACGTAAAAGAAGACATCGACCGGCGTGATATGTTTCTTCAGGGCCTCGCCGGGCTGAAGCGTGATGACAACTGCCATGGCGTGGGGCGTATCATAGATCTTCCGGGCGTCCACATGGTGCGGGTTCGGGCCCGACACTACGGTTGCTACATCAGTAATTTTCATTTTTCCACCATCCGGTATATGCGTCCATTGCGCGGGAGAGAGATAAGAGTATCCGCACCCTTACCCGGATTCACGGCCGGGCTGCCTTTTGCCGTGCCGGCATGGCCAGGGGCAGTAGTTCCGGAAGCCTTACTGGTTTTCCGTTCTTCCGGGTCACAAGATACCGGCATCGCCGGGGATCCGAAACCCGGGCAGTATCCACCGTCTCGATCCGCACCACGATATACGGGAACTGCACGAATGACGAATACTTAAGCCGGCGCAGGAAGCCGGAAACGGTGTTGCACTGGTAGCGGGTCAGGCTGAACCGGTCCCGCAGCTCCTGAACGGTTACCCACTGCGCCTCAGCGGCCTGCTCCTCCATGAACTGCTCCAGCAGTTCCGGTATGCCGTTATATTTTCTCATCATGGGTTGCGAGCGAACATTTTTGGCCGGGGATACGGCAGTTACGCCGGATCGGTCTCAATTTCGGTGACCAGGTTCTTCATAACGGCATCCACCGCCCGCCACGTGGGGGAATCTGCATGACGGAGGATATACGGGCGGCCCTCGTCGCCGGCTTTTACCATTGCCGGGTCAAGGGGAATGGCTCCGAGGAAGGGGACAGCGAGATCCTCTGCTGCCTTCTTTCCACCACCGGCCCCGAAGAGGTTGACGATCTCCCCGCAGTGGGGACAGGCCATCCCGCTCATGTTCTCGATGACCCCGATGACCGGCAGTCCCAGTTTCTCAATGAACTTTGCCGCCCGCATCGCGTCCATGACCGCAACATCCTGGGGAGTGGTCACGATGACTGCTCCCCGGACGTTCGGGGCCAGCTGGGCAATCGTGAGCGCCTCGTCCCCGGTTCCCGGAGGGAGATCCACGACAAGGTAATCGAGGGCACCCCAGTGCACTTCCGAAAGGAACTGCTGGATGGCCGTCATCTTCATCGGCCCCCTCCAGACCACCGGCGTGCTCGTGTCCGGGAGCAGGAATGCCATTGAGATCACAGAGAGATTACCGGTCACATGGACCGGCTCGATGGCATGTGCAAGAACCGCCGGCCTCTGGTCTTCGATGCCCAGCATCTTGGGAATGTTGGGTCCGTGGAAGTCGAGGTCGAGGAGGCCGACCCTGCTGCCATGCGAAGCAAGTGCAGAGGCAAGGTTCACCGAGACCGTGGATTTTCCAACCCCGCCTTTCCCGCTTAAGACAAGGATGACGTGCTTTACGTCGATCTTTGCTTTCGGGGGCAGCCCTTTTGGGGGTGCGTGGGGTTGTGCGGACGGGCAGGTATCGCAGTTGTCGGTGCAGTTCTCATCGCAGGCTTCTTCTTTCTTTGCGGGTTTTGCAGTCATAGTATCCTATCCGGAAAAATGGGGAGATCTCGTCTCCCGGTATCAGTCGCACTTCTCTTCTTCGGTGACCTGCGCGAGGATGGCTGCGGTCGGGCCGATGTCGATGATTTTGCCGCCCCGCATCAGGGCCAGCCGGTCGCAGATGTCGCGCACGAAGTCCATGTCGTGCGAGACAATGATGAACGTCTCGTCCATCTCGTCGCGGGCATGCAGGATCGAATGTTTCACATCCTGTTTTGTTATGGGGTCCATCGTGCCGGTCGGCTCATCGAGGATCACGAGGCGGGGTTCCCGGATAAGCACCTGGGCAAGGGCAACCCGGTGCCGTTCGCCGTCCGAGAGTTCGCCGGGGAACCGGTTCAGGATCTCCCGGGATTTTTCTTCCGTGAACCCGGCCATCCGGAGCGTTACAACCGCTTTTCTTATCGCGAGCTCCTTCGGGAATTCCAGCCCAATCGAATCGGTGAGGTTGTCAAGCACGGTCCGGTGGGGGAAGAGATCGTACTCCTGGTGCAAAAGCCCGATGTACTCCTTGGCCCGGCCCCGCTGGTCGATGCCGGGCTTTGTCATATCCACCCAGTCGTCGCCAATCAGGACGTTCATCTCGCCGCTCGTGGGCTCGATGATGCCGGAGATGATCCGGGAAAGGGTGGTCTTACCGGCCCCGCTCCTCCCGATAATGCCGAAGATCTCCTTCTTTGCCACATCGAAGGTTGCCAGGTTCACGGCTTTCACCACGCCCCGGTCCACCGAGATGTAGCGCTTGGTCACGTCCCGGGCAGAGAGGATCTTCTCCCCCAGTTCCACCGGGATTTGCTCCTCGATCTCGTGATAGTCTTTCGCAAACGCACGGATGACCGTCTTTGGCGATCCGATGGCTGCGATCTCGCCATCCACGAGCAGCATCGCACGGTTCGCCATGTCCTCGATCACCTGCGAGAAGTGCGAGGTGACGACCATGCCCATGGCGTTCTTTTTCGCAGCCCCGGTAAGCATACCGTGCACGAGCCGGGCAGTCTCCGGGTCGAGCGTTCCGGTGGGTTCGTCGGCAAAGAGCATGGCCGGGTTCTTAGCCAGCTGCCGGGCGAGCACGACCCGCTGTTTCTCGCCGCCGGACAGGTCGCGGGCGATATGCATCATCCGGTGCGAGAGCCGGACCTGGTCGATCAGGTCGGCAGCCCGGTTGATCGCAAGCTCCTGCGGGTAGCGGATGTCATCGAGTGCGTGCAGAACGTTCTCGATCACCCGGTCATCGCCGTAAAGAGCGAAGGTCCGCTGGAACATGATGGCGGTCCGGCTCATGACCCGGGACTTCATGCCATTAGAGGTCTCGTCCCAGAGATCAACATCCACAGCAGCGAGCTCGCCGCCGCATTCGGGACATTTCTGACCGGCCCGGCTCTGGACGTCCATGAAGGCGCAGCGGTTACAGGCTGCCATGTGGTAGACAATGGAGCCTTTCGTCGGGGGCTGTTCAACACCCCGGAGCAGGTGCATAAGTACGCTTTTGCCGGCCCCGCTCCTGCCGATGACACCCATGATCTCTCCTTCAGGGATCTCGAAGGATACGTTTTTTAAAACCCGCGTGTCCTCAAAATCCATGCAGAGATCGTTGACGCTGATGAATGGTTGTGGCATGATGTATTGTCCCTTACTATTCAGTCCGTTTCTCGTTCTTCTCAGAGGATTCTTCGTTGAGGATACGGCGCCCGCATCCCGTGTCACCCGGTGTGCAGGGCCCGCGACCCCGCCCGATTACCCGGCCCCGTTTCAGCGGCCCGTTCCCGTCAAAGTTCGGCATGGAAAACCCTCATGATTGCTCATATGGAATTATTACGCATATGAGCATAAAGATTTAAGGATCCGGTACAAAAAAAGAACTCTGAAGAAGAACTCCGGATGTGCATCTCCCGGACGCCACCTTTGGCTCCGGCACGCCGGCGTTTCCTCTTCCGCTACGACACGGGTCCGATACGATCTATTTTGAACCCGGCGCACCAACTACGATCTTCAGCGCTGCGGTGATCTCGGGAAGCATCTCGGCCGGGAATCCCATCACCATTTCGTCATCAGTAATCCCGGAGAATTTTCGCGAACCGTCACACCCGAGCGAGAAATTTGCATGCCCGGTTAAGTAGGTCTGGGCAGTTGCATCGGAACAGACTGACTGGATCCCGGAGAATTCAGCCGAAATCCTCCCGCCCAGCCGGAAGAGTGTACTCTGGGCAAGTTTGAGCATGTTCCGGGGGGTCGTCACGATCATAATGACGTGCGGGGTGAACGGCGTCTTTTCGAGCGGGGAATACAGGGTTGCATACGTATCCCCGGAGCCAAGGTGGGGAACCCTGTCGATGGTCCGTTTGCAGGCCGCAGCGCTGTCGTATTTTCCGAGTTTGAAGTAAAAGTCGCCGGTCTTTAATGTTGGCGTTATCTCTTTGAGACCCAGTGCCCAGGCCCCGCCATTACATTCGTGTTTTCCGGCAGGTGCATAGAATATTTTTCCCTCGCTCCGGGCAAGGTTCACCATGGTGCAGTGCCTTATGATCCTGTCGAGTTCATCCATGCCTGCCGGAATCTCTTCCTTACTTGTTGCGAACTTGACAGCCACCGGGGAACCTTTCAGGCCCAAAACGTTTTTGAGGGTTTCCGATGCCTCGACATAATTCACAGGGATTTTCATAGGTTCGTTGCTCATATTTCTGCCTCGTGCTCCTCGTATCAGGAGCGGTAATTACCCATATGAGCGAAAATACTTAAACATTGGTAAATGGACAATAACAGCTGCTTCAGATGAAAAAAAAATCTTACCGCGGGCACTTCGGGCACCGGCCTTCCGCCGCTTTGGTGCAGCCGGCCATCTCGATACCTTTACCGTTGACGAGTGCATCGGCAATTTTGCGCCTTGCCTCATGAAGATCGCGCCACGCGGTCTTGCGCGAGACCCCGAGTTTTTCCGCCGCCTCTTCCTGTTCAAGCCCTTCAAGGTCGATGAGCCGGATCAGTTCAATCTCATCGGGCTGCAATGAGATGCCCTGTCCCTCCAGTTCAGGACAACAGCAGGGCTTGTAGCAGCGGGATTCCGGGTTACCGGCAATCGTGCGCCTGAGCCGTGGCCTTCCCCGTCGCGGGCACTCCGTTCCCTCCGTGGTTTCGTCCGCTGCCATAGCCGGTTCCTGATTATATACTGTATCCGGAATAGTATAACATGCTTGCCGGGCCTATCGGGCGGATTCCTTTACATCGGTGCCATGATGCGGTCTTTGGACCGGACGTTCCTGTACAAGATATTTCTTGATGATCCGGTAGGGTGGACGTGTGTCCTGGAATTTTTCCATGCGTGCCACCCTGTACCGGCAGGATACGAACGGCCCGTGATTGATTTTACTCAAGAAGCCGGAAATTGCCGGTCCGTCGGATTCTCCCAGATGAAAATAGGTACGGATCTCCTGCACCGTGAGCCATTGTTCAGACCGGCCGGAATCCTCCATATACCGCTCCAGCAGTTCAGGGAATTCCGGATGTCGGGTCATGGCAGATTCATTTGTGGCAAGGGAAAAGAGAGTGGTGATTCTTACTGGCACCGGGGCCCGTGGCCGCAGCGGGTACGGGCCTCTTTTGCGGCCGTACCGGATCCGCAGCAGCAGGAGTTGCCGAATTTTTGGGGAGACGTGCATTCATCCCGGTGGCTTATGCCCTCTTCATGATTCTCATGGGTTTCACCACATGCGCAGGTGTGGAGGGTCGTGGATTTCTTTTCAGTGCTGGATTTTATGGAATCGCTGGATGCGGGGTGGGTATTTTTGGGCATATGTTCACCAACCGTACGGTTGTCGTACGATATTTACTCATATGCGCATAAATCATTTAAAGGATTGCACCCTGACAGTTAGTATAAAGACGGGACAAGTTTTTTATTCCCGTTGTCAATAACAGACCATTGGCATCAGGACCTTGAAGTGATATCCCATGAACCAGTCTCTCATCCCAACCCTGCAGAAAAGACCAGCGTTCCTCGCGGGTATCATCGCTGCCATCTCAGCAGGAGTCCTGGTTCTGAACGGCTACGGGCTCACTATCGGGATCACCAATGTCCTTCCGCATCTCTTCTATATTCCCATCATCCTCACGGCATATTTCTTCCCCCGCCGGGGAGTAATCTTCACCTGCGCACTCTCGGCCATGTACTGCGGCATGACATTCATCCTGAATCCGGTCTTTCCCGGACAACTTCTTTTTGCGGCAGGACGGATCGTACTGTTTATCCTGATTGCCGCGGTGGTCTCGTTCCTTGCCCTGAGGATACAGGAGAGTGAGCGGCAGTTTCGGGGTGTGGCTGAACGGAGTTCCGATATCATCCTGCTCACAGATTCTGAAGGACGAGCGCTGTACGTGTCCCCATCGGTCCGGAGATTGGGATACGATCCCGCGGAAATTACCGGCAGGATGCCCCAGTCATTCATTCATCCGGATGATATCGGTGTGCTGCAGAATGCAGTCCTGCATATTGCCCGAGACTCTGCTCCCGAAGAGATCATACTCCGCATGATGAAAAAGGAGGGGGATTATGCCATCATTGAATTCAAGGGTTCCCCCATCATCCATGCAGGGAACATTACCGGTATTCAGGTTATCGGGCGGGACATCACGGAGCGGAGAAAAGCAGAAGATGCCCTTCGCGAGAGCGAGGAAAAATACCGGATGCTTGCGGACTATACCTATGATTGGGAATACTGGATAGCACCGGACGAAACTATCCGTTATACCACGCCCTCCTGCGAACGAATCACCGGGTACACCTGGCGGGATTTTGCACAGGACAAGGATCTGATCAAAAAGATCATTCATCCCGATGATATCCACGCGCTCGATCACCACATGTCGCAGGGGCTGACAAGGCAGCAGCCCGGCGTTGTTGATTTCCGCATCATTCATCGGAACGGGGATATTCGCTGGATCGGCCATGTCTGTACGCCGATTTACGATGCCCAGGGGAAATTCATTGGCAGGCGGGCCAGCAACCGGGACATTACCAGCCGCAAGCGCGTGGAATATGACCTGCGGGATGCCAACCGGCGCCTCTCCGACATCATCGGTTTTCTTCCTGATCCCACGATGGTTATCGACAAAGGTGGGAAGCTCGTTGCATGGAACCATGCCATGGAGAAACTGACAGGGATACCCGCGGCCTCAATTCTCGGTAAAGGAGATTATGCCTACGCGGTCTGGTTCTATGGAACATCCCGGCCGGTTCTGATAGACCTGGTGCTGCATGATCAGCAGGATGAGATAAAGCAAAGGTACCCGAATTGCCATCGTCAGGGGCACACGATATTTTCCGAGGTTCAGACCGTACGACCGGATGGCACACGGATCGATTTCTGGGTTACAGCAACGCCCCTTTTCAACCATAACAGGGAGACGGTTGGAGCAATTGAATCGCTCCGGGATGTCACTCACCAGAAAACGATAGCCCGGGCCTTGCGGGAGTCGAAGAACTATCTCGATGCCATCATCAACACTATCTCCGATCCGGTCTTTGTCAAGGATCGTGGGCATTGTTTTGTGACACTGAATGACGGATTCTGCAGGTTCGTCGGCCACAGCCGTGAAGAACTCCAGGGAAAAACCGATTATGATTTCTTTCCCAAAGACGAGGCAGACATTTATCGCAAAAACGATGAGGTGGTATTCAGCTCCCGTATGAACAACGAGAGCGAGGAATTCCTGACTGACTCGCAGGGTAACAGACACACGATTGTCACCAAGAAATCCCTGTACATCAATGGGGACGGCGAGGAATTCCTTGTCGGGATCATCCGGGACATATCCGAGCGGAAACAGATGGAGACTGCCCTCCGCGAGGTGAACAAGAAACTCAACCTCCTCTCCAGTATCACAAGGCACGATATCAACAACCAGTTATTCTCCTTAAAAGCATTCCTTGAACTCTCGAAAGAATCCCTTGATAATGCTGCAGAGGTTTCTGAATACCTCCTCAAGGCTGACCGCGCGGCGAGTGCGATTGAGCACCAGATAGTCTTCACCAGAGAATACCAGAACCTCGGTGTGAAAGAACCGGTCTGGCAGAATCTTTCATCCTGCCTGAAATCAGCAGTTGGAGCACTTCCGATGAGGGATATCAGGGTTGTTGATGAGATTGCCGGTCTGGAGATTTTTACCGATCCGCTTTTTGAGAAAGTGTTCTACAATCTCATTGACAATGCTCTTCATTACGGGGGCCCGGCTATGACCACGATCCGGTTCTCCCACCAGATATTCGGCCAGAATTTAACGGTCTCTGTTGAAGATGATGGTCTTGGAATAACCGCTGAGGATAAGAGACGGCTCTTTGAACGGGGCTTTGGAAAACACACCGGCCTCGGGCTTTTCCTCTCCCGCGAGATCCTCTCGATCACCGGCATAACGATTACAGAAACCGGGGAACCGGGAAAAGGGGCCCGGTTTGAGATTCATGTGCCTGACGGAACCTGGCGACGAACCGGCAGTTCATAACGATTCCCTCTCATCCGTACCGGAACGGACCCGGAGGTTCAACCGGTTGGAATTACCCGGGTTGAATTTCCAAACGGATAATCTCATTTTCTGTCTGTACCGGTCATTCTCCGGTACTCGATATCCCTGAAGTCGTCAGGGCCATAAGAAGAAAGGATCTTGGTCGCATCCATTACCCCTGCGATTCGCAGGCACGAAAGACCGACGCATTCCAGGGAAAAATGGGGGGTCCGGATTTCCGGAACAATGTTCAGGGCGTTGTTACTGCACCATTTTTGCATCCGGTGCAGGCACCATCGTGAAGACGGCCCATGGACCCGGTGTGTTTCTGTCCGTTCGTACACTGGCCGTCCTGGGAACCACAAGTGCAGTTTTCTCCGTTCTGCTGTCCGCCATTACGGCACTGGATCTGGCTTCCCGATCCTGCTGCACATGACTGGTTCGCGCAGTTCTGGCCATCCTGCAGGTACTGCCCCTGCCCGGGAGTCGAACCGTTGTTCTGCCCTCCGAATCCTGCTGCCATGACGGTAGCAGGTACGAGGACGAGTGCGAGAATCGCACAGATTACAAGTTTTTTTATCATGGTTGATTTCCTCCATTAGTTGCCGGCCCGCAGAAATTTTCATAATTCTGCTATCTGCCGGTCCTGCATCATCGGTCAACAGGAGAAGATAAACCATTTCTCGGACACACAGCTACATGTTTGCGTTTTGGAGGGAGGGGATAAAAAACGGTTCTGTCGCCGGTTTACTGCCTCATTCTCTCGTCTTATATATCACATCAGTACCATGTCCTGAGCAACAATGAAATCCGTAATCTTCGTACTTGCTCTTCTTATGCTTGCGCTCATTGTGCTTCCTCTGGCGCCATACAGCGGCAGCTCTGTTGGTGTTGTGCAATCCACGGATGGCAGCGGAGAGTGCTTCGCATGCCGGAACGGACACGGCATGGCCGGTGCGATGCCTGATGCCAGAAATGGTATGATGCGGGGAGCAGGCACTGCAATGCCATCTACACCAGGTGCCCGTCATGGTCACGAACGTCCTGAAGGGTCGCAGGTACAGCAGGAACTCCAGCGTGACCCGTTTGACTGGAATACACCGGTTCGCGCGATACGGTTCCACGGATACCGCAGGCTGTCTGGGAAAAATATTCTCGAACACGAGAAACGCCAGCTCATTTACACCACGATTCTCATGAACCCCGGCATCGAGATCCCGGCACTTGCCACCCTGACCGGTATCAATCTTCATACCCTGCGCTATCACCTGGGATACCTTATGCATATGAAAAAGATTGCCTGTAGGGAGCAGGGCGGGGGGTACCATTTTTTTGAGAATCACGGGAGGTATAACCCGGCGGACCAGCAGCGGATCCTCTACCGCCGACATCCTACAACCTGCCGGATCCTCACGGTCATCGGGGAGAACCCCGGTATCACCCGGGGGGAGATTGCTGCCGATCTGGGGCTTGCCGGTCCCTCCATTACCCGCTGGACCCAACGGCTGATTGGCGAAGGCGTCGTGACCGAAGTCCGCGACGGTCGCCGCGTTCATTATTACCCGGTGCAGGAATCGGGCAGTACGTTAGTAAACACATAACTTTTGCCGTCCCACAACCTGCATACTCCTTTTTTTTTAACTGAATACTAACGGTTTTTTCTGGAATAGTGCGATTATCAGGTTAAGACGGGGTTACTTGCTCCACAAAACCCGGGTTCACAAAAGTCTCGTGTTCCTGTTTTAAGGGAAGACCTGGGTTCTTCCGGAAGAAAGCAGCTGACGCATGGGAAAAAATCAGAGATATTAATGGATTCAAATAGATCTGGCTGAAATGACTTCGGGTAACTCAAAAAATACTTGTCCGGATTATTCCGGCAGATCACACAGCTATTTTTCAGATGCCCGGAAACACGTTTTGATAGTCCGGAAATATTTCCAATGCAGGAGCAGGCGGATGATGAGCAAGACAGAAAAAGGCAAAACTCGTTATATTGGGATAAAGAACCCCATCGTGCCGGGTTATTCCCACCCATGATCCTGAAGAGATCCATAGGAAATAAGATGATGAAAATTGAGGAATCAGGTTATGAGACCTTCCTCCCGTGTGCCTGGCCAAACCAGAAACCAAATACACCTCCAACCAGAATCCCGCCCACTGCTGCCTGAAGGGCAAAGAGGCAGGCTTCAATTTCCCCGCTTGGGGGTTCCCACTGGGGAACCAGGGGCTGGAAATTTTCCAGGGGGATACCCGAGAGTTTTGCGATAAGTCCTGAACCAACATTGTCAGAACCGGCAAATTCCGCCCCGCTCATGGTAGCGCTCGTGTACAGGAACAATGCGCAGAATGCAACAATTGCAATCCCGGTGAGAATCTCAAGCAGGTACTTGTATGCCATCAGATCTCACTCCGTGCAGCTTCGATCTTCTTTTCGGAGAATATTCCCAGTCGGATCAGGATATCGGGCTTAAGCGCCACGATGTATTTGAATACAAGTGTCAGGACAACGCCTTCGACAATCGCAAGAGGGATCTGCGTTACTGCGAATATGCCCATGAACAGGATGAATGACGTGGCAAAACCTCCGGTCTCTGCGGGGTAGGCAAGCGCCAGCTCCAGCGACGTTGTTACGTAGGTAAACATATCAGCAAGAGCGGTTACGAGAAATACGGTAATGTAGACATTTACCGAAGTGTCCCGGAGTAACCGGTATATGCAATACCCAACAAGGGGTCCGACAATTCCCATGGAAACGATGTTGGCTCCGAGAACCGAAAGCCCGCCATGGGCAAGGAACAGGCTCTGGAACAGGAGAACAATTGCACAGACTACTGCCGTGATCCAGGGTCCAAACGAGATCGTCGAGAGCCCGGTCCCGGTAGGGTGGGAACAACTGCCCGTGACTGACGGGAGTTTTAATGATGACAGGATGAAAATAAAACCGCCCGTCACGCCAAGCAGGGGAAGTGCCTCCCGATCTGCATCCAGAACTTTTTTCAGTTGCCATATTCCGAACATAAGGCAGGGCAGTGCTATGATCCACCAGATCACGCACCACTGCCACGGTAGAAATCCTTCCATGATGTGCATGATAATACAGGATCAACTTAACTTGCTTTAACTAAATAAAATTTGCTTAGTTGTTCAGGGATTGAAGATTTTACGAGGGGTCAGAAAAAAACCGGCCTTCATATTCGCGTTCCGGCAGGAGTTCCATGTGCCGGATGGGGCATAAGTCCGGGGAATACCGGTCCCGATTCCAGGGCCATTAATAGCCATTATAAGGGGTCGTTTCCGCTCGTATTTTACTAATACAGGGTTAAATTTGACGTATTTTCCACACAAACCGAAACCGGCCGTTTTACGGGGTTTTCCAGAAGGGGACGATCCCAGAAAATGCGAATCGGAACCCGTATTGGGCTTATTTTCCTTAAACGTTCAGACCCTCCTGGCGGCATACCGATTTCCCAACAGAGGGGATCCTTTCACCACCCTCTGCCGTACTCCCCGGCACAGGGTATGCAGACAAATTTCCCGTCCCGGACCCGGGCCCGGTGTTCGGCAACCATCTCGCCACAGCTTGCACATTGAACAGAAGCGAAGATCTTTGCCCGCACGGGAATTTCCGGTTTGACTTCCCCAACAAGGAACAATTCCTCAACCGGCATCCGGAGGATCGTGTCGATGACTCCAGCCTGTCGCTCGTGGAACTCCATCTGTTCAGCGGGTGTTGCAGTTCCGGCCATCACTTTTTCCCGGAGTGCTGATGCCACCGGGTCAATGCGCTGGACAACCGGTTCCGGTCTCTGGACCAGGCGGATAGCGCGGTTATATTTCCGGTCAATGAACGTGTAGGCGTGTTTACCGAAGTCCTGCAGGATCAGGTTGCCTTTTCCCACCGAGCAGCCCGCAACCAGCTGGATCGCATCAACCCCGCAGGCATCGTTCTCGACAATACAGACAAGTTCTTCGTCATCGGAGCGGCCGGCCCTGAGGGCATCCATCGCGTACTCTGCTGCACGGTAACCGAGTGCAAGCCCCGGGCAGGCATGCCCGTGAAATGCTACGGCTTCGTCATAGGATTTTATGGATTGAGTCATAGGATCATCTGATTAGTCTGTTCTTTTTTTTGCGTGAATTACTTTGTTCTCTTTTACTTTCAGGAAAATGGGATTAAAAAGATTGTTTGAAAATTTGAGGCGATTTTTAGAGAAATCCGGGGATTCACATGCCGATCACCGTCCTTTTGGAAATCCCCGGTGATTCCGGAACATCCCCGGTATCCGCATGCGGGACAACCACATTCCTCCCACCCCAGCGCTGGATCGCTACCGGTACACCGTACACCTCTTCGATCAGTTCCGGCGTGATCACCTCTTCACCCCCCGCTGCATAGACCATGCCCTCTTTGAGCAGGACAAAACGGTCGGCGTAGTGCAGCGCGAGATTGAGATCGTGCATGGTCATAAGGGCCGTGAGATGGTGAATGTGGACAACCGAGCGGATGAACCGCATAATCTCGTGCTGGTTCTTCAGGTCAAGGCTGCTGGTAGGTTCATCAAGCAGCAGGACCCGGGGCTCCTGCACCAGCGCACGGGCAATGACAATCTTCTGGAGCTCCCCGCCACTCATTGCATCCACATGCCGGAGCGCAAGAGCGGACAAGTGGAGCTGTTCGATAATCGCCTGGACTTTCAAGATATCATCCTTGTGCACATTCAGGCCAATCCACGGGCGCCGGCCGAGCAGGATCGCATCGAACGCAGTTACCCGCGGGGGTTCGATGTGTTGCGGGACATGGGCGATCGACCGGGCGATCTCCATCCGGGATAAGGAAAGTATGTCCCGGTCTCCGAGCATAACTGCACCGGTATTTGGTTGGAGCATTGCATTCATGCAACGTAAGAGGGTGGTTTTACCGGCTCCGTTCGGCCCGAGGATTGCCACAATCTCATCCGGCCGGGCTTCGCACCGGATATCCCTGAGAACCGTTTGACTATTGTACCGGAACGAGAGATCCTGTACGCTCATGATCATAACGATTTCCCCCGTATCAGCAGGTACATGAAAAGCGGGGCTCCGAGAAATGCGGTGAGCACACCTGCCGGGAGCACCGCGGGTGCGATGATGATACGGGCTACGGTATCCGCACCGAGAAGGATGATCCCCCCGACAATACAGGAGCCGGGAAAGAGGAAACGCTGATCGTCTCCGATGATGCGCCGCACTAAATGAGGACTGACAAGACCGATGAATCCGATAATGCCGAGGAACGAGACTACGACTGCCGCTATTAATGATGAGAGGAACATTGCCACGGTCCTGATGCGTTCTGCATTGACCCCGAGGCTCTTTGCCGTTTCATCCCCGCTGTCAAGCGCATTGTAGTCCCAGCGTTTTATCGTGAAATAGACAACGCAGGGTGTGATAACGGCAACAATGATCAGAAGATCGCTCCATGTTGCCCGCCCCACATCGCCGAACGTCCAGAATACAATCGCAGCTATCTGTTCAGCGCTGGAGAAATACTGGAGGAACGTTGTGCCTGCAGTGAACAGCGCGGCAAGCGCGACTCCCACAAGGATCATCACTTCAGGAGTCGTGCTCCGGTATTTTGCCACCAGCAGGATTACCGAGGTTGCCACCAGCGATGACAGGAATGCACATATCGTTACAAGGTACGGGTTGTTGACCACAATTGCGTCCGATATAAGGCGTCCGATTGTACCTGCACCGAACATGGTGATGGCAACAGCAGCCCCGAATGCCGCTGCCTGGGAAACTCCCAGCGTGTACGGAGAACTCAGCGGGTTGCGCAACACAGACTGCATGACAACGCCGGCGGCTGCAAGACCGATACCGCATACTGTCGCGGCGATTACCCGGGGAAGCCGGATGTTCCAGATGATCATCTCGGCATTTCCTGTTGAGGGATAAACCAGCGTCTGGACCACATCGGAGAAGGGGATCATGACACTTCCCACCCCAACAGAAATGAATGCCAGAAGGACCAGGACAATTGTACACGTGCTGAGGAACAGGATCTTTTTCCGGATATAGCCAGTATATGCCCCGGGTTCTTTCACGGCACTGATATCAAGATGCATAGTTCACGTCCGCCCAAACGGCCGAATGGTCATGACGTTACCTTCTCGGCAATGGTCATGGCCGATTGTGCATCGATCGGAACAATTTCCCGCACAACAAAACCGTGGACTGACAGCAACCGGTTATATTCCGCAACCGGTACGCTGTTGGCAAAGACGTACCGGGCTGCCTGTTTCTGTACGCCTTTAAAGGTCCAGAGATTCCATTCAAGACTGAGCCAGGGATCGAACGCTGCATCATCGGTTGCCTGTTTGTTGATGAACAGGCCACCCGGTCTTATGGCATCGGCAATTTTTGGGATCAGCTCTGGTACCCTGCCCCCCGGATTTGATGATGAGAAGATGATATCATATCCGCTTCCTATGGGATCTTTGAAGAAATCTCCTGAAAGGACACTTACCCGGTCAGCACGGTACCGGCTGATGAAGTCCCGTGTGACTCCCGTTACGGGAGGAAGATCGAAAACAACGGCATGCAGGTCGGGATTTTTCTGGCAGAATGCAATTGAGTACAGGCCGTGACCCCCGCCCAGGTCAAGCAGCTTTTTTGCAGAGGAAAATTCCGGGACCGCCTCGACGCGTGCAGTCACCTGCCGGAGGAGCCCGCACCGGCAATGCTCCGCCATGGAGGGGATGATAACATCCCGGAACATCTGCGCACGGTCGCAGGTTACCGGGCCGTCTCTGGCAATCCGGGGGAGATCCGCCCAGAACCCGGCCAGTTTCCGCTGGAATACGATTGCATGCTGCTGAGAAAACGGGGCATCCTCAACCAGTAACTCCAGCGTGATCCCGCTGTCGCGGTACTGTTCCTTTGTCTTTTCCAGCAGACCAAGGGAGACCAGCCCCTCGCAGATGAGCGTGACAATCTCCGGCCTGCATCCCAGTGCCAAGGCACATTCCGGCCCGGTCTTGGGCTCACGGAGAACCTTGAACAGCCCGAGATCGAGGGCTGCCATCACCGCATGGTACTGGCGCACTCCCGCAAGCGCCGGGTCGAGGAAGGAGAGCGGGTTTGCCGGGGATATGCCCGGCACTGCCGAAAGATCAGGAACCGGGAGCGTATTGTCGCACATCGCCGCATCCTCACTTCACCAGCGTTGAGAATGGTACGAAGCCACCGAAGAGTGTCTTCATGTCACTATATACCGCCTTTCCATCAAGCATCAGATAGATCTCATCAGCTTTCTGTGCAGGGTCCACATCGGCAAACTGATCGGGATAGAGCGTCTTTCCGACATAATATGCATCCGCAAGGACGGTGTCATAATTGTTGGCATACCAGTTGTAGGGCATCACACCGTACACACGTCCGGTTTTTACTGCCGTAAGTGACTGGTAGACCGGGTCGTTGAGATCTTCGGTGACGAGGGCATAACTCGCTTCATCCACAAAAATGACATCGGGATTCCACTCAAGCAGTTTTTCCTTGTCGATCATCATCTGGCCGTTCGTTCCTACCGATGCTGCAACATTGTTGCCGTTTACCATCAGCAGCGGGGAGTAGCCGGGGTCGGTTGAGAGGAAACCGTGTGCTCCGTTGTAGGCAATGCCGCCGACATACACCCGGGGTCGTTTATCTGCCGGAATATTCTTTGTCCGATCATTGAGATCCTTTATGGTCGCGTCGATGTAGGTCGTTACTGTCTCCGCCCGTTCATCTTTGCCAAGGATTTTTGCCATGAGTTTGAGCGACTGGTAGAAGACCTCCTTGTTCCTGCCGAGATCTCCGGTAGTCAGGGCTACCACTGGCCGGCCGCTTTTTTCCTGGAGGGTCTGGGCATCCTTACCCGTGGTGAACGTGTAAAAGACCACATCCGGGTTCTGGGCTGCGATCAGTTCCGGGTCGCCCGTTTTACCTCCGATGAATGGCTTTGTTGAAAGCTCCGGGTTTGCAAGATTGTACGGCTTGTCGATACCGGACGGCATCCCGAAGCCCGAGGTATTGTACTTTTTCTGTTCCCGATCATCCACGCCGACGACACGGTCCGCAGCCTGGAGATACGCAATCATCCGCAGGGCACCGGCTCCCACACCGATAATTCGCTGGGGGTTATTTTTGACTTCAACGGTCCGGTTGGCCATATCGGTGAGGGTAATTGTCCCGGAATCCACCTGCATGGGATTTTTAGAAGGGGAAATTGCAGTGGTCTGGGGAGTGCTCTGTACGGTACATCCTGCAGATACGAGGAGAAGGGCGAGAATTGCCAGAATTATCAGGGGGGTTATCATAATATTCTTCATACGAATTTCGATCTAAGTAGCATCAAATCTTATAAAAAAATTACTATTTTGTATTTAACGTTACAAATTTATCAAAACATGATAACAACCGGATGGTTATCAGGGCGCCCCTTGCGGCGTGGAGTGAGACCCGGTACCGCGATGTGGTTTGTCTCCGGGCAATCCCCGGACCCGCCCCGGTTTTATTTGATGGCGATTCCCAGGATCACGGAGATTGGACTTACCGGACGGGCGTCACCCTCATAAAAAAGGGGGATTTCCAGGACAGGCCAATCGGAGCCCGTACATGGTCCCGATTGCACATTTTCCGGATCCGGGAGGTCATATTACCCGAAAAAGAGGGAGAGTTATCATGTTTTTTTCATGTTTTTACGTCGGAAAACGAGAGGTCATATGTAGCCATATTACAGCGGAAACGGAGGGACAAAAACGGGTTGCAGATCCGTGGGGGACCGGGTTCCCCGTTCCGAATCATTCGGCAGGTGAGAGAACATAAGGACGATCACAAATCGGGAATACCGGGAATCATTCATACCACCGGTTTTTTTATTTTATTCATACTATATGACCTTCATATCCCACGTTCCGGCAAGGTTTCCGGTGCCCGGTTGGAGTAAATTACCGATAAAAATCAACCTCGATTCTACGAATGATATGCCCCGTTGTATGAGGTGGATTCCAGCCGTATTTTGGCAAAATAACTCCGAAATATCGTTCTTTTGAATGATGACCAAAACGGGGCATTTTACGGGGTTTTCCCGCGGGGGCCGGGATCTGAAAAGGGGAAACAGAGCCCGTATAGGGCGTATTTTCCTTCAGGTGTCAGACCCTCCGGGAAAAAGGGTATCAGTGAACCATACCAGGATTCAGCGCCGGACTACCATCATCACCACCAGGAACATCAATAATCTTTGAAAAAGAAAAGGCTCATCCCTTTTATGAGTGATATTCTTCCATGACTCCCCGGCTCTCCCTTACGATCCTTGTTGATAATACTGCCCCGGCGGACCGTAATTTCACTGCCGAGGCCGGGCTCTCGTTCCTCCTTGAAACCGGCGGGAAAAAGATCCTCTTCGATACCGGCCTGTCCGGGCTCTTCTTAACCAATGCAGAGAAGATGGGAATCAGCCTGCGAAACCTGGACTTCCTCATCCTCTCGCACGGGCATAGCGATCACACCGGGGGACTGGCCCCGCTTGCCGTGCACCTTGCCGGTACAGCGCCGGAAGGAAAACAATCCCGGGTGCCGGCACTCATCGCCCATCCCCGCTGCTTCTGGCAGAAAGAAAAAAACGGGACTATGAACGGCTCAGCTCTGAGCAGGGAGGAAGCAGGCCGGCAGTTTTCGATCAGCCTCTCCGCAAAACCCGTCTGGATCACGGATGACCTGGTCTTTCTCGGAGAGATCCCGCGAAGATTTCCCTTCGAGCAGGCCGACCCGGAGAAGCGGACGGTTCATTGTCCTGACGGAAAAATTGAACCGGATACCCTGCCCGATGACACGGCTCTCGCGTTCCGTTCAGCAGAAGGACTCGTCATCATCACGGGCTGCTCGCACGCGGGGATCTGCAACATCACGGAATATGCCCGCGAAGTCTGCGGAGAGCGGAGGGTTGCTGATATCATCGGAGGACTCCACCTACTGACACCTAGTCCAAAGCGAATGCAGAAGACCGGGAAGTACCTCAACCGGCTCCACCTCAGCGCCCTGCATGCCGGTCACTGCACATCGCTTCCGGCAAAACAGGCCCTTACGGAGTACTGCCCGATGCAGGAAGTCGGCGTCGGGATGAAATTCGCATGGTAAATCGGTTCCAGCGTGTTACCGGCCCGGTCCGTCCCTGTCCGGGGTAACCGCAATCACGTGGACTGCCGATGCCTTGAAAGTTGCATAGACCCGACATCCCGGTTCAAGCTGCAGGTCGCGGCAGCTCTCGCGGGTCAGGAGCGCTGTGAGCGGGAACCCGGCATCAAGAATGACCCGGACGGTACTTCCGGATGGGATGATCTCAACAACTGTTCCCGGCAGGCAGTTGCGGGCACTGGAGGCAAACGGCTCTTCGGACAGGATAATGTCCTCGGCATGCAGGGTTGCAACAACGTCCCCGACAATACCGGACGCGGCAACGAATGACGGGCCGGATGCCGGCGTGATCCGGGTGATGTTTTCGGATTTGGAAGAGGTTCCCCGGATAATGTTGCCGATACCAAGGAACTCTGCAACAAAGGTATCGGCCGGATGCAGGAAGACATCTGCGGTTTCCCCGGCCTGGACGATCCGTCCCTCCCGCATGATCGCGATCCGGTCAGCAAGCGCAAAGACATCATCGAAATGGTGGGTGATCTGGATGATGGTAGTACCGGTGAGCGTTCGGATCCGGGACAGTTCCGAGCGCATCCGCTCTCTCGTACAGCCATCAAGGGCGCTCATGGGTTCGTCAAGGAGCAGGATTGCCGGTTTAAGGACAAGGGCCCGGGCAAGGGCAACCCGCTGCTGCTCGCCGCCGCTCAGTGTCCCGGGATACCGGTGTGACAGGTGAGCAATAGCCAGGAGTGAACACATCTCCTCGACGAGCACATGCTGCTCGTCTGCGGGCATCTTTTTTTGGCGCAGCCCGAATGCAATATTGTCCTTGACCGTGAGGTGAGGAAAGAGCATGTAGTCCTGGTATACCATCCCGATAGTGCGCAAACGCGGTTCTGTCGAGGTTATCTCTTTTCCGCCAAGAATTATTCTGCCGGTATCCGACGTATGGATCCCGGCTATGGTCTCCAGAAGAACCGTTTTTCCTGCCCCGGTAGGGCCGAGAATAATGAAATATTCGCCGCTATGGATCTCGAGCGACACGTCCCGTACGGTGAATTCGCCTAAGGTTATGGACAGGGATTCAATGCGCAACACCGAGGGTCATCTCCTAAAAGACATGTACATCCCGGTCCAGGTATTCCACCGCACACAGGGTGACAAGGGAGATCAGGATCAGGATGGTTGCAGCAGCTACGGCGAGATCCAGGTTCCCTCCGGATATATTCAGGTAGAGCGCAATCGGCAGCGTCTCGGTCCTCAGGGTCGTTGCACCGGCAAGCATCAGCACCGCCCCGAACTCCCCCATTGCCTTCGACCACGTGATGACCGCACCGGCAATGAGACCGGGGCGGGCCATCGGCAGGGTGACCTGGAAAAAAGCGCCGGTATCCGTGCACCCGAGCGTCTTTGCAACGTACTCGAAACGCGGGTTCACCGCAGAGAACGTGGATCGCAGGATGCGGATCAGGTAGGGAAGGTTCACAAAAACCTCGGCAACAATGATCCCAAGCGGGGTGAAGATCACGGAAAACCCGGCGCTCTCAAGGGCCTTGCCCCACGGGGTCGTGCCAAAGAAGAGAAGGAGCGCGATACCGGCAACCAGCGGGGGAAGCGTCAAGGGAATGGTCAGGACAAGGGTTGCGATCCGTTTTCCCGTAAACGGGTACCGGGCAAGAGCATAGGAGACCGGGATGGCAACCGCAATGCAGATGAGCGTGGATATCACGCTCGTGACCAGGCTTAACAGTATCGCGAACTGGATCTCAGGATTCAGAAGGCTTTGGGCAAGAACCGGAAGCGGGGAATAGAGGATCAGGCAGAGAAGGGTTGCACTGATGACGAAAAACAGGATGAGGGTGATGGCAAGAGAGATCTTTCGCATCTGCCATCATCCCGGGGTTATCCCTGCCGGCGTTTTTGACCCGGATCCTGGCCGGCACAGAGGCTTGTTTCGCGTATGCGCCGGATATGTTCCTCGGATACCCAGCCGGACCGGGCCCCGGGAATACTGTCAAAGGCCGGGACATAGGGCTTGATATCAAGGATTGGCGTGCCGTTGAGGAGATCCAGGCCCCTGACAGAAAGGGTACATCCGTTCACCTTTGTCAGGGCAACGTACGAGATCCCGATCGGATTGGGGCGGTTGAAGTGCCGGCAGGCAAAGATCCCATGATCCATTTCTGCATCCAGGAGCGGCTGTTCCGTAAGTGAACGCCGTTCTGCCCGGTCGAAACAGGAAAGGATGATGAGGTGGGAGAAGCCCTCGATATTCTTAAGTCCTGCCTGGAATTCCGGGAATACCTCGATCTCGCCTTCCTCCGAAGAGAATACGCTCTGGAATGGCGGGGCCCCGGCGGTTGAGAGCCGGGAGCGGGCGATCCCGACAGGTATGAACTCTGTCACAGAAGATCTCTCCTTACACCGGGTGCGTTCATGGCTTGACACCGGCATATACCGGGTCCGGGTAGATCGGGAACCCGTGCTTTGCAAAGTATGCCTTTCCTTCATCCGAGGCGACATAGGCAACGAACGTGTTTGCCGCATCGGTATTCTGCGAGTACGTTGTCGCACCGATCGGGGTGATCAGGACAGCATTCTCCTTGACCGGGATGACAACTACATCCACCTTGGCAGAATCGATCTGGTCCAGGGTCAGGAGCGCCGCATCCGCCTGCCCGAGGTTCATGATCACGGTCAGCTCGTTGATGGTCGGGGTTCGGGTAACCACGTTCTTCTCGACGGCTGCGGTGATGTTGAGTTGTTTGAACATTTTTGCACCGGCTTTCCCGATAGCAGTGGCATTGGCGTCACCAAGGGCTACCTTCAGGCCGGGCCGGGCGAAATCCTTGAGGCTCGTGATATTCTTCGGGTTGCCTTTCTGGACAGCGATCGTGGGGACATGATACGCAACCAGCTGGTTCGTATTGACCAGGCCCTGGTCTTTTGCGGTCTGGAATTCAACCGTTGAACCGGGGATGAAGACGTCGCCCTTCCGGGTTAAGTTCATCTGGGTGACAAGGGTGCCTGCACCGCCGTAATTATACTGGACCGGAATGCCGTATTTCTGCGAAAAGGCCGGCCCGATCTCATCAAGGGGGGCTTTGAGCCCGGCACCGGCAAATATGAGGAGGGTATTTTGAGTGCCGGCTGGAGTTGTGACCGTTGCGGGCTGGGCTCCCGGATTCGACGCTGAAGTGCAGCCTGCTGCGAATAGTGTACAGGCGATAAGGAGAGTACAGATAATCACAAATCGTGGGATTTTCATATCGCTCATATGGGTAGTATTTCTTATTATAGTTAATTAATTGTAATTTCTATTGATGAAATATAAAATAAATAATGTAAACACGAACCGGATATTTTCACCCGGAGGGGAGAATGCCCGGATTCACGAATTTTTTTCCGGGGTGAGAGGGTCAGCCAGACCCGGAAAGAACCATCTCATGGAGAACAGGGTTCCGGATCCGTTCCCTCCGGTTTGAGGCGCCTGCCGATATGCCGGAAAAACTTCCAGTGCAGGAGCAGGTGGAGGACGAGCAGGATGGCAAAGGCAAAACTTGCAATATCATGATACAGGACCCAGTCATGCCGGGTTATTCCCATCCACGTAACCCAGCTGCCGCCTTTTCCCCCACCGGAGGGGAGGAAAAAGTACAAGACCCCCGGTAAACAGCGAGGGGATGAATGCGATCAGGCAGCCGATATCGATGATTGCATTGATGGTGATGCGTTTCATGAGAATCCCTTACGGCACACATACGGAGTTCCGGGCAATAAACGCACCGGGGGATGCCGGATCCCGGTATGAGAACAACGATCGTACGCAGGAGAAGAATTGTCCCGGCACGCGAAACGATATATTGCGAGCCGACATTTCTGTTATTATAACAAGGTGACATCATGACCGGAGCACAACCTTCAGACCCGATGAAGAACCTCGTATTGTTCGTCATAGGACTGGCAATTCTTGGAGCAATCGTGGCATTTGCATGGTATTTCGCAGTCGATCTTCCCCTGCAGGCGGCACTCCCCACACCGGTTAACGGATGCTGGAACGGGGTCTGCCATTAAGGGATCCAGGACTACAGGCAGGAACTATTTTGTTCCTGAAATGCCGGTATCAGCTGGCAGGATATCCTTTTTTTAAAAACTACTCCGGAAACTGCCGGTTTTTCCTGTAGCCCCTCGCGGCATGCGAACACCTCCCGGGGAGGGGGGCATCCGGCCGGTTTGCACCAGGCACCCCGCGGATGATCTTCAGGAGGCCCGCTGATCGCGATCCTTATTTCATCCGGAACGATAGAGAAATAAGACGATATGCCGGGAACTGATGCTGAAGGGCCGGTGACGAAGACCAATATCGGGCGACTCACCAATACGATCTTTGTCTTTGCCTTTTTCCTGCTCTTCAAGCTCATCCGTTTTCCCACCTACCAGGACTGGGTGGCAAATGCCACTGCGCACGATTTCGGGATGGGACAGGCTCCGGTCCTCCTCAATTTTCTCAACGTCTTTTTAATCCTCGCCATAATCTGGATAGTCGCGTTCCATGTCTTTCACCAGTACCGTCTCTTCGACCGGATGTACCTGTACCTCCACTTCGCTCTCCTGATGTTCATCATCTTCATCCCGATCACGAGCCAGCATGCCCTGTTGTTCTCCAGCGTCCCGGAGGTCTTCTACCTCTTCCACCTGAACATGCTCGCAATCGGGATCGTGATCGCCCTTGAATGGCTGCACTGCATCAGGAACCCGGCGCTGGTCGGTCCCGCGGTTACGGCCGGTGACCGGACCGCAACCAGTGCGAACGTTCTCGTCATCCCCATAACGGCTCTCGCAGGATTACTGATGATCTACTTCGATATCCCCTGTTCCCAGTATATCTACATTGCAACCATCCTTGCCCTCATCCTCATCGCGATTGGTAATACCGGACGGGTAAAGAAGTTCCTGGGGGAAATGTCATGACGGATGAGGTGGATGCAATTCCTATACCGGAAACAGGCACGCCAAAAGGGGCAGTAGACGGAATAGTTCCAAAGGACATGTTCGAGATTCTTGTCAACGGTGTCTTTGCATTTGCCATGACCCTGATCGTTCGGAACAACATACAACTCCCGGCAAGCGTTCCTGCAAATGAAGTGGTCTTCTTTGGCTCCTATATCGGAAACATCATCAACGACGGGCTTTATTTCCTCTTCCTCTTCATCGTCATCGCGTTCTTCTATATCCAGTTCTTCGAGATCATGGGCCACAACCGGATCATCGACCGGATCATGGTCGGCCTGACGTTTCTGTTCCTTCTCTCGATCCTCTTCATACCGTTAACATCGCTCCTCTATTCCCTCTCATCAGAACCGATCCCGTACGGCGTGATCTTCCATGCAAATATCTTCGTCTCGGGTATACTGATCTTCGGCCTCTGGCGGTACGTATCCCGGTCATCCCTGCTCTGTGTTCCCGCACTCGACCCCGCGATTGTCCGGAACCTCTCGCTGCGCATGCTGCTCTTCCCGGCAATGGCGGTTGTGGGAATGATCCTTGACGGCTGGACGGTCTCGTTCTCGAAGGTTCCTGCTATGTACCTCTACATGATCCCCGTGATCCTCTTTGTCTTCCTTTCACGGGATCCCAGAACTGCGGTGGAGCCGGCACCGGTGAGTGAGGAGACAGAATGAGAGAAGGGACGAGAGCAGCGACAAAAACCGGATATTCAGCGCAGGTATCAGAACTATCAGAAATGGTGACTGATCCCCACGGGATTTTCTGACAGGGAATACGTGGTTTCTCTGCACGGTTGCTCATCCGTTCTGCGAAGGCTGCCCGTCGGGATCCAGGCTGACTACGCGGATGGTAGTGCCGCTCTCCTTTGCGTACGCCTCCACCCGGACTGCCACCCGGCCCACCATGCTGCCGGTGGTGAGGATCAGCGAGTCCTTACCCCGCAGCGCCCGGAGGATGCATTTGTCGATGACCCCGTAGGTGAACTCAAGGGGCAAAGCTTCCCGTTCGGCGCACTGTTTTGCCCGCGTACCCATTGCCCCGACCACTATGGTGCGGGCCTTCACCCATGACGCAAGGGTTCCGGTATCGCCCTCGTCCACGTTGCAGACCGTGATCGTACCGGGCGACGGGTGCCCGCAGGAGCCATGAAGGTGGTTCTCGATGATATGCACCATGTCGAGCACGCTCCGCGGCTTGCGTTTCGGAATCGTAAACCCGCGTTTTTCCAGCTCAACGGAAAGTTCGAGCAGGGTCGGGACCGAGAGGTGCGCCATGCGGACATAGGTCGGGTTCCCGAACGCCACATCCGGCACATCCTCCCGGATAATCCGGCCGTCGGCCAGGAGGATGACCCGGTCCGCCCACGGGTACGCCAGCTCCACATCGTGGGTGGAGATGATGATAGTCTTGCCGGCATGGTTCAGCTCGTCGAGCAGTTCCATGAGATCTTCGGAACCGGACGGGTCGAGCCCCGTTGTCGGCTCATCGAAGACGAGCACGTCCGGGTCCATTGCGAGCACGCCGGCGATTGCCACCCGCTTCTTCTCCCCGCCCGAGAGATGGTGGGGGGGCCGCCGCTCGAATCCCTCGAGACCAACCTGACGGAGGGCGACTTCCACCGCCGCTTTCACGGCTGCCTCGTCGTACCCGAGGTTGGTCGGGCCAAATGCCACATCCTGGTACACGGTCGGCGCAATGATCTGGCGGTCCGGGTTCTGGAGCAGGAAGCCGACCCGGCGCCGGATCTGGCGGAGCGAGCGGGTATCGTACCGGACCGGCTCGTTGTCGAAGAGCAGGATCCCTGAAGTCGGGCGGATCATACCGTTGAACATCTGTAGGAGCGTGGATTTACCGGCGCCGTTTGGGCCAACGAGCGCAATCTTCTCGCCCCGCCGTACATGGAAACTGATCCCGGTAATGGCCTCGCGGCTCCGGGGGTACTGGTACCTGACATCCCGTGCTTCAAGAACGATACGGCTCATAACAGATCTCCTATAATAACGTCATCTCCTGCGACACATACACGGCTGCCGACCCGGCGAGCAGGAAGAGGCAGAGGGCCGCAACCGACCGGACCCCGGCCGGACGGTTCTCGCCGAGAAGGGCAAACTTCCCGTCAAAACACCGGGCATCCATGGCCCGGATCAGGTCATCGCCGGCATCCCAGCTTGCAATAAAGGCCGCCCCGCACATCGAGGAAAAGGTCCGGATCGATTCGCGCCAGCCCGAATACCCAAGGCGCATCACCTGCGCCCGGTAGATCTGCTGCACCTGGTCCATGAGGATGAAGATCGTGCGGTAGATGATCATGGCAAGGTCGATCACGCAGTCCGGAACGCGGCATTTCCGCATCACGACAAAGAGGTCGGTCATGGGCGTTGTCAGCGCAATGAAGAGGAGGGCCGACATCCCGCCAATCACCCGGCAGAGGATAAAAAAACCCATGTTGATGCTCTCGCGGGAGACGGAGAGCGACAGGAACGGCAGGGGGTTCCAGCTCCAGAAGACCTGGTTCCCTCCCGAGATCAGGACGATAACTGCCGCACTGAGCGCGGCAAACCAGAGCGGGACAAAAAATAATTCGGCATAGGTCCTTACGTCAACCCGGGCGAGCAGGAGGATTGCACCGGACAGGATCAGGGCAATCAGGAGCGGGGCAAGATACCCGGTCGAGAGAAGGCAGAGGATGATTGCGCCAAGGCCTGCTGCGAGCTTGACGGTCGTATTGACCTCGCGCAGGCCGTTATTCTGGGCAACATCCTCCAGCAGTTCCTCAAACATGGATCAATTCATTTCCCTCAGGGAGCGATTAGGCTTTCTTCTTCTGGCCGATCCAGTACCCGAACACGCCGCCTATCATGATCCCGCCAAAGGCCGCCTGGAGGGCAAAGAGGCAGGACTCGATCTCGCCGCTGGGCGGCTCGTACTGGGGAATAAGGGGTGAAAAACTCTCAACCGGTTTACCGGATAATTCGGCAATCTTACCCGAGCCCACGTTGTCGGATCCGGCAAACTCGGCCCCCTGGAGAGTCGAGCTGGTGTAGAGGAAGAGCCCGCAGAATACGAGGATGGCAACAATGGCAAGGATTTCAAGCGTGTACTTCTTCGCCATCAGGCTTCCCCACGGGCTTTGTTGATCTGCGTCTCGGAGAAGATCTTCATCCGGATCAGGATATCGGGCTTGAGGGCGATGATGTACTTGAAGACCAGCGCAAGTACAATTCCTTCAACGATCGCAAGCGGCACCTGCGTAACGGCAAAGATGGCAAGGAACAGCACAAACGAGCTCGCAAAGCCGCCGACTTCAGCGGGATATGCCAGGGCCAGTTCGAGCGACGTGGTAACGTAAGTGAACATATCCGCAAGCGCTGTGGCAAGGAAGACCGTGATGTAAATGCTCACGGAAGTGTCACGGAGCAGCCGGTAGATGGCATACCCGACCATCGGGCCGACAATGCCCATCGAGACGATGTTCGCCCCAAGGACGGAAAGCCCCCCGTGGGCCAGGAACAGGCTCTGGAAGAGGAGAACTATCGCGCAGATCACCGACGTGATCCACGGCCCGAAACAGATCGCGGAGAGCCCGGTACCGGTCGGGTGCGAACAGCTGCCGGTAACCGACGGGAGTTTTAAGGAGGAGAGGATAAAGATGAACCCACCGGTGACACCAAGAAGGGGCAGCGCCTCGCGATCTGCGTCAATGACTTTTTTTAATCGCCAGACACCATAGGCCAGGCAGGGGAGGGCGATAAGCCACCAGACGATACACCACTGCCAGGGCAGGAAACCTTCCATAATATGCATAGTAACTCGGAAACAACTTTACTTGTTTTAGTTAAATAAATGTTGCTTTGGCCCTGCATGACCAGCGACTCATCGAGATCTGAAGAGAGACGAGTGGGAATTCCGGCCCAAAAAGAACGGACCGTGCATCTCGCAATGGATGCAGGCCCGCGGATCCTGAAGAGTGGATGGTTATTGTTTTGTCAGTTCCTCAAGCCGGGCTGCAACTTTCTGGAGCGCCGAGACCTCCAAAAAGATGAGGATGTTACCGGAGATATTGTGCTCTTCTGAAGTGAGTTTGACCCGGAAGAGGATCACGTCATCGACTTCAACGGTCATCTGGGCAATGAGCGACGTGATGGCTGCATGGGCCATGTCGAAGACCAGGACCGGGGGTGAGGGGAGCATCATGAACCCGAGCAGATCGGATGCTGCGCTCAAAAACGAGGAGACCATGATGTTTCCCACTTCAAGGATCGCGCTCTGGTCCATCTCGTTGAACGGATGCTCGGTCTGTTCGGAGCCCTGGAGGATGTTTGCAGTCCGGAGTGCCGAATCCCTTGGGAAATGCAGGACCAGGAAACCCCCGTGCGGGATATCCCCCTGGAGTTCAAAGATGACAAGCGTGGTCAGTTCATCGGTGAGGAACTCACCCACCTGCGATATATCAACAATATTGATCTCCGGCACGCTCATACCTATCTGGGTATCGAGCATCTGCGAGAGAGTTGTTGCCGAATGGGCTGCCCCGATATTCGAGAGCTCCCTCATCGCATCCATCTGAATTTCGGTAAACTCCATCCTGCACCTCACTCCCCCGGGGGGGAACCGGCATCACCCTTCAGGGTATTGCATCTCCCAAAGAGTACCCGGGTTACCCGTGCAACCCGGGAAAGATATGTATGTGGGGATGTATTTCCGTATCATTTATACTTTGGCGTAGGAAGGAGCGATCCCGCGGATGGAAGCGCCGGGGATTTGGCGGCTGAAGAAGATCGCTCTTTCCCGACCCTGGCGGCCGGGTAAAAAACGATTCGTGAGAGGGAGAGAAAAACGCTGACGGTTATTGCGCCCTGCTCCCCGCAGGTTCGAAGTCGATGAACCCGCTGTACGGATCGGTCTTTAACAGGCGGACACGGATCTTCATGCCAACCCGAAGCCCGTGCACGTTCCCGAAAACTTTTCCTTCGGCAGGCGGATCGAGAAGCCGGACGTACACGCCCTTTTCCGAAGCTCCGGTCACCATCGCATCGAACGTATCCCCGATCCGGTCCTGGAGGAGGACCGCCGCGGCCGCTTTCCGCATGAACCGCTCGGCTTTCTTGGAAGATCTCTCCCGGTCGGTCAGCCAGGCCGAACCCTCTGCCAGGTCATCGGAGGAATACGGGCTCTGGACATGGTCGAGCACGCTTTTGACCAGTCGCTGGTTGATGAGGTCCACGTAGCGCCGGTTGGGGGCAGTTGAGTGGGTGTAGTCAGTGACTGCCATCGAGAAGTGGCCGGTTGGCGGCATGCCGGGATCGAGCGCCAGGTACTCCCCGGGGCCGAGAAGCTTGATGATCGTGAGCGAGAGATCGGGGAACCGGGCCGGGTCCGCAGCTTTTTGCCGGAAAAGGAACCCGGAGAGTGCCTTCACATCCGGTGAAGCCGGGAGGTGCTCGCCACAGGTCGCGGCAGTGAGCACGATCTCGTCCCAGTATTTGGGCACCCGCACAATGCGCTGGATCATGGGAATACCCGCACGTGCAAGGAACCGGACCATGGTCCCGTTTGCCGCCACCATGAACTCCTCGATGATGCTCCGGGCCGGATTCTTTTTTATAACGATAATCTCCCGGACATTCCCGTTCTCGATCACGGCTTTTGGCTCAATAGTATCGAGATCGAGCGCTCCATCCGCGAGCCGCCTCTCCTTCAGCAGCCGGGCAGTCTTATCCTGCAACCGGACCTGCTCTTCCATACCGGGGGTGTCCCGGACAGCCCCCGGGATTGTGCCGGTCCCGGACAGCCAGTCACCAACTTCCTCGTACACCAGTTTTGCCTTGTTGCGCACCAGGGCACGGTACACAAGTTCAGGCTCGAACCTTCCGTCGGGGAGGACCGTATATGAGATAACAATCGCCCGGTGGTCACGGCCCGGCAGGAGTGAGGTGATCCCCTTGGAGAGCCGGTCCGGAAAGAGCGGGTAGGTCTCAACGTCAAGATACACCGAGGTACCATTGTGGGCAGCATACCGGTCCGCTTTGGAGTTCTTCGGGACATACGCGTCAACGTCCGCGATAGCCACCCGGACATGGACCGATCCGTCCGGGTTCTGTTCGCAGTATTCGATCTGGTCGAGGTCCATGGAATCGCTGTTGTCAATGGAGGACCAGAGAAGCGGGCGCAGGTCGAGAGCCTCCCCGTTGTCCGAAGGGGCGGTCTCCCGGATGGCATCGACGTCTCTCACAACGGCTTCCGGGAAATCCGGCTTAAAGCCGTATTTCTCCATAGCCGACCTGGCAATGGCCCTGAGATCCACGGTGCGGTGTCGTTTCATGATCAGAGGAGTGATTTATCCGATGGCTTAAATAACCCGTGGATTGCGGACAGCGGGGTAAAAGGGGCAAAGGGTATTGTCGGTCCTTGGTTTTTTGCTTGTTCATCCGGCAGGAAGTGAATGGGTGACTCTCACGGGAATGCCACGGCCAACAGGGAAAGAAGGGTCAAGCCCGTTGTATCAGGATCTGCCCAGAAAGAGAGAGCACGTGTCCGGCAATTGGCAGAACACCGGAACATACGGTCACCCCTGAGGTTCCGGTCAGATATGGTATTTGCGATACAGAAAGAAACATGCGATGACAAGAACTGCAAGGAGGATTGCATAGAACAGGGGATGCCCTTCGATGGAGAATTCGGATCCTTCCTCTTCATGGATAATCCCTGGATCCCCGTGAATGCCAACTGCAGAGTTGAAACGCTCCTCGATACCCATCGGGCCGGTCACTCCCGCCGCTATCACGGCAATTGCAACCATTGCTATTGCAAGCAGGAGGAAGAGTGCCATCCCGTACCGCGTGCCGGATTCACCGGGTCCGCTCATTTTTTCTCCCCGTCCAGCAGGTCGGGACGGACCCGGCCCATATAGGCGACAACGAGACCGGTCACGAAGGCCTCGATAACGGCTACTCCCATGTTGATGGCAAAGATAAGAGAGAGCCCCGGAAGCATCTGGGACGTTCCCTGTGTTACGCCCTGGATACCGGAGACGAGAATGATGCCGATCATCACGCAGTTCCCTACAAAAAGCCCGATGATAGTGGCGATGCCTGCCCGCGAGAAGAGGTCGGGTATCCAGCGCTTTAAGAGGCGGAAAACCCCGTACGCGACAACCACTTCTGAGAAATTGACGAGCGTGTTAGCCCCGATCATCCCCCAGCCGCCATGGCCGATAGCAGCAGAGAGGATGTTGCTGATAAAGACGATGAGCGACCCGATGATGGGGCCGGTCAGGATGCCGATGAGCGGGGTTAAGTTGATGTGGACACCGCCGGCAATGGGGATGTCGACCTGGAAGACTGCAAACGCGGCCGCAGTGCAGAACGCGGCAATCGTGATGCGCCGGGGGTCCGGCTTTTTGGAGGTGCGCAGGAAGTACAACGCGATCCCAAGGAGGAGCAGGGCAGACGCCCACCAGACGATCACCCACAGGAGGGAAAAGGAGCCGTCCTCAAGATGTATGTGCGCCATGACCGGGGAGACCTCATGAACCCGGACGGGACACTGCCCGCCGGGATATCTGTTCCAATCATCTCTCGGGAGCGGATATCAAGGTTACGGGATTTTTGGGGTGAGGCCAAACATTACTCTGCAGGGTTCCGGGCCCGAATCTTCAGGAGCGCCTCTGTCAGTTCCTCGCGCCGGACCGGACGATCGATAGGCGCAGTTTTCGCAGCGGTACAGAAGTCCAGGTAGGTCCCAACCGTTGAGGGGAGAGAGAGGCCCGCATCCTGTACAAGCTTCGGGTTGTAGAAGATCTCCTGCGGGGTTCCCTGAGCATATACCGCCCCGTTTTGCACCAGGCAGACCCGGTCCGCGATCCGGGCTGCCAGGTCCAGGTCGTGAGTGGCGATCACTACCGATATGCCCTGACGGTCCCGCAGGTCCAGGATGATCGACTCGACCATGCCGGTATGGACCGGGTCCAGGTCGGAGGTCGGTTCGTCCATGGCAATGACCAGCGGCTGCATGGCAAGGATGCCGGCAATGGAGATGAGCCGTTTCTGGCCGCCGCTCAGGTAATTGGGCAGCCGGGCTGCAAGATCCCCGGCCCCGACCGTCTCCAGGGCCTGGAGGGCGCGGGTTGATGCATCCCGCACAGGCATTCCCATGTTCAGCGGCCCGAACATCACGTCATCGAGCACGGTCGGGGCGAAGAGCTGGTCGTCGGATTGCTGGAAGACGAGACCAACCTCTTTCCAGAGATTGGCCTGCTCGCCTTCCGATATGGACTTCCCGTTCACCCAGACCCGGCCCTGGGTTGGCCGGAGCAGGCCGTTGAGGTGCTCGATCAGCGTGGACTTGCCCGATCCATTGGGGCCGCAAAGTGCCACGATCTCGTGCTTCCTTACCGAGAAACACATCTCGTGAATTCCCACGCTCCCGTCGGGATAGATATGGCTTGCACAGTCAACATGGATCAGTTCGTTCTCCGGGTCAAAGGGAGGGCAGTGATGAGCCAGGGCCATCGGGATCTTGTCGGGGGCTTCCATGCAATTACCACCCCCGGTAGGGCGATGTGATCACGAGGGCTGCAGATACAATGGCAAGAACAACGAGGAGAGTAATCCCCGAAAGCGCCGGGCGGGGTACCTCGCCGTACGAGGCATACGACCCGGTATATCCCCGGGCGGTCATGGCCTTGTGAACCCGTTCCCCGCGCTCGAAGGACCGGATAAAGACGTGCGCAAAGACACCGGCAAAGAGCCGGCCCTGCATCCGTACGCTGTGGAGAAGCCCTCCGCCCCGGGAGCGGACCGACTTGAGGACCGACGCCGTCATAGACAGCGTGAGGAAGAGGAAGCGGTACGCCATGAGGAAGATCTGGTCGAGCGGCGTGGGAAAGATGCGCGAGATCATGGCAGCAAAGTGCTGGTACCGCGTGGTCATTAAGAAGAAGAGCGAGAAGGTTACCGAGATGAACGCCTTGAGCGTCAGGGTTGCGAGGAGCAGGAGGCCATTGTCCGTGAGGGTGAGGGTGAAGCCCGCAAGGGTTATGGACGCGAGCGGCACGCCGGGTTCGCTCCAGATCATGAGACCTATGAGCGAGAGTACAAAGAGGAGGGGAAGGGCATACCAGGCAACGAGTTTTTTTACCGGCAGGCCGGCAGACACATACAGGGATACGACAACGATATACATCCCAAGCAGGATCGCAGGGTTGCGGGTGAGCGTGATGGCAAGCACGATAAAGATCAGGCAGCCGAACTTTGTCCACGGGCTCACCCGGGAAAAGAACGAGGCCTGTTTCTCGGCATAGTACGTGATGAGGTCGAGGTCGGGTATGTGGGGGGAGAATGCTGCGGAACTCATGATCTGCTGCCTCGCGGTTCTGGATACACTGTATTGACGATGGCCCGGGAAAAGCGATTACCGTACATGATCCAGGCACCCGGTGTCGTGAGTGATCTCACCGCAGACACCCTGTCGCGGGTGCCCCATGGCATTGCACATCCGGTCAATGGCAGTCTTGGATACGAAACTCTCGAAGCGCGAGACTTCCTCACAGGCCTGCTCATCCGAGAGGCCGTAGTGCGTGAAGATGAGGGAGAGAATGCGGTGACGCTTTACCAGGAACCCGGCATAACACCGGCCTGACTCGGAAAGGCGGACTCCGTAATACGGGGTGTGGGTGAGCAGATCGCTCTCGACAAGCTCAGCAATCGTTTTCGTAACGGTGGACGGGTCCACGCAAAAACGTGCTGCGATCTCATTGGTCCTGACCTGACCGCCTTTCTCGTGGATGTACCGGATATAAGCGGCTTTCCGGGGAGAGAGACCAAGACCGTCACGGATTTCCATGGAATCAGGTTGTCCGGCGTTCCACATGAATGTTTGGTATGATCCCAAATTTTGAAGGGCTCGCGAGGGGCAATCATGACATAGAACAACAATACGCCCGCTTATCGCCGGCACCGGATCTTTTGACCGGTACCGGAGGAAACGGAGTTCCGCCGAACAGATATAATCCCCAAAAACCCAATACTACTTCAGATTTTTGTCCCGCGTGGAAATTATATGAAAGAACCCGTAATAATCCCCATCGAAGAACTGGCCACCCTCACGGGAACTGCCGGTATTGCCTCAAAGGATGCTGAACGGCTCCGCGCAACGCATGGCGCTAATGCCATGACTCCCCCGGTGCGCGAACCGCTCTGGAAACAGTACCTGGAGAAATTCAACGACCCCATCATCCGGATCCTGCTCTTTGCAGTCGCAGTCTCGACCATTGTATCACTGCTCAAGGGAAGCGGGCTACTCGATACTATCGGGATCATCATCGCTGTCCTTCTTGCCACCGGTATCGCATTCTTCAACGAGTACCGCAGCAGTAAGGAGTTCGATGTCCTGAATGCACACCGGGACGATGTTGCGATCAAGGTGATTAGGGACGGCCACCCCGCCTCCATCCCCTCGCGGGAGATCGTTGTCGGGGACCTGATCCTTCTTGAAGCCGGCGATGCGATTCCCGCCGACGGCTGGATCCTTGCATCCGACGATCTCTGCTCCGACGAATCGGCCTTCACCGGTGAGACGGAGCCGGTCCAGAAAGCGGAACGGGATAAGGTACTGAAAGGAGCGTTTGTCACGGCAGGCAAAGGGCATATGATCGCAGCAGCAGTCGGTGATTCGGCCCAGATGGGCGTGATCGCGGCTTCCCTCGGAATCGACCATGCCACCGCAACTCCGCTTGAACAGAAACTCGAGTCGCTTGCCGGTGTTATCAGCAAATTCGGGTACGCGATGGCCATCCTCATCTGTGCCACGCTCTTTATCCGGGGCGTCCTCGTTGGCGACGTGACCGGGTTCAACCTCGATACTGCCAACAATATCCTCCAGTACTTCATGCTCGCAGTCGTGATCGTGGTTGCAGCGGTTCCTGAGGGCCTTCCCATGAGTGTTGCACTCTCGCTCTCGCTTGCCATGCGCAAGATGACCCGGGCCAACTGCCTTGTCCGCCGGATGATTGCCTGCGAGACTATCGGGTCGGCAACCACCATCTGCACGGACAAGACCGGAACGCTGACAAAGAACCAGATGGAAGTCGCGGAATCCTCCACCGGAAAACCGGTCAATCCCCGGGATATCCCTCTGTCCCCTGCGGAATGGATCACCCTCAATGCTGCCGTGAACGGGACGGCACACCTTGAGGAGCGCGAGGGAAAGGTCATCGTTATCGGAAATTCCACGGAAGGAGCCCTGCTCCGGTGGCTCCGTTCCGAGTCGCTCGATTACATGCAGATCAGATCCGAGAATCATGTCACCAAACAGTATCTCTTTGACGGCAACCGGAAGCGGATGTCAACCGTCATCCATCTCAAAGAGCGGTCGTTCCTTCTCGTCAAAGGTGCCCCGGAGATCGTTGCAGCGCTCTGTGCCGACAAACCCGACCTTGGCGGGGTGAGCACTCTTGCCTCACGCGCAATGCGGACCCTCTCGTTTGCGCACAAGGAGATCCTCAACGGGGACGAGAGCGAGACCGGCCTTACCTGGGACGGGTTTGTCGGCATCCGCGATCCGCTCAGGGACCAGATTGCTGAATCGGTTGCAACCTGCCACAGCGCCGGCATCCGCGTGCGGATGGTCACCGGGGACAATCCCGAGACCGCCCGGGCTATTGCCCGCGAAGCCGGGATCCTGAAGGACGGAACCGTCATGACCGGCGGAGCATTCCGTGTGCTTACCAAAGAGGAGCAGGTTGAGGCTGCCCGGAACCTCGACGTGATGGCCCGGGCAGAACCCATGGACAAGCTCCTGCTTGTCGAAGCGCTCCAGAAGACCGGCGCGGTTGTTGCCGTGACCGGTGACGGGACCAACGATGCCCCGGCGCTCAAGCATGCAAATGTCGGCCTTGCAATGGGCATTGCCGGAACGGAAGTTGCAAGGGAAGCAAGCGACATCATCCTGCTCGACGATTCATTTTCATCGATCACGAGTGCTGTCTGGTGGGGCAGGTCGCTCTACGAGAACATCCAGCGGTTCATCCTCTTCCAGCTCACCATCAACTTCTGTGCCTGCCTCCTCGTCTTTATAGCCCCGCTCCTCGGGCTTCCCGAGCCATTTACCATCATCCAGATCCTCTGGATCAACATCATCATGGATACGCTTGCAGCCTTTGCGCTCTGTTCGGAGGCTCCCCACGGCGCGCTCATGAGCCATAAACCGGTCCCGCAGGATGCAAAGATCGTCACGCCGTTCATGTGGCTCTCGATCACGGTAACCGCAGCATTCCTCATCATTGCAGGTATCCTCCAGTTACAGACCGGCTTCCTCGGGGGCTCCACGCCTGCCGAAGTGAGCACGGTCTTCTTTGCGGCATTCATCATGGCTGCGGTCTGGAACGGGATCAACTGCCGGGCACTGGACGGAAAGATGCCCGCGTTCTTCCGGGGCAACCCGACATTCTTCGGGGTCATGGGCGCGATTGTTCTCATCCAGATCGCAATCGTCCAGTACGGCGGAGCAGTCTTTGCAACGGTTCCGCTCTCGGCTGAGCAGTGGATCCGGATCATTATTGTATCCGCATCCGTGCTGATCATCGGATTCATCCTCCGGCTTGCGTACCGCTCCTGGTTCGCCCGGAAAACTGCACAGCCGGCATAACCATCCCTTTTTTTTAAGACCCGTAATTGACCATCAGGGATGGTGATAATGGGCCAATAACATTTCATCGGCCAGCTGCATTGCAGGACGGCCCGGGTACCATCCGGGCCCGGTTGTTTTCCAGGGATGCCTTTATGCCCGAAAAAAACCCAGATACCCGGAAATGGATCTGTTGTTTCCGTTCATTGATCTCGTCCTCCATTTCGACAAGTACCTGCCCGGTATTATCGAAACCTATGGCATCTGGACGTACCTCATCCTGTTCCTGATCATCTTCTGCGAGACAGGGCTTGTCGTGCTGCCGTACCTGCCGGGCGATTCGCTCCTCTTCGTTGCCGGGGCGCTTGCCGGTGCCGGCTACCTGAACCCCGAGGTCCTGATAGGATCGCTCATCATCGCTGCAGTCCTGGGTGACTCGCTCAACTACTGGATAGGAAACAAAGTCGGCCTGAAGCTCCTTGACCAGAAGTACAGTTTCATCAAGAAAGACCATCTGGAAAAGACGCACGAGTATTTTGAAAAATACGGCGGTTTCACCATTGTCATTGCCCGGTTCATCCCGTTCATAAGAACGTTCGCCCCGTTCCTTGCCGGGGTCGGCAAGATGCCGTACCGCTGGTTTATCACGTATAACCTTGTCGGGGGAATTCTCTGGATCACCGCATTCACCCTGGCCGGCTTCTTCTTTGGCCGTATCCCGATTGTCCAGCAGAACTTCAGTTACATCATCTACGCCATCATCGGGATCTCGCTTCTTGCGGTAGTTTCCATCATTATTGGCGTGTACCGCTCCATACGGGCCAGCGCTGAACCATCCGCAGATATGAAGGAAAAAACCGGTTAAGCCGGGATTCGGATTTTGGCTCTGTTCAAAACCTGAGGGGAGACAAAAATTTGTCCCGGGGTCAAGGGGATATCCCCCGGACAGCCGTCCCCCACAGGAGTGTGTGGGGGTCATGCTCCTTCCTCTTTTGAGATTTGACAACCAAAATGAAATGCGGATTTACAGCAGAGCTGAATTTTTTTACTCTTTTTTGTTTAGACAACCTGGCAGTCAGGTAACGGCGATCCGGATTAACCGGTCTACGCGCCCCCGAAAAAACGGTTTTCGGCAGGGATTGCAGCGGCCGGGAAATACCGGAGAAAGACCGCAGAGTTCCCCGGGAATTATCCATTGTCGCGATTATAACAAAAAATATAAAACCGGGTAATAAAATTAGGTTTTTCCATTGCCACACAAGAACGTACATTGAATGATAACGCTCCTCTACGTGGATGATGAGCCGGAGCTGCTTGAGCTTGGCAAGGTTTTCCTCGAAAGGAGCGGAGATTTTTCTGTCTCGGTTGCATCTTCTGCCGCCGAAGGGCTCGACCTGCTCAGCCGCCAGGCATTCGATGCCATCATCTCCGATTACCAGATGCCGGTGATGGACGGGATTGATTTCCTCAAGCAGGTCCGGACAACGTACAACGGGATCCCGTTCATACTCTTCACGGGGCGCGGGCGGGAAGAGGTAGTGATAGAGGCTATCAACAACGGTGCTGACTTTTATCTCCAGAAAGGCGGGGATCCCAAAGCCCAGTTTGCCGAACTTCGGCACAAACTCCTCATTGCACTCGACCGGAGGCGGGCAGTTGACGCACTCCGCAACTCCGAGCAGCGCCTTGCAGACATCATCAACTTTTTACCGGACGCAACGTTTGCTATCAATACTGATGGAGAAGTGATAGCATGGAACAAGGCATTTGAGGAGATGAGCGGGATTCCGGCGGAATCCATGATCGGGAAAGGCAACTACGAATATTCCTATGCGTTTTACCCGGAACGCCGCCCGCTGCTCATCGACCTTCTTCTCGAACCGGTCGGGAAGGTGGAGGACAGCGGGTACATCATCCTCCAGAAAGAGGGCGGGGTCCTATATGCGGAATCAAGCGCCCCATGCCCCCAAAAAAAGCCCATCATCTTCCAGGCAAAGGCATCCCTGCTCTATGACAAGAACGGCAAAGTCACCGGTGCCATTGAATCCATCCGGGACATCACCGAGAGCAAGAAGAACGAGGTCTCCCTGCAGGAGCGCCAGGCAGAACTCAGGAGTGTCTTTGCGGCAGCACCGGGCGGGATCGGGGTCTCGGTCAACCAGCTCTTCATCGAGGTGAACCAGTACTGCTGCGATATGCTCGGGTACACAAAGGAGGAGCTGGTTGGCAGGAACTCCCGCATGATTTACCCCGACGATGAGGAGCATGAGTTTGTTACAAGGGAGCGGGACCGGCAGATCCGGAACTGCGGCCATGCAAAGATCGAGACCCGCTGGCAGCGCAATGACGGTACCATTCTCGATATCCTGCTCAATTCCGCACCCCTTATCCCCGGGGATCTCTCCCGCGGGATCACCTTTACCGCGATCGATATCACCGACCGGAAGCGTGTTGAGAGCGAACTCATCATAGAAAATGAGAAGAACCGGGGGCTCATGAATCATGCCAACGATGCGATCTTCATTGCGGACATAGAGACCAATCTGCTGGTCGATGCAAACAAGAAAGCCCAGGACCTGATCGGGCGTACCCTTGCAGAGATCCGCAGCATGCACTACACTGAACTCCACCCCCAGGATGTCCGTGATTCCCTCTCGGAATATTATGAACAGGTTATCCAGATGGGGACCGGGTCGCAGATGATCCCGGTCATTGACCGGGACGGCAGGGAGGTGCCGGTCATCATCAACGCAACCGCGATTTACCAGGGAGACCGGCGTTGTGTCATGGGAATTTTCCATGATATATCAGAGATCCAGATGGCCCAGGAGGCCCTCCAGCTCTCAAACCGGAAACTCAACCTGCTCTCGGATATTACACGGCACGATATCCGGAACAAGCTGACAGTCATCGGGGGATATCTCGATCTCGTGGCAGACCGGCCGGACGAACCGGAGTATTCCATGTATCTCCGGAAGATCACGGAGACGGTGCGGACCATCGGCGAGAACATCGAGTTCACCCGGCTGTACCAGAACCTCGGGGCAACGGCACCTTCCTGGCAGAATGTCCACGAGGTCTTTTTCCATGCCTGCACCCATGTGGACATCAAGAAGATCTGCGTACAGTCGGATACCGGGGGAATAGATATCTTTGCCGACCCGCTCCTGGAGAGGGCATGTTACAATCTTGTGGAGAATGCGCTCAAGCACGGGGATTCTGTCACCAAGATCCGGATCTCCGTTGTCAAAAACAAGGAATGTGCACTGATCACCATCGAGGATAACGGCATTGGCGTCCCGCCGTTTGACAAGGAGAAGATCTTCACGAAAGGATTTGGTAAAAATACCGGACTGGGCCTCTTCCTGGTCAAGGAGATCCTCTCGATTACGGGAATCACCATCCGGGAGACCGGGGAGTACCGCAGGGGGGCCCGGTTCGAACTGCATGTCCCCCAGGGTGCATTCCGGTTTCCCGGGAACAAGAAGAGCGATCGCTGCCACATCCTGATCCACCAGGATGCATGAAAAACGTGCTCTGCCGGATTTAAAAAAACGACCGGAGCCCCGTGGCAAGTAACGGCCCGAGGAGCCGGAGCATCCCGGGTTTTAGGAGAAGTTTTTTTACCACCGTTCCGGGCCGGTCCATGTCCCCGTACTCTTCGATGGTGCGGATGATCTCCGGGTCGTCGAGCGCTGCAAGGATATCTCTTACATCCGCAGGGGTCATGCGCTGCCGCATGCCAAGAAGCCGGAAGCCCAGCTCGAGTTCGCTCCCGAAATCGGCCTGCCAGCGGCGCTCGTACCCGGCAAGAACCGGATCGTCAAAGCGATCGCATTCGCAGGCTTCGGCAGCCACCGCAGCAGCGTGGCGGGCAGAGCGGACACCGGTATAGATCCCACCCCCCGATGTCGGTTTTGCAAGACCGGCCGCGTCCCCGACAAAGAGGGTGCGGTGGCCGTAGGTCCGGGGCATAACGCCAAGCGGGAGCGTGCCGGTGACGAGATGGAGCGAGTTCTCTCCGAATTTTTTTTGAAACGCTTCAAACCTCGCAGGAATATCTGCACCGGTGCACATGCCGATCCGGGTTATGTCAGGAGTTGCCGGTATTGCCCAGCCAAAAAAGTCCGGCGCTGCATCGGGATAAAGTTCAACATAGCGGGGATCTGATGCACGGGGTATATCCACCTGGATACCTGCCAGGAACATCCGGGCTCGTTCCATCCCGAGATACCGGGCGATGCTGCTCCGCGGACCGTCGGCCGCGATCAGGATACGGAACGGGATCTCTTCCGGGCCGTACACACCCCGGGTCCGCAGGGTGTTGCCCCGGATCCCGCAGACGCTGGTTTTGAGCCGGAACTCCACCCCGCTGTTGGCTGCGTGCCCGGCCATCTCGCGGTCAAGGGCGCACCGGTCCACCACGCACGCCATGGTCCTCTTGGCATCGATAAGGAGGCCAGGACCGGTTCCTGAAAAGATCCGGGCACCCGTTACCCGGTTCAGAACGGTACGCTCCGAAACGCGGCACTCGGAGAACGCAGCGTTCGAGAGGAGGCCGGCACACTGGACGGGGTGGCCGATCGTGCCGTGCTCTTCAATGCAGAGCGTGGAGAGACCGAGACGGGCACACTCTCCTGCGGCCGCACTTCCCACCGGCCCAGCACCGGCAATCACCACATCATACGTCATAGGTATCTGCCGAGAAATTCACCACGGGAAAAAGGAAAACGGGTGGCGGTTATTTGTTCTCTTTGTTCTTGCCAAACGTGCAGACAGCGTTCTTAAGTACTGCCGGTTCAGGTTCATCCGAACTTTCGGATTTATAGTAACCAAGGACGATCGAGTAGAGACCGAAGATGAGAGCAAAGGTTCCGACAATCGAGAGGAAGAGGTTCTTCTCAAAACCCGGGAAGTAATAGAAGAGCACCGCAAGGAAAGCAACACCCGTAAGGATCATTGCCGGAATGAGGATATATTTGGTCTTCGGGTGCGTGAGGGCGATGGTAATATCGTTAAACCCGTTATAAATTGCAATACCCGCCACGATCAGGATGAAGAGGAGGGCAACAAATCCCGGGAAGACAAAGGAGACTACCCCAAGGACAAGGAGGACTGCGGCAAGGCCGAACCACATCGTGGCCTCATCGTTCCGGGAGGTTATGGCCAGGAACAGGAATACCGCCATACCGAGACCTATCAGTATCCAGAAAAAACCATAGAATGCCCCAATGATGATATCCGGAAGCATCAGGGCAAGAAACCCGAAAATTACCCCTAAAATGCCTCGCAGGAGGCATGACGTTTTTGTGTCCAGCATAGTTTCACCTATACTTTTAAATCAGCGAGATCTTCGCTTCTGTATACCTGTTTTGTGATACAACTACAAAATTCATCCGGTTGAGAAGAGCCGGATCCGATCAGGAACGCGGGAGACAAACCTGCCGGATACCGGCCCTGTGCCGGACCGGTTACGTCACCTTTATTGCCCACCAGATCCACCCCTTTTTGTGTTTGGACACCATCCCGGGGATTTTTCCTATACTGAAAAAGACTTCTCACTCACGCTCGACCGGTCCGGCCCGGTTCCCCGGTACGAGCGTCAGTGCGGCAACGAAAAGATCAAAAAGATCCTTGCAATCAGTCCGGAAGCAGGCATAACCATCAGCCCGGTCGAGCCGGTCAATCTCCCCATCGAGATCGCCCATCATCTCGAGATCGTCTTCCCGACAATTGTCATGCAGCCCGGCGAATCCATGGCAGTCAACCTGAAATTCCCGGTAGAGATCGGCGTATTCCTCCTGACCGGCACGGACACGTCAGTTATCGACATCTTCTCCAAAAACCCGGTAAAATATTCCCTGTACGGCAAGCCGGTAACCGGGCTCATCACGCGCTATTATGAGAGCGACATATACCAGAAGCCCCCCTCAACCGATCCACACTTCGAGGGCGTTATGACCCTTACCATTAAGAACCGCTATGCCGGGGCGGTCGAAGTGTCGCGGGCAGTCTTCGAGTGCCATGCCATGAAACTGTTTTACGGGTCGCATGTCGGCATGAACGTGACCATGGAGATAATCTCATCCGCTATTGCCGTCACATCGTTTGAGGAAACACCCCCACCGGATTGTCCGAACCGGGGAATCGATCTCTATTCGAGCCGGAAACTGCCTATCATTCCCGAACAGGGATTCTACATGGAATCGGGGGTCATATGATTCTTGGGAATTACCTTAACCTCTCCTCTACGATGAGCGAGGTCACGGAGAACGCCGATGCCATCACCTCGGATTTTACCTGGGGAGATCTCGTGTTCGTTCTCCTGCTGTTTGCCGCAGCATATGTTATCGGTCTTGTTGTCGCCCATTTCATGAAACTGCGGTTCAGTCACCGGCTGAAGGAGGACCAGCTCGGACTTGCAACAATGGTAGTCCGGGTGCTCATCATCTTTGTTGCCCTTGCCCTCGCACTGCCAGGGATTTTCCACCTGAGTATGACGATTGTCTTTCTGCTTCTTGTCGGGTGTATCATTGCTGTTGCCATGTCCAGCTCGGCGGTTGTCGGGAATGCTGCCGCGGGAGTAGGTCTTCTCTATGAACATACCTTCACTGCCGGCGATTTCATCCAGGTGGGCGAGGTTTCCGGCACGGTCGTTGCAGTCCACCTCCTCTCAATTACTATCCGCACGCCAAGCGGGGTTCTCGAGCGGATACCCAACAACCTGCTCTACAGCACCACACTCTCCAACTTTCACGCGCACGTTGCACGACGGTATTCGTACGAGACCGGGATCCGGTACGAGGACAATGCGGATCTGGCAATTGCGATCATAAGGGAAATTGTGGAATCCCATACGTTCGTGCTGAAGAACCCGGCACCGGAAATTTTTGTGAGCGGAATTGATCCGAGCAGTATCCAGGTCAAGGCCCGGTTCTGGGTGCCGTCCGTCTGGGCCAATACCCAGGACGATCTCTCACTGAGAACCGAGTTCCTCCCCCGGATAAAAACTGCGCTCGAAGCTGAGGGTATCGAGATCCCCTTCCCAGAAACCACCGTAAGGTTGATCGGCACGGAACCACAACATACAGAAAAACCACGATAATTCGGGGTCAGTCATGACAATCGGTATCCGGAACACCGGGGAAAACCGGGGGGAGAAGCTCCCCACCACAGCGGCAGGTACATGCTCTTCATTTCCCTGTTGCTCGTGGGTATTGTATCCCGTGTACGGGAGACCGAAGAATCCCGAAAGGAAATAGCGGTGTCAGGATCAGAACAACAAAAAACTGCACTGGATGAGAATCCCCTCCAGCAGGCAATCAAAGACGAACTGGTACGTGTCCAAAAAAGCCGTGACCTCCTGATGAAAAAGGGGGCGCATGGCCCGTTGCACGGCGTGATCCTTTTCTGCTGCCTGCTGATAAACGCGCTGTTTCTTGCCATCCGGATGGATTACTTTGTCCTGTTCATTGCCGCCAGTTTCTACCTCAACATGGTCTATTTTATCTCGCTCCTCATCCCCACCAGCCGCGAATACGCAAGCATCCACAAGGCAGATTTTAAAAAATATCTCTCCTGGCTTCAGGACATCGGGATAAAAGCCGGAACCACCCGGTTCACCCGCCTCTTTCTCAATGCGTTCTTTATCAACAGCCGGGCCCTTTCCCTGGGCATCGGCATGATCTTCACCATCGATATTTTCTTCACCCTTATCGCGTTCCAGATAAAGGATGTCTCCATGGACGGGGCGCTCATCGTGATCTCCCAGTGCATTGTTATTGCAATCTTCTACTTCCTGATCTGGAAGATCGAACCCTTCTCGGATACCTTTGCCAGAAATGTTGAAGGAATGAAAACCCGGCTTTCGGACCGGAATATCCCGCCACTCCTGATCTCGGCCTTATTCATGGGCGCCTTTGCCTTTGTCGTAATCCTGATCCTGGTAACGATCATCCTGCTGCCGGGTATGACGGTAGGGGCCTTCCTGACCAAATCCACCCTTGCCGAACTCGCGCACCTTGCGGGCCTTATTTTTATTATCGCAGTCAGCCAGTATTTTCTCATCCGCTCTATCCACGGCGCCAGCAGCCGGCTTATGGCCCGTCGTCTCCTGGATTACAAGGAGAATTCCCTGAACCGCCTCATGGTGAAGCACACCGGTGATAAACCAGGTGCTTTGATCAACCCGTATGAGAAACCCACCCTGCTGCTGGAATCCAGAATTTACCAGGTCAAACAGAATACCATCTTTGGAACGTTCCCGGTCTATGTGGTTGATCTCGATTTCTCAGTATTGCTGGACAGCACGACAATGACGGCAATCCGGGGTTATATCCAGGAACCGGAATCCTGACCCGGGCTGGATCCGGAAAACGGGGCATATTAATGGGAGATACTCATCAGGGGTCATCAGGGATTTTGAGTTCCCGACCGTTTTCGGAGGATGTCCAAAGGAAGTGGATCATCCGGGCCCCCGGTTTGGGAAAAAACCTGAATTTTTGTATCCGACCGGGGGTCACACAATCAGGGAAAAAGGACACCATTGAAGAACGAAAAAATCAGGCTATCTCAAGAGAACAGTAAAACAAAAAATTATGTTCCGGTTGGAACCGCACGGGCCTTCTCTTTTAACACCGGTACTATCTTCTCGAGAATCGGGCTGTTCGCCGGGTTGGCATACACCAGCTGCTGCCCGACAATATGCAGACTGCTCACAGGTTTGCCGCGGCCTACCGGGTGTGAATTATACAACCGGATGGCGGCATCGCGGGCTTCTGCACTTTCAAACGTCTGGGTTGAGAGAGTAAGGGTATTTCCGTTGGTATCTGCAAGGACATAGGTCTTACCCCCGGATGAACCGGTAAGGTTCCAGTGAGTGGCCTTGACGCTCGTAATAGTGATACCGGTCAGGTTTGCAGCGTCCACGACGGGTTCACCGGAAACCGGGAAATAGGCTGCTTCCTGGGATACAAGAATGATGATACCGCAGGGTATCAGGAACATCACGACGAGAAAAACCATCAGGCCGTGTTCAAGGGTAATACTTCCGCTCATAATTGCCCTCCATTGTTGAGTGTGAGACAAAGCATGGTCATCTCAATTACCTCCGCTCACCCGGGGTTTTCAGCCAGCCGGGTTTTTTCAGTTTCAGGAATACCAGGGGCGGGACGGCAAGGATGAATGTCCCAAACAGCACAGCCCCGACATACGATAATCCTCCCGTGGCAAAGTACGACGGCGGCATGAGCCCGACGATAAAGGCAAAGACCGTGCCAAACAGCCCAAGCCCGCCGACAATCCAGACGCCGGCCATACCTCCCGGGATCCTGAACGGACGCGGGGTATCCGGCTGGCTGTACCGGAGTTTGATCACGGATGCAAACACGAGGATGTAAACAATACAGAGAAGTTCAACCGTCATTGCCGAGAGGATCCAGTAGGCCTGGTTGACGGACGGGAGGAAGACATACAGGAGCGAGATAGCCGAGCCAATCAGCGCCTGGATCACGAGGACCGCCACCGGTGCCCCGTACTTGTTGGTGCGGTCGAACATGGGGGGCATGTTCCCTTCCTCAGCAACAATGCCAAGCCCCTTGGCCGGACCGATGAGCCAGGCTGCAAGCGAGACAACCCCGCCAAGGGTGATCAGCACCGCCATGGGGGCGACAAGCCAGGAGACCCCGGCTGCATTGAAGAAGTACTCGATTGCCTGCATGACCCCGGAGGCGAGATTGAGCTGGTCTGCGGGAATGACAACTGCAATCGCAAGCGTTGCAAGGACCGTGCAGATCACGATGATGACTGCCGACAGGGCCATTGCCTTTGGGAAATCCTTTTGCGGGTTTTTGGTCTCAAGCGCGTGGAATCCTGCCATCTCCATACCGGCAAAAAGGAGGATGATCGTTGCAAAGAACGGCAGGGTCGAGGAATTGATCACGGGTACCATCGCTCCAAGGCTCAGCGGCGGGAGGACTATGGTTGCACCGGACCCGAACCACCAGAGCCCGAGGAGGATTATGAGGATCGACGGGATGATGCTCCCGAGGATTACACCCACGTTGCCGAACTTCGTTGAGACTTCCTCACCGAAGTAAGCGATCGCGGTCGTGCCCCAGAAGGCGATCATCATCACCGTGAACATGTACCAGGAACTGTTCGCAAGAGCAGGGGTCAGCGCAAAGGCGAGCGTTGATGCTATGAACGAGAGCACGGTCGGGAACCAGACAAGGTTGTTCGACCATTCACAGAAGAGCGCGGTAAAACCGCCTTTCTCCCCGAATGCCTGTTTCACCCAGGCGTAGACACCACCTCCCTGCGGCCAGCCGGTTGCGAGCTCTGCCCCCGCAAGGGAGATCGGGATGAGGAAGAGGACCGCCCCGATGATATACCAGCCAATACACGACCATCCGTAGATTGCCATTGACGGGAAATTCCTGATGCTTAAGACTGCGGCCACGTTGATCATGGCGAGGGCAAAGAGGCCCAGGACTTTTTTCGAGGCAAGGGGGTTTGCGGATACTGCTTCGTTGCTCATTTCTTCTCCTTGATACAATACATCATGTAATCACCGTTCACGTTTTCTATCCCGTGGGTATCGTGCTCGAACCCCGGGAACCGTTTGTCAAATGCCTCAAGACAGGAGAGGTACTGGAGCACCGGTTCGTCCAGCCTGCCAGTCCGCTCACCGGGGGCAAGCAGGGGGATCCCCGGCGGGTAGGGAACGATACCCGTTGCGATGATCCGGTCCTTTGCCATTTTCAAGGGGAGGTGTTCAACATCGCCCCGCACCAGGCGGGAATAGGTATCGGCATAGGTCATTGCCGGTTCCGGCAGGAGTGCAAAGGCTTTCTGGAGCAGGTCGCACATCCCGGAATCCTTTTTGAAGGCATGCATCCCGTCCACCAGGTCCCGGAGGGTTTTTCCGGCATATACTGCCGGGAAATTTTTCGTGAGATCGGGGAATACCTCTTCGAGCGGCGCATTCTCGTCGTACAGCCGTTTGAACTCGAAGAGTTCGGCAATAAGCGTGCCCCACTTTCCTTTTGTTATCCCCATCGAGAAGAGGAACAGGATGCTGTAATCGCCGGACTTCTCGTTGATGATCCCCCGCGTGTCGAGGAACTTGACCACGACCGCTGCCGGAATACCCCACGTTGCAAGCGACCCGTCCGGGTTCACACCGGGCATGAGCACGGTGACCTTGATCGGGTCAAGCATGCAGTAGTTGTCCGGAAGCCCGGTAAACCCGTGCCAGGAATCGCCCGGGTGGAGCACCCAGCAGGAAGGATTGTCCCGGAGGGTGTCGATCGATGCATCGGCAAAGGAAACTTTCTTCTTTGTTTTCGGATCCGCAACCGTCTCGGGCTGCCACATGGAGAACCACCAGTCCTTTTTGGTCTTCCCTGAAACAATCTCCCGCTCAACCCGGGCCATGGTGCGGCGGAACCGGATCGCTTCTTCAATGGATTCGGTGGTAAGGTGCCGGCCGGACGCACCATCCATCATCTTTGACGATACGTCGAGGGATGCGATGATCGTATAGAGCGGCGAGGTGGAACTGTGCATCATGAACCCTTCGTTGAACCGCCCGGGATCAACGGGAACCCGCCCGGTCCGGATATGGATCATGGATGCCTGGGAGAGGGCGGCGAGCAGTTTGTGGGTGGACTGGGTTGCAAAGACGGTGGGGCCGTTCTCGTCCTTTGCCCCGTCCCGCATGGCAAAGCGGTCCCTGTACAGCGGGTTGAACCGGGCATACGCGTACCACGCCTCATCGAAATGGATGGTGTCCACACTTTTCCCGAGCAGGTCTTCTACCGTTGTTGCATGGTAACAGAGCCCGTCATAGGTGGAGTTGGTGATAACTGCATGGACGGGCTTTTTGCTTTTGAGCGTTTTTACCAGCGGACAGAGAGCGATCTTCTTCTTTATTGCGGCCTGTGTCATCTCCTGCGGCGGAATCGGGCCTATGATCCCGTACCGGTTCCGTGTCGGGATCATGTACACGGCAATGGAATGGGTCATCGTGAGGGCATGCTCGGCAGACTTGTGGCAGTTCCGGTCCACGAGAACGATATCGTCCGTGGTGACCCGGCCAAAGTACACGATCTTGTTGGCAGTCGACGTCCCGTTCGTGACAAAGTACGTCATGTCGGCGCCAAACACCTTCGCGGCATACCGCTCCGCTTCACCCACCGGCCCCGAGTGATCGAGGAGGGAGCCGAGTTCGCCAACCGATATGGAGAGATCGGACCGGAAGAGCTGTTCGCCGAAGAACTCGTGGAAGAGCCGGCCGGCCGCGGATTTGCGGAATGCGGTTCCCCCGGCATGGCCCGGGGTATGCCAGGAATATTCGAAATCATCTGAGAATTTCACCAGTTCCCCGAAAAACGGCGGAAGGAGACGTTCCCGGTAGCGTCTGGCCGCAGCGGTGATCCGCCCGGCAATAAATTCGGGAGTATCTTCCATGACGTAGATATACTCGCTGATCTCCCGGATCATGTCGACCGTCAAGGATGCCGGAGTCTCGCTCGTGGGTTCAGCCATGAGGAAGATCGGGATATGCTCGCTCTGCTCACGGATTTGATGGATGAGCGCAAGAGTCTCCTTGTGTTTCTGTGGGGTATCTCCCCCGAGATTCCAGTTGATGAGAATACAGTTGACTGCCGGGAGATTGGAATATGCAGCGCGGGCGTCGGACGGGGAAGCAACATCCCCTACATAGATCCCATACTCTTCAAGACCTTTCGCAATCCGCTGGATGGCGCGCCCATGCGGGGTGTCCGTATGCATGCAGTCGTCAATTATTGCAACCACGAGTTTTTCTTCACGGTTCATGAATTCCTCCTGTACATTGTCAGGCATGGTGATGCCGGACACATGGGAACTGAGGTATGCCAGGATACGTTTCCCGGCAGGTAACTGAATTTATGTGATATGATATGTCCGACTACACATGGATTGTATGCGACATACATTATATAACATGGCGGCCCGAAGTCCGATTCCTTCCGGTCAGGGGGGGGGATTATGCTACAGCATCTCGGTAAATGGAAACGGAGTCTACAAATACTATCTCGGATTATGTTACACACGTGAAAGTATTATGACTGAAGAAATTTCCTCGCCGATTCCCGCTGTTGTGGATGTGAAACTGTTCCCCTGGTGGCTGTTGCTCATCTGGGGAATCCTCGCACTCCTCATCGGGTGCATGCTGCTTGCAACTCCCGGCATGACAACGGTAATCCTCATCACGTTCATGGGAGCATACTGGCTCGTGGGCGGATTATTTGCGCTCGGCAGTCTTGCCGTTGACCGCTCGAATATGGGCTGGAAGATCTTCCTTGCCATCATCAACATCCTTGCAGGTATCGTAATCCTGTGTTACCCGCTCTATTCAACCGTCTTTGTCCTCTCGTTCTTTGTGATCTTCGTAGGTTTCTGGGCCTGTTTCATCGGCTGCGCTCACCTCTTCCAGGGCTTTACCGCAAAGGATGCAGGCAACGCAGTGCTCGGGGTTATCAGCATCATATTCGGTCTCCTCCTCCTCTGCATGCCGCTCATTGTTGCAGCACTCCTGCCGTTCATTGCCGGTGCGTTCGGGATCGTCATGGGACTTATCGCGATCGCCTATTCTTTCACGGCAAAGAAAGCGCAGGCCGTTGCGTGAAAACCGTATCCCATCAATCATTTTTCCATTATTAACAAGAACCGGGTGAGTTTTTGTTCTGGCTGCCGCTGCTTCTTTCAGGAAATACCATTCCGGGTTGCGGTCTTTTCATCAAGGAACCGGAAATAACCGTGAAAGATACCGCGCTCACTTCACTTTCCCTTTCAACCCTCTCGCTCGCAGTCACCCTTGCAATCATGAACCGGAACCCGGTTGGGGTGAAGATCAAAAAACTGACGTTCAGTGTTTTCTATAAGGACGGTGAGAACTGGACGTACCTCACCTGCGGGAGCCAGGAAAGTATTGCGATCAAAGCCGGTCCGAATGATCTCACGATTCCGGTTTCGGTCGACAACATGAAACTGATGAGCGCTCTTGTCTTCATCTTTGCAAAGGGACAGATTTCCCTGAGGGTAAAAGGGGAAGCAACGCTGGATATCCTTGGTTTTTCGCCGAAGATCCCGTTTGAACATATCAGTACAATCCCGCTGAAACTGCCATAATCCGGATCCATTCTTTTTGGGTAAAGTGCCAATCCAGCCCCTGACATCTATCTTTTACAAAAGTCCGCCCCCCTTTGCGCCAGCCCTGCCCCCAATGGGGCGGGGGCGCATGCGATTCCTCGGTATTACCAAAAATCCCGATTCAGGTAATACAGCACTATCGCAACCGTGGCGCCATAGCGGCGGGGCGAAGCCCCTGGAGCGTCAGTATTTCCGCTCCAAAACGAATTTACTTTTTTGCATTAATGTTAGGCATGTATTTTTTTCCCTTTTTTTTCACTCCGTAAATCCTTCCTGGATTTAAGGGGCTGGAATAGTACATTACCCTTCTTTTTTAGGGCAGACCGTCCATACTGTATCAGGTTCTGCCGTCGAAACGGCAGGAATACAAAACCATTATCATATTTCAGAGCAGGTATCCATTATGACCGACATGCAATTGATCATCAAGAAGCGTGCGTTCCCGAGCCACGGACGGGTACGCCTCCACGAGTCAAAGCTCACCGAGCTGAAGATTGTTGAAGGAGACCATGTGGACCTTGTAAACGAGACAACCAAAAAGGTCGTCACCGTTACGGTGATCGCCGACAGGATGGTAGGGGAAGGGGAAGTCCGCGTCAGTGAGGAGGACTTAAAAGACCTCGGCCTCAAGGAAGGCGCCACGGTTACGGTGAGGAGAACACCCCCGCTCAAAGAAAAAGCAGAAGCCGCACTCAAGGACGCCAACAAATCCTTCTCGGAAGGCGTTGGAAAACTTGACTCGGCAGTAAGGAAAACCGGGGATTCGGTAAAGACCGGCGCGGCAAAAACTGCAGAAACGGTCAAGACCGAGACAAAGAAGGCTGCGGGCACTGTCAAGACCGAGTCCAAAAAGGCAGCAGATAAAGTGGGCAAGGCCGCAGCCAAAACAACCGCTGCTGTCAAACAGAGCCTGAAGGGAAAAGATGAACTCTGATGCGGGAAGCGAAGGGATGAAAGTGATTATACCCTGTCGCGTCGAGGTTAGATAGTATGGTGGCAGAACAGACCGTTGTGGTCCAGACCCCGGTAATCACCGACACCGTTATCATTGCCGCACTGGCAATTCTCGGTGTTTTCATCCTCTACCTCATGCTCCGGGAGGTACGGCTGATGAAGACGATCAACCGGAAGGTTGAACTGGATCTTGAGAGGGACAAGCTCAAGCTTCTCCAGCAGCACGCAGAGGCAAAAAATTTCCCGTTCACCCGGCTGTCCCCCGAGCAGACCGCGGAGATCAGATCCGTGGAGGACGAGAACACCGGTCTTGAGACCGGCATCTTTGCAAAGGAGAAGCTCATCGAGACACGGCTCTCGCGGCTTGAGAATTATGTCAAGACCCGGAAACTGGACAACATGATGGGCAAGATAAGCGAAGAGGAGAAGAAGGTGAAATAGATGTACCCGGTAGTAAACCAGAACCCGTCCGCTCCTGCATTCTGGGACCAGGTCTCAGAGTTCCCCGGTGCGGTTGAATCGAAACTTCCGACCATGGACAAGACGCTCGATGCCTATTTCGATACAACATTCGCATCGATCATCGACGAATGGCAGCTCCTTACCGAGACCGACCTGCACAAGCTGGAAAACCGGCTTGCAAGCGTTACCAGCGAGATCGGTACCCTGTATGCCGAGAAGTCGGCGCTTGAACAGCGCTCTCAAAAACTCGACGCCCTCATCACCACCCTGGAGAAGTCAGTATGATCGGGATGAACAGTTATCTCAACGCCTACGTGGATCGCAGGATGCAGGCGGTTGTCGAGGAATGGGATCTTGCCCGCACAACCGATATTGCAGATTTTACAAGCAGGTTGTACGCAATCGAGCAGGAGATCCCGGGGCTTAAGGCATCCAGTCACGCGGCATCCGACAAGATGACGGAACTGGAGAACCGGGCCCGGAGACTCAAGGAGCTGATCTGAAATGGATCTTCTGACATTCATCCTTGTCGTCATCATCCTGGTTGTCCTCCTGTTTCTGGTCTACTATTACATCCGGGGGGCAAAGGGGAACCTCTCGCTCTCCCGCCCGATCGAGAGCCGGGTAGACGAGTACCTTGACCGCCGGTTCCAGAGCCTGGTGGAGGAATGGCAGCTCGTGAACCACAGCAAGCTCGGGGACTTCAAGGCGCAGAATTACAAGGAGCTTGAACTGGATGAGGCACGGCTTGCCGAGCTGAAAAAATCCGAAACCGACATGCAGAACACGCTCGTAACCATGGAGGCCCGGCTTGACCGTGTTGAAAAAGAACTGGTTTCGAAAGGAACCGCCAAAAAGTAAACCCGAAGGCGACCTCTTCCGGGATCTCAAGGACGTGATCCCGGTCATTCGCAAGCAGGGCGAGCCGCCGACAAAAGATCCCGGGAGTTTCTCCCGGTATATCTGCGACCTCTGCAGCACCCCGCATGCTATCTCGGAGCTCCGGCAGTGCGTGCTCTGCGGGCGCTGGGGTTGCGAGAACTGCTGGAAGGACGAGTTCTATACCTGCAAGTCCTGCGCCGGCATCATCAAGATCCATGGGATCCGGGGGAAGGAGTAGAAGACAGGAAATTTTTTATTGATGAGATTTTTAATTTTTTTGAAGGGTTAGATTTTGGATAATATTAATTTATTAAAAATCTCTGAACGTGAAACCCGAGCAACTCTACTGTTTGTTCCTGACCACAGGTATGAATAATAGGTTTGGTAGTCGTTTGCCGGCCCGCTAATTTTTTTGTTGATTAAAACATCTTCTTCAAATTTCTCTAATTTTTGCTTCAATTTGTCAATATTGATTTTTTTCCCGTAATTGAATAATTCAACAAATAACGTGAAAAAATTTGATTTGCGATACCAAATTGAATCATCCGCTAATTTTAAACCCTCAATAATTTCAAAAATTTTTATGAATTTTTCCTTGATGGTTTTCGCTCCAGGGTATGTATCATTATATTCGATAATACATTTTTCAATCATGTCACTCATTTTGAAATAGCCTTTATTTTCGATAGTGGCCATTATCAATAATATGAAATGCAGGTCTTCCATCCTGGAAATATTAGCCTCATTAAGGAATGGAAATCTTCCATCCCCAATTTCAGTTAAAATTTCCATAGCGGTTGTAATGAAATCACCATCATATACGGCATTATGAAGTTCAATCTGATTTAAGCTAAATTGTGTAGAATTGATTCTTTTGAAAACATCTCTGATTGTATCTGAATCTAGATCACCAAGATTTCGAACAACCACATCATAACTTAAAAATTCACGTTGTTGTTCTGGGGGTAAATCCTTATACTTCGGGACCAATTTTCCAAAATCATCAGAATTTTCAATATATTGGACAATTGTTCGTAATCTCTGTTGACCATCAACAACAACATGTTGTGTAGCAATTGTTTCGAGATCAATACCTGACTGAGCGATATATATTTCAGGAACCGGTAAACCCTGTAATATTGTATCAATAAATTTTTCTTTATGCCTTTTATTCCAAACCAGTCTTCGCTGAAAATCAGGCTGTAAAATCAATGTCGGAGGTTGATTTTGAATTTTTGGATAAAGATCTGAAATTTTTTGTGTACTTGGGCTTGACGTAATCTGTTTTACCATTCTATGACTCCCTTGCACTCAATTGTTCTGTTTGTTGTTTTGTGCTTAAATAACGGTACATTTTTTCGACATTTGTTCCATAGTATCTTTCAAGAAAAAAATAATTTTTATACAACCCAGCATTCACTTCATAATTACCTACTTCGGATCTTCCATTTGAAATCCCCTCAAAAAAACTAAACCAATCCGTTTTTAATTCGTTAACTTGAAAGCTAATCGGTAAAAGATCGGGTCGCATCCATCCTTTGACTAAATATCGTAAAAAATTTGCATAATTTTTTCGTTCTTCGTACGCAATCCCTCTATATTCCCTATCCATTTTATATTGATACTCGCAGATTTTTTTATAATATTCGTCGAATAAAGTTTCATTAACTATAACTATGTCGATATCAGAATCGTAATCAAATGGTTTTCCCCCAGTAAAGCTAAAACCAAACTTAGCTGAACCAACAATAAAAACTTCAGTAAAATTTACATTAAATTTTTTAGCGATTCTATTCCTAAATTCGAAATAATCATGTTCACGGTCTTTAAAAACAATGGGTGTACCATGAAAAATAAATTTTCGAACGAAATCCATGCGTTCTGCTTCACTATTTGTGTTTGATAAGTTTTCACAGAAGGCCGCGTATTCGCTCATGCAGTAACTAACAAATGCTATTCTTTTTTTACATAATTGTTCTTTCGATATTCAAAAATTAAATAATTATAAAAAAAAACCTTCGAAGTCATTCGACCGCACCGTAAGGACCTTGTTGGGCAAGATTCTGGAACGGGAAAAGCACGGTAATCCGAAGCGCAAAACCCGACAAAGCGTTTTGCGCGTAAGGACGATCCGGGTTAAGTCCGGCACAATGGGGAGATCCCCCTACCATTCCCGAATGGTTTTAAGATGATGAATGCAAGTATGATTATGAGTTCTGGTGTCACGATAGATCAGGTCTACCAGGAAATCAAAAAGATTCAGGCTGACATGGTCAAGAAGGAAGATCTCGAAGCCCTCATTGATACGGTAGAGATCCTCAGCAATCCTGCAGCTATGCATGCGATCAAAAAAAGTGATCGCGACATCAGGCAGGGTCGGGTAAAGACAATCACCTCCGTTGATGATCTCCTCAACGAGTGTGCCTGATGGCATGGGTCATCAAACGGACCGACACCTTTCTTGAAAGTTTTGCAACCATTAAGGACAATAAATAAAAGGATCATTGCGGAACTCGGCAAGAAACTGGTCCGGCTTTCCGAAGATCCCATGCATGTTGGAGGTTGGCTCTCCGGCTCACTCCATGGCAAGAAGTCCACGAGACTCGCAAAAAAATACCGGTTGATCTTCATGCCGGATGAACAGGAGCAGACGGTCTATATGGTTTTCATTGAGCATCGTGAACATGCCTATGACTGAGCGAGTCCTGATCTTTTAAGGCCAGAAAAGGTTTTCTTACCAAAGTGCATTTCCTGAAATCCAACTATCATCCGGCAATTGTTATTCTCCGACGTAAAACCGGCACACGCTCCCGGAGGGGGTACCCAGTAGCTCAGTTCCGAGACTGCTGTCATCGTCATGAGCCCCTTGTCGGGGATAATTTAGTCCCCACAGACAAGCCGGATTTTCCCCCTATTTTTGGAAAATAACACAATTGACGGAGACCGGTTGAGGAAATTATTATCGAAGCCTGCGTGTTTCATTCATCACGAACTTCATGCAGAGAATCTTCTTCAGATAAGAAGTGATACTGATTACAAAGAGAGGGAGATCCTTAACCCGGAGAATCTTCAAATGACACCCGATGATATAACCGGACAACCAGAATTCGCCATTGCCGTTGATCTCGGGGCAACCAACCTCCGGGTCGGGCTCGTCACCGTAACCGGACAGATCGAACAGAAGAAGGTAGTGGAACTTCCAAAAGACCTGCCGGATGCAGGAATCATCACGGATCTCATCATCAGCGCAATCCATTCCCTGGTTCCAGACCGAAAGACAGGAACGCTGGCCGGAATCGGTATCGGGGCAGCAGGGCCGGTTGACAAATCCCGCACGGCAATCGTGCATCCCCCAAACATCCCCCTTGACATCATTCCCCTGACAGGCCCCCTCGCCGCAGAATTCGATCTCCCGGTCCGGCTGGTCAACGACTGCTGTGCAGGTCTCCTGGGGGAGGCATATTTCGGCGAGGGAAAGAGATCCAGGAATTTCGTGTACGTCACGATGTCGACCGGCATCGGGGCAGGAATAATTGCAAACGGCACTATCGTCTCCGGTCGCGATGGGAACGCCGGCGAGATAGGTCACCTGTTCGTGGACAGCGAGTACGACCTGACCTGCGGGTGTGGCGGGAAGGGACACTGGGAAGGCTATGCTTCGGGACGGTTCCTCCCCCGGTTTTACCGGGAGTGGCAGAAGAGAACGGGACGGGGGTCCGGAGATCAGCAGGTACTCTCTGCCGGGGAAATTTTAAATGCCATCCGGCAAAACCGTGATCCTGAAGAACGTGATTTTCTGGAGGTACTCGGGAGAGTCAATGCCCGGGGGGTTTCCGACCTCATCGTTGCCTACGACCCGGATACGATTGTCTTTGATGGTTCCGTTGTCCTGAACAACCAGGACCTGATCATCCCGCCGATTGAACGGTACGTTGATCATTACCTGCCGATGCCACGGCTGGCCGTGAGCAGCCTGAACGGCCTTGCGCCGCTCCTTGGTGCGTCGGTCATTGCCCGGGGATACACTACGCGGTTCGGGCCCCTGGAATAAAAAAAGTGAGCGGGAGTTCCTTTTGGTTATTCGCGGTAAAACCCGAAGAAATCCACCCTGAACACTTTCTGGATGATGTAGAGTATTGCAAAGAAGAAGAGTGCATAGAGAATAAAACTCGACAGGAACTGGACGGGACCGGTTAATCCCGTCATCACCATTATGCTATTGGAAAGCCGGTCCGCGATCAGGATCGCAACGAGAATGCTGATAAAAAAGATCGCCCATTTTTTTACTACTGCCATATCCATACCAGTACTTGGTTTCTGAACTATTAAATCTCAAAGGGAGGGCTGGACGGTTTGGGCTGGGTATTCCGGGAAGAGAAACCGGCAGGGGGTTTTGTAAAAAAGACCGGATGTTATCGGTTGAAAAAATGCTGATCTTCAATAAAAAACCGGATGGTTCTTCTCATTCCCAGCTTCCGTCAGCCCACGTCTTGAGAATATCGAAGTCCCGCATCCTGGTTGCTTTGCTCCGGGCCTGGGTCGGGCTCAGCATCCGCTCCTGGATAAAATCGTACTCGCACAGGATTTTGGAATTCCGGAGCAGGGTTGCCCGGATCGGGTGGTGCCGGAATACAACGCTCTCCTGTTTTCTGACATACCATTTTATTCGCTGGAAGGTGAGCCAGTCGAGTTTCATGGCAAGCGTTGCGTGAAACATGAATCCGTCGGCAGAATCCAGGTCATAGTTCCGTAACGTACAATACGGGGAGATTGCACCTGCAAGCTCGTACCGGAACTGTTTCAGGGTCTCATCGGGAGTGATCGTAACAAAGACAACCCTCGTACTTTCAAAAAACCCATACCCGCCCACATCATATTTCGGGATCTCCTTCCTTGTGGTACAGATTCGTGTGAAATCTTCGATGAGTTGTATCTCATTCCCGGTTGAAAACGGCCCGGCCAGCGTGATATGCGGGACAACCAAATTGGTTCCGAGATCGAATTTCTCCGCCAACTGGTTGCTTAACCGGCTGATCTGCTGTTTCACGGATCCCATGAGGCGGATATCTATCAGGTAGTGAGTCATCTCTTTCGCCCAAAATACAAAAGCCCTTCCGACAACTTCATGGTGAGATTTCAGGTTATCTTTCAAAAAGAACTGCAATAAATTTTTGTTTTCAGCCGGACACGAAAGGATCCCGGTGGTTCCTGAAAGAGAGGGGGGCGTCCGGGGATCTTTGTCGGATACCCGGGGGGAAAACAACTCCCGGGGGAGGAGGGTCCGGGCATCATACTCGTCATCCAAAAACGCCGTATTTTGCCAATCAGGCCTCAAATTTTGCGATTTTTGAGACCATTCCCAACAAGCATCCTGGAAAAATACCAAAATGTGCGAAAAATGGAGATTGCCATTTTCATATAGGCTCAATTTATCGCCCGTTTGCCGCAATTTCCCATAAATGGCCTCCGAAAAAATTTGCCAGCAGACGTGTCCGGCGGGCGGATAATCTGAGAAACGACATTCCTATGAAAATGCGGATTCCCTCGAAAAATCACCCTGAAAAATGACCTTCATATTCGCGTTCCGGCAGCGTTTCTCAGAACAATTGGGTAAAATAAGGGGCGAAAAAGGACACCCGCAGAACACCATTAATGACCATTCTACGAGGTGCATTTCAGCCCTTTTTTGGCAATCGGAGCGATAATCACACGTCTTTTCCACACGAACCGAATCGGGGCGTTTTGCGGGGTTTTCCTGACGGGGCCGTGATCCGGAAACGGGAATCCGGGCCCGTATAAGGCGTATTTTTCCCAGGGGATTCTGCACCCCGGATCCAGGTCCTTTAACCGGAGTACAGGGATGGGAATACCTTCATTCCGGTTTTTCCCCGATTCGGAACCTCACAGGAAACAGGATATGATTCCGAGGTCCGGATGCACCGGAGATTGAACGCGACAACGATCATACTCACGGGGGAATCCGGTTGTTCCGGCACCGTGCATCGCGTCGCGCTATAAGGCAGGAGAAATTTTCCACCGGTGAATGGCTGAAACTCAACCCATGATATGATCGTATTTACAGAACTGCTCACCCACCAAAAAGAAAAGATCCGGTGAAACGGATAAGGCCATCACGATTCCAGCGGGGTGCAGGGGATCTGGTTGAGCAGGTCGCTTCGCAATGTTTCAGGGGTTATCCGCTCCATGAACCGGGCGGTCCGCTCCTTTGGCCCTGCATGCATCCGGTAATATTCCAGGAGGCGGCTCACAAGATCAAGCACTTCATCGGTCGAGAGATTTTTCGCAAGGAGATCACCGAACCTGGGCCGGGTGCCGCTGTTGCCGCCAAAGAAGAGTGTCCAGCCGTTTAAGGTTCCCAGAATCCCGATATCCCGGGTCTGGCTCTCCCCGCAGCACCGGGGGCATCCGGAGATCCCGATCTTGATCTTTCCCGGGAACGGTTTCTCCCGGTACAGGGATTCGAGCCGGATAGCGAGGCCGAGCGAGTCCTGGGTACCGTTCCTGCAGTTCCGGTTCCCGGGACAGGACTGGAAGTACCGGATGCAGGGCCCGGTCTTTCTCACGGCATCCGTTCCCAGTTCCTCAAAGACGGCCGCAAGATCCTCTCCGGGAATACCGATGAGGGCTATGCGTTGCCCGGAAGTTATCTTGACTTCTGGCACCCGGAAGGTGCGGGCAATCGCCGCAATGCGCTCAAGAAGTTCCGGGGTTACGAGGCCCCCCGGAGACCTTGCCATGACCGCATAGGTCTTCCCGTCCCGCTGGAGAATTGCTCCCTCCGGATGATCTGCCATAAGGAGAGATCCCGTTTGAGGATTTAAAGATCCACCTCATGGATCAGGAGTTCTGGTATTGCTGCCCGCTATTTTCCCGCATTACCGTATGTATCATCCCGTCCTGCCATAATGGAGCGTGAAGAGCGACATGTGCTCATCGGAGCAGGAAGAGGAATCGCACCGGAGCGAGAACTCGGGACCCAGCACTTCAGAAAACAGGGAGTTCCACTGGCTCCGCAGCATATGGTAATCGCTCCGTGTTCCCCGTGGTTCGGTGAGGAGGGAGACGAGCTCGGTCATCAGGAACGAGTCAATGCAATCGGTGACCACGTCGACCGGGGCGTCATGCGAGTAGACAAAGTCCATGATCCGGCCGTACGACTGGTATACCGACAGGGCAAGTTCCGGCGAGAAGAGATCCGGTGTATCATTGTTCGCATCCAGCTCGAACAGGATCAGGTGATCAATCCAGGGCCTGAGCCGGGCGAGGTGGACCCGCTTGTCTTCGAGCGGCATATGGTGGTACGCAAGCGAGCTCATCGCGATATCGTATTTCTGATCTATGGTGCCCGAACAATCCTGGATCCGTCCGTTCTCGATACGGATAACCGCATCCGGAAACGCGGATCGGACAGTCTTCTCCGCAAGGGCGGCCATTGCCGGTGAGGAATCAACCAAAAGGATCTCACTGACTTCCGATACGTTTCCGGACTCCACCAAGTGGAGAAGGAGCGCGGTTGTGAGCCCCCCGTCACCACACCCGATATCCATGAACCGGACCGGTTTTTTAAAAACCGGCAGGGAATGACTGCACTGCCGGACAAACTGCCGCCGCGCCTCTTTCATGGCGGGAACCCCGGCAAAATGGATGAACGGGCGGGGATCCTGGAAAACAACCGCGGGTTTTGTCAGCTGATTTTCATGCCTTTTTAAAAACCCAAGAAGGAACGCACAGCAGAAAAGCCCGTCTTCCTCACAGAGCGTGCCGGTCTCCAGCCACCTGACGCTCTGCTCTCCGGCACCTTTTGCGGCCAGGTATGTCGCGATATAAAAGTGAAATGCCGGAACCAGGTTTTTGCGGATCTTCCCATCGTACTCTGCAGGATGCACACGATGCCGGAAAATGGTATCCGCATATTCTGCCCAGTTGTGTTTCTCCTGTTCTGAAAGAAAAAGCATGTGTTCCCAAGCCATTAATGAGCCGGGAGTAAAAATCTCTTGCGTCTTTTCCATGAATATCCTTAAAATCCTCTCCCGCCAAGATCATCCCGGAGAATCCAGATGGAGAAAGTAACCGTCGGCCCGATGCCGTACATGAGTGTCATGCCCACCCTGCTCGTGGGCGCGAATGTCAACGGAAAGCCAAACTACATGACCGCTGCCTGGTCCACGGTCGCCTGCATGGCACCCCCGATGGTCTGCGTTGCGCTCAACAAGGCCCGGCACACCGTGAAGGGGATCGAAGAGAACAAGACCTTCAGCCTGAACGTGCCTTCAGCAAAACATACGATCGAGACCGATCACTGCGGCCTTGTCTCCGGTGCACAGGAAGACAAGTCTGAAGTGTTCACATCAATCTACGGGAAACTGAAGACCGCACCTCTTGCAGTAGAATGCCCGGTCAACATCGAATGCAAACTCTTCAGGTCCGTTGACTGCGGGAGCCACCTGCTCTACATCGGCGAGGTTGTCGAGATCCACGCAGACAAGTCCTGTTTAACGGACGGGAAGCCGGATGTCACAAAAATGCACCCGATCGTCTATGCCCAGGCAACCTACTGGGAGGTAGGGAAGCCGATCGACAAGGCCTTCTCGGCCGGTAAAAAATACCAGAAGTCATAACCACCGGCGGGTTTTCAGACAAATCCATTTTCTGCTTTTTTTAAGATCCTCCTCGTCAGTACTCCTCCACGGGAGAAATGCAATCCAGATTACCGGGGGTCCTGCCAGCAGGTTCAGAAAATCAATCCGGACCTCCAGTTCAGTCCCGGCAAAAAACCGGACGAAAATTTTAGTTTTCTTTTTTTCTTATCTCCCCCCGGAGGGGTCCGTTTCATAGCAATTGAGTTTGCATATAAATATTGTGTTTTGTATCTGCGAACAAATGGGGCTTTTTTTGAGATACCAGAGTAATATCATGGCGAATTCGGCTGAATACTCACAATAAAACCGATGGCAATATATAGGATATTCAGTTTATATAATTATGATAAAACGATCTCATCAATAGATTTCAGGAAACAGACAACGGACATATTCAGGACTTTTTTTATGTACTCGATTCTTTACGTTGACGATGACGAAGTTCTCCTGAAACTGAACAAGATTTTCTTAGAAAAGAGCGGGAATTACACGGTTGAAGTTGTATCCTCCGGGCCGGAGGCATTAAAAAGGATCCGGGCCTGCCGGTACGATGCGATCCTCTCCGATTACCAGATGCCGGAGATGGATGGCATAGAACTGCTAAAAGAGGTTCGACAGCAGTTCGGCCGGCTCCCGTTCATCCTCTTCACTGGGAAAGGCCGGGAAGAGATCGTTATCGAGGCACTCAATAACGGCGCTGATTTTTACATCCAGAAAGGGACAGATGTAAAGGGGATGATAGCCGAGCTCAAACACAAGCTCTGCACCGCGATTGAACGGAGAAGGACAGAAAATGCTCTCCAGAAATCCGAGCGCAAGCTCATGGATATCATCAATTTCCTTCCCGATGCAACATTTGTCATCGATGTCCAGGGAAAAGTGATCGCCTGGAACCGTGCCATTGAAACCATGACCGGGATCAATCAGGCCGATATCCTGGGAAAAGGAGACTTTGAATACTCGATTCCCTTTTTCGGCGAACGAAAACCGATCCTTATCGATGCGGTGATCCGGGGCCCCTATCTGGAAGAGATGCCATACTCAGATATCAAAAACGAAGATAACAAGATAACAACCGATATCTACTCATCGCATCTCTATGGGGGCAAGGGAGCTCATCTCCTTGTCAGTGCCGGGCCCCTGTACGATCCGGACGGGAAGATTGTAGGAGCCATAGAAACCCTCCGGGACATCACTGATATCCATAAGACCAAGCGTGACCTGGATATCAGCCGGGAAAAGAACCAGGGTCTCACCAGTCTGTTCCCGTTTGCCGTGATTGAGATGAATCTTTCCTATAACATAACCTATGCCAACCGCTTGGCATTTGATTTTTTTCGCGTTACCCTGAATGATATCTCCGGAACGATCTCAATTCTTGATTACATTGCTCCGCAGGACACGGATCGCCTGCTCCGGGATATCCAGGAGGCACTCCAGGGAAAGAGGAGCTCCTCCGGGAGCGAATACCAGCTCAGGCGTAAAGACGGCAGCGTGTTTCCCGCACGGGTATACGGGGAGATGAGGGTTGATCCCGGGACAGGTAAACCCGCTGGATTCCGGGGCATCATCATAGATATCACCTTGGAAAAACAGGAAGCCCTTGCGCTCAACGAAACACAAGGGAGGCTCAAACTCGCACTCGAAGCGGGACATATCGGGATCTGGGATGTCGACATACGGAAGATGCAGATCCATGATCTCAATCAGTGGATAGATGATATGCTTGGATACAATCTGGACCAGCGGGTTCTCTCGGTTGACGCGTGCCTGGCCTTCATCCATCCGCTCGACATGCCGGGCATCCTCCTTGCATTCCGGAATTATACCAAAGGCAAAACCTCGCTCTTCGAATGCAAGTTCAGGGCAAAACATCAAAAAGGCACCTGGGTGGATGTTGCCCTTCGCGGACAGGTGATCGAGCAGGACACAAACGGGGATCCGCTGCGGATCACCGGCATTGTCCATGCGATCAACACACCTTCGGAGCGGTTTTTGATAATGGAACAATTCCGTCAGACCGAAGAGATCCCGGCAACCCGGTCTACGAATTCATAAGAAGAGACCGCAGGTCGGTCCCTTTTTTGGCAAATGATCGGTGCAAACGGCCATACCGTTTTTCCCTTGCGCTCCTGCTACACTGCCGGACATTTTTTGGATCCCCACAGAGATCCAGATACATCTGACATAATCTGGCTCGTATGTGCAGGCTATTCGCTAACCATTAAAACCATACCGGTAAACACTAGAGTACTGCTCCCGGGGGAACAACCGATTTGAATTTTCAGTACTTTGACCAGGTCTACCGGCACCCGCTCCTCATCCCCCTCCTCATCGGAGTCAGCGGAGCAGCAGCGCTCGCCCTCAACGGCTATGCGCTGGTCAATGGGATAACAAACGTCCTCCCCCACCTGTTCTATATCCCGATCCTTCTTGCGGCTTATTACTATCCAAGGCGCGGACTTGTTTTTTCTGTGGGAATCTCTGCCCTCTATTGTGCAGAAGTGCTGGCGGTGTACCCGGTTTTTTCGGATATCTGGATTGCAGCCCTTGCCCGGATTTTCGTCTTTATTGTTCTCTCAGGACTCATCTCCTGGCTCAGCGGGAAGATGCACCACGACACGCAGATGTGCCGCCGGCTGGTCTCGATGGTCCGGTCCTCGAACGATGCTATCATCGGTAAGACCCCGGATGGGATCATCACCGACTGGAATGATGGAGCTGAACAACTGTACGGATATACTGCCGGAGAAGCGGTGGGAAAGTCCATCTCGCTCATCATTCCCAAAAATCACCGGGATGAGATGACCGGGTTCCTGGAAAAAATCAAGAACGGCGAGCCGGTTGAGCGCTATGAAACGGAACGGGTAGCAAAAAACGGGAGAATTCTCCAAGTGTCCCTGTCCCTGTCCCCGATAAAAAATATTGCCGGAGAGATAATCGGGGTCTCGGCAAGCGCCCACGACATCACCGCACAGAAAGAGATGCAGGACCAGATCCTTCAGGCAAAGAACGAGTGGGAACTGACCTTCGATGCGGTTCCCGACATGATCGCCATCATTGACCGGAACCACCGGATCGTGCGGGTGAACAGGCCCATGGCCGAAAGACTCGGACTTGCCCCGGACCTGGTTGTCGGACGGGCCTGTTACGAGCTCGTACACAAACACACAGCGCCGTTGGGGATCTGCCCCCATTCCCGCCTTCTTGCTGACGGGAATTTGCATTCCGCCGAGATCCATGAAGATAACCTGGGCGGGGATTTTCAGGTGACCGTCTCCCCGCTGCACAACCCGGCCGGCGATCTCATCGGGAGTGTGCATGTGCTCCATGACATCACGGAAAGCAAAAAGGCACAGGAATTAATCGCGGACCGGGAACGGTTCCTCAACCGCCTTGTTGAGACGATCTCCAGTCCCATCTTCTATAAGAATGCAAAAGGGGAGTTCCTGGGCTGCAATTCCTCGTTTGAAAAATTCCTCGGTATCAGCAAAGACCGGATCATCGGAAAGACGGTTTATGAGATTATACCAAAAGAACTCGCTGACATCGACTACCGGAAGGACAACGAGCTCTTTACAACTCCCGGGTCGCAGATCTATGAATCGCAGGTCCTCTACGCTGACGGCACCCTGCACGATGTCATCATATCCAAGTCCACGTTTACCGATCGTGACGGCAGGATCGAAGGACTTGTCGGAGTAATTCTCGACATCACGGATCGCAAACAGTGGGAAACTGCCCTGCAGCAGGCAAACAACAAGCTCAATATGCTCTCGTCCATCACCCGGCACGATATCCTTAACCAGCTCATGGGGCTCAAGACATTTCTCGAATTATCCCGGGAGCGCGAAACCAATCCGGATATCCGGGGGTATATTGAGAAAGAGGAAGAGGCCGCAGAAGCTATCGGGAGGCAGATCGAGTTCACCCGGTATTACCAGGATATCGGGGTCCAGGCTCCCGCATGGCATAACCTTGAAAAAACGGTCCGGAATTCCCTGTCGCAGCTGAACCTTGGGGACATTGCCCTTGAGATCAACCTACCCCCCGCTGAAATTTATGCGGATCCCTTAATTGAGAAAGTGTTTTACAACCTTGTTGAAAATTCACTCCGTCACGGGGAGGGTGTGACCCGCATCACATTCTCATTGCTGGAAACCCCGGACGGGCTGGTCATCTCGTATATTGATAACGGCATTGGTATTCCTCCCGAGGACAAGGCCCGGCTCTTCCGGAAAGGTTTTGGCAAGAATACCGGTCTTGGTCTCTTTTTGTCCCGCGAAATCCTCTCGATCACCGCTCTTTCCATCCGTGAGACCGGCACTCCGGGGAGCGGTGTCCGGTTTGAGATCATTGCACCGAAAGGAAAATACCGGTTTCTGCCACCGGACTCATCATGACCGTTGAGTTACGACAGGGTATGGTTTCCATTCCCCATTGATGTGTGATACCCCATGCCTGACACCACAATTCCTCCCAACCAGCTGGAGACATTTCTCTCGTTGCAGAGAGCGGAACTGACCGAACACCTCATTTATACAAAGATCGCAGCAGGGACAAAAGATCCCCATAACCGGGAGGTCCTTTCAGGAATAGCCGCAGAAGAGCTTGCCCATTACGGAATCTGGAAACAGTACACCGGAAGAGATGTTTCCCCGTCGATCCTCCGGGTCTGGATGTACGTCCTCGCAGCTAAGCTTCTCGGCCTCACGTTCACGCTCAAGATCCTTGAGCGGGTCGAGCACCGGGCCCAGGACATGGACCGGACAATGCCAGATGGGATTCCCGAGGTTGCCGGCATCCTTGAGAACGAAGAGCGGCACGAACGCGAACTCATTGCCCTCATTGATGAAGAACGCCTCCGGTATGTAGGCTCCGTGGTGCTCGGCCTCAACGATGCGCTCGTGGAATTCACCGGCACGCTTGCCGGGCTCACGTTTGCCATCCAGAACTCCCAGATCATTGCCGTTGCAGGTCTCATCATGGGCGTTGCAGCCTCCCTCTCCATGGGGGCATCGGAATATCTGTCGCAGAGAACGGATGCCGGGCCGTCCGATCCATTGAAGGCTTCGATCTACACGGGATTTACCTATATCGGGACGGTTGCGATCCTGATCCTGCCATTCCTCATCCTTCCCTCCCCGTACCTTGCCCTCATGTTCACCCTCTGCGGAGCAGTCGGCATCATATTCCTCTTCACATTCTACATCTCGGTTGCCAAGGATCTCCCGTTCTGGCGCCGGTTCGGCGAGATGGCCGCAATCAGTCTCGGCATTGCCGCGATATCGTTCGTTATCGGCCTTCTCATCCGGGTTTTCCTGAATGTGAATGTCTAGGCCATGACGTCCGGCCTCCCCCTTTTTTCTCTTACCAAAAACCATGCCGACAAAAAACACCGCGAACGGTTACATTTATATATCGGCCATGATAACTACCGTGCATTAGGAACCCGGACAATCAAACCTCTGTTTCCATGCCCGATACGAAAATCTCCACCAGGGATCAGATAATTCAGCTCCTGCAGCAGGGAAAGTTCCACGAGGCTCTCAATTGCTGCGACAGGGAACTTGCTGTAACTCCTGAAAATGACATTCTCCTCAATAACAAGGCTGTTGCCCTCATCAGCCTGAACAGGTATGAAGAGGCCCTGGCTCATGCGAAAAAAGCAGCAGCGATCAATCCCATGTCAGCAGATACCTGGGTAAATATCGGTGTGGCTCTTGACAAACTCGACCGCAGGCAGGAAGCAACCGGGGCCCTCCGGCGTGCTCTCAAGATCTCTCCCTACAATGCGTATGCCCGGGCCCTTCTCGGAATCATCTACCAGAAACTGGAGATGGTCGAGTGTGTGGAACACCATAACCGGAAACTCCAGGAACTCCTTTTCCCACGGGAGTATACGGGATTCTTTTTTGCCCTTGCCTCCTTTCTTCTCGGGATACTCCTGGGCGGGCTCCACTCAGCGGAAGGATTATCCTTTGCAATCAGAACGGTCTCTGAGGGAATCCTTGTTCTTTTATTCTGCGGAATAGGCGCGATTTACCTGCGGTCTCTTCATATCTGGAAGGAGACAAACCATCATCCTTTTGCCGGGAGCGGGACTGCGGCTGCAGGAACGGGCCACCACAAAAGCCCCTACCCGGTTCTTTGTGTCCTGGCAGCGGTGTTCATTCTGGGGATTCTTTCCGGCATCCTGATCTGGATATATTATCATTCGATAATTGCGATTCCGGTTTGATTCTCTGAACGGAATCCTTCCCCGGGTAAACTCCAGAACCGGATTGGTAAATTTATTACGTCAGAGATTACCTTACATGATATGAACACCGGGTGCAGGTTTTCGGATCCCTGCAGAAAGGCACTTCCCACCATCCCGATTCGCTCTTCCCTTACTATAAGGTATGATGTGTTATGAGTGGCCGGACGTTTCGTTTGCCTGCATGCAGCGTTCTGGTCAAGATCCTCCTGGTATTCCTGATCCTGTCTGTCGTGTCACTCCTGGTATGCGGTTTTGTTGCCTTTGTCACGATCAGCGACGTGGGGTTCTCTGCAGAAAAAGACAGCACGGATCTTGGGAATATGGCAATCGATGATGCCACAATTGCCCTTGAGCATGCTGCTGAACTGTATCTCACGCAGATGGCCTATGACCAGGCCGAGATCACCAACGTTCTGTTTGAGGATACGATCACCGAGATGGAGATCCTTGCGGCGCAGGCAAAAACGATTGGGAACAACCCGCCTATTACACCCCTCACCACGCCGCACACCCGGCAGGATCCCCCGGCAAACCCTGCTGACGCAACGGTTATCTTTCTTGCACCGGGTGCGGCAATAACAGATAATGCCGATGAGTACCGCACCGTCGGGGGTATGAGCGACCTTGCGAGAGCCGTGTATGAAGCGGATACCAACTTAACGAGCGTCTATGTTGCCACGGATTCCGGGATCGTTGTCATGTATCCCTGGAGGAGTTTTGCCAATGGTACCATCGATCCCCGGGACCGCGACTGGTTTACCGGTGCAAAAAAGATCCCTCAGGTGTACTGGTCGAAACCGTACGCGGATGCTGCAGGAACGGGGCTCGTTGTAACGTCATCAAAAGCCGTCCAGACACGGTATGGCACATGGGTTGTAGGGAGCGATGTTGCGGTGGATGTCATCAATTCGGCCTACCTTAACAAGACGCTCGGCGGCCGGGGATATGCCGTACTTATGGATGGCAAAGGCAACATCATCAGCCGACCGGGTCTCTCACGGGAAGGAATCGGCAATGCCACGGCCTATATCCCGGAAAATGTATTCCGGGATAACGACCCGACCCTGGATGCAATCAGCAAAAACATGACCGCGGGAAAATCCGGTGTTGAGAGGACAAGATTCGGGGATGGCGAGACATACGTTGCCTATGCCCCGGTGAGATCCCTGAACTGGAGTTTTGCCGTTTCCATGCCGGTTGCCGAGGTCACGGCCCCGATACAAGCAACGCGGGACCGGATCTCATCAGAGACTCGCAACACCAGTGCCAGGATCACTGCGCAGACCGACCGCATACGGGATATCTTTGCCGTCCTGATGCTGGCAATCATCGTTGTCGTCGCCCTTCTTGCAGTGTTCCTGGCCCAGATCATCACCCAGCCGGTTGACGCCCTCAAGAAAGGGGCATGTGCCCTTGGTCGCGGAGACCTGGATTACCGGGTCGTGCTGGATACCCGCGATGAGTTCGAGGATCTGGCTCAGTCCTTCAACCAGATGGCCGGGGATCTCAAACAGAATATAGAAGATCTCAGGCTCACCACCGCGGAAAAGGAGCGGTACACAAAGGAGCTCGAGATCGCAAAAGAGATCCAGATGAGTATGCTTCCCGAGTTCATTCCGGTAATCCCCGGGTATGACATTGCTGCTGCAACGATCCCGGCAATGGAGATCGGCGGGGACCTGTACGATTTCATTCCCTTCGATGACGGGCGGTGGGGCTTTGTGATTGGCGATGTTTCAGGAAAAAGTGTGAGCGCTGCATTGTACATGGCACTTTCCCGGACACTCCTCCACGCGAGCGGAAGCGAACATTCTCATCCGGGCACCGCCGTGCGGTGGGTGAACCGGATGCTCTTCGATGACGGGAGATCGGGTATGTTCATCACACTCTTCTATGGCGTGCTCGACCCGGTGCAGAGGTCGTTTACCTACGTCAACTCCGGGCACAATCCCCCGGTTCTCATAAAGAAGAACGGCGGGAAGGCCCGGTACCTGGAATGCGGCGATATTGCACTCGGCGTACTCGAAACGGTGAGGGCAGAGTCGCATGAGCTCACCCTTGAGCCGGGCGATCTCCTCTTCATGTATACGGACGGGGTAACGGAGGCGTTCAATGCAGAGGACGTGGAGTTCGGGGAAGAGCGCATGGTGGCATACCTGGAAAAGAACCGATCCTGTACCGCAACAGCAATCATGGAAGGTCTCCTTGCGGAAATCCGGCAGTTCACGGGAGAGGCGCCCCAGTCGGACGATATCACCCTGCTCGTGCTCCGCGTTACGTGAGGGGGCCCATAAGAGAGGATCTGATCCGATAAGGATATTATCAGCACTAAAAACTCTTTTTCAGGGAATTCCCTGGTTGCACCGCGGGACCGTATCACCGACAGTGCTCAGGATGGCCGGCGGATCAGCAGGTTCCGGCTCCATCCGGGCGACCGCAATGCCCGCAACATTCCGATCGAGGCTGGATATGAGGCGTTCAGCGTCCGTAAGGTCATGATCTTTTTTGAGTTCCTGGAGCAATATGCCGATTATCTCCCGTTCTCTCGTTCGTTGTGCAGGCGGGTTCACCCCGGGTTCACCAAGGTACGCAAAACAGAGCGCAGCCTGGTAAGCCTGGGTGAAATTCACCAGTTCGTTTAGCAACTCCTTCCGGTATGCCGGCCCGGCATCCCGTTCGAATCGTTCGAACCTGCGGGTGATCCGGATATATTCCTGCCACAGGTCCGGGGAAATACCGGTGCCCGCTCCCGCAAGGGCGTCGAAGAGCAAGAGGATATGGGATCTCTCGTAATACGGGGCATATGCCGGGCTTGTGCCCGCCCGCCCGCTTCCCTGAAACTGTGCCCGGGTCTCCCTGACCGCTGAGGCGTAATTCTGCAATCGGTACCGTAGGGTGTCGGGAAGTGTGAAGTCCATGGGAATGCCTGTTGTCACATCGGGTAATCAGGAGAAAAATGATCTTTAAACTCTTGAGAAAGGTGTCACATATTTTGCATTTTTTACCTGAAAAAGGTTACCGGGCAGGCAGCCGGTCTCCGGGATCGGATCCTGGTTCCGCCGGAAATCCTGGATCGGTTACACCAGAAACAAATGCAGGGTTTTTTTATCCAGAAAAAACCAGATTTGAGCCATATTTATCATGTCTCACGCAGTCACCAGTGGTAGCAGCGGGGGAGGATCATTCTCCTCCAAACAACGGACAGTACTCATCAGCCTGATTGTTGATTTCATTCTCTGGATTCCCGATATTATTGCAGCCATCCTCTCCGGCTCTATCGTTCTGTTCGCCGATGCCATCAAATGTGCAAACGAGATCCTGGCAACATTTTTTGCGTATCTCACTATCCGCAAGATGGCAAAAGGCGGGGCCGGGGCATACGATTACGGCATGGGGAAATTCGAAACGGTAACATCAATCGTCACCGGGGGCGTGATGTTCATCTCGCTTGCCCTGGTCTTCTTTGTTGCCCTGTACAGGATTGCAGTCCCGGCAGAGATCGTTCAGGAGGGGGCTTACCTGGGTATTTTCCTGATGATCATCGGGGTTACCATGAACTCCTGGCTCTGGCGGAAGAACTTCCGGCTATTCCAGAAGGAGCCATCGCCGATCATGGATTCGCAGTGGCGCCTGTTCAGGACCAAGGCGTTCTCGGATTTTGCCGTTCTCGTATCCCTTATTGCCTCGCTCGGGTTCTCTCATTATGCCTGGTCGCTCTATATCGACCCCCTGGCATCATTTATCATTGCAGGGTTCCTGCTCTTCTCGGGATACAGGGTCATCACCTCATCGCTTCCCGATCTCCTCGATAAAACGCTCGACGAAGAGTTACAGATGGTGATCGTCCGGCACCTGGCGGATTTCTTCGAGGACTACTCTGCACTCCACGGGGTGCGCTCCCGCCGCTCGGGCAACAACGTGTATATCGAGATCTTCCTTGAGTTCGATGGTGAAAAACGGATGTGTGAAGTCCAGGAAAGTATCAACCGGATCAAAATGGCGCTCGAAGAAAATATTCCAAGGAGTTCCGTGAGTATTGTTCCAACCAGTGTACCCATGAGCTCCGGACAGGCAAAGACGGTAACGGAATCCAACGGAGTCCATCGCTGACATCAAGAAACGCAGGGACTAGTCAAATACCCCCTGCCATCCGGATTATACTTCCGGCTGCTGCTGGGTTCCGCAATGGAATGTGCCGTATCCTTCAACCATTGCCCGGGCGTTGATCCCGACAACGTTCCTTTCCGGGAAGAGATTCTGGAGTATCCGGAGCGCCTCCGCATCAGAAGGATCGTCAAATACCGGAACGATAACAACGGTATTACCGATATAGAAATTTGTGTAGCTTGCCGGGTAGCGCCCATCCGCGTCTTCAATCTTCTTTGGCATGGGTAATTTTATGACCGTGAGCGGCTGCCCTTCCTGGTCGCATGACTTCTGCAGGATCTCATAGTTCTCATGAAGGGCAGTATAGTTTGCATCCTTACGATCAGTCTCATACGCACAGACCACGGTGGAAGGTCCGACAAACCGGGCAATATCATCAATGTGGCCATCCGTATCGTCGCCCTCAACACCATGATTGAGCCAGATGACGTTCTCAACCCCGAGATAATTTCGGAGTTTTTCTTCGATTGCATCTGCAGAGAGCGACGGGTTGCGGTTGGGGTTGAGGAGGCAGGCCTTTGTTGTCAGGACCGTGCCCCTGCCGTTCACATCGATCGAGCCGCCTTCCAGGATGATCCCCGGCTCGAACATGGGAAGGTTAAGGCGGCGGTTCATCATGAAGGGGATCTTCCCGTCCATGATCTGGTTGTCATATTTCTCTCCCCATGCATTGAAATTCCAGCGGACAAGGGAGAGTTTCCGTTGAGCACGATTGACAACGAACGTGGGGCCGTAATCCCGGATCCAGACATCGGAATATTCGTTGGTATGAAGCGTGACCCGCGTGAGATCAACCCCCATTTCCCGGAGCCTTGACCTGACTTTACGGTGGACGACAGCGCTCGGGACAAAGAGTTCTACCCTCTCGGAGGAGTGGATCTTTTCGATAAACTCATAGTAGGCTTCCTCCACAAGGAAAATCTGCGGGAACGTGTCCCTGTTGCCGGGCCAGGAGAGCCAGACCGCGGTATGGGGTTCCCATTCGGCAGGCATGTGGAACCCCCGGTTTCTCGGGGTGTCACCCGTGCGCAATGCAGGGAATGTACCGGTCTCCCCGGGGAAGCGGGTGCCTATCCGGCCATACGTCTCCGGGCGGCGGTTCCGGAAAAAACCCCACGAATCCATGACTTCTGCATTCATGGAAAGGTCAACGGTTGCGATCAGGGTCTCTTCCGAATCTGCCAGCCGGGAAATTACGTTCCCAAAAGCATCGCAGACAAAAGAACCACCAAAGAACCGGATCTCCCCCTCCGTACCCACCCGGTTGACCGCTGCCACGTGGACGCTGTTTGCGATCGCATGGCTGCGCTGGATAAGCTCCCAGGCCTCCTGCCAGTTTCCTTCCATGGGTGTATTGGCATCGGGATGCCCTATGGCCGTAGGGTAAAAGATGATCTCTGCCCCTTCCAGGGCAACACACCGGGCTGCTTCCGGGAACCACTGGTCATAACAGATGAGCACGGCAATCCGTCCGTACTTTGTCGGGAAGACGGAGTACAATTCACCCGGATAGAAGTATTCTTTTTCGAAGAAGCCGGGGTCCTGCGGAATGTGGACTTTGCGGTAGGGTGCACTGAGGCTGCCATCGGCATCGATGACTACGGCTGCATTACAGATCCTGCCGTCCGGGGTTTTTTCCAGGACCGGCACGATGACGACCACGCCATGCATGCGGGCAATCGCTGAAAAAATACCTGTTGATTCACCCGGGATCGTCTCTGCCATCCCCGCTATGTCGGTGCCGACATGCCGGGGGAAGTATTGGGACCGGTATAACTCAGGAAGACAGATGATCCGAGCTCCGGCTCGTGCGGCACCTTCGACACGGTCCTGTGCTTTTTTCCGGTTCTCATCCATGTCCCGGCTCATGGACATCTGGATAAGGGCAATTTTAATGGTTCCCGGCTCCATAGGTTTCGTGGTATACGGTTTTTCTTATTTGGATAATAGGATATCCATACCATACACAGGCAATGACAGCAGATCCGGGGTGAAGGATTTTTCCGGGTTTATGTCTTTTGTTCCCGGCAGAGGGAGTCCGGTCTTCGTATACAGGGTTCTCACCTTCACCTGCCGGTCATCGCCGTGGTTACCGTGCTGCAGGAACGAATCACTCCCCTTCAGAAAACAGTCACTATTATATCACCAAATGTCAAAAACATGTGACAAAGGGACTGCATGAAGAAAAATACCTTTTACCTTGTTGTAGGTTGTATTGCTCTTGCCCTTCTCGGTATTTTCTGGTATTCCGTGGAAGTCCATAATGCGCTGCTGATAGAAGCAGCATTCATTGTCGGGATTGTGATTGCTTACCTTGCCCGGAGGAACGTTTCCGATCTGATCGATGATGAGCGCAGCGCGAAGATCACGGAAAAAGCTGCCCTCAGAACATTCCAGGTTTTCTGGGTGTTATTCTGTGCATTCTCTATCGGTGCGGTCATGAACCTGCTCTATGTCCCCCGGTTTCCCAGGCAGCGGGTTTTCAATCACACTTCAGATTTCCTGTCCCTGGAGATTATGCCCCTCAAGATGATGGGATATTTCCAACTGGGGCTTTTATGCCTGATGATCTTCCTCTATGTCGGCTTCAGGCTCTATTATGCCCGGAAATACGGGGATTGGGAGACCGATGAAGAATAAGATCAAGGTATTCCGGGCAATGCACGATCTTACGCAGGAAGATTTAGCCCGGGCAATCGGCGTCACCCGGCAGACGATTCTCGCCATTGAAAAAGGTAAATATGTCCCTTCCCTTGACCTGGCTTTCAGGATCGCACGGCATTTCAATGTGACTATTGAAGAGGTCTTCACGTACGAAAAGGACGTGCTGACCTATGAGATAGACTAAACCCACCCGTTTTTCCAGGTTCCTTTGGAACCCCGCCAGGGGTTTATTCCTCATGCGTTTTTATTCGGATTCCTCGTTTCACATGCAAGGGAGGATATCACGTAGAATTGTAATGAGAACTATTAAAAAGAAAAGTTATATAGTACAAAATGTAAAGAATTCTTTACTTTAACCGCAACCGATGTTGCGTTTTCGTGAGCAAATAAAACTGGATCTGATCTCCATGAAAACACCCGGAATGTATTATTACATCCTTGCACCGTTTGCATCCTGATTGCGTGTGTCGGGATGGTCAGCGCAGCTCATACAATGCACCCTGCGCCCACCAGTATGAATAATAAAAGTTTCATCCAGCCTGGGTGCAATATGACAGGACCCCAATCCCTGGACACCATGCGTTCTCCCAAGGAACATCCGGCAATGAACCGGACGGGTAACACGCCAAAATTTGTGATGAACAAGATCTACCATGGGAGCAATGTAACCATGAGGACTTTGCAGGGTGGCATGTGTCAGCCTGCCGGGAGCTGCCGGATCACCAATGCAAGCGCTCATAATCCGTCATCCGCCATTGCCCTCTGCGGGCAAAACAGAGGAAATGTAACCGGCATAAAAAAGAATCTCATGGCAGGGAATCTCACCCGGTCACGGCACAGCGGATACGGGCAGTTTCAAGAAAAAAAGGAGCTATCGGTTTTTGTACCCTGATCGTTTCTGTTATCTGACCGGCCCCTCTCTTTTCGTTTCCAGGAATGCGAGTGGGGAGGAAAAGATGTGCCGATACCCGGATTTTCCAATTTATTCTATCGTATAACCAGGGGATTCTTTGGTAGGGGAAGGGGTTGGGTGACCGATGAGATCGCGGGAATCAGCACAATGCTTATATTACAAAATGTAAAATATACATTACATGGTGTTGGCGGGTTGTCCTGCTTGCACCGGTGTGATGCCCCAGGGACGAGCGGAGGGAGATCCTCTGAATAATCACCAGAACAACACACCTGCCAGGTGCAGGGTAGTATCCGCAGAACAACAGTACCTTCCTTGGTGATAGTGAAAAACCCCCGTCTCACTCCCTGGAATCGGCATATTACCAGTGTTTTAACCAACCCGGATAACAATAAAACAGAAGGGTAGATTTTTAAAAAAGGGGTGAATCTTCCGGTACGGAGAGAACACCCGGAGGAATCATGAAAAAACGAGCCGGTATTCTCATTACACTTTTACTCCTGTTCATGGTATGTGCAGCAACTGCAGCAACCACGTCGGCAAGCACAACGAGCTCAGCAAGTTCAGGCAGCAGTTCGGGTAGTACAGGCACATCAACTACTCTTTCGGCAGAAAATGCCCTGGCCCAGGTATACGTGAGTTCGGTCACGGTTGATCCCCAGTCATTCTATCCCTATGAAGATGGAACGATCACGGTCCAGATAACCAACTCCGGTTCCCAGGCAGTAGCATTTTCCCAGGCAACCATACTGGACGACAATATTATTCTCAAAAATCCTGATGCGAACAAGGGAATGATCTATCTCGGGCCGGGAAACACGATGACCTACTCGTTCCTTGTTACGGCAAGACCTCCGGAAGGGACGTATTTCCCCCTGTTCAGCGTGGCTTCAAGGGATGCCGGGAGTATCCGGTACCCGATCAAAGTAACGGTTGACTCAACCCAACTCCGCACCGGCATCTCGAAAAAGCCGGATGCATTTCCCCTGGATGCTGCAAGTTCGGTGAACCTGAGTATCTTCAATTCCCGGAAAGGCCCGATCGATAGTATCATCATCACACCTGCAGGAACCAACGCGGATGTCAACCCGCCCGAGAAATTTATCATGTCCATTGACGCAGAAAGTGCCATCGAGATTCCGTTTACCATCACCCCGCACGGCAACTCTTCTGTCAACTTCCATATCAGTTACGAGAACGGGGACAATGAACATGCAGCAGATCTCATCCTCCCCATCAATATCGGTGAGGACAAAACCGGGGCAAAGCCCATTGTCAATAACATTGCCCTGGTGAATCAGGGATCCTCATACAAGCTCACCGGGGATGTGAACAATGCGGGGATCACCGATGCAAAAGCCCTGCTGGTCACGGTCGGATCCCCTGCCCGTGCTGTCGAGCCTTACCCGGAATATGCGATAGGATCTCTGGCAGCGGATGATTTCTCCAGTTTCGAACTCAACTTTGCCAGTACCGATCTCTCATCCATCCCCATCGTCATCACCTGGAAAGATGCAAATGGCAATTCGTTCACTACAACAAAAACCTATGATCTCCGGTCTGCCCAGAGTTTCAGCCCAGCCGGATCCTCCGGTTCCAGCTCCGCAACAGGGCAGGCGGCGACAAGTTCCTCGTACCGCGGCGGCGGGAGTAACAGCATCTTTGGTATTAGCGGAGGAAGGGGTGGAGGCATCGCATCATTCTACCCGGTTATTGCGGGTGTCATCATCCTCGTAATTGCCATTGTCCTGTATAAAAAACGAAAATGGGTTGCAATGAAACTGAAACGCGACTAAAATCCTGCGGACTATGAGCACCACCCCCCTTATCCGGCTCGACGATGTGTCGAAAGTCTATCACCTGGAGAGTGGCGACTTTACTGCGCTCGACCACGTCACTCTCGACATCCAGGAAAATGAATTTATTGCCATCATGGGGCCTTCGGGCTCCGGCAAATCCACCATGATGAACCAGCTCGGGATCCTCGATGTACCCACGTCCGGAAAAATGTATGTCGACGGCCGGGATGTATCCGGCATGACCGCGCTTGAACGCACCCACATGCGCCGCGATATCATCGGCTATATCTTCCAGAAGTTTTACCTGATCCCGCTCTTAACCGCGTATGAAAACGTAGAGTATCCCCTCATCCTGAAATATAAAAAGCGGGATTCTTCCGGCAAAGCCGCTGCCGTTTTGAAATCCGTGGGATTTGACAGCGACATGAGTGCTCACCGGCCCAACCAGTTATCCGGCGGCCAGCAGCAGCGGGTTGCAGTTGCGCGGGCACTTGTCAACGAGCCCAAGATCCTGCTCTGCGATGAACCGACCGGCAACCTGGACCGGAAGACCGGCCACCAGATCATGGATCTCCTTGTCGGACTGCACCGCGAGGGAAAGACGGTCATTCTTGTAACCCATGACCCGAAGATCGCTGAATACGCTCATCGCACGATCGTACTTGAAGACGGGAGGATCGTGGAATCATGAAAGATATTTTCTTCGATCTCTCGGTCCGGAGTGTCCGCCTGAATTTTCTCCGCTCGCTCCTCGCCTCCATCGGCATTGTTATCGGCGTTGTTGCGATCTCCTCAATGGGAATGCTCGGGACGAACATGCAGCTTCAGGTAAAAGAACAGCTTTCGGCAAGCGCAAATACGATCTCGATAACCCCGGATGCCGTCCGGATGAGCCCCGGGTCAACCGCCTCGACGGGAATAGATAAAGCCCAGCTGAACGAGATCAAGGAGTCGTCAGGAAATAATATTGTCATACCCATACATCGGTCCAGTACGCATTTCACGGTAGGATCGACAAACGGGCGGGGGTCAATGTACGGGATGGACCCAAATGACGTAACCAAGTTTCTCACCATATCCGAAGGCGATGCCATCCAGGGTGAGAGTGATGCCCTGGTGGGATCTACCCTTGCAACAAACCTGGGCATCAAGATCGGCAGCCGCCTGAAAATAGGGGAGGATAACAAGTCGGTCACCCGCCCGGTTGTCCGGGTTGCCGGCATTCTTACCGCCCGGGGAATGACCGCTGACGGAGTCATGGCCGATAATGCCATCATTGTTTCGGATGACTGGTACACCTCCCACTTCGGCAATGAAAACCTGTATGACCAGGTGAACGTGATCGTCAAGAATGTCGACACCATACCGGATGTGGAAGCCGCGATCGATGACAAGGTTAACCGGAGAACCCAGGTTATCCGGATCTCCGATGCAAGTTCCCGTCTTTCAAACATCACATCTACGCTTAGCACGATCACGACCTTTATCCTTGCAATCGGCGGGATTTCTCTTGTTGTTGCGGCAGTCAGCATCTTCAACGTCATGATGATGTCCGTCAATGAGCGGATCCAGGAGATCGGGATCCTGCTCTCCATTGGTACGGAGAAAGGAGAAATACGCCGGATGTTCCTTTACGAGGCGTTTATCCTGGGAATCATCGGGGCCGTGTTTGGCGGGATCTGCAGTCTTATCATAGGGTACTCTGTTGTCGGGGCGATGATTGGGAGTACCGCGTATTTCTTCCTGCCCGAAAGTATCATTTATGTTCCTGAAGGAATGGCAATCGGCGTAATTGTCTGTGTTATCTCGGGTGTGTACCCTGCATGGCGGGCTTCGAATATGGATCCCATCGATGCATTGAGGGCTGAATAAAAAGTTCCCCCTGCAACCCAATCCGGGCCATCCCTTTTTGTGAACCCAGAGCGCACCATAAATTTGGAATTACCCTGCTGTATTTTTTAGATGTGGTGCGGCTCTAAAAATTTCAGAAAGAATCCGGTGTAATGGTCCCGATGAAATTGCAAGTGCCGATGCAAATTTTTTAATATTGTGCACCACAATTCTAATAGACTGGTGTAAATATACGGGGATTTTCTTTCAGTCCCGGTTTTACTGCACCAGAGGACACGTATTGAGAGGATTTCATGGAACACATTGAAGAAAAGAACCGGAACAATCTCTTTCTGAACGATAACACTGCCAACCCGGCACCCCTGGGACTGTGCTCATTCGGTATGACCACCCTGCTGCTCAGCCTGCATAATGCAGGCCTGACCGCCCTTTCAAGCCCCATACTTGCCATGGCCATCTTCTATGGAGGCATCATCCAGGTAATTGTCGGCATCATGGAATGGAAGAAGAACAACAGCTTCGGGATGCTCACCTTCGGCAGTTTCGGCTGCTTCTGGATCGCGTTTGCATCAATGCTTCTCCTTCCGGCCCTTGGCATTGCAAAGGCCCCGCAACCGGTTGATATTGCAGCATTCCTTGCCCTGTGGGGCATTTTTGCATTCGGGCTCTTCATCTGTACGCTCCGTATGCACCGGCTTCTCCAGGTCACGCTTGCCGCAGTCGTCATCCTGGTAATCCTCCTCGTTGCAGCCCAGTTAACCGCGAACCCCGCGATCCTTGTTGCCGGCGGAATCATGGGCCTCATTGCCGGTGGCCTGGCATTGTACATGGGCATGGGCCAGGTCATCAATGAAATTTACGGGAGCCGGGTCTTACCCGTCTGATTCCCCGACCTGTTTTTTTAAGATTGCATACACAATCTCATCCATCACAACCCCGTTTTTCGTGATTGCATCTTTGAGGACGGCTTCCCGCACAAAACCGCACTTTTCCAGGACCCGGGCAGAAGCCGGGTTGCACGAAAAGATTCCTGCCTGGATGCGGACGAGATCCGTTGTTCGGAAAACAACCGGGACGAGTGCCCGGACCGCTTCTGCGGTGATCCCCTGCCCCCAGCAGGATTCCGACAGCCAGTACCCGATCTCCCCGGTGCGGCAATAGACATCATCCAGCACATGGATACCGATCCCTCCCATGGCTTCACCCTTAACCTCGATTGCGAGAAAAAGGTTGCCGGCTCCCGGGGCCCGTTCAATAAACCGGTGTGCATCCTCAAGAGTATAGGGATGCGGGAATGCATCTCTCATGCCAGCTGCAACACGGGGATTATTTGCATGCCGGGCAACCGCCTCGGCATCCGAAGCCAACCAGGGACGGAGGATTGAGGTTGTTGTCTGAAGATACATGGCGGATCACGGAATTTTTATTGAGATTGGTACATGAGGTTCCATTCGTTTACCATATATGCATTTTTTCCGATGATAATTACAGGTTCACATATACTGCATCCGCGGCTCGCCACGATACCTGGTTTTCCGTGAACGGACATTTCCCACCATCAATGAAGATCATCACATCGGGGATATGGGGGAACGGGGATCGCGAACCAGAGGCGGAGTTACCCTGTTTTTAAAAGCACAAAATGTATAGATTACTTATTATTATCTATTGATCAGAGGTGTGCATACCCATGGGTTTACAGGACGAATCATTTCTTATAACGGTTTTTGATCCATCCTGCTCAGAATGCTGTTGCAATGACTGCGGTGCTGAGTTCACCTGGGACCGGGTCAGCCATCCCAGCTGCCCCTCGTGCAGCTCAAAAGATATCCGATCAGCCTGATTTTTTGTTCCATCCCCATCTGCAGAGTTGCTGGTCAGCCCACCCGTTTCAGGTCAAAGACCCACCGGGCCACAGCTGGTGCAACGTTACCACACTTCCGGACCCGGAGAACTTCATACCCGGTCCTGCCAAACAGGTCTTCCAGTACGGCTATCTCCCTCTTGTTGTGGAACGTATAAAAGTGAATCATCCCGCCGGGTTTCACGTGCGGTGCGAGCACGCCAAGGATCGAATCCATACCATAGGGGGTGGGAATGATAACCCGGTCAAAGATAGTGTCCTGGAGATGAGAGGGGTCAAACGCATCTCCCTCAATGGGAGTAACCCGGCCCTCGACACAGTTCCCGCAGATATTATTGCACAGCCACCGGAACGCATCCGGATTCTGTTCCACTGCCACAACGCGGGCCCCCCTCCGGGCGGCAGGAACCACAAAAGGCCCGACACCGGCAAACGGGACAAGAACCAGCTCACCGGGCCGGACCATACCGGCAACCCGCCTGCGCTCGGTTGACAGGCGGGGATTGAAGAACGAGGAGAGGATGTCCAGCTCGTACTCAATGCCGTATTCCCGGCAGGTGGTCACGGTATCCTTTCCTGCAAGAATCTCGTATCGTGCAGTGCGGCTGCTGCCATTGACCGGGGCGGTCTTGTTCAGCACCGTTTGTACCGAATGGCGATGCGAAAGGATAGCCTTTGCAATCGTGAATTTATAATCTTCAAGCAGGCGGGGGATCGCGATGACTGCAACGGTGCCGATCACCGTGTAATGGCCGGTCAGGAGAGGGAGGAGATCTTCGGGAACACAACCGGACACCAGGTCTTTGAACCCCATACGTACCGGAATAATCGGCATACGGGTAAAAAACCCTGTTCCTTTCTTAAAAAACCGTTGAGTACGCGAATTGTCCGGATTAACACCTGACGGGTTCATGCGGTAATTCATTGTTTCACGGATGATAACGGACGAGACACACGTGAGAAGAAATCTTTAATGGAGCGTTCTGCCCATGTCATTGACAGGAAAAAATGAATTTGCCTCAGAACGTTATCACGTCCGATAACGTGATCTTCTCAAACAGGAAGACTTCCTTCCGGCAGATTTTTGATGTGCCGGAATACCGGTTTGACGATATCACCCAGTCCGACCGCGTCCTCGATATCGGGGCCAACGTGGGAGCGTTCTGTATCCGGGCCGCCAGGCTCTCGTCACAGGTGACGGCGGTTGAACCCGTGACCTGCGGAATTCTTGAGGAGAACATCCGGACAAACAGTGCAGCCGTCAAGGTCATCCGGGGAGCCATCGGTGATGGAAAACCAAAAGAGATCTGCTGGGATGACTGCCGGGTGATTGCACCCACCTTCACCCTTGGGACGATCATCCGGATGGCCGGGGGGTGCGATTTTTTGAAATGCGATTGCGAAGGAGGTGAGTGGCTGATTCACCCGCCCGATCTTGCAGGAGTCCGGAGAATCGAGATGGAACTGCACACGCCGCCTATCTGCGGGATGACGAACCCGGCCCTGCTCGATTATATCACAAGGCACTATGACTTTGAGATCGAGCGAAAGCCCTGCCATGATGTGATGGGAGTCATGGGCGTGCTGCACGCAGAGCGGCTGGCCTGATCTGGCTCCCCTCCGGCAAGGTGGGGTTTCCCGTATTTTTTTCCCCGTGCCAATGTTCATGAGGCACTCCGCCCAACTGAATTATAGGATATTTTATGTGCACCGATATCTTCGAACAGAGAAATGTCTGCCTGGACCAGATTCTTGCCGAGCGCCGCTCATACCGGATGTTCACTTCGGAAGTTCCCGATGATGACGCTATCCGGCGCATCCTTCACGCCGGCCTGCTTGCCCCGTTTGCCGCAGCCGCGGTGGGCACATCAAAGGATTATTTCCGCCGGTTCTTTGTCTTAAGGAACGGTTCGGCAAGCCTCAATGCGGTAAAATCCCTTGCCATGGATCAGGTTGCCGTGATGGCGCAGGAACTGAAAGAGGGGATGGAAAAGAACCCGGCACTCCGCGAGAGAGCGGGATCCTTTGCGGATCGGCTGTCACTGATCCAAAAGCGGGGGCTCGTACCCGGGATCGGGACTGCCCCGGTGTACATTGTGGTTGCCGAGCGCAAAGGGTTCCCCCCGGTGGAGCTCCAGTCCCTTGCGCACTGCATGGAGAACATGTGGCTCAAGGCAACCGCCCTCGGGCTGGGATTCCACCTGGTATCCATTACCTCGCAGATGTCCCGGAGCGCGGAATTCTGCAGCATACTGGGCATACCCGCGGGCGAATGGGAACTGATGGGATGTGCGGTTGGCGTTCCTGCCGATGAACTCTCCCCCTCCATCAGGCCCCCGGTGGAAGATCTGACCCGGTGGCTGGATTAATCCTTACGGATTCCGGCCTCCGGGACAGAAAAACAACCTCATATTTCTCTGAAATCGTATCTTTTTTCGCAGTATCACACCTGAACAAGAGTAGTTCCTGTACCCGGAAAACTGCAATTTTCTTCATTTGGGTGAAAACCCGCATTCGTGCCAGTGTCAACAGGCAAAAAAAGATTTTTCTGATCTTGCATTCACGCAGGAAAACATTTCGGAAAATCCGCCCGGGCCAAAAAAAGGGAGTGGTCTTTCCGGTCTGCCGGGTTCATCCGGACGAACGGATCTCGATCTCCATGCCGCTTATCTTTTCGTAGGTCCTTTTCAGCTTGATGATGGGCCAGAGCTGGTAGAGCAATATCGTGACGGGCTCCCACATTGCCGCCCACCCGACAATCAGCAGGGTATCGGCAAGGAGCTGGGCAACCAGCTGGCTGCTGTACGAGGCTATCAGGAACCGGACAAAGAGGGCAATTGCCAGAAACCCGAGGCCGATCAGCATGGCACTCCTGCCAAACCGGAACCGGGACCGGAACTGCATGTCGGCAACCAGCATCCTGTACTGGAAGTGGTTATGGATTGCAGGAACTATCTTCTTTGCATCATTGCTGTCGGCAATGTCTGCAGGCAGGTGGATGATGATCCGGAACCGGGTTTTTGCCGGGAAGTCGTTGACGATATTGACAATATACTTTTCAGCATCAGAATCGAGTTCCTTCTCGTGGAACGGTGCGGGGTCGAACGAGTTGAACATCTGGAGGATCGAAGTGAGTTTGATCTCGATAAGAACCGTCCCGTTCTCGGTTTTATAGAGCGATTCGATCTTTTCCATGCCGGAACTCCTGCATTTTTATTCGGTGATCCATGCGATAAACCTGTCTTAATCCGGTTGGGTAACAAAGAGAGAGCCAAGGCCCGGAAAACCGGCTCTATCCCCGGGGTTCAGCCATTATCCGTTTGATCAATGCAATCGCTTCTTCGATTATCTCCTGCGCATCTTCGCGCTCCATGCGGTACAGGCGCTGGAGCGGCCGGAGTGCCTCGGGATCGCCGATCATGCCCAGCGCCCAGGCCGCCTTGAGCCGGACCCGGGCATCCTCGTCCCAGAGCGTATCGATGAGGGGCGCAACTGCGGCCGTATCCCCGATCCGTCCCAGCACTTCTGCTGCTTTCCAGCGGTTCATCTCATCGTCATCGGAGAGCATGCCGATAAAATGCCTCAGCCGTTCATCGCCGGATGGGGGTTCCGGATCGTTTAATCCACCCGCTGAAGAATTGAGCGCCGGCTCTTCCATAGTATACCGGAGCAGATCCTGTTACAAAAAGGTATGGAAAAAAAACGGGAGTGCAGGGAGTTACTCTTTATCCTTGACGTACAGGATCCCGGCAGGCTCCTTGTAGTCGGTCTTGATGACGATCGTGTTGGAAATCCGGTTGAAGACCCGGAGTTTTGTCTCGGGCATGGCAAACCACCCGATCAGGCAGTCGAGGATGAGGACGGGGACAAACGTCTTCCCGAAACTCTCTATGGCGGCCTTGCTGTAATTTATCCGGGTACCATCCCGGTTGACCACTTTCAAGTTCATCACCATCTTGCCGATGGACTGGCCCCGGAACCCTTCCATGACGGTCCAGTACAGGAAGAAGAAGAGGGTCTGGAACCCGACGGCAAACGGGTCCCAGTGGGGAATATCCCAGTAAAAGGGAAGAACCCAGACCGGTTCGAGAATGCCGTGAACGATATTCAGAAAAAGGGTGATGACAATGATATCGATGAGCCAGGCCCAGAACCGCATGCTCCATTTTGCCAGGTAGAGGGTTTTTTCCGGCGGAGTCTGGCTGATACAGACCGGCTCGGAAATCGGGGATTCTTCTGTCATATGTATGCATTGTATTTGCAGCAAAAGGGAATGAAGTTTACTCCCCGGGGCATATCACCGCCCGGCAGGAATCCTGCCCGCATCTTTCGCGAAACATACTTATTTGGCTAACGAAGAGCAATGTACGGAAAAGTACGCAAAGCCCGAAGGTGATCTCAAGTGGCAGATGCAGTCATAACCGAACATACAGGAAACCGGCATGGAAGTGTTGTCCGGTATTACCAGTACGGCAGCGGCGGTATACAGGTACTCGACGACCGGAAAACGCTCCGGCGCCTGTATCTCTTCGATCATGCGTCCAACATAATGACCGAGAACGACCCGGTCCGCCGGGACAAGATCCTCCGGCGGTTTGTTTTTGATCCGTACGGGATGCTTGAAGAAACCTTCTCATTTGGCGAGCGGCCCCGGACGTTCCGGTATGAGCAGGGATGCAGCCGGATCGCGGTCCGGGAGGGCGGGGATTACGGAGCGGTCGGGAAGACGTTAACGTTCGAGGAGAGCGGCGTGTCGGAGACCGGGTGGGGACGGGACGGCGCCATAGAACGGGTCTATATTTTTGACGGCAATGATGCGATCGTGGAGCGGGCCGGGGGCTGGTACGGGGACATTGACCGGACCATCGTCTTTGAGGGAATCCGTGCGTCGGTGTTCCGCGAGCCGGACTCTTTTCTCCAGTTCCTGATGTTCACCGAGTGGCACCCCCAGGAAGTGACTGATACGATAGACCGGGCAGCAGCCGAAGTCCGGCGCGGGAATAGTGCGCCCCCGGTTCCCAAAAGCCGGTATGCGTACACCGGCCCACGCCATGCGTCTGAGGACAGGGGCGAGGTCCGTGGCCAGGAACCGGTGCCGCGTATGCCGGCACTGCAGCGCGATGACCGGCCGGCCCGGAGTACCCCGGGCCGCATGGCAGATTCCGGTATTGATTTTATCCCGGATTCCGATGCGCCGGCACAGACCGTGTCCCGGAGTCCCCCGTCCCGGCGGAGTGACAGCATCCCGGTCGAGGAGCGCCGGCAGCAGCGCGACCGCGAGGTCCAGGACCGGTACACGAGCGTGAGAAGCGATGAGATAGCGCTCCAGGAACGGTTCGAGCGTTCACGCGGTGAGCGGGGCGAGTTATCCCTGGGAAAGAGTGTTGAGATCCCGCTCCAGGACCGTTTTGAGCATTCCCGGCAGGGCCGCGAACCGTTATCCAAGGGAAGGAGCGTTGAGATTCCCTTGGAGGAACGGTTCGGCAGTTCCCGGGAAGACAAGGAACCCCTCTCCCGGGGCAAGAGTGTCGATATTCCCCTGGAAGAACGGTTTGAGAATGCAAGGAGCGACCGCAAGAAGCTCTCGCAGGGGAGAAGCGCGGAGATCCCGTATGATGAGCGGCGGGGCGGAAGAGATCGCTGATCCCCCGGGTTTTTAAAAAATTACTTTTTTATCAGCAGGACCAGGGCCGCTGCACCGAGAAGCGGGGCGAGTCCTGCTGCGGCTTTCTGCGTTCCCGGTATGGCAGCGGGTGACGGGGACGCGGTTGGTGCCACGGAGAGGTTCCGGCTGATCGAACCGGCCTGGCTGCATTGTGCGACAACTTCGATATCATCGCCGGGCAACACCGCAACCGGGTACGTGTAGGTGAATGTATCCGGCGCCGGCTGGCGGGTGTACGTGGAGGTGTTCACCGCTTTTCCGTTGATGGACACCGCAACTTCCCGGATGTAATGCTCCTGGGGATTGGGAACCTGGTGGGTGATTGTGACCTGGAGATCCTTTGTGATCCCGTTGTAGGACAGTACCATGTCGGAGGGGGGATGCGCTGATACGGGAGAGATGATGAGAAATCCGGTCAGGATAATTACGAGGATACAGGCTGATGCCCGAAGGGTATCATGGAACGGGCTGGATCGGGTTGTGTTCTTTTTCATTGATTGCACCACTACCTGATCGTGGTCATCCGGCATCTTAAGCCTTGTTCTCTTCCGGATTATCTCACACGGAAAAAAAGCAAAAGGTGATGATTAAGGATCGCACCGGAGTTTTCCGGCGTTTGCGATATCTTCGGGCTCGTGCTCTTCGATAAAGATGGTCACGAGACCGGGCGTCACCCCAACGGTTGCAACAAGCGTATCAGTAAATTCCTGAACAATCCTGCGTTTCTGTTCCGTGGACAGGCCTTTTCGTATCTTTAAGATAATGACCGGCATCGTATAACCTCCCGGAATAATCTTTCGGCATCGTATTAATCGCAAATGGTTCTCCGGTTCGCGGCACCCGGAAATCTCTGTCCGGCGGTTCCGGAACAACGATTCGTATCCGGTTTTTGCCCACCCGGTTCTGCCCGGGATAGACCCATGTCCCTGTGCCTGACCCCTGCATCCGGTCCAGGTATCCCGCCGGGGTAATCCCGCTCCCGGAAGACCTGTACTATTCGGGGCCCGCAGCGGGCTTTGTTTGCCAAACGGACGATCCATCCATCCGGCTGGAGTGGAAACGATGTCCACGCCCACGGAGAAACCGGCAATTCTTAAGTATTTTCAAAAAAGAGCCAATTATAGCCCCACTTCAACCTGCAAAATAGCGGCCTTCCGGTGCCCCCCTTTTTCCGGCCGTACTTCAGGCTTGGTACATGAAGGAAACCCCTGTTTTCCGGATCGGGTTCATGCCGAAGGGAGGTTTTCACCGTCATGGAAACAGATCTTTCTGATATCGGGATCATGCGATCCGGCACCGTGGGGGGGCGGACGTTTGCAAACAAGGCCCGGAAAAAATATTTTTGCCCATGCCGGTTTTGACCGGGAAAAAATCCGGTGCAAATGTGACCGGCCCGGAAATTTTTTCAGCACGAACCGGTTCTGCCGGAAATTTTTTTTAACCAGAGCATTCCGATCCGATCACTCAAGCCGGCCGCGTGCGGTGGGGCGGGGCCGGGCTTGTGGGGGTTGGGCGGACCCGGGACCGGTTTAGTACCGGACCCGTCGTCAATTACCGAAACTGATGGCACTGATAATAAGTTCGGAACGGGTCGGAGAGGGAAGCAGGAGAAGACCATGCATTTTTTACCGTCCGAAGACTATCATCTTTTATCGGGACCATGACATCGGCTGAGGAGATACGAGAAAGCCTGCGGAAGTGCCTGCCGGAGATCCGTGAAAAATACGGCGTGACATCCATCGGTATCTTCGGATCCTATGCACGCGGAGAAGCAGCCCCGGCCAGTGATATCGATATTATTGTAGAATTCGACCGGCCGATCGGGTGGGAACTTGTTGACCTCGCCGATTATCTCGAATCTGTTCTCCATCACAAAGTAGACCTGGTCATACGGAGATCCCTTCACCCGCTCATCCGGGATACTATCCTTGCCGAGGTACAGTACGCATGACCGCCAGGTCTCCCGCATTGTACCTTTCAGAAATCCTCTCCTCTATGGATAAGATCGAACGTTACGTTGCCGGATTATCCTATGATGAATTCATTCTTCGCGAGCAGACTGTCGACGCAGTTGAACGCAACATCGAGAAGATTGGTGAAGCTGCGGCGGCGATCCCGGATGATGTCAGGGAACGGCACCCCGAAGTGCCCTGGAAAACGATCGTTGGGTTAAGGAACAAAGTAATTCATCATTATTTTGCCGTAGATCACGAAGTCATCTGGCAGATTGTCACGAAGAATATCCCAGCAACCCGGGGAAAGATTGCTGAGATCCTACGGGAATATTCCCGGTAATGGGATCCGAACGTATCACACGCGAGACGACGGAGATTCTTCCAGGGTTGAAGCAAAAGTCCTTGAAGCGGTACCTTTTTTTGGCGCTGTCGCAAGGGAAAACGGGATCCTTATCCACGACCTTATCGTGTTCGGGTCTTGTGGCCAGGGAACAGCATCGCCCCGCAGTGACATCGATATTGCAATCGTCTCTGCTGATTTCACCGGCAGGGATATTTTCAAACGGGCTCTTTTAACGAAAGATGCCGAGATCCAGACCGTGAGAAAATTCAGAGTTGCCCTCGATGTGCTCACCCTGACACCGGAAGAATATCAGGACCTGGCATCGCATATTGCCGGCGCAATCCGGAAAGGAATCATTGTGCCGGTTCCTTCATCTGCCTGAGATGATCCGGCACGAGTGTTCAGTCCCGGATCTTTTCTTTGCCTGCCCAATACAGCGGGGCCGGGCTTGTGGTGAGTGGGCGGACCCGGGGTCGGATTGGTGCCGAACCCGTTGTCAAGTGTCGGAGCCCGGGGCACTGAGCTGGGGCATGCAACCGAGGAGTTAAAATTTCCAAAGAGATGATAGGTTAGTGAGTCTCCCGCTTCCATTACGATCTCGAATGCCTCAAAAGCAAAAAGATTACGTTCATGAAAATCGGAAAAAATTCTTGAGTCAATCGGTGGTGTTGATCCTTTCATCAGAAAGAGTCTGGATGACCGGAAGGCGTTGGAACAACGGTTGTACCTAAAAAGGCCCTGCTGAACAAAGATCCTCCACTATTGGGGAAGTCTATAATGAAACAACGAAAAAAGAGAACCGTTTCGTCTGAACAATTATCGGAATCTGCACTCAACGAGTGCCTGGACTTTGTTATTTTCGATTGGGGCGAAGGGTTTTGTACCAGTCCGCGTTTCTTGAATTTAAGCGAAGATGAGCGGTTGCAGTCTGAAAATATTGCCGGATTTTTTACTGATATGATGTTCAGTTATCTTGGGCGTGTCCCGCAGGAATGGGATGCTGATGCGATGAGAGAATGCTGCGTTCACTTATTCCCGGAGAAGATGTCCGAAGGTCCGGAGTTTTTCCGGTGTGTTGTTCCGGTACTTTCTGCATTCTTTGCATACCTTGACGAACATCATCTTCAGAAAAATGCTGCCGTTATGGCTCGCGAGATAAAAACTCTGCACGAACGCATTATGGAGCGGTCATCCAATCCTGACAACTGGGGAATGTCAAAAAGATTTGTGATGGCAGCCCGCTCTGATGGTATCGATGTCATGGATTCAAAAGCGGTTCAAAAATATATCGAGGCATATAACCAGAAGGTTCTCAGAGAGGGGCCGGCCTCAAGCATGTTTTACAATGCACCGCACGACTCCGTTATCGGGCCCAAGGGTAAAAAAACAACCCGGAAGCGGTGAACCGCCCCACTTCTTTTGTTCGTCCGGCGATAGTGGAAAGTTGCGGGAAAAACCCCGTTCCAGCGGCTCGGTCTGTCGGACTCCTCATGGACATCTGGACAGGAAGAGGGGTCTGTTCTCCTATGCCCTCCGCGTGCGTCGGGGCCGGGCTGGAGGTGAGTGGGCTGACCCGGGGCCGGTTGGTACCGGACCCGTCGTCATCCTACGGTCTGTTCTGCCCTGGCTTTCAGCGCTTTGTTCATCTCCTCAAAACCGCGTTGGGTACCGGTATCGAGCATCCGTGCCAACAGGGGGACGAGCAGGCCCGTGAAGATCTCCCGCTGGGTAAAACGAACCCGACCTGTTCCGAGCGGTTCGATAGTAAAGATATGTTGGCCGTCAAAAAGGCCGGGTACGAAGAGATGGCCGATCCACCGAAGCTCCCGGTCAGTCTCAACATTGAGAACCGTGGGCGAAAAAGTCATTCCCCTCGCCCCGGAAGGCTGCATCAAGACTTCGAGCCGTTCCCCCGCCACAAGGTTTCCACGTGCCCGGCGAATGAACGGATTCCATTTTGGAAAACCCGCAAAGTCGGTGAGGATCTCCCACACCTGTTTGGCCGATGCGGCAATCTCAATCTCACTCCGGAGTTCTTTCATCATTCCTTTTAGGGGTGTGATTTCGGATAAAGATTGACATCATGTTTATCTGGCGGGTGATGTGGTGCGGACCCATCCTTTCTTTGGATTGACGGGTCCGGAACCGGATCGATACTGAGGCCTTTGTCGCATATCAGATAACGGGGGCACAAACAGCGCCGGTACTGGCGGGTTGTGCCGCGTGCGTTTGGGGCGGGGCCGGGCTGGTGGCCATTGGGCGGACCGGGATCGGTTAGTACCGGCCCGTTGTTGCTTCTTTGGTACCGATAGCCCTGAAGAGCGCCGGTAAGGACGGATCGTGGCACATACGAGTCTTTGATTGTTGGATCCTTGGGTCGGATGGGGATGGGACTTTTCGATGTAAGCCTGCCTTTACTGTGCTGGAGAGGACCGGCGAAACAACTGTACTTGAGACGAGGGAATTTTCGGTTGTTGTGAAAAATGTTACAGGGTCTTGGCGGGATGGGCAAGACAAATCTTTGAAAAAAAGAGTACTGAATCGTGCCCGGGATCCGGAAAATTACGTTACATTGACCGGGAGTTTGTCGGACAGGATTACATTCGGAGGGATTGCATACGCCGGCAGCCGCGTGAAGACATCAATGTTGATGCTCCCCATCTTCCCGTCGCGGTGGAGGTAGTAATCCGGCAGCCGATTCTTATTGTCATCGAACGAGAACCAGTAGCTCAGTTTATAGGTCTTTTTCTGGTACCCTTCAAGGGAGGGGTAGCTCTCCGTATCATGGAGGATGATCATGCCGGGGTCATTCCAGGTTATGGTCCCGATATCGGTAATGCCGCCGTAGAATTTGATCTTCTTGTTCCACACATCACCCCGGTAATACCACGGGAGCGGCCAGTAGTGCTCTGAGGCGATGACAACAAGGCTGGTATTGTCCATCAGCCCCATCACCACCCGCAGATCTTCCGAGTTCTGGACCTGGACGATCGGTTCGTTGATGTCCACAGGGACAAATGCGACATGCCAGGTCACGACGAGGAGGAAGAGGCAGCCCGCGAGTACAAACGCGGTCTTCTGCCAGCCCGGCCGGTAGGTTGCAACAAAGATCATCGGCAGAAGCTGGGCGATGATGAGCCAGGGGACCTTCTCCCCGACAAAGGCATAGAGGGCCATTGTGCCGATCATCCAGACGATACAGAAGCGGAAGAACTCTTCGGATTTCCCGCCGGCTTCCTTTCGGTCACGGATCTGCTGTAGTGTTATTGCCGCGAGATCTCCTGCCGGGAGGGTATAGCGGCGTCTCCGGATCCAGTTCCTCACCTTTTTTACAACGCGGACCGGGTGGAGTCCTGTGGTCATAAACTGGATCGTCCCAATCAGGGCGAGGATAAAGATGGGGAGCTCGTAGAGGAGGAAGAGCGGGATGTAGAAGTACATCGGGCCGCCGAGCCGCTGCTGGTTGTGCATCGCAGTCCAGTGGTCAATGGCCTGGTACCAGCCGGTCGTGTTCATTTTGAAATTGAGACCCTGTGTGGTGATGCTGAAGTTCTGGCCAACCAGGGTATCGACATGGCTGAAGAACGCCGAGTACAGCACGCTCATGATCGCGAATACGAGGATAACCGCGAGCATGAGATCGGCCTTCCACTGCAGGGGAAGGGTAAACCGTCCTCTCCAGACTGAAAACGCAAAGAAGACGGCAAAAATGATGATGATGACCGGCATCTCCTCCTTGCAGCAGAGTGCACCGGCTGCCGCAACAGCAGCGAGAACGGCAAACCTCGTCTGGCCCCGTTCAAAATAGTACAGGATCGCGACAAGGAGGAGCATGGTGAAGAAGAGCATGAAAATGTCGTGCCGGAGGAAGCGGGAGAAATAGACCATATCCGGTGATATGGCGATGAAGAGAGCGGCAACCAGCATCTGGTTTTCTCTGATGTACCCGATCCGGTATACCGCGTACACGAGCGGGATGATGGCGAATCCGACGAGCGCCGGGAGCAGCCTGGCTGCAAAGTCCGACGGACCGATCAGGGCAAACATGCCGGTCGTCACGTAGTAGAGGAACGGCCCGTGGTAACTGGGGTCGTACTGCCATGCACCCGTGGTCAGGAACTGGTAGCAGAACCAGGAATGAACCGCTTCGTCATGGTGAAGCAGCTTGAGGTCGAGCTGCCAGAAACGGAGGACAAATGCGAGGAGGAGGATGAAGACCAGGGCCCAGGTCGTGCGGGAGCGTGTCACGAGATGCCTCCCCGGACCCGGAGCATGGTCCTGGCACCTGCTGGATAACCGGGGACGGGCGCTCTGCTGCCAGTTGGTGCTATGACCCGTAATAAATCCCGGGCCCGTGATAATCTCCGATGATCAGTCCTCAAAAACGAATCGATGATTGTTTTACAATATTGCATTCGTTTTTGATTCGCCATTCCCACGAATTTTGAATTTCTATGTTAATATATTTACCAATTGTATTGCGGTTCTTACCTCTTTACCAGCCGCGTGGTGGTGCTGACCCGGGACATGAGGCGGAGGGGGCAGTCGTCAATTGAGGGAATTGAGAGCACGGGGAATGGCCAGGTATCAGGATATGTCTGCTCTGCAGAAACCATCCATGGATCGATTTTACCGGAAGAACCGGAATCCGGTTCTGCGATCAAATTCGGATCGAGATTAATCCGGATTGGTTTTTGATCGCGATCCTGATCGCGATTGCAGTTTCAAAATCGGGATCCGGTTTCACGTTCCGTCTGTACTTATGGGCCCAACCGGTTTTCAGTCGCTGATCGATTTTCACATGAAAATCGGGACCCGGTTGCGAACCATGGGAATTTTTTCCGGTTATATGATCTTGTGATTGGTTTGACCGGATTTTTTTGAAAATACGGGGCGGAACCATGATCCCCCGTCTCCCCTGCCGGCTGAGTGTAGCGGGGAGGGGCCGGGCTTGTGGGGGTTGGGCGGACCCGGGACAGAATTTAGTACCGGACCCGTTGTCAGGTGTCAGAACCGGGGGCACTGAGTAATGGCCGGTACTGACGGGACGAAGCGAGCCACACGATAATCCCCACCAGAATCGGTCAGATAATTATTGAATGGATGTATTCAGGCCGGAGTGACCGGTGTTTGCGGAGAATTTCGATATCTGGGATCAAGCTCGGCGGCTCTCCGTGAAGATTCCCCGGACTCTGTTGTTTTTCCCCAATCCCTGAACGTCATCGCCTTCACGGACCAGGCACCCGCATCATCCGGATTAATCTCAAGAGCCCTGTCATAGTTTTTGATCGCTTCATCATAGCGTTTCATATTGTGAAGGGCGACCCCCTTCGCTATCCAGGCTTCAGAAAAATTCTGGTCGATCGCAAGGGCTGCATCAAAAAATGCAAGTGAGTCGTTGTAACGGGCGTATTGAGTTGAGTACGTCAGCCCTTTGATGAACTGTTCCTTTGCCTCGGGCGAGGTTGTTGACATCTCGTTGGCATCGAATGCAATTGCAATTGAGGATCCGCTCGGAGGCACGAAAGAACCGGTGGAGGCGCCTCGTGGGGAGCTGGTTGCCAGCAACGGGCCGGCATCCTGGGAAATGCAACCTGCCGCGAGGAGAAGAGAAATGAAGAGGACGCTGATGAAAATCATCCATCTCATGCCGGAGTATAGGAGTCAGAATATAATATCATGTGCTATTATCATTCTACGGTCCACCTCCCATTCCTGCCCGCCCGGTGGTGCGACCCGTCCACTCTTTGAATGACAGACCCGGGACCGGTTTGGTACCGGACCCATCGTCAATTACCGGAACCGGGGGCACTGATAATAGGCCGGGTTATTGTTGCATGATCTCAACGACCCGGTTGACAATCGCGGTCATCGCATCATCCTTCAGATGCCCGGCGGTATATTGGATGATTCTTTTATCAGCAGTAAAAATCCGGGTTGGCCGGACATTGCTCTCCTGACGGAGAGATCCCGAAGAAAAATCGGTTTCGCTAAGGAGAATTGCATACCGGTCTGATACCAGCCGGCTGGTTATCTGGCAGAGAATGACATCATCGCCGTCCGGTGTTGCGAGGACAAGGGACGGGCGTTTCTTTGCGCTGCTCAGATCCGAGAACGGGAATAAGACGACAACAACGTCGCCTCTTACAAGTTCGCCCATGCCTCGTCTTCCTCAGGACGCAGCCAGTCCTTTTTTAAGGAAGATTCGCTGGCAAGTGCCGGTTCGGAAAGTATTTTGCCGGCGTTCTTCTTTTTCGCCCGGATGAAATCAAGGATCTCGCGGTAGTGCTGGCGTGGCACCTGGTGCAGTTCCCTGATGATCTGTTCTTCGACTTCCACGGGTCTTCACCTGCTGCTTGCTGATCAATTCATTATGCGGAGGAGATAATCAGGTTTCCTGTTATGGGGGTGTCGCGGATCTCCTCGTGCACGTGGCGGGAGAAGAGGGGGGGCCGCCATCGAACGCAGTGTGGGTGGGAGTTACAAAAAAATCAGATCTCCACAATCATTTTATATATGTCCAATATATATTCACGTGTTGTATCTCATCATAAATCCGGATGTGAACTGATGGTGTTCCCGTAATCAATTCGAGATAGAAAGGAAAAGAAAAACCGGGGCCTCTCCTGGGGGAAAAACCGACAGGGCCGACAACTCATCAGCCATCCTGCAACCGACCCTGCACGAGAATTTCACGAAATGAACATGGGAAGATGAAGGACAAAAAGGGGAATTTCACGACCATGGCCGACCAACCACCGCAGCCTTCCGCTACCGCGGCTACTAAAGAGATTTGGTACGGACTACGCGTCGATGAAGCAGCAAAAAAACTTGGAACACCCCTGGAAAAAGGGCTCAGTGCCGCCGAAGCCGCCCACCGGCTTGAGTTATATGGCAGAAACATTCTTGAAGAGGAGAAAGAAAAACCTGCCTGGCTTCGTTTCCTGGAGCAGTATACCTCGTACATGCAGATCGTCCTGATCATCGCGGCGATCGTGAGCCTGTTTATTCGCGAATATCGCACTTTTTTGCTCCTTCTCCTCCTGACAATCTTCAACGCAATGCTCGGCTATCGCCAGGAGGCGAAGGCAGCGGCCAGTGTCGCAGCACTCAACAAGATGATGAAGATTGTTGCCAAAGTGCGGCGGGATGGCGGGGTTGTCCAGGTCGAAGCCGATCAAATCGTCCCCGGCGATATCGTGATCGTAGATGCCGGCGACCGCATCCCGGCCGACGGTCGTGTAATCGTTACGGCAACGCTCCAGATAGAAGAATCTGCCCTTACCGGAGAGAGCACCGCCGTGGAGAAGAACACGGACCCTCTAACAAAAAAGGACGTCTCTCTTGGTGACCAGCTGAACATGGCGTTCATGAACACGAATGTGACGCGTGGACATGGAGAGATCCTGGTCACCACCACGGGAATGGGCTCCGAAGTGGGTCATATCGCCACTATGCTCCGGGATCAGAAGGCGGAAAAGAGTCCCCTTACCCGGCAGATCAATAACTTAACTCTCATAATCATCGGCCTGGCAGGGCTCTCGTTTATCAGTATTGTCGTACTCGGGCTCTCCCAGGGTGAGTCTTTCACCACGTTATTTGTCATTGGGGTATCACTCGCCATCGGTTCGATTCCCGATGCCCTGCCGGCAGTCGTCACCAGCATTCTCGCCATGGGCACGGTTGCAATGGCAAAGAAGAATGCCATCATCAAAAACCTGCCCGCTGTGGAGACCCTGGGTTCCACTTCAGCGATCAACTCGGACAAGACCGGGACTCTGACGATGAACCAGATGACGGTCCGGACGATATCCACGGTCAGGCATCGCTACAGCGTTACCGGGGAAGGCTACAGTTTTACGGGAAAGATACAGAGGACGCAGGGGGACCAGGAAGAAAATCTCGATTTCATTCTCTTTTGCTGTGCGCTCTGCATCGATACCGAGATCCGGGACGGCCAGGTAATCGGGGACCCGACAGAAGGGGCACTCTATGTCCTTGCAGAGAAAGGCGGGATTGATGTCAGGCAGTTCCAAAAAAACCATCCCCGGCTCGCCAGCATACCCTTCGATTCCGACTATAAATTCATGGCCACCTTCCATCGCATGAAGGATCCGGCGGGAAAAGAGATCATCCGTGCCTATGTGAAGGGGGCACCGGACGTTATCCTGACTCACTCGTCGTACTACCTGTTGCCGGACGGCACGGCGCAGGAACTGCATGAAGCGGAAAGGAACAAGGTCCTTCGTGAAAACGAGCAAATTGCCCGCGGAGGACTACGTGTCTTGGCATTTGCCCAGCGTGATTTCAACCCGACGACCTTCGACCCGAAAGCCGACCTCATCCCCCTTATGCAGAACCTGGCGATAACCGCACTCGTCGGAGAGGTCGATCCTCCGCGGGCGGAGGCAAAAGATTCCATTGCAAAGGCTAAAAACGCGGGGATCCGGGTCCGGATGATCACCGGGGACCATGCCGTGACCGCAGAGGCCATCGGGCGGGAACTGGGTATTGTTGGGCGGGCGGTTACCGGTGCCGAATTTGCCGCACTGAGCGATGCAGAGGCGGAACGCCAGATCGATGAGATCGGGGTTATCGCACGGGTCGCACCGGAACATAAGGTCCGGCTGGTGGAAGTCCTGAAAAAGAAAAGCAATATTGTGGCAATGACCGGCGACGGTGTGAACGACGCTCCTGCAATCAAGGCGGCAGATATCGGCATCGCGATGGGGATTACCGGAACCGATGTTGCAAAGGGGGCGGCCAAAATGATCCTCACCGATGATAACTTTGCGACCATTGTGACCGCCATCGAAGAAGGCCGGAAGGTGTACGATAACCTGCAGAAATACCTGCGGATCCAGATCGCCAACCTGTTCATGTTCATCCTGGCATTCCTGGGGTCCTCGATCTTTGCAATCGCCGGGACTGCGCTCTTCAGTCCCGGTCAGGTGCTCTGGATTCACATGCTCGTTGTTGCACCCATCGGCATCTCGTTCGGCCTTGACATGGCGTCACCCGGGATCATGAACCGGGCACCACGGAAAGTCCGTGAACCGCTCATCACGACAAAGATGTTTATCAGGCTGTTCAGTGCCGGATTGCTCATGGCCGCGATGGCGCTTTATCTCTTCCACATCGGCAAGGTCACCTTTAACTCGGCACAAATCGGGCAGACCATGGCGCTGGTATCTCTTTCGCTGATGAATATCTTTCTTGCATGGAACCTGCGATTCCCGAAAGATACTGCCTTCCAGGAAGCGACATTCTCGAACTCCCGGCTTGTGTATATCTATCTCTGGGTTGTCTTCGGGACTATCCTGATGACGGAAACCCGCCTCTTCCAGGATATTTTCGGGACCACAGCACTTACCCCGTACCAATGGTTGCTCTGTCTCATCCCCGGCCTGATCATACTGGCCGCAGGTGAGATCTTTAAGGCCGTGCTCCGATCCAGAGAGAGGAATTCTCCGGTTCCGGTGTGAGAGACAAAAAATCACCGGACCGGATCTTTTTTCGCTGATGGAATCCCTGTCCCACCGTTGAGATTTCCCGACCCCCCCTCTTCGGAGTGTGTAGGGACTCCAACGGTGAACCTGCCCCCGCCCGGGGCAACCACCCGCCGGTAATGTCGTGACCCGGGGCCGTATTGGTGCCGGACCCGTTGTCAGGTGTCGGAGCCCGGGGCACTGAGCTGGGGCCTGCAACCGTGGAGTTGAAATTTCCAAAGATATGATAGGTTAGTGAGTCTCCCGCTTCCATTACGATCTCGAATGCCTCAAAAGCAAAAAGATTACGTTCATGAAAATCGGAAACAATTCTTGAGTCAATCGGTGGTGTTGATCCTTTCATCAGAAAGAGTCTGGATGACCGGAAGGCGTTGGAACAACGGTTGTACCTAAAAAGGCCCTGCTGAACAAAGATCCTCCACTATTGGGGAAGTCTATAATGAAACAACGAAAAAAGAGAACCGTTTCGTCTGAACAATTATCGGAATCTGCACTCAACGAGTGCCTGGACTTTGTTATTTTCGATTGGGGCGAAGGGTTTTGTACCAGTCCGCGTTTCTTGAATTTAAGCGAAGATGAGCGGTTGCAGTCTGAAAATATTGCCGGATTTTTTACTGATATGATGTTCAGTTATCTTGGGCGTGTCCCGCAGGAATGGGATGCTGATGCGATGAGAGAATGCTGCGTTCACTTATTCCCGGAGAAGATGTCCGAAGGTCCGGAGTTTTTCCGGTGTGTTGTTCCGGTACTTTCTGCATTCTTTGCATACCTTGACGAACATCATCTTCAGAAAAATGCTGCCGTTATGGCTCGCGAGATAAAAACTCTGCACGAACGCATTATGGAGCGGTCATCCAATCCTGACAACTGGGGAATGTCAAAAAGATTTGTGATGGCAGCCCGCTCTGATGGTATCGATGTCATGGATTCAAAAGCGGTTCAAAAATATATCGAGGCATATAACCAGAAGGTTCTCAGAGAAGGGCCGGCCTCAAGCATGTTTTACAATGCACCGCACGACTCCGTTATCGGGCCCAAGGGTAAAAAAACAACCCGGAAGCGGTGAACCGCCCCATAAAACCTGACTATCGGACCTCTCATGAACCAGGACAGAGGGATGGGTCAGTTCTACCCGGCGGATCGCGTGCGGCGGGGCCGGGTTCTCTATTGATTGGCGGACCCAGGACCGGTTTAGTACCGGACCCGTAGTGATTCTTCGGATCCGAGGGCACTGATAATGGCAGGTACTACTTGATCACATTCGAAAAATCAGCAGCGATCCTCAGGTTCTTTCTTACCGGAATCCATGTTTGAAATCCTCGACCTCTATCCCGGCCTGTTTGAGGATCCCGATCAATGTTCCTTTCTTCAGTTCGCGGTGAAGAGGAACAGAAAAGACACGCCATTCTTTTTGTACGACAACGTGGCTCGATGTCTGCCGCTTGACCTCGAACCCATGCTTCGAGAGGTACCTGACCATCTCTTCCCCGGAGACGACCGGGAGTTTATGCGACATCCGCCACTTCGACCTGGGAGATTTCGCAGTGGTGTGCGGGAGATTTCCGGTGTAACTCTTCCCGCTGGACTTCGAGAACAAGTTCTATTGCTTCCTTGATATTGGCGAGCGCTTCTTTACGGGTCTCGCCCTGGCTGATCGCTCCGGGGATCTCGACGCACTGAACCGTGAAACCGCCTTCTTCCTGGGGTTCGAGCACCACCGTATATTTCATAGGTACTCATTATTCCCGAAAGAGTATACATTTTTTCTGCTGGGTTTAATGGTTCGATCCAGCGCTCCTTCCGACCGGCAGCGTTTGGGGCGGGGCTGTGGGGTTGGGCGGATCCGGGGGGGCGGGTTTAGTACTGGATCCGTCGTCAATCGCTGGTACTGAGGGCACTGAGAACTGAGATAACTATTTGCATTATTGCGCTCTAGTGGAATTCAATGACCGAAATTTCAACTGTTGCCGATGAGCTTCACCCTTCAGATGAAACTCGTATTTATTGCAGAGACCATTACATCATTCCTGCAAGAACACGGGGTCAAAAAGAAGTGACAATCCGATCCGGAGATGTTCACCATGAACTCAACTTTACAAACCGCCTGCCTCTTGTCTGTGGAGCACTTGGAAGTACAAAATTTGAAAATATGGCTAGAGTAAAAAGAAAATCAATCGATGGACCAACCAATGGGGCAAATATAAAATTTATTTTTTATATTCTGTAGTGGGCCAGTAGCTTTCAAGTTCAAGACAATTTTTTAACCAATCGATATTTGTCCCGATCAATCTTTTCAAAATAATCATGAGGCGTTTCATGCTCCCGAGGACAATTAATACAACATCGCAACATTTCAGGATGGATTGTTGTTATCGGATAATCCGATCCCGCACATTGAAGAAGTGAAAATATTTCTGCTGAAGAAAATTCATTTATTCCTTTTACAACAACCAACAAATTTGCGGCAATCAGCATTTGTTCATGAGCGGTCATTCATTTCACCCTTCGATACTATTTTTTCTGAATTCAATTGTAGAAGGATCCTCTCCTTTAATGGCATAACCTTCATGAATCAAAATGGAGCCGACATATGATGCAATCGCAGTTTCTGTGACATTGTTTTTCAACCAGTTACCGACGCTTCCATTGGGAGGTGACGTTCTTGAAGTTCCCATCTTAAAAGGAGTGTTTTTCTTGAAATCTTGAAAAATTTTCAGGTATTTATCTTTTGAAACGGTTACGCTCGAAGATTCGCCATAGAAAATTTTTGTCCCTTCTTGAACTGATCCCTCGTATTCGAATTCACTAACATTACACCAATCGTTGCAGACCACCAAATGACCTGACTTATTTTTCCATGCGCCCCAAGTGGGTAATCTTCTTCTCATGTTATCGAATCGAGATTTTTACGCGTTGAAACGAAGAACGTTTCCGAATTTCACAAATCTGCTGACTCGGGAGGCCTGGTTTTACGGAGTCTGGTGCATTTGCTCTCATATCAGACGCAGTGGGCGGACCCGGGACCGGGTTGGTACCGGACCCGTCGTCAAGTGCAGGTAACCGTAGACATTGAGCAACGCCGGTTCCTGGTGTGAGGTGTATCCCGGGAACCCTTAAGGCTTCACATCAGTTAGCCAATATAGATATTAGATTCTCTCAAAAATTATATGATACTGAAATGCAGAGAGTTTTAAAAAATGAAAAAAAATATCAAAATCCCTGGATATCTAAAAAGAATATATGCACATTTACTAAGTTTAGATGTCGACGGTTTTTTACAATCAAGACCATTCAAAATTTTTTGTCTCGAAAATGATATCGAGGATTTATGGATACGCTCATTCAATGATGTGTTTGAACATGAAGATCACCAAGATTACGATTCAAATAATTTTCCGCTCTCATGGACCGATGAGATATTTGGAGGGTTCTTAACTCAAATCTATATTGACAAAGAAGGAAAATTTGGGAAAATTGTTGCAGCTTTTTTGAAGTATTATTCTAAATTTAGTTCCATTCCGATTAATATTGAATTAATTAAGGATATTGGTTTTGATTTGCTTGATTTAGAATGCGATGAGGAATGGCTATACATAGATTTTGAAAATGCCGGTTATGATTTACCATCAATATTGCAAACGAAGCCTCCAAGCCTAGTACCGGGAAAAGAAAAAAATGCCATTTCAGTCGAGGAACATTCGATACAAAATATCTCTAAAGTTCATATTCCACATGAAATTCAAGAGAGCCTAAAAAAATTCAAACTTGATCACCCCGATCCCAAAAAAGTTGCGTTTATTATGATGCAATTTGGTAATACCCAAGACCACACAAATATTTTATCGGCGCTCCGAAAAAGCTTGGCAGAATCCGGGCTAAAAGGTCTTCGTGCTGATGATAAGGCATATCACTCAGACACCTATTTCAATATTTTAACTTATTTGCATGGATGTGGTTTTGGAATCGCAGTTTTTGAAATAATTTCTCAAGAATCCTTTAACCCAAATGTATCTTTGGAGGTAGGTTATCTATTAGGATTAGATAAACCAATTTGTTTGTTGAAAGAAGAAAATTTGGAAACACTTCCATCGGATTTAGTCGGAAAATTATACCGAGAATTCACGATTAAGAATTGTAATATTTCAGTTGGTAATTCAGTAAAAAAATGGTTGAATGACTGGGGATTATGCGTGCACCTTACCCCATTAGAGTCTTACTTACTCAATTCTGGCTTTAGAGATCTGAAAATCGACCGAAAAATGGACCCTGGTTATGCGATTAAACTGGCCTACAAAAATATTCAGGTGTTAAACTCTGATTTTTTGGAAGAAATGAAAAAAATAGGCTTTCTCAGTCCAACTAATTCATTGTCCGAATTCGGCAAACTTTTCATTCGAAATACACTTGGTAAATACCTTGAATAGATCAAATGTCTTTAATACCCAGCACTAATCAGTACCGCACGCACAATGAAAGATATCAATATCAAAGGTGCACGCCAGCACAATCTCAAAAATGTCAGCGTCACGATCCCCGCGACAAACCCGCGACGATCAGCGGAGCCTCGAACGGCTCCGGGAAATCAACGCTCGCATTCGATACCCTTTACGCGGAAGGCCGACGCCGGTACGCCTGAGTCCCTCTCCTCGTACGCCCGGCAGTTCCTCAGGCCGTGATGCACAAGCCCGATGTGACCCGCTCGCCCCCGGTTACGGGGGGGAATTCATAAAACCCAAAACACTATAATTAACGTAAAATAATATTATGTTACTGTGTGCTGCCAGTTATCTGATGAAGAACTTTTCATCTTGGATATGCTGTACCAAGGTCGATCTCTGGCAAAGGACCGAGGGAAAAACTCAGAATTAATTAAAAAGATATATGCAAAAAAGCGATTTACTAAAGAATTCGATGATGCGATTAAGACCCTGTTAAATGAGGGTTATATTACCCAGATAAGAAAGAAAGATATCAAGTTTTACATCTCTGATATGAATCAGGCCACGCTGGTACTATCTGCGCATGGGTTTAACACATCGTTGGGTAAGATCCGACATATTAAATAATATTTACACGTGTGTTCAATTTACTTTACATATCTTTAATAATAATAATAATAATAATAACATCAGGGTAGAGATCGGGAGTGATGCCCCAGTCTAATTCACGGTGTATGGTGTGAGTCATATGCAGCAACCATTTGAGGGAGTGTTTGGGAACACCAGTGAAATGAGATTACTGGAGTTTCTATTACCTTTGCAGGACATCGAATTCAACGTAACAGAATTGTCAGAAGAGGTTGGCGTTTCAAGGGTTACCGCAACGAGAATTATCAAAAAATTCGTAAATAACAAAATCCTGAAAACACGTCGGGTAGGTTCAGTCACATTTTATTCCCTGAATGTGGCTTCACCATGGGTTGAAGTCGCAAAACGATTAAACATCGTGGCCATTGAATCTGTCCTGGGAGATGAAACGTTATATGAGATTCATGACTATCTCGAAAGCCATATGCCACGGCCTACGTCATCAATAGGGCCCGAACCAGTAAGTGAAACCGGCTGGAAAGTACAGAGAGGTTATCCTCGAATTCCACTAGATGGAATGACATTGGATGGAACCGCGAGCCCCCAATATGTATCAAACTTATGGAACTCCGATGATGCCAGAAAATTAAATGATTGTGAGGTGTAGTAATGGCAACGCATGAAGATTTCTTCAAAAAAGAGCTGGTCACGGAACTGCGAAATATCGCAGGACTGATGGAGAAAGAAAAAAATCCAGAGAAAAAAATATATTACTTTTCAGCGGGCTATGGGATTACAAGTCGATCATATCGGTATGCATTTTCAAGTGAGATTTTACTCGCAGACCTCATTCTGAATGCAAGTTATCAAACCCTGTTTGATCGATTCAAGCGGATTAAATCTGGTGAAACAACAGTTCCTCTGGATGATGCAACCTTCAAGAAGATTGAAGAAGGACTATGGGATCTTGCAAAAGCGTTGGATACGGGCAAACCAATTCAAAAGTCGCTTGAGCAGATATTGACCGCTTCGTTTAGCGTATCCGGTCCTGGGTATTATCTCAAAGAAAAAGGCATGCTGAAATTGTAAATCTCACCCTCTTTTTTTATTCAGCGTGCAAATCGGATGCGAAGGATTGGATTCCAACGCATGAACTCGATAAAAACGCATTTCTAACCCTGAATTCAATTTTCACTTTCATGCCCCAAACCTCACTCCTTTAACTACCGGAGCTTAACAGTCTGAGCACCTACAATGAAAGATATCATCATCAAAGGTGCACGCCAGCACAACCTCAAAAATGTCAGCGTCACGATCCCCCGGGACAAGTTGGTCGTCATAACGGGAGTCTCCGGCTCCGGGAAATCAACGCTCGCATTCGATACCCTCTATGCGGAAGGCCAGCGCCGGTACGTCGAGTCCCTCTCCTCGTACGCCCGGCAGTTCCTCGGCATGATGCACAAGCCCGACGTGGACTCCATCGAGGGGCTCTCGCCTGCGATCTCCATCGAGCAGAAGACCACCTCGAAAAATCCCCGGTCCACCGTCGGGACCGTCACCGAGATCTACGATTACCTCCGGCTCCTCTATGCCCGCATCGGGACGCCGTTCTGTCCCGAGCACAACATCCCCATCGCGGCCCAGAGCCCGGATAAGATTGCCGACCAGATCGCTTCCGAGCACAAAGGCCAGGTCACCATTCTCGCCCCGATAGTCCGGCAGAAGAAGGGCACGTACCAGCAGCTCTTGAAAGATCTCAACAGGGAAGGCTACGCAAGGGTCCGGGTCAACGGGAAGATCATCCGGACCGACGAGGAGATCAGCCTCGACCGGTACAAAAAGCAGGACATCGAGATCGTGATCGACCGGCTCGAATCCTCCGACCGGACCCGGCTTGCCGAGGCGGTGGAGAACTGCTTAAAGAAGTCCGAGGGGCTCGTGCTCGTTGCGGGCGAGGATGAGAAGGAGACCACCTACTCGTCCCTCATGGCCTGCCCGGTCTGCGGGATGGCATTCGAGGAACTCCAGCCCCGGATGTTCTCGTTCAACAGCCCGTTCGGCGCCTGCGAGGAGTGCCACGGTCTCGGGGTCAAGATGGAGTTCGACCCCGACTTAATCATCCCGGACAAGGAGCGGTGTATCGCAGACGGTGCCATCGCCCCGTACCGCAACCCGATGGACGGGTTCCGGGGCCAGTACCTTGCAACGGTCGCAAAGAACTACGGCTTCTCGGCCATGACGCCTATCAAGGACCTCACCGAAGAGCAGTACAACGCCCTGATGTACGGCTCCTCGAAGCGGATGAAGTTCTCGATGAGCATGAAGAACGGCGACGCCGAATGGTCGCACACGGGCGAATGGGAAGGTCTCCTCCCCCAGACCGCCCGGCTCTATGCCCAGACCCAGTCAGACTGGCGTAAGCGCGAGCTCGAAGGCTACATGCGGGTCTCCCCCTGCCCGGCCTGCGGGGGAAAACGGCTCAAGGACAAGGTGCTCGCGGTCCGGATCGACGGGAAATCGATCATCGATGTCACGGACATGTCGATTTCGGAAGGTATCGCGTTCTTCAAGAACGTCCGGCTGACCAAAAAGGAAGCGGAGATTGCCAACCTGATCACGAAGGAGATCAAAAGCCGGATCGATTTCCTGGAAAAAGTCGGCCTCGGGTACCTCACGCTCTCCCGGAACGCCGGGACGCTCTCCGGAGGAGAAGCCCAAAGGATCCGGCTCGCAACCCAGATCGGATCCAACCTGATGGGCGTGCTCTATGTTCTCGACGAGCCCTCCATCGGGCTCCACCAGCGCGACAACCGGAAACTGATCGAGACCCTCCGGACACTCCGCGACCTCGGGAACACGGTGCTCGTGGTGGAGCACGACGAAGACATGATCCGGTCCGCAGAGCACGTGATCGACATGGGCCCCGGTGCCGGGCTCCACGGAGGCGCCGTTGTCGCGGAAGGCAACCCCAAGCAGATCGAGAAGAACAAGAAGTCCTTGACCGGCCAGTACCTCTCCGGGGCAAAGATGATCGATGTGCCGAAAACAAGGAGGGTCCCAAAGAAGTACATCACGGTGAAGAAGTGCCAGGAGAACAACCTCAGGGGCATCACCGCGAAGTTCCCCATCGGTCTCCTCACGGTCGTTACCGGGGTCTCGGGCAGCGGGAAGTCAACCCTCGTGTACGAGACGCTCTACAAGGGCATGATGCAGATCATCAACAAGTCAAAGGAGCAGGCCGGCAAGCACGACGCGATCGTCTTCGATGCCGAGATCGACAAGGTGATCGTCATCGACCAGTCCCCGATTGGAAAGACCCCCCGGTCCAACCCCGCAACCTACACGAAAGTCTTCGACGAGATCCGCACGGTCTTTGCCGGGACAAAGGAGGCGAAGATGCGGGGCTTTGCGCCGGGCCGGTTCTCCTTCAATATCCGGGGCGGCCGGTGCGAGGCCTGCGAAGGCGACGGTCTCATCAAGATCGAGATGAACTTCCTCCCCGATGTCTACATCGAGTGCGAGGAGTGCAAGGGGAAGCGGTACAACCGCGAGACCCTGGAAGTCCTGTACAAGGGGAAGTCGATCGCCGACGTTCTCGACATGAGCGTTGAAGAGGCGATGAAGCACTTCGAGCACATTCCCTCGATCCAGTCCAAGCTGGAGACCCTGTCCCGGGTAGGGCTCGATTACATCAAGCTCGGCCAGAGCTCGACAACCCTCTCGGGTGGCGAGGCGCAGCGGATCAAGCTCACCCGCGAGCTTGCCAAGCGTGCCACCGGCAGGACCCTGTACCTCCTGGACGAGCCGACAACCGGTCTCCACTTCGATGACACCAAGAAGCTCATCAAGGTGCTCGACGATCTCGTGGAGAAGGGCAATACCGTGATCGTTATCGAACACAACCTCGATGTTGTCAAGTCGGCCGACCATCTCATCGATATCGGCCCGGAGGGAGGGGACGGCGGCGGCGAGATCGTGGCAACCGGGACCCCCGAACAGGTGGCGGCGGTTGCGGGAAGTTATACCGGGCAGTTTTTGAAGCCCATCCTGAACGCGAAGTAAAAGAATTCCTTTTTTTGAATTTTTTAGTGAACCGGTATTGAACGGGCTGTCGGGATTTTGACCGGAGATATGATCGGAATTCGGTGGGTTCCCGCGTCATGGCCGTGTTGAGGCACGGCGGGTCAGCATTGTTTCAGAAAATACCCGTTGTTTTGCACTGTTGCGGGGAGGCCCCCCGGGTATGGTGGCACTCCCCGTAAACGAGGCTGCGGGGATAGAGCGCCCGGCAAACAGGAATCCTCAGGCTTAAACAAATAAAGAGCAGAATTAACACCGGCAAGGACAGATCCGATCTCCCCGAGGGGCTTTTAAGAAATGAATGACTTTGATTTTTTCCCGGAAAGTTACGGCCCGGAATATGCAACCCTCGAGGACTGGGTCCTCAACGAATCGATACGATTCTCTTTAGATTCCCCCGGCATCTTCAACATCACCGTCAAAAGGCTCATAGGCTCCCTCAGCCCCGCAGTCGAGCTGCTCGGTTTCGGCGAGGCACTCCATGGCGGCGAAGAGATCCTCCTGCTCCGGAACCGGCTCTTCCAGCAGCTTGTACAAAAGCACGGCTACAGCGCCATTGCCATCGAGAGCAGTTTTCCCCGGGCGCATGCGGTGAACGAGTATGTCCTCGGTCGCGGCCCGGCATCGTATGATGATATACGGGAGACCGGGTTCAGCCATAATTTCGGAAGGCTCGATGCGAACCGGGAACTCGCAGAATGGATCCGGCAGTACAATACCGACCCATCCCACACCACAAAAGTCCGGTTCTACGGCTTCGACAGCCCGACCGAGATGACCACAAGCGACAGCCCCCGGCAGCTCCTGCAGTTCGTTCTTGAGTATCTCGCTTCGGTTGACGAAACTGAGGATACCGATCGATCTGACCGCATCAACGCCCTCCTTGGAGACGATTCTGCGTGGGAGAACCCTGCTGCGATGATGGACCCGGAGCAATCGATCGGATGCTCGCCGGCTGCCAGCGCACTGAGGATCGAGACCGAGGATCTCATCATGGAACTTACCACCCGCCGCCCGGAGCTGGTGGCAAAGACCGGCGATTACTGCTACCATGAAGCGGTCCAGTATGCCTCGGTGGCCCGGCAGCTCCTGGACTACCATGCCCTGCTCGCAAAGAAGGTGGCACCGGGGGAACGGATCATGAACGGCCTTGGCTGGCGCGATGCTATGATGGCGGACAATCTCGCGTATGCGGTCTCGTGCGAACGGGGCCGGGGGAAGGTCTTTGCCTTTGCCCACAACAGCCACCTGCAGCGCGGACCGGCCCGGTGGCAGCTCGGGAAGCATGCACTCACGTGGTGGCCTGCAGGAGCGCATCTCCAGGAGATCATCGGTCCGGGGTATGCAGTCATCGGGTCTGCAGTTGGCGTCTGCGAAGGGGACGGTACCGAGGAACCCGGGGACGGCACACTAGAAGCCCTGCTGACTGCCGTGCCGGGGCCGGCCCGGTTCATCCCTACCTATCGTGGCAGGGGGCTCCCGGCATCAGAGATCGCGGCTCTGCGGGTCCGTCCGGGAAGCAAGAAGAACCCGGGTTATTTTGCCCTGACTCCCCAAAGCTTCTGCGATTTTGACTGGCTCGCGGTCCTGGATTCAGCGGGATACACCCGGGGCGGCCCGGACATCCCGTAATATTTAATCTGCCGGCATCCTGCTGCCCGTTTCGCACTACGCTCTGCCTGCGCTCCCGCATACGGCCCCCTGAGATCCTGACCGGTCCGCTGCCCATGCCCGCATCCGTCACAGGTGCTTTCCTGCGGGGGTATTGATCAATGCCTATCCCTTAATAGCTGGCACGCGAGACCCTACTACAGCAATGTTTGACACGGCCACCCTCCCGGCGAGCCCCGGGTGTTACCAGTTCCTTGACCGTGAAGGCACGATCATCTACGTAGGAAAGGCCAAGAACCTCAAAAAAAGAGTTGGCAGTTATTTCCAGAAGAAGGATCACGACCCCAAGACCCGGAAGCTCGTGGAGTCGATAGTCTCGGTCAGCGTGCTGGTGACCAACACCGAGACGGAAGCGTTCCTCCTCGAGAACAATCTCATCAAGAAATACCAGCCGAAATACAATATCGATCTCAAGGATGCCAAACGCTATGCCTACATCGAGATAACAAAGGAACCCTATCCCCGCATTGGCATTGCACGGCAGAAGAACCGGGAGGAGGGAACCTATTTCGGCCCGTTCGTATCCGCGGCCGAGCGCGATGCGGTTCTCAAAGTAATAAAGCGGATCTTCCTGCTCCGCTCGTGCCGGAAGCTGCCGAAACGTGCCTGTCTCCGGCACCACATGCACTCCTGCAGCGCTCCCTGCATCGGGGCTGTCGGCGAGGAAGATTACCGGGAAAGCGTTGACCGGGCCAGGAGCCTCCTCAAGGGAAAAAGCAGCGAACTTATCGCAACCCTCCGGTCAGAGATGGTTGCACAGTCCTCCCAGCAGGAGTACGAAAAAGCCCTTGCCATCCGCAACCAGATTGCTGCAATAGAACATCTTGCCGAGCGCCAGCACGTGGAACAGGTCCGCGAGACCGACCAGGACGTGATTGCGTACACGGTTGCCGGTCCCACGGTCTACCTCATGGTCTTCCCGGTAGAGAAAGGCCGCCTTGCCGGCAAACAGGAATATTCCTTTGACCTCCGCGAGGATTTCTTCGAGGAGTTCCTTGTCCAGTATTACACCGAGCGCATGCCTCCTGCCGAACTGATCCTGGCCCACGAGATAGACGGGGCGTTAGCCGATTACCTGGCGGAGCGAAAGGGCCATGCGGTAACGATCACGGTCCCGAAGATTGGCGAGAAGAAGAAGCTCCTCTCCTTAGTTGAGAAGAACATCGAGCTTGCGTTTTTGAAAAACGATCTCAAGATGAACGATCTCCAGTCAAATCTCGGCCTTGAAGGCCTGCCGGAGGTGATCGAGTGTTTCGATATCTCCCATATCTCCGGTACAGCGATGGTGGGCTCGATGGTCCAGTTCCGAAGCGGGGTGCCGGACAAGAAGAATTACCGGCGGTTCAAGATCAAGACCGTTGAGGGTGTTGATGACTTTGCCTCGATTGCTGAAGTCGTGACCCGGCGGTACCGCAGGCTCATCGAGGAGGATGCCGATCTGCCTGACCTGATCCTCATCGATGGCGGGAAAGGGCAGCTCTCGGCAGCATCGGCTGCCCTTGAGGACCTGGGCGTGGATGTGCCGGTTATAGCGATTGCAAAGAAAGAGGAGGACATCTATATCCCTGGCGAGATGCTCCCGCTCCGGCTGGACCAGAAGGGGATGGCCCTCCATTTCCTCCAGGAGATCCGCAATGAGGCGCACCGGTTCGCAATCGCCTACAACCGCCTGCTCCGGAAAAAGAAAGTGATCCCGTGATGGGATCCGCGTAAATCCATCCGTTGTCAGGACTCAGGCATCCGGTTCTTTTTGGGGAGAACTCTCCTCTTCGAACAGGTGGCTGACACCCAGCACCCGGTTGATCCAGCGGGATTCCTCAAAGAGCTGGAATCCCAAAAAGACCATCAGCGTGATGGGGATGGCAAAGAGCATGCCGACAAGGCCGAACAGCCATCCCCAGAAGATCACGGAGATGATGACGACGAGGGCCGGGATCTCAAATTTCCGTGCAGCAAGGTAGGAATAGACCGGGTTTTCAACAATCAGGTTCAGCACGCAGACTGCGGCAATGACGGCCACCGCTCCCCAGACCCCGAACTGGAGCCAGGCAAAAAAGATCGCCGGCACAGATGCGATGATGAGTCCGATATAGGGAATGTAGCCCAGGAGGAATACTAAAATTCCCCAGAGGATTGCGGCATGCACGCCCATGATACTGAGGAACCCTCCGAAAAGCACCCCGTGGATAAAATTGGTTTCTGTTCTCACGACAATGAAATCCATGACATACCCGGCCATGCGGGAGACCTGCCGGATGGTCTCTGGGTTGTTTCCCCCAAGCTGCCTGAACCGGGCGCTCAGGTCCGGAACCTCGAGGAGCATGAAAAACGTTGTCACGGCGACAAAGAAAAGGAAGATGATGGCTTCACTGAGGCCCATAACCGAAGATATCCCCAGTGAGATGATGCTGCCGATGTCCAGTGGCGGTAACGAAAGCTTGTCGCTCGTGATTCCCACGGACTGGAGGAGAGCGGTGATGTCCGCAAGCCGCAGGTTGAGCTCCTGCTGGTAGAGCGGGATATCCGCAACCAGGGTATTGAACGACAACAGGGTCAGCAGGATAAAGGCGAGGATGATCAGGCAGGCCACGACCGTGATGATCGAGACCGCCGGGAGATCGGAGAGTCCCTTCTTCTTAAGCCAGTTCACGCCCGGGTATGCAAGCATGGTGAGGAAGACCGAGGTCAGGATGATCGTGACAATGAACATCGTCATCTTCACGGCAAGGAGGATGAAAAGAACAAGGGCAGTAACCAGAAGCAGCCGCTCGATCCGCGACATTCCAGCGGGAAACATAACAATCACACTATCTGTCGGGCATTCATACAAAGATTGGCTTTTTTACGATCTGCCGAAATTGAAATGATGGTGGGATCTCCATTGTCCCGTTACGATCAGTTCTGGTCCCCGCATCCGGGCATTCCCGTTTTGGGAAGAGGCGGGATGGGTTTTTCTGGAAGGGCAATGTGACCGATCACTCATCTGCATCGTGATACCCTCCGGCCCAGTACATCAGTCGCATGAGATCCAGGAACGGCTTTTTTTCTGTTCCCCGTCGTATGATAAACCCGTATGCATCGCTCTTATACGCCTCGTTTTTCAAAAACCCGGAATCATCCTCGGTAAAAAGGATAAACGGGATCCGGATGTTCTGGTTCCGCAAAGAACGCAGCAGTTCGATGCCGGTCATCTCCGGCATCCGGTAATCGGATACGATGACGTCCACATCGTTGGTAAAGAGCCAGACCATGGCGGCCTCGCCGGATTCCGCGGTGTGGACTTTGAAGGAACCGGTGTTCTCACAGATGCCGGTAATAAATGCACTCATGGCCGGATCGGAATCCACAACCAGCGCCGAGATCATAGGACTGCCCCGGGATTTTTGCTAACCCCGATATTTCCCGTTCCGGCATCATGGTCTTCTGCCGGGTGGAAATGTTCCTGACAGACCATCCCGTCCGGTGCAAAACGGCTGGATTGATCCAGCTGGAGGGAGATGTCACCTCCGGCAGCCTGTGCCGGAGCAGCGATGATAAAGATACCGGCAATGAGAAGGAGGCAAAGGTAAAAGAGCAGATTATGGCGCCCTTTCCGGTGCAGGAATGCGGATGGTCGTGTGTGCACATTTTCATTCTTGCTCTGCGGGCTCATCGGGAGGTGCTCCTTGGGCTTGTTGCACTCATTTTGTTGGAAGTAATGTATAATAAACATTTTGTTTATAGATTATACAATCATATAATAAATGGGGCACTACCATGGTTTGGCCCCCACAATTTCCCACCGGATATTTTTTGAAAAGATTCGCGACAACGCCCGCGCCTGATCAGAAAATCGGTACCGGAAGATTTCAAAAAGGCGTATAAAAAAAGGGGGTGAGAGATTATCGGGCGGACCGGCAGGATCAGGAAATCAGCTGCTGGAGCGAGGTGATGCGATCCCGGAGGGTGCGTTCACGCTCTGCGGATTCCGTTATATCGGTCATCGTGACGTAGGTGCTAATGGTTTTTCCCTGCGTAGCAGACGTGATACGTCCCAATATGCATCGCCGCGTCCCGTCTTTCCGGTTGATCCAGAAGGTAAGTTCCCCACTTTTTTTCGCATCGGGACCTGCGTTGAGAATCATTTTTTCCAGGTGCTCATGGTCTTCAGCGGAAAGAAGATCCGAGGAATGCATATGGATGAGATCTTCCGTGGAATAACCGCTGATCTCAGAAACCCTGCGATTGGCGTAGACAAAACTCTCGTTTTCCACAATGATGAGGCCGTCCTGGATATTTTCCGCCATCATCCGGAACCGCTGTTCGCTCTCCCGCAAAAGAAGTTCCTGCTGTTTTGACGCAGTCATATCGGTAAAGATGACGAAATTATAATTGGTATTCTGGTACCGGACACTGCTGATGCGTGCGGATACAAATCTCCGCTCACCATCCTTCCTGACAATCCAGACCTGGATCTCACCCGGTTTTTCGGGATTGCTTTCAAGTTCCTTGATCTGCCGGTTTATTATGTCGTGGCATTCCGGAGCGACAATTGCCAGGGGCTCAAGAGCGAATGATTCCTCAAATGTGTAACCACTAATTTCGGCAATGCGATGGTTGGCGTACACAGTTTTATCATTCTCCATGATGATGAGTCCGTCCTGGATATTATCCGCCATCATCCGGAACCGTTCCTCGCTCTCCCGGATCTGGCGCTCGGCAAGGATGTGTTCGGTAACATCTTCGAGAATGATGGTCCGGCCTTTCCCGCCATCCTCAAACACTGCAGGAATTGATTTTTGTTTGAAGATTCGCTCCCCCATGTCCCTCACGTGGAACGTGAGCATGTGCTCTTTTCCAAGGGAATCCTCCGAGAGGGTTTCCAGCAGCTCGTGCATATCCACGTCCGGGGGGGAGAGATATGCGAGATTCTGCCCCACCGTTGCGTCCCGGGTCAGGTGAAGCAGTTTGAGAAAGTTCTCATTGATCTGGATGATGCGCGAGTCAGCGTCCAGGACCATGATGAGCTCATTGGAGTAACTGATCAGGGCGGAGAGGGGGACGCGCTGGGAGAGGGAGAAGACTTTTGCCATCCCGTACGTTCTCATATCGACCTGCCCGGAGATGAGCAGGATATCAAGATACCTGCCAACAGTGTTTTTGTTCTTTCCAAGAGCCTTGGAGAGATCCGTTACACTCATGCCTTCCGGTCTTTTTTTCAGGAGCTCTTTTATCTGGCTGAGCTCGTGCTGGTAGTCCTGCATCATGAGATCATTTCAATTATTACTTATGTGTCATGAAAAATTTATAATTGTTTTCTACTATCAATATGTATACTTGATGAAAGAAAAATATATCTATTGCAATTATCTATTATGATATGGAAGCAAATTCCAGATTGTAGGAAGTTTGAGTTATGGATACAGTTACTGTTGTTACGCAAAACAAATGGGTTGACGTACTTGCTACGTCCCTGCCCGGAATTATCGGTGCAATTATTATCCTGCTGGTTGGCTGGATAATCGGCCGCCTGCTTGGAAAAGCAGTCCGCTTTGTTATCGACAAGATCGTTCAGAATGCCATGGTGAACAAGACTGAATTTGCCGAAAAGATAACCAAATCCGGCGTCACTCTCGGGTACCTCGGGGATGTGGCAACAAGGGTCTGTGTTTACCTTATCGCTATCCTCGCTGCGGTGGATTTCCTCAACCTTGACTACATGAGCCTCCTGATGACCGCCGTTGTCGGCTATATCCCGCACATTGTAGGATTTGTCATCATCCTTGTCGTAGGTTTCATCCTCATTGACTATTTCATCGATCTCTTTGCCAAGTACCACGAAACCCAGAACATTGAACTCATTACTCCGGTAATGCTGGTCCTGCGCGTTTTCCTGTACTTCGTGATCGTTATCCTTGCACTCTCGCAGCTCATGATTGACCTGACGATCATCTACACCTTCGTCACGCCCATTGCATGGGGTATTGGTATCGGCCTTGCTGCAGCAATCGCCATCACCTTCTGGTTCGGCATGAAGAACCACTCCGAGCAGATCATCGGGCAGCTCATGGGAGCCATCTCCAAAAAGTAATCATCTTTTCCCTTAACCCTCTCTTTTTTTCAGCAGATCTTCCACTCACCGGTTCCTGTCCGTTCTCATAACCGCCTCATGCGCAGGGTGTCCGGGTTGACCGGAATCCGGATCCTCCCGTAAAAAGGTGATCCATTTGGAAAAGAGAACGTGTTTTTTTCTGGAGGGAACTTCGGGATTGTTGTCCGGAGGCTCCACCTGGCCCAAGGCAAAACGACCACCGCCCCCGGGCGGCTCAGGGATAAAAAAACCGAAACTCCCCCGCATTACCACCGGACCGTCCGGCAATTACCCGGTCAGGTACTCCAGGATCCGTTCAATAACCCGCGGGTTCTTGAGCAGGTTGATGTGACAGTAGTGATCAACCGGGATCAGATCCATAGTATCATCCTTTTCGGCAGGGAGGATATCCAGCGTCACACCCGGGAGGGCGGATTCCCTGTGGGAAACAATCCCATCGCCGTTTTTTGTCATAAAATACGTTCCATCCTCTGACGATTCCCAGGTTTTCCCGTCAAAGAGGGGGAAAAAGGCAGGAATACTGTACGGGTTGGCCGTCACGATCATATGGTAGGTGATGTCGTTCCGGATCCCGGCAGAGCGGAGCTCCTGCATGGTCCGGCTCGCAGGCCGGACCCCCTGGACCAGGAGATCGGTCTGCGGATCGAAACCCTGCGGAACGAACACCCCGTTTAACCGTTCGATGATCCTCGGCCCATGTTCCGGGTTAAAGAAGAGCTCGGCAAGAGCCGATCCGTTGTTGGGAGAGCCGATGCCGATGAGATGGCGTACGTTCTCCTGCCGGTCGGCCCCGCTCCCGGCTTCCAGGTAATACCGGGCAATACAGGTTCCCACCGAATGACAGACAATATCAACCGGCCCCGGGTAATTGGTTGTGCTCCGGGTATGCCGGATGTAATCTCCCAGTGCCTCAGCGATCTCTTCCAAAGACGAGTCCTGCATCCCGGAATGATCGAATTTACTATAGGGAATTTCAGCTGAATCAAGCCTGCGGCAGAGCCGGTTCCAGATCCCGGGATGGCTGTTCCACCCGTGAACGAGCACCACCGGGATCCGTGGGGAATGCATATACCGGATATATTTCTCAACCAGCATAGGTTATGCGATCCTGTTGTTGGATCGTAACGGGATGTTCGCGATGTCCGGAAAAGAAAAACAAAAAAGTGTACTGCTTACTATCCGTTTTAAAAATTATTAACATCCTGTGCAGAGTACCATAGATAACGCAAAGTGATCGTTCATGGATTTTTCCGCTCTTCAAAAATATCAGTCGTATATCATTGCCGGCATTCTTGCCGCTTTTGTGATATTCGCCCTCTGGATCCGCCTCCTCCCCATGCTGACCATGGGGAATATGGATGTCATCAACTTTGTAGCAATGGATGACCCGTTCTACAACCTCCGCCAGACGGAACAGATGCTTGCACATTTCCCCCAGTACGGCTGGTTTGATGCCATGACCCTGTACCCCACCGGGACGGTCAATTACTGGGGCCCCCTCTTTCCCCTGATCCTCTCTGTCTGCTGTCTCATCACCGGGGCAGCAACACGGCCCGAGATCATCAGCACGGCCCTGCTTGTGCCCCCGCTGATGGCCGCCGCAACGATCGTTGTCATGTATTTTACCGGCAAATGTTTCGGGGACTGGAAGACGGGTCTTCTTGCCGCCGGGTTTACCGCAATCGTTTCAGGCCAGTTTTTTTACCGATCTTTTTACGGGTATCTCGACCATCACATAGCCGAAGTTCTCTTCTCAACACTATTCTGCCTCTTGTATTCGTACGCCATTCTCTCGGACAAGGACAATACCATTGACTTACACCAGATCGCCAGCTACAAACGGACGATCGTGCTCGCGTTCCTGGCGGGCATCGCCTACCTTGCCGGCCTGTTCGTCATGCCGACAATGATCCTCTTTGCCCTGATCGTCGGGATCTTCACGGTGATCCAGGCAGTTGTCGATGTCTGCCGCAACCGTTCGAGCGGCTATCTCGTGCTCATCAATACCGTTGTCTTTGCAACCGCGGCAATCGGGCTTTTCCTCTTTGGCTTCAGTTCCGCGAGCCTCGGCCTTTCCACCTATTCCCTGGGGCACATCCTTGTGTATGCCGGCCTGATTGCCGGAACACTCGTGCTGTATTTCCTGGCACAGTACCTGAAAGGAAAAAATCCCGCATTGTACCTTGGGTCGATTCTTGGGATCGCCGTTGCGATCGTTCTGGTCATTGCCCTTGCGACACCGGACATTTTTAACATCCTGATGAGCAATCTCAGCGCATTCTTCGGCCAGCAGGCGGTCACGAATACGGTTCTGGAAGCCATGGGCTGGTCGGTCGGATCTGCCTGGATGGCTTTCAACTACGGCCTCCTGCTCTTTGCCGGCGGGGTGCTTGTCATGCTCTACCAGAATGTCCGTAACGAGCATCCGCACCAGGTGTTTGCCCTTGTCTGGTCTGTCGTGATGTTCTACTCCACCTGGCAGCACGTGCGGTACGAATATTATCTCGGGATCAACATCGCTCTTCTTGCAGCAGTCTGCGTGAGTTTTGTCATCAGTCGCAGCGAAAAGGAAGTCTGCGGATTTTTAAAGGGATCTGACTCTGCAAAACCGGCGGCAGAACCAGATCTTCCGGAACCCACCATCCGGAAACCCGGCAAATCATCCAAAAAACCTGCAAAAAAAGCAGCCCGCGTAAAATCCCCGGATTATCTGGTGCTCCTCCCTGTGTTCCTCACGGTCGCGATTGCGATCCTGTTTGTCTTCAATTCAGCATCGTACAGTTACCTGCTCTCTTCGAGCAGAGGAATCGCGCTGAGTCCGGACTGGAAAGAATCCCTGGAATGGATGGGGCAAAATACCCCGGATCCCGGCGTTGATTACCTGGCAGTGTACGACAAAGACACGTTCACGTACCCGGAAACAGCGTACGGGGTCATGTCGTGGTGGGATTACGGGCACATGATCACCTATATCGCCAAGCGCATTCCCAACGCAAACCCGTTCCAGCAGGGTGTTGCAGGACCAAACGGGGCTGCTGCCTTTTTTGTTGCAACCGATGAGGGAGTGGCAAACGCAATCCTGGACGCTGACGGGACACGGTATGTTGTCACGGATTACATGATGGACTGGAGTAAATTCGGACCCATGGCAACCTGGTACAACTCAACGGCGGGCCTGGATCCCTATATGATTGATGTGCTGGTGCCCGATCAGAACCGCCTCTCCAACACGGCAACCCTTGCAATCCTCAACAAACCGCTGTATTACCAGTCGATGGTTTCACGGCTTCACAACTTTGACGGGTCGATGACCCCTGCGGGAAACACCTCGTTTTACGTTGAACTGGCAGACCCGGTCATCACCGGGACATCCGTGCCGGTGATCATGAATGCCCAGACCATGAATATCACGGATGCCCTGATCCGGGTGAAAGAGTACAACCTCAAAGCTCCTGCGGGATACCATGCAGCGGTGCTGAGTACCAGCACAACCCATCCGATTGGGGATGTTTCGGCACTCCGCCACTACCGGCTGGTCCATGAATCCCCGAATAATGCCCCGGATTCAAATACCCTGAACCATAAGAGCGTAAAAGTGTTTGAATACGTAAAGGGTGCGCATATCAGCGGTACCGGGACCATCGAGGTTCCCCTGGTGACAAATACCGGCAGGAATTACGTGTACCGGCAGGAGAGCACGAACGGCGAATTCATTGTCCCGTATTCAACAACCGGAAACCCGTACGGGGTAAAAGCAACCGGGAAATACCGAGTCTTATCAACCGGCCGGGAATACGAAGTACCGGAAACTGCCGTTATGCAGGGCCTGACCATCAGTTGATCATACCCATTTTTTTCCGTGCGATTCAAAAAAAAGAACCGCATACAGTGCTGCCACACTCTTTTGTCGGGATAACGACAGAGACGGGGTTCAGGGGAATTTGCCGGTCTGCACATGAACGGATTCATTGCAGGTTTCAGGATTCCGGCCGGGCACGGATCCGGTGAACCGCCCTGTTAACCATTCGCGTCCTCCCCGGGGTCCGCAATACCCCATTGTGCATCTTTTTTAACCGGCATGTCCTTTAGAGGTACAGGGATTTCTATGGCAATTGACTGGTACAATGAATTCGTTGATCTGAACTATACTCCGGCACGGGACGATCTCGTTGTCCTGTTTTATTTTGAACCGGCTGCAGGGATCGGGCGCGAGGAGGCGGTAGGTCGTATCGCATCGGAGAGCTCGACCGGTACCTGGACAACGCTCTTTACCATGCCCCCTCGGATGAAGGCGCTCCAGGCAACCGCATTCGAAATAGATGGAAACTTCGTGAAGATCGCCTACCCGGTCGCACTCTGGGAAGAGGGCAACGCCGTCCAGCTGATGAGCGGGATTGCGGGAAACATCTTCGGGATGAAAGCGCTCAAAAACCTCCGGCTTGTCGATGTCTCGTTCCCCCAGGCATACCTGAAACATTTCAAGGGTCCGCACTTTGGGAATGACGGGATTCGGAAGATGATGAAGGTTGCAAAACGCCCGCTGACCGGTGCCGTGCCCAAGCCGAAGATCGGTTTTACCGCAAAGGAGCATGCCGAGATTGGGTACGAGACCTGGATGGGGGGCTTTGATTTCGTCAAGGACGACGAGAACTTAACGTCCGTCTCGTTCAACCGCTTCGATGACCGGGTGAAGCTGATGTCGAAACTGCGGGACAAGGCCGAGAAAGAGACCGGCGAGACGAAATCCGCGTTCCTGAACATTACGGCCGACACGGAAACGATGAAAAAGCGGGCGGACCTCCTCGCTGAGTACGGGTGGAACTACGCGATGATCGATGTAGTCGTGGCAGGAACTTCGAGCGTCATGACCATGCGGGACTACTGTTCCGATCTCGGCCTCGCCATCCACGCCCACCGGGCCATGCACGCGAGCTTTGACCGGAACCCAAAACACGGGATTACGATGCAGTTCCTGGCAAAGCTGATGCGTCTTGTCGGTGTCTCGCAGATCCACTCGGGAACCGCGGTCGGGAAACTGACCGGTTCAAAGAAGGAATCAACGGTCATCGCAGACGTGCTCCGGGAGAAGAAGACAAAAGCGGTCGGCACCCTGCTGCTCGACCAGGACTGGGGGAAGATCAGGAACGCGTTCCCCGTCTCGTCCGGTGGTCTCCACCCGGGACTTGTTCCCCCGGTGCTCGATATCTACGGCACCGAACTGGTCCTCCTTGTCAGCGGCGGCATCCACGGCCACCCGAAAGGGACCCGGGCCGGGGCCAGGGCAACCATGCAGGCTATCGAGGCGTGGCAGGAAGGCGTCACGCTCGAAGAGAAGGCAAAGAAAGCAAAGGAACTCAAAGGCGCCCTTGATAAGTGGGGCCATTATAAACCAAAGTGATCGGTTTTTCCGCCCTCAAAAAAAGACGCCCCCCTCCACACGTGAGCATCGCATGGAATGAGCGGTACTCATGCGTTGAAAAATAAATTCGGGTAAAGTGCCAATCCAGCCCCTAACATCTATCTTTTACAATAGTCCGCCCCCCCTTTGCGCCAGCCCTGCCCCCATTTGGGGCGGGGGCGCATGCGATTCCTCGGTATTACCAAAAATTTCAATTCAGGTACTACAGCACTATCGCAACCGGGGCGCCATAGCGGCGGGGCGAAGCCCCTGGAGCGTCAGTCTTTCCGCTCCAAAACGAATTTCCTTTTTGCATTAAAATTTAGGCATGTTTTTTTTACTTTTTTCACTCCGTAAATCCTTCCTGAATTCAGGGGCTGGAATAGTACATTACCCTAAATTAAAACAAAAGATGGGATCACACACGGTGAACAGGACGCCATTTGAAAACCCAAAAAAATGTTTACAGAGCAATTTTTCTTTTTGGAATATTTTTCTTAACCGCCTTTTTCTGCGGGTAATGATTGTCACCCAATAAAAAAAAACATGACTGCTGAAAAAAGTGGGGTGCCGTAATCACCGGCTATTGATTACCCATTTTTTTGTTCGTGCTCTTTTTCCCGGATCAGGGCATCGCGTTCAGCCAGGATCTGCTGTTCGTGCTGGTAGTTTTTGACAATGTAGGCAAAGACAAACATCCCGATGGCATTGGCAAGGATCATCGGGATGTACACTCTCTCGACAATCGCAAGAGCAGCATCGAACGGGCGGGCAATGAGGAGTGTGAGCACCATGTGGAAGATTTCCATGAGGATGGCAAAGAGCACGGCAATTTTCCAGCCGGCAAACTTCCGCTTGCAGTGCAGCCAGATGAGCCCCCCGAAGAGCCCGGCAAAGACTGCGGTGACCGAGCAGGAATAGACGGTGATGCCGCCCATGCTGAGCCGGTAGGCAGCCCCAATCAGTCCCGCCCCGATGCCAACCCATGGGCCGGCAAGCAGGCCGGCAAGCATGGGCCCGAGGTCGCGGACGTTCACGACCGATCCGAGAAAGTCAATGCCGCTGATCGTACCATACACGGAGAGGGCGCCAAAGAACACCACGAGAATGATCTGCGTGTTCAGGGTCGCATGGCCGGCAAGGATCTCCGGAAATATCCGGCTCCTCGAAAGGAGGTAGGCGGCCACGATGATAACGCACATGAGCTGCAACAGGACGTTGAGCTGAGTAAGAATTGCGAAATCCATGATCAGGTACCTGACCCTAGATTTTGTACATATTCTGGCATAAAGGGATCTGGCCCGCCGGTTTCCGGGTGCCGGGATCTTTTCTGTCGCCGGCCCTGTTCAGGAAGTACGACTCATCAACCATCCCACAGCACTCACCGGTTTTCCAGCGCCAAATTTTTCCAGCCCCCAACTGACATACACTTTCACCCCCTGCAACCCCGGCCGTTAATACCAATTCAGTTTCACGTTTGAGTATGACAGGAAAACCTGCAATTTCCCTTATCGATGAACCGCCCATGGACGTACTCGGGACAGAAAAGACCGGCACCTATGCCCTCATCCCGGAACTCTTAATGAAAGTCTTAAACCACATGCTGGAACACAACATTCCGATTGCCGGGCCGCCCGTCTTTATCTGCAAGGAACAATCTCCCGAAGCAGTAAAGGCGGCAAATGCAGAAAGAACCGCCCGGGTCGAGATCGCCTGGCCGGTGAACGGCCCGGTCCAGGGCACGGGGGATATCCGGAAGTACACCCTGCCCGGGGGCCGGATGGTTCATACCGTGCACAAGGGCCCGTACGAGACCTGCGAACCAACGTACCTGCAGGCCTTTGCCTGGATCAAGGAGCAGGGTCTCACCATTGCCGGCCCGATCCGGGAAGTCTACCCGAACGACCCGATGGAGGTTCCCCCGGAAGAGATCCTGACGGAGATCTACATCCCCGTTGCGTGAACTCCACCCACCCCTCTGGCAGGGTACGGGTATCACACCATCCCATCCGGCCTTTGCCTCTGCCGTAATGTTCATTACCTTCCGCTCCAATCGGACTGTATGCACGACATCAAAGCCAGCAAGAAGATGGGAAACGACATCATGGTCTCCTTTGAGGTGGATGGCAAAAACCAGTTCGAGGCATTTAATTTCCAGGATCTCATCGACATGAAGATTAACGTGCTCGACCTGCTCGACCGGCCCATGTCCTACAAGGTCGATATGGCCAAGCATACCATTGTACCAAAAAAGTGAGAGGAACCGGGTCTTCCGGATAGATCCATGACGGCCGGATGACAGCGCAGACCGGTTGCCGGGCTCCCGTATCTTAACGATACCGGGAAACGCTTCCGGTGCCCGGCCCGTAAATCGCGGTCAGAGAAAAATCCATCTCAATAAATCCTTATCCTATACAAGCCAGAAAAATATTTGTGACAGATCCCGGGAAAATAAAAACATGCAGGACGGGTTCCGGCAGTGTACAGAAACTGGCAGCACCGATCCTTATTGCCCTTCAGTACGGTCTTGGAGCGCTCATCTCCTTCTCCATTGCTCTGCTATTCTCCAAAAACATCATCCACATTACATCCGGTACAGCGATGATCGGATCCCTGTGGGCGATGATCACGTTCATCAGTGTTACGCAGGACTGCTGTTCCTCAACACAGGATACCGCCTGGCTTCAGGTCTTAGGAGCATTTCTGGGAGCGGTTTTGAGCGGGATATTCCTGAGCATATTTCCCTTCAGCATAGCCGGCATGGCGTTACTGATCGGCATTGTTGTCCTCATCTGCCAGGTTCTTGGGATTCCGGGCCCGGCCCGGCTTGCTGCCCTTACGGTCGGGATCGTTATGGTTATATCGGCAATCAACCCGGAGATCCCGCCGCTTGTCAATGCCATGACCCGGTTCCTTGAAGTGCTCATCGGCAGCACGATTGCGATCTGCATTGTATGGGTCTGGCAGTATCTCCCGTGCAATTCCGGAAAAACCGGATAACCCGGTAAAGACATTCTGCCGGCATGAAAGAGCGGGGCGGGCGGAGGTGCCCGGATAAAAGAGAAAGCCTATAAGTGTATAAGCAAACACTTATACAGAATCCATGGAACCCTGCAACAAATGCAAAGTCTGCAACAAACTCTGCGAGATCGTCCCGGTCATGGCCGGGAAGTTCAAAGCCTTAGGCGATCTCACCCGCCTCCAGATAATCTACCTGCTCGCAACCGATACGAGCGGGACGCTCGGCGTCAGTGAGCTCGCGGTCCGGCTGAAAATCTCCCAGCCGGCGGTGTCGCAGCACTTAAAAACCCTCAAGGGGGAGGGGCTTGTTGATTCGCGCCGGGTGGGATTCTATGTCTATTACACGATCAACCGGGATCGCATTGTTGAGTTCCGGGAGCAGTTCGAACTGATGTACTCCAGTGTCATGGAGAACTGCAGCCGGGAACTGATCCGCAAATCCACCCGCGACCGGAGTATCCGGGCATGCGTGCTCTTCTACTCATATTCGGGGGTGACACGGGGAATTGCAGAAGGAATCCATTCCTCCAGCGGGTGCGATCTCATTGAAGTGAAGACAAAAACCGAGTACTCCAACTTCACGGCGTACACAACCGGTGTCCTCCGGTCCCGCAAAGGGGCCTGCGACCCGATCGTTCCCGAAGAGATCGATGTCTCGCAGTACGACCTGCTCATCATCGGCACACCGGTCTGGGCCTGGAAGCCGGCGCCGGCAATCAACGCGGCGGTCCGGGCCCTCAAAGGCTGCGAAGGGAAGATGGCCGTGACCTTTGTCACCTGCAACGAACGACCGGGCGAAGCCCTCCCGCTCCTGACTGCTGCCCTGGCAGAACGGGGTGTTGAGGTTATGGCAGAGATCTGCCTCACAAAAGAGGATACGAAAAACCCGGCCGTGGGCAATGAACTGCTCGGTCAGATCTCGGCAGCATTCCCGGTCAGGATCGACGATGAACCCCGGACAAGTACCTGGCAGAAAAGTGACGTGAAATCATGAATACCTGCATTATCTATCACTCCCCTTCCGGAAATACGCGGAGCGTGGCAGAGCATGTGAAATTGGCCTGCGGGGGGGATCTTATCGAAGTAAAACTCAGGGAGGGACATTCACCTCCTCTTGCCTACTTCCTCGGGCTGTTCCGCGCAATGAACCACGAGTGGAGTCCCATTGAACCGGAAGTGATCGATGTCTCTTCTGCGGATGTTGTCGTGATCGGAACACCGGTCTGGACAAGAAAAGCAACACCCGCAATTGTATCAGCAGTCAATGCCCTGCAGGGATGCAGCGGGAAAAAAGCGATCCTCTTTGCCACCTGCGGGAGTGAAGCCGGAAAGACCCTGCCCCGGCTTGCAGAAGCCCTTGAAGAAAAAGGCATAACCGTCACCGGGCAGGTTGTCTTCACCGGTCGCGATCTCAAGGACGAGACAAAACTGAATGCCCTGGCAGAGTATATCGAGCAGACAGGACGTGCACTATGAAAACGATCATGTACTATTTCACCGGCACCGGCAACTCGCTTGCCGCTGCAAAGCAGATTGCCGCCTCCCTTGGGGACTGCGAGCTTGTAGCGATTGCACCATTGCAGAACGTACCCGGGGATATACTCCCGGTAGCAGACCGTGTCGGCATTATCGCACCGGTCTACGACATGGGGCTGCCGTCCATTGTTGCGGAATTTGCTGCACGGCTTGACCTCTCAAAGGCCGGCTACACATTCTGTGTCTTAACAAATGGCGGTGTGGGTGGATCCGCCCTTCACCAGATGAACGACATCGTGAAGAACAAGACCGGCCAGCCGCTCGATGCTGCCTGGGCAGTCCCGATGGTGGGAAACTTTGTCCCGCTCTATTCCCCGGCGGAAGGAAAAAAGAAGGAGACGCTCCTTGCAGAAGCGGAGATACGGCTTGCGAACATTGCCGGCCTGATCGATACGGGGATTGCCGTCCGCCCTAAGTTCTCACCGATCTCATCTCTCTTGAAAAGCCTGGTGTATACCGGGTTCATCAAAACAATCCACGAATCCGACAAACAGTTCATTACCGATGAGAACTGCACCCGCTGCGGTACGTGCTCGCGGGTCTGCCCGGTAAAAAACATCGTGATGGTGAACGATAAACCGTCCTGGCAGCACCACTGCGAACTCTGCATGGCCTGCCTGAACCTCTGCCCGGCAAAAGCGGTCCAGTGGGGACCAAAGACCAGGGGGCGGGGCCGGTACCGTCATCCTGACCTGAAGATTGCCGACATGAAAACCCAGCAGGGAGAGGAATCATAGGCTATGAAAAGCCCGGAAGAAAAGAACGCAGGGCCGACCCGGAACACGGCCGGGGAGACACAGCCGGTAAAATCCCTTGTTGTTGTTTTTTCCTGTCATCACAACAATACGGAGAAGATAGCAAACGTTATCGCAAACGTCCTTGGCGCCCCGGTAAAAACGCCCCGGGAGATAATCCCTGAAGAGCTTGCGGAGTACGACCTGGTCGGGTTCGGTTCCGGGATATACGGAGCAAAAAACCACGGGTCGATCCTTGACCTTGCCGGCCGGCTGCCGGATGCCCATGGCAGGAACGCCTTCATCTTCTCGACATTCGGGGCCCCGGAGGGGTTGTATCAGGGAGACCGGCTCAGGGAGTTTATCCGGGACAACCACTCGGCACTCCGGGAAACACTGCAAGCCCGGGGCTACGTGGTTATGGATGAATTCAGCTGTGCCGGGTTCAACACGAACAGTTTCCTCCGGTTCTTCGGGGGGCTGAACAAAGGAAGACCGGATGCGGACGACCTCCGGCTTGCAGAAGCGTTTGCAGAGAATCTGAAGCAACGTACGATTATTGGGAAAAACTGACAAATTACGGAAAATCACCATGACAGATACACCAAAAGACAACAACGCATCGTCCCGCCAGGCAATCCGGAAATGGCTGCTCGTCATCTCCTTTCTCTTAATCCCGGTTACGATCTTCTACATCTCCCCCATTGTTATCCTGATGGGGGCTTCAGCAGGTGTTGCCACCGGCAGCCTGCTGCTCTACCTCGCGCTCTTCATCCTCTCGCTCGTTGTAGCCCGGCTCTGGTGCGGGTGGCTCTGCCCCATGGGGGCATGGCAGGAGATCTGTTCGCCGGTCATCAAACACACCGTGAAGGACGGATGGCGCAACTATGTCAAGTACGGCATCACGGTGCTCTGGCTTGCCGCGATCGCGTTCTCCTTTTACAGCGCCGGGGGAATCCGTTCCGTTGATCCCCTGTTTGGCACGGTGAATGGCATCTCGATATCGTCCATCGAAGTCCTGATCACGGTCGGCATAATCTTTGTCATCATCTTCATCATTGCATTCCTCGCGGGAAGGCGCGGGTTCTGCCACGTGTTCTGCCCGATCGCAGTCCTGATGATCGCGGGCCGGAAGATCCGTAACCTGTTCCGGTGGCCGGCCCTTCATCTGGACGCCGATGCCGGCCGCTGCATTGACTGTAAGAAATGCACAAAGGAATGCCCGATGGGGCTCGATGTGAACGGCATGGTCCGGAAGGGCGGGATGGAGAACGCCGAGTGCATCCTCTGCGCAAGCTGTGCCGATGCCTGCCCGAAAGGTGCGATCACGTACACGGGGAAGCAGTAACAGGACAATGCATGAAGACCATCCTCTACTATTTCACCGGCACGGGAAACACGCTGGCCGTTGCCCGCGACCTTGCCGCGGAACTTGGCGATACAAAACTGATCCCCCTCCGGCTGGCCATGCACCCGGGCGGGATCTGCCCGGATGCAGATGCGGTCGGGATCGCGTTTCCGGTCTACTTCCTCGACATGCCCGCCATTGTCCGGAAGTTTGTTGAGAATATCCGGTTCACCGGCAGGCCCTACCTCTTCGGCATTGCAACCTGCGGGGAGCGGCCGGGGGGAGCGCTCTTCAGTCTCAAAACGCTCCTTGAACAGAAGGAAACAACGCTCTCAAACGGGTTTGTCGTTGTCATGCCGGAGAATTATATCGGTCCCGTTGATTTGATGGGGGATGCCGGCCACCGGCAGGAAAAATATACCGGTGCAAAAAGCCGGATTGCGGCAATTGCGGCAGCCGTCCGGGACCGGAAGGTTGCGGCACCTGAGGGCACGAACTCGGCTCTCCTGAAGTTCGGGGGTGCCGTGACGAGAACGCTCATGACCTCCGTGTACAATGTGCCGGGCCGGCTCCATGCCACAGCGGCGTGCAGCCACTGCGGGACCTGCACGCGGATCTGCCCCACCCATAATATCACGACAACGCCGGATGGAGTGAGATGGGGCAGGAACTGTACCCAGTGCTATGCCTGTATCCACTGGTGCCCGCAGGGAGCCGTTGAGATCGGCGGCAGGACTGCCGGGAAACCCCGGTACCACCACCCGGATGTCACGATTAAGGATATGCTGGACCAGCGGGGCGAATAGGCATGGACGGGATCGAGAGCGGAAAGCGGATTCTTGATGTTCTGTCGGACAGGATCATCGCGATCACCTCGCGGCGCACCATGCTCGCAGCCCTTGCCGGGCTCCTGGTCACCGCTTTTCTCATCAACGGCCGGCCGTTCGGCATAGCGGAGCTCAATGCGATCACCGGGGGTGTCGGTGTCCTCGACATGGAAGTGCTGTACACTCCCGATCAGGCGTACGCGTTTCTCGCGATTATGGGCGAAGCGGGCCGGGCGTTTTACGTAACGCACATTGCGCTGCTCGATATGTTCGTCCCGTTCTTCTACGCGCTCTTCCTCTCGACGGTCATCTCGTGGCTCCTTCACACCTGGCTGCCAGCGGAGAGCCGGTGGCACCGGCTCAACCTTGTTCCCGTGATCGGGGGACTCTGCGATTACCTGGAGAATTTCGGGATCATCGCCATGCTCCTCGCATGGCCGGCATATCTTCCGGATATTGCGGGTTTTACGATGGCGGCCACGCTCCTCAAGTTTGCATTCAGCGCTCTTGCAGGCATCATCCTCATCGGGGCAGTGGCCGGCCGGGCGATCAGTAGTATCAAAGGCCGGAAAACCAGGAGTCCGGCGTTATAACCGGGAAGGTGCAGGTATGCAGGACAGCAACCGCCAGTACCGCGATACATTCGATACCACAATCGCAGAAACCCTCAGCCAGGCGATCCGGATCATTGCCTCCGAGCCGGTACTTATCATCCCGGGATCCGTGATCCTGCACCACCAGCAAAAAGCTGCGCTGGTCCGGAAGGGTCACGAGCGTGACGGGCTGTTCGTACCACCGGTCATGATCGCGAGCATCACCTCGCGCTGTAACCTCGCGTGTGCCGGCTGCTACATGCACGGGCGGGGTGAACAACCCGCTGCGGAGATGAGCCCGGCGGTTCTTGCGTCCGTTGTACGGCAGGCCGCGGAGCTCGGCGTCTCCGTTTTCGTTATTGCCGGTGGCGAACCGCTCGTGCGGATGGATGAGATCTTCCAGATGGCACGGGAACACCCGGCGATCCTCTTCCCGGTCTTTTCCAACGGTCTCCTTATCGATGACGCGGTTGCAGAAAAAATTGCAGCATGCCGGAACCTTGTGCCGGTCATCAGCTTCGAGGGCTTCCGCGAGGACACCGATCTGCGGAGGGGCAGCGGGGTCTATGACCGGCTGCTGGCAGCCTGCGGCCGGCTGAAAAGCCGGAACATCTTCTTCGGTTGCTCGGTTACGACAACGCGGGAAAATTTTTCGCGGGTGACTGATGAAAAATTTATCCGGGAGATGATGGCAGCCGGCGTTCGGGTCTTCACGTTTGTCGAGTTCGTGCCCATGGAGCCTGACACGGGGAACCTTGTCCTGACTCCGGAGCAGAAGAAGATCCTCCGGATTGTCCTTGCAGACTTTACCCGGAAATTCCCGGCACTCTTCATCGGGTTTCCCGGCGATGAGGATCTGTATGGCGGGTGTCTTGCCGCGGGCCGGGGATTCGTGCATGTGAGCCCGTCCGGCAACCTCGAACCCTGCCCCGCTGCCCCGTACTCGGACGCGAACCTCGGGCTTGTGCCGCTCAAAGAGGCGCTCGGCTCCCGGCTGCTCGCCCGGATCCGCAACGAGCACGGGCTGCTCACGGAGTCTGCGGGGGGCTGTGCCCTCCGGGCGAACCGGGCGTGGGCGGAGACCCTTATGAAATCATCCTGATTGTCTCTGAATTTTTGCAAATTGCCGGATGAAATAAAAAATTTCCGGAAAATCTTTCAAAATATTTTTCGTACTTCCCTTCAGGAACCGGGCCGGTTTTTAGCCTTCTGACCTCTCTGCTACCGATCCGTGCTTCGACGTGAAAAAAATCCGTTAAAAACCGCCTATTTCGCTATAATACCTGCTAAAAACGCCCCGTTTTCGCCTCATAATCCGGGGCACGCCAGGGGGTTTAGAATCGCGTTTCTTAAAAAAACGGACTGAAGTAGGTGGCAGGCCAACAGAAACGCAATAAAGAGCACGGTCAAAAACCGCCAATTTATTATTATTTACGCAATTGGGGCGATATTTGAGCATTTTCAAAAACAATTGCACTATGATTTCCTGTCGAATCTTCGTTCGGCAAAAAATCAGGAAAAACGGGGCCCGTATAGAGCGTATTTTGGCAATCCGGGCAATCCGGTGATCATGGGGAGAGGCAGGTTTTCCACGACACCGGAAAATGTCCTGATCAGTGTTTTATCGACGTGAGCGATCTGCCGGGTCGTTTGCGGGGACCGGGGTAGTTCAGGGATTTTCCCTGAGTGAAGAAAACAACGGGTTCGATCTGTTATGAAAAAAATTTGAAATGCTGCCAGCTCAACGATCCCAAAACCATTCCGGAACTTTAAAAAATTTTTTGAATTAATTCTGCCGGCACCGTTCCTGCACACATCGCGAACCTCAAATAACATTGCAGATGAAAACCTCATCAGCAATATGGCAGAACCTGGATCAAAAATCGAAGTCCGCGAGCTCGCACACGAAGAATTCCGGCTCGCGGAGAAATTATGGGAAGAGTACCGCGGCCAGAAGAACGACATGCCGGGCGAGCGGGTCTTTGGAGTTTTTGAAAACGGCAGCCTTGCCGCAACGGCCCGGTGTACCCGGCACCCGGACGGGCTTGAGATGGACTGCGTCTTTTCAGGCGAGAAGCACCGGGGCAAAGGGTATGCCCGGCTCGCGGTCCAGGCACTCATCGATACGTGCGGAAACGAGCAGATCTTTATCCACTCGACGCTTGTCCTCATCCAGTTTTACAAGACATTCGGGTTTGTCCCGATTCATGAAGACCTGCTCCCAAAGACGATCCGGGAACGGTTCCTCTTCTGCTTTGGCGAGATGGCGGGCTGCAATGTCTGTCCGATGACAAGAACGGGGAGCAGGGGGAAGATCTGAACCCCGGGGCCGGCACGTTCTCACGGTTTTTTTACAGATCACATTTTTCTTATTCTTTCAAGCACGAGAATCCCGGCAAGGAATGGCGCGATGAGCGATATCCCAAAGGGAAGCGAAGCTGCCTGCGTTGCGGAGCGTAGAGGATTGGGGGGCAGGGGTGGTGATGCCTGCACGGGCATCACCGGTATCGGGCGGGCATGGACTTCAATATCCGTGCAGGGGCATCCCCCGGGACTTACGACATGACGCGGTGTTGCCCTGCCCCCCCGGAACAGTATGGTGACCGTTGTCCTGTCAACCGGATCTTCATACATGAATGTGGTGTTGCGCAGGATTCGGGTCTCTGCAACGGCAGTGTTCCTGTGAGAGAGGGTGACATTGAGATAGCCGGCATTGCATTCCCAGAGTGGTTGATCAGGAGGACATGCAGTACTGTCCGGCCCGGGTTCATAATCGAGTGAATAATTATTGACAAGCTGCACCGTGCTCTCATGGGGGTCTCCAAAAAGATCCGTTGTCAGCCATCGGCCGGCAACGGGATCCATGGTAACGCGTGAGATTCCCTCCCAGTTTCCAACGGGAATGGGTTCATGCCCGGGATCCATGCACCGGCCCTCGTAATCCCCGCTCTTGCAGGGATACTGACCCATCCAGCTCCTGTACATCAGCACAACCGGTTCTCCCGTCCGCAGCAAACCAAATACTGAATCGTTCCGGACGATTCCTGAATAGGATCCCTGCATATCCTCATCGCAGGGAAACCTGTCGCAGTCGGTTACTATTGTCAGGGTGTGGCTCGTCTCGTTCAGGCCGGTGACCTGGCCCCCGATGATTCTCGCGTACGGGGTTGCAGCAACCGGGGGGATCACCATGAGAAGAACGATGAAGCAACAACCGGCTGCAGCCTTGCAAAGATGCATCCGGCTCACGCCCCTGGCAGGTATCGGCTGTGCACTCATTAAAATAATCACTTGAAGATAATTATATTTATTATTGAAAAACTATTTCATCTGCAATTCTGAAAGTCCTCACGGTACGGATCTCATGGCACGGCAGGATCAGTTCACTTTCCTGCCTCATCCCCATTCCTTTTAATATCACAATCCGAGATCCTAAGCACCGTGACAGACTTCCAGCTCGTCTCAACCTTTGCGCCGGCCGGCTCCCAGCCGGAAGCCATTAAGGAGCTGACCGAAGGTCTTGAGAGAAACGAGCAGTACCAGACCCTGCTTGGCGTCACCGGCTCCGGCAAGACGTTCACGATGGCAAACGTGATCGCGGCCGCAAACCGGCCAACCCTTGTCCTTGCGCACAACAAGACGCTTGCCGCCCAGCTCTATTCGGAGTTCTGCGACTTCTTCCCAAACAACCGCGTCGAGTACTTCGTCTCCTACTACGACTACTACCAGCCCGAGTCCTACATCCCGGCAAAGGACCAGTACATCGAGAAAGATTCGGCCATCAACCCCAAGATCGAGATGCTCCGTCTCTCGGCCACCGCTTCGCTCTCGACCCGCCGCGATGTGATCGTGGTTGCCTCGGTCTCCTGCATCTACGGTCTTGGCAACCCGGAGAATTTCCGGAACATGGGGTTCGAGCTTGCAGTAGGCCAGAAGATCTCAAGAACCGAGATCATGAGCCGGCTCCTCGACATCCTCTTCCAGCGAAACGATCTCGAGCTGATGCCCGGGCGGTTCCGGGTCAAGGGCGACACCATCGATATCATACCCGGTTACTTCAACGACATCATCCGGATCGAGCTGTTCGGAAACGAGATCGAGCGTATCAGCGAAGTGGACAAAAACACCGGCAACCGGAAAGAGCAGCTGAAATATTTCTATGTCTATCCGGCCCGGCACTTTGTCACGCCCGAGGGCGCCCGGGCCGCTGCCATAGACTCGATCCAGCAGGAACTCACCGAAGTTTTGCCAACACTCGGGATGATGGAAGCGTACCGGCTCGAACAGCGGACCCGGTACGACATCGAGATGGTGAGGGAGACCGGCTCCTGCAAGGGCATCGAGAACTACTCCCGGCATTTCGATGGCAGGAAAGAGGGCGAGAAGCCCTACTGCCTGCTCGACTATTTCCCGGACGATTTTCTGCTGATCATCGATGAGAGCCACCAGATGATCCCCCAGCTCCACGGCATGTACAACGGCGACCGCTCGCGCAAGAAATCCTTAATCGACTACGGCTTCCGGCTCCCGAGCGCGTACGACAACCGGCCCCTGAAGTTCCACGAGTTCGAGCAGTACATGAGCTCGGTGGTCTTTGTCTCGGCAACCCCGGGAGAGTACGAGCTCAAAAAGTCCAGAAAAGCCGTTGAACAGATCATCCGCCCAACCGGTCTTATCGACCCCGAAGTTGAAGTGCGGCCCATCGAAGGCCAGACGGACGATGTTATCCGGGAAGTACAAAAGACGATTGCCCGGGGCGACCGTGTCCTCATCACCACACTGACCAAGAAACTTGCCGAGGAGCTCTCCGAGTTCCTTGCCGACCGGAAGATCAAGACCCGCTACCTCCACTCGGATATCAAGACGCTCGAACGGAGCGAGATCATCCGCGAACTCCGGCTCGGCAAGTTCGATGTCCTTGTCGGGATCAACCTGCTCCGGGAAGGGCTCGATATCCCCGAAGTCGGTTTCATCGGGATCCTGGATGCCGACAAGGAAGGCTTCCTCCGGGATACCAAGAGCTTGATCCAGATCATTGGCCGGGCAGCCCGGAACGTGAACTCGAAAGTTGTCCTCTATGCCGACGTGATGACCGATTCGATGAAGCGGGCGATAGCCGAGACGAAACGGCGGCGCACCCTCCAGGTGGCGTTCAACACCGAGAACAACATCGTCCCGCAGACCATCATCAAGCCGGTCAAGGAGAAGGAAGTCGAGATAACCGACATCCGCCATATCCCGAAGACCGAGATCCCCAATGTGGTGATCAGCCTGGAAAAAGAGATGTATGATGCTGCCGAGCGGCTCGATTTCGAGCGGGCGATTGCGGTCCGGGAACAGATCCGGCAGCTGCATGCAAGGCTCGGGTAGGGTGAATTCGCTCCTAATGAAAATTTTGGTTTTTACGAAACTGCAAATTTTTTCACAAGCTCGCAACTAATTTCAGGTTTTACCAATGTGTGATATACCTGTGAGAGTGACCCCCTCGCTCCCCCAGAGGGGGAGGCTGCCCAAGGGGAGTGTCCCCTTGACCCCCCACAATTATACGAACAATCTACGGGGGAGTCAACCGACAACGTAACGAAAACATCTCCATGGTAATTCCCTTTTTTTGATGTTGGCAGGAAATCGAAGCGCCGCGGGGGCGCCCCGTCGGGGGCGGCGCAATCTATCGCAACCGGGGGGTATGGGGGCATCAGCCCCCATCGAACTATTAAGAATTAATGCAATAATTGGAAGTTCCTCAAAAAAAGAAAATCACCGGATTATTTCCGCTCACTTCATGATCCCCATTGATCGAAAGTTGTTCCCGTTGTAATCTTTTTACTTGGATCTAAAAGTTCATTCCAATCCCATCCAAGAGCTTCGATAATACGGGAAAGTGGTTGTTGTAATGTTTTTTCCAGCATCAAATCTAAATCAACGTGAAATTCTTTTGGAACCTGATCACTATATTCAAAACAGATCACATTAGTATGAGGATATTTTGTGTCAGAAATTCCTGAACTGTCAATATTTTTTATATATACGCGTTTAGGCTTGCTACCTTTACCAAATTTAGTTCCGAGGTGTTCATTTGAATATTTCGCACCGCGAATATGGGCATCATCTATGTCATAATCATTGAGATCCTTCCCAATTCCACCGGGTATACCAATCACATCCAGGGAATATTGATTTGTTTTATATTTTTTCACTTCATCTATCAGGTATTTCCGGATCTCTTCTTTCCCCTTTCCTTCAAGGATCATCACCATCAGCTGCTGCTGAACAGTTTTCGTGATCTGAGGGGTGTCACTACGTCGGATCTCAAAACCCACAATGTCGGTCTCATGAACGTCCTTTCCCTCTTTCCAGACGAGTGAGCCTGCGTATCTTTTCTTTTTCCCTGCCTGAAAGAACCTGGCATAGATCTTTTCGAATTTGATGGAGAAGAAATGAACATCCGCATTCAGTTCATTTTTTGCAAATTCTGCATAACTTTCATTTAGGCGTTTTTCGATTTGTCTGGCAAGTGCGATGGTCTGCTCCTTGTCGAGATCTTTTGGGAGCAACTGGACCATGCAGGAATCCGTATCCCCATAAATGACCTTGTAACCCTGTTGCTCGATCACGCGTCGGGTGTGCTCAATAATCGCACGTCCAACCGAAGTCGCCGCAGAACCAATCTCCCGATCGAATAACCGGAACCGAGGGTACCCGCTTACACCGTAGTAGGTGTTCATGATGACCTTAAGCACATTCTGCTGCATATCGTAGAGAACGTACTGAGGTGAGCCAAATTCGAACGTGTTGCGGAGGGCCTTTTTCTCATCCCTCTCCTTGAGCAGATCTGAAATGATACTCCGAGTCAACCCATCCGGCTGTTTTCGGAACCGGATCCCGTTCGGAGCATGGAGCTCGCCGTTCGGATCCTTCGTCTCCATTGAGGCATTGATCGTCATCATCGCCATCGGGTACAGGGACTTAAGATCAAGTACTACGACGTTCTCCCGGACGCCCCTGCTCGGCTCAAAGACGGTCGCTCCTTCAAACTCTTCTGCATTAACAAACCCTTTTGAGGGCAGAACATATTTGCCAAATGCTTTCCGAAGGACAAAAACGTCAACTATGTTTGATGAGTTAAGGGTCTTGTCCAAGGGGCAGCCTACGTAACGAGCAATCTCCCGGTAAAATTCTATAATGTTATCCTTATTGTTGATCTTGACACAGAGCTCAACATCCTTGAAATTATACTCCACGAGCAGAGCCGGTTGATTTCTCCAGAGATCAGAGATCGTTCCGGTGTAACGCACTTTTTGCTCGCCAACTTCCTCAAGGGCGACCGCATCGAGCCGGTACGACTCCTTCTGACTCAAGTGCATCTTTTTGTATGCACTGAGGAGATCGAAGAGCGCTCGACCCCGGAGTGCGCTGCGGTCTGACCATCCGGTGAGTCGGGCGAGTTGAGAGGGCTGGAGTTTGAGAGCCTCCATCCGGTCATTGATGTAACGCATATCGAATTCAGTGAAGTTCCAACCCGAGAGAACGTCCGGGTCTCGTTCGGTAATGTACGCGACAAATGCTTTGAGCATGTCAACTTCGGTTTCGTAGGCACAGGTTGTGTGTCTGCCTTTCTGAAAACACCCGTTCACAAGTCCGCCGATATCCTGCTGTTCCATAATCGAGGGGGGAATTCCACCTTTGAACAGCAGGAACGTAACATAATCTTTCTTGAATGAATCGAACGCGGTGATACAGATGATCGCATCCCGCTGAGGATCCGGAAATCCTCGTTCGTCTTCACATTCGATATCAATAATACAAGATCGGGCAGGTGCATCTACTTCGGCGGGAACGAGATCATTATAGTCTACGATAATATCTGGAGCCGACCCCTCATCGGTCCGCACATTGTCCGTGACACGGGGCTTATCTGGATAATCCACTACCGCCGGGCTAAGATCCTTGTTTTCCGTAATTGCGGACGATACGGACATCCCTCCGGTGAGCCCACAATCGATCATGAACCGTGTGGCAAACGGAATGTCGGCTTCAAAATGCCGGAACAGGTTCCGCACTTCACGGACATCTGTAGGTTGATTTGTATAGAGCCTTCGGAGCGGCTCGTTCTGAATTGAGCGGTATATGGTATCGGGCTCAAGTTTTGCATTATACGGTATTTGTTTCGAGTCCGCCTCATCAGCAGGAATGTAGAAATATGGTTTGAACCCGGTAACATCGATCCTGATGGCCTTCCCCTTGTTATTGCGTCCGAAGACATGGATGACCGGACAGTCCGGTAATACTTTACTATATTCTACCTGGTTGATGGCGATGGAGATACTGTCGGGTGACTGCCCCGGAGTACTGGGTGCGTTCATACAATTTTCTAAAGTCAATTGTGCCTGCGATCCCATATCAGGAAACCGCCCGGGTGGAGAGTTCGCGTGCGAACGATCCGGCTTCGTCCATCTTCCGGCGTTCCCAGGGATCGAGATTCCATTCTTCTATCGCATGAATCCCGTCCCGCCCGATCCGGGCCGGGACACCGAGCGAACAGCCGGTAATGCCGAACTCGCCCTCAAGCACTGCCGAACAGATTGCGAGATCCCGCGTGTCTGAGAGGACCATCCGTACAAGGTGCGCGAGGTGGAGGGTCGGGCCGAAGACCGTGCCTCCCTTGCCCTTGATGACTTCCATGCTGGCGCCCCGGAGCTCCGCGAGGATCTCGTTCCGTTTCTCCTCGTCAACCGGCTCGTCCAGCCGGGAGAAGGCCGGGACCTGGTGTTCGCCATGCTCCCCGAGAACGAACGGGAAGCCGCTGATGTTCCGGTTCCGGAGCGCGAGGCCGAACCGGGCACTGTCGAGCTGGCCGCCAAACCCGATGCAGCGCTCCCGTGCCATGCCCGTTTTTTTGCAGAGATAAAAATTGTTGATGTCCATGGGGTTTGTTACCGTTATGAGAATTCCTTCAAACCCCTTCAGGAGCGCCGTGCAGTCCTTTACTGCCGGGAGATTTGCTTCAAGGAGATCGGCCCGCGTTTTTACGGAAGGGTTGCGCGGGAGTCCCGCAGAAAGGATGCAGATGTCCGCATCCTTCACCTCGTTTTTATCCGTGCTGATGGCCATGTCAAGGCCGGTGTGTTCGATATCGAGCACCTGGGCTTTGAGCAGGTCCGGGGCACTGTCATACAGGATCAGTTCGTCGACAATACCGAGCGATGCCGCCAGGTAAGCAACCCCGCCGCCAATCCTGCCCACTCCCACAACTGCAAGGCGCGCCATCTGGTACCAATATGGGTATGCAGAGAATAATTAAGTGACTCCCGTGATCAGGAGCGGGTTCGTAATTCCGGTTTTTCCCGGGCTTCATGAATCCCCGGAAAGATGCTCTTTATAATAAATTAACGACCATTTTCTGATCAATGGTTACTCTCAAGCCGGGTCCGGTAACTGCCGGTGGCGTTGCACTTGACAACCACCTCGTCCTCGCAGCCGGGATCCTGGGAACAACGGGGGCATCGCTCTCGCGGATGCTGCTGCTCGGGGCCGGGGGCGTGGTCACCAAGTCGATAGGACCGGTGGCAAAGGAGGGGCATGCCGGCCCCTGCCTTGTGGTGCTGGAAGACGGGCTCATGAACGCGATGGGCCTTCCCAACCCGTCGAAGGATTTCGTGGAAGAACTGACCGGGCTTGCAAAAAAGCCGGTCGTGGTCAGCATCTTTGGCGGAAACCCGGAAGAATTTGCTGAAGTGGCCGGATGGTTTTCCGGAAAGGCTTCGGGTTTCGAGCTCAACCTCTCCTGCCCGCACGCGGAAGGGTATGGTGCGGCAATCGGGAGCGACCCGGCTCTTGTCGAAGCCTGCACCCGGGCGGTCAGCAAATCCGCAATCCCAACCTGGGTGAAGCTGACCCCGAATGTAACCGACATCACGGCCATCGGGAAAGCCGCCGAGAACGGCGGGGCGAGTGCGATCGTTGCCATCAACACCGTAAAAGCAATGCGGATCTCGACCGGCCTGCGCAGGCCGATGCTGGGACACGGGTACGGCGGGCTCTCGGGGCCGGCCATCTTCCCGGTTGCGGTGCGGTGCGTGTATGAACTGTATGAATCGGTGAAGATCCCCATCATAGGCTGCGGGGGAGTTGCATCTGCGGATAATGTCATCGAGATGATGATGGCCGGCGCAGCGGCAGTTGAGATCGGCAGCGCTGTTTACGGGGATGTCAGCGTGTTTGATGCCATTAAAAAAGACCTGTATGCGAAGAACGGGATCGAAGCCGGAGAGATTGTGGGGTGTGCCCATGGCTGATGCCCTGTCCGTTCCCGTGACCATTATCCGGGTGAAGAAAGAGACGGCGCAGATCCGGACGTTTATGTTCGACACCCCGTTCACCTTCAGACCCGGGCAGTTCGTGATGGTCTGGGTGCCGGGTGTGGACGAGATTCCGATGGCCCTCTCCTCCGAGAACAGCATCACGGTCCAGAACGTGGGGGATGCAACGGGTGCACTCTTCAATCTCGGCCCGGGGGACAAACTCGGGATCCGGGGCCCGTTCGGGAACGGCTTTTCAAAGGGAGAGAAGGTGCTCGCCATTGCCGGCGGCGTGGGAGCCGCCCCGCTGCTCCCGCTGGCCCGGGCCGACTGCGTGATGACGATGCTCCTTGGGGCCCGGAGCGAGAGCGAACTCCTGTTTGTGGACCAGCTCGACGAATGCACGGACGTGATCATTGCAACGGACGACGGATCGCTGGGGCACCACGGGTTTGTCACGGCACTCATGGACGACCTCAACCTTGCGGCCTATGACCGGTTTGCGGTCTGCGGGCCGGAGGTCATGATGCGGGCCGTGCTCGCCAAAGTCACCGAGAAAGGGCTTGCCCACAAGACCGAGTTCTCGCTCCACCGGTACATGAAATGCGGTGTCGGGGTCTGCGGCTCGTGCTGCACGGACCCGTCCGGTCTCCGCGTCTGCCGGGATGGCCCGGTCTTCTCAGGCGACCTGCTCCAGAAGAGCGAGTTCGGGCACTACATGCGAGACGCAAGCGGCAGGAAAAAGAACCTGTAACTCCCGTATGTTTTTTTTGGAAGAAACAAAAAAGAGAAGTTTATAAAACCTTTTTTTTTAAAAACTGCCGGTATCCGGTACAAAGTTGTCAGCAGCAAAACGGAACTCCCCTGCGGGGATATGGATCTCGAACCGGACACCCTTCTGCGGCTCGCCGGTCTCTTTTATCGAAAGACCCGTGATGCTTAAGATCTCATGGGCGAGGAACATCCCGTACCCGGTATTCCGGTAATATTCCCGCTTGAAGATCTTGTCCTTGGCATTTGCAGGTACACCAATACCATCATCTTCGTACACGATCGTAATCCCGTCCGTTTCTTCATGGAAGGAGAACCGGCAGGAGGTAACCTTCTCCCCGTGCCGGAGGGAGTTGTCCACCAGGTTGAAGAAGACTTTCTCAAGCAGGTAATCTGCGTAGATCTCCAGCCTGCCGAGATCGTTCTTCACCGTGACCGGGCCCAGGTCAAGATTGACGATCGCACTGTTGACGGTCGAGCCCACGTGCTGCCATAAGGGGGCATTTGCCCCGATACTCTGGTAATCCTTGGTGAACCGGATCTGTGCCTGGATAAGTTCGGTGAGCTGGCCTATCTTCTGGAGATGATCGAGCACCTGGGGATCGGTTGTGGTCTCCTCTGCAAGCGAGAGGTACATGACAATGGCGGTTATCTGGTTGAGGATATCGTGGCGGGTGATCGATGAGAGGGTGTTGAGTTTCCGGTTGGAGAGCTGGATGGCGGCCTCGAACCGCTTGCGTTCCTGTATCTCCACCTTGAGGACATCGTTTGCCCGGAGCAGTTCGTCCGTCCGCTCCCGGACCCGCTGCTCGAGATCGTCCTTTGCTTTCTGGATCACCCGCTCGGCAAGTTTCCGGTCGGTGATGTCAATGGCCGAACAGATAACCAGATTATTCGGCGAGAGGGATGCGGAGACGAGGAAATGGCGGACGATTGCGTCCCGTGTCTGGAACCGGAGCTCGGTATCCCCGGTCTTTGCCCGGGACCGGATCTCGTTGATGAATGTCTCCCGGTCATAAGCGTTTGGAAAAATTACCGCCAGGTCCATGTCAATGAGATCGTCTTTCCCGTATTTCAGCATACGGGCGCACTTGCTGTTGAGTTCGCGGATGCGCCCTGTTGTGAGATCGAAGGTGAAGATCCCCGCCTGCGAGTTCTCGAAGATGCCCCGGTATTTCCTCTCTTCTGCCCGGAGACCTTCAGCAAAGGATGACGTGACTACCCCGATAGTGACAAAGATCACGAACCACGCAGTCGAGACCGCGATAACGGCCGGGTTGAAGTTGCTGAAGAAGTAGACGAGCAGCAGGTAGACCGTGCTCATGAGAAGGGAGAAGAGCACGCCCCAGCGGGGATACTGGTACACAAAGAGGATGATGGGCAAAAAATACAGGAACGGGTATACTTCGTAGATGTTGTGGGTTAAGGAGAATACGGTTGAATAGATCGCAAAGAACGTTGTTGCAAGGATGATGACGGTCCAGAACGCCTGGCGTTTTACGGAAGGAGTAACGTTCATCTGCGTTCCACCTCCTCGTCGTCAGGGTTCATGAGCCCGGATAACATTTTCTGTTCGGCTCTCCGGCGCTCAAGGATCTCTGCCCGCAGTTTCTCGTTGATCTCTTCCAGATGCGCCGTGCGGGCCCTGACCTGTTCTTCCAGGTCATCGAGCGTCTTTCTGATCTCTTCGTCAACAATCTTGCCGCCGGTAATATCTATGGCAGAACAGAGCGCCCGGTTCGGTAACACCAGGACCGCCGAGATGATGAGCCGGATAACGGTCCCGTCTTTTGCCCGGAAGAGTCCTTCCGTCTCGGTGTTCCGGGGATCTTTTTTCAGCCGGTCAATGAACCCTTCACGCTCGCCCGCATCGGACCAGATAAGGGCAAGGCTTGTTCCGAGCAGTTCCGTGCGCTCGTACCGGAGCCACTGGGCACATTTGGCATTAACCTCGAGCACCTGCTCGGACCTGATATCAAAACAGAAGATACCGTCCTGCGAGTTATTGAGGATCTGGTGAATCCGGGCCTTCTCGGCCTGGAGTTTGGTTGCATAGGACGAGGCAACCACGCCAATGGTCATAAAGATGGCAAACCAGGCAGTTGAAATGGCGATGATCGCAGGGTCCGTGAAATTAAACAGGTATACGAGACTGATGTAGGTCAGGCTGATGACCAGGGAGAAGATCACGCCACGGTTCGGGTAAAAATAGACAACAAGGATGATGGGGAGGATATACAAAAACGGGAAGATCTCGAAGATCCCGCGGGTGAGCGAGAAGACCGTGGTGATAACTGCACCAATGGACGCCGCAGCGATGATGAACAGCTGCAGTGAGTCTTCATTCTCGTTTTTCAAGGTATCATCACCCGTTCTCCTGCCGAAAGGAGAAACCCGGTACCGCTCTTCTGCGAATGGATCAGTACAATAGTAGTCCGTGATCCTATTACATATAATTTATACAGAATCCTGTTTTTTATAAAAGAGCCGGTTCCGGGTTATTCCGGGACATTCTGCCCGTTTGCCGGGCGGGCATTGATAGTTTCGAGATCTTCGAGCTTGTTGATGTTGGTGAACGTGCGAAGGTTTGGATCGAACTGACGGAGTTCGTCCACGGGAACATAGCGGGTGTTGATGCTGCGGATCATCGGGCGCAGGGAATAGGATTCATGGTTTTTTAGGTACTCAAGGAGTACCGATCGGCGGTACACTGCGTGGAGCGGTTCGATCATGTCATAGTTCCAGCTGGGTATTGACGCATCATAGGACCCTATGGAGTCAAAGAGGTACCGGACAACGCTGCTTTCGACACAGGGCATGTCGCAGGCAGATACGAAGAGATAATCACCGGTTGCCGCCATAGCGCCGGCATGGAGCCCGCCAATCGGCCCGATACCGGTCCGGAGGTCGTTGATGCAGCGGACGGCACGCGTGCCGTTGAGGGTATGGAACCGCTTGCACTGTTCCGGATCGCGGGCAACAAGGATGATCTCGTCCACGACCGGGCTGAGTGAATCGATCAGGCGCTCGATGAAGGTCCTGCCCTCGTACACGAAGAAGTACTTCTCCTGCCCGTTTGCGCGTCTTGCCTCTCCGCCCACGAGAATAACTGCCGATCTCACCCGCTCACCTGGTCGTATCCGGACACGGGCAGGATCTGCATCCGACCGTACCCTGACCGTGTCAACACCCGCTCTCCGATTATATAGATCTTTTTTTGCAAAGTATTTTATGAAGACCTTTTTGTTCCAGGGCCAGGAGCGCTTCCTTGATCTCGATTGCGGGGGAGAAACCGCCTATTCCCCGGGCTGCAACGATCCGGTGGCAGGGGATGACGAGCGGCGTAGGGTTGCGGGCCATGGCCTGCCCGACAACGCGGGCTCCGGTGCCGGCAAGTGCGGCAATCTCACCGTAACTTGCGGTCCGGCCGTACGGAACGTTGCGGACGTTTGCGTAAATCCGGTTGTAGGTTCCTTCATAGTGGAGCGGAACTGCGTCAAGCCGGGTCAGGTCCACTGGAAGGCCGGCGCAGTACTGCCGGACCGGTTCCGGAACCGTGCCCTGTATGCCTTCGCGGGAGAACCGGACCTGGTGGATCGTACTCCCGCACCAGTGGACGTGGACATGCCAGAGCCCGAGCCGGCAGGACCCGCTCCTCATTTCCATGAACCGATCACGTCCCGGTATTTCGCAATATCGCACTCGATCATCTCTTCCTGCATCCAGCCGGGCAGGGCACCTCTCACCCGCTTTTCCAGGAACCGTTTCTCGGCAAGGACAAGGACGCCGCGATCTTCGGGGGTCCGAAGAACCCTCCCGAGGGCCTGGAGCGAGCGGTTGATGGCCGGCAGCGTGTAGCAGATGAACTCGCCCTCTTCGCCGAACTTGTGTCGGAAATAGTCGATCATCATCCTGCGCACCCGGTTGAACGGGGCGAGCGGGAGGCCGACAACCATTGCCCCGTTCAGCATCTCGCCCCGGTAGTCGAGACCTTCACTCCATTTCCCCCCGCAGACCGCAAACATGACGCCCGATTCGCCCCGGTCCGGCAGCGAGAGGAAATGGGAGAGCGCAGCTCCGGCCTCCGCGGCATCCCGCGATTCTATGAAGATCTTCCGGTTGCGGATATGCGGGACGGCGAGGTTTGCGTACGATTCCAGGATCTGGTAACTGGGAAAATAGACTGCCCGGTTCCCTTTGAGCGCGGAGAAGGCCCGGATATAGTCCGTGATCCGGGTCGTGTTCTCCTTGTTCTGCCGCATCGAGTACGCGGTTGTGATATCGCTCGCGCACGTCACGAGCCGGTTCTCTTTGGGAAATGCGTTGGGGAGGGAGAGGGCGGTGACCGGTGCATTGCCGAAATAGTAGCGCCGGAAACTCTCGACCGGCGAGAGGGTTCCCGAGATGAGGATGCAGCAGGCATGCGAGCCGCAGACGTCCGAGAGGGCTGCGGCGGGATCGATGTTCCTTACTTCGAGCGTGATGCCGCTCTCGTCTTTCCGGTACACGGTCAGGAAGGCCGGGTCGGTTGAGGAGTTGGCCAGCCGGACCATGAAGACGGTCAGCCGTTCTATGGCGGTTTCGCGGTACTCGCCGGATTTGAGGTTCTTCTCCCGGATCGTTTCCGAGAGCCCCATGAGATCGTCAACGATCTCGTCCATCTGTTTGTAGAGGGACTCCCGCAGGATCATCCGCCCGAAGATAGCGGGATCGAACCAGTCCTCACTTTCCATGGAGTTGGTAAGGCCCCGGATGAACTCCGTGAGCCGGGGCAGCACGTGCTGGACTGCCTCTGCCCCTTTGTGGCGCTTCCTCATGCCGGAGAGTTCGCGGGAGGCCTGTTCAAGGTCCCGCTCTTCCAGAGTGACGCTCTCGATGCCGGTGATGACGTCGCCGCAGTTGTGGGCTTCGTCGATGAGGAGGAGGACGTCCTGCGGCTCCACCCCGAGATTTGCGTAGAGCTGCTCGCGGATGTCCCGGTTGAAGAGGTGGTGGTAGTTGAGGATCACGACGTCCGTGTTCCGGGCTGCCTGCATCATCAGCTCGTAGGGGCAGATGTCGGCACAGAACTCCGCAAGCTCGCGGGGCGGGACAGGATTTGCTATCACCCGGTCGGCTTTTGTGCGGAGGGCGGTCGAGGGCACCATCTTGACGCCGACAGTCTCGGCCGGCACGAACATCTTGCTGTGAATATAGTAGGGGCAGAGGATCGGGTGTTCCTTGTCCATGAGCCGGATCTGCTGGATGATGAACGGGTCTTTTCCCGGTGTAAGGGCTCCCTTGTCCGCCCGGTCCCGCATGAGCGAGTTCGAGTACGCCTTGACGCCTTCGCACCTCCGGTAAATGTCCCCTTCGCCGCCAAGCGGGCACATGCTCCCTTTCCCGACAAGGTACACGGTTTTTATCTGCGGCTGTTTTTTCTTGACAAGATCGAGTTCGCGGATGAACGTTGTGAGCTGGCTGACGGTCCGGACCGCTATTACGATCTTCCGCTTTCTCCGCTCAGCGAGGAGCGAGGCAACAACGCTCGACTTCCCGGAGCCGGTCGGGGCATCGATCATCGCTATCCCGCCATCCCTTGCAACCTGGGCTGCGACTTCGAGCATGTGGCGCTGGCCCGGGCGGTAACCGGAGTAGGGAAAGAAGGTGTCGATGCTGTCCATTGGGTACCTTGTTGGCGCTCGTGGGTTTTATGGGTGTGGGGATGCGGGGCGAAGGTGCCAGCCGCAGAGACGGTCTACTGCCAGTCGCGGTACGAAGAGATACCGAGCATCAGCGCCCCGAAGATCACAAGGCCGAGGAGGATCCCGTCCTCGTCCGTGAACGCCCGGGACAGGGCAAGACCCAGGTACCAGGATATCGCGAGCGCCACAACCAGGAGGAACAACCCTAAAAAGACCTCGGAGAGGACCTGCGACCTGGCCACCGGAAGGGAAAACGGCGCCCTCCAGCCCCGGCGGGAGGCTGCAAGATAGAGGAGGAGGAAGAGGGCAGAAAGGAAGGTGATGGCCATGCCATACCGTCCTGCAAATGGCTGAACCAGAAGGGTGCAGAGCACTGAGACAACGACAGAGCCAACGGCCAGGAGGATATCCGGAACCAATGACGGGCGTACCATGCATGGAAATGGGGATGGGAGCTGATGAAGGTTCGGGCCGGGACCGCCGACCCCCCACTCTTGAAAAAGACCGGAACGGGTCAGCCGCAGTATCTGCGGAATGTCCGTTTATCCCCATGGCAGCCCGCCCCCACGGGGAAGTTCCGGGAAATAAACCGGGGTGCCGAAAAAAGTATAACTGTGTATACACAATGAATCTTTCATGGTGACCAAGACCATCAACATCCGGGAATCCGCATATCACGCTCTCAAGGCACAGAAACGTGCAGGGGAGAGTTATTCCGATGTGATACTCCGCGTCACCGGTGGCGAGGAAAAAAGTGTCTGCGCTTTTTTACAGACAATCGATCCTGCGGTCCGCAGTGAGATTGCAGAATCCGTGACAACTGCGAAATCAAAGCTCGATCGTGTCAGGCCACGGAAGGTATCGCTTTGACTCTTGTGGATACCTGTTTTCTCATCGATCTCATGAAAGGGGATCCGGATGCCGAGGGGATTATAAAAACCCACAAATCCTTAAAAACCACCTCGGTCAGCAGCGCAGAATTCCTTTATGGGGCAAAGAAAAGCGGGAAAAAGAACGTGTATGATGTTTCGGAAAAATTTCTCAGGTTTTTCCCGGTTGTCCCGTTCGATGCGGAATCTGCGGTCATTTATGCCGAAGTTGCCTCCACGCTCTCCGGAAGCGGGCGGCATATCTCAACCTTTGATGAACTTATTGCGGCAATTGCGCTCCGCCACGATGAACCGCTGGTAACCAGGGACCGGCATTTTTCAGCAATTGACGGCCTCGAACTGATCTCTTACTGAGAATCATCGGGAAAACCGGAAAAATTCTTTTGCAGGACCGTAACTTACAAACCGGGTGGAGATATTGTTGGACGGGTAATGGGTCCCCACCCCCATCTGTAACCGTGTAAGAAACCCGGGGACGAATTGGAGTTCCCATGAAATCACAGCCTCGTATGGAAATAATGACGGATGCTGAAATCCCCCGATGCACCCCGGGCTGTTTCAACTCGTCGTATCATGAATCCAAGTGGACGAATGAAGTTCAGTATACATAATCTTCTCATACATCATTTTTTTAACTCCTCTTCAGGGCCCGTGTCTCGAACAAGTGTATCCGGTGAAGAAAATTTTTTACTAAAAAATGAGTTTACTTATGATTCCCGGCGGGTGACGGCATAAATGCAGATTAACGCTGTGATCGAGAGTACAATTTCCGAGGATGGCAGGGGATTTGGACGGGGGTTCTGATCCTGGGGGGCAGGTGAAAACGCATATGTCTTTCCGGTCATGGTCGTGATATAGAGGGTATCCCCGCTGATTACCGGCTGGGATGAAATACTGGTCCAGTCTGCCGGCATCTCTTTTTCCCAGATCGGGGTTCCGGTTTTTATGTCAAGTGCCACCAGACCGGCGGATGGCATCGTCCCGACAATATACAGGACCGGCCCCGCGATTGACATCGATCTGGATCTCCCCTCACTCTCGTAGATCCATTCAGTTTTCCCGTCCTCAAGACGAAGCGCCGTGACGTTATGGCCAAAACGGTCGTCAACGATAAGAAATTCCGGATCTGCCGACAAGGTTCGTGAGTAGCCGGGAAGAGCTGCCCTCCAGATCTCACTCCCGTCATTCAGCCAGAATGAGCGGACGGTCGCATTGCCCCCGATAAATACCCGATCGCCGGATATGACCGGGGCACTCCCGGAAAGGATCGGGATTTTTTGTATCCATCGCTCTTTTCCCGAGGCAGCATCAAGCGCTATCAGGGTACAGGATTGTTCATCCGGAGAGGATTTGTAGGCAAACGCGGTCCGGGAATCGCCGGCAGTGCTGGCACCAGATCCTGATCCGGCATCTGCCAGTTCTGATTCCATTGAATTTATCGCCAGAATGACCGTCTCATTTCCCGCGGTAAGGGGGAGATACGAATCGATCCGGGTATGCCGGGTCTCCTGCACCAATAATTGCGGATGATATGTCCAAATTACACTTCCATTATGGTGATGAAATGCCGTGACATTTCCGGCGATAAGCAGGTCTTTGTACAGGATCGGGGAATTCGGACCGGTGACCGGCTGCCTCCAGACTTCCATCCCGTTTTTCAGGCTGATAACCGATTCGTTGTTCCATGCATAGAGATAATCATGGTATGCAACGGCAGGCGAAGCTCCGGAAAAGCGCCAGATCAAGGACCCGTTAACAGTAGCGCGTGCACCGGTCCCGGTCTCAAATTCACTCCCGTTCAGCAGAACATCCCGGGTGTAGACTATATTATCGGATACAATTACCCCGGGGGGAGGATAGGTATCCATAAAACCCCGTTCGGTAATCCAGGATAGTTTCAGGGGTGGCGGGATGATATCCGGAGAGAATGAGGTATGCCCGGAATCTTTTCCTGCCATGCTCCAATCCATTGCGCTCACAGGCTGGATAACCAGCAGACATATGATCGCTGTGTGGAGTAAAAAAAAAGGGGAGATTCCTTGGTTCATCAGGGTATTTATTTACATCGCAAATTTATATTTCTAATGATTTTAATAACGGGCGCAAAGATAAACTCATGGAGTTCGATAGACAGGGCATCTTCCCTTTTTCAGCACTTCGGGTAAACGATCCCTATATCTTTTTTTGATCACCTCATTCTTTCAATGGTTTTGTGCAGGGAATAGTCAGGATATTCCCATTGCCCGGCAAGGGATGATCCCCCTCACCCCTTATATTCCGGCAAAACCCATTTCTACCCATGGCAGTCCACCCCATCGAGGAGCGTTACGGCACACAGGAGATGCGTGCTGTCTGGAGTGAGAAGTACCGGTTTTCCTGTATTGTGAAAGCCGAGGTTGCGCTGGCAAAGGCCGAAGCCCGCCACGGCATGATCCCGGCCGCAGCAGCAGTCGAGATCAGCGAGAAGGCACACGAAGCCTCGCTTGAGCGGGCAAAGGAGATCGAGCTGGAGATCAGCCACGACATGATGGCCATCGTCAAATCGATAACCGAGGTTTCAGGAGAGTCCGGGCGCTGGGTGCACTACGGTGCAACGAGCAACGATATTCTCGACACCGCAACCGGCCTCCAGCTCGGCCAGGCGCTCAACCTGATGGACGAAAAACTCCGCCGTCTTCTTGGCGTGCTTCTCAAACGGGCAGACGAGAACAAGACGCTCGTCTGCATTGGCAGGACCCACGGTCAGCACGGCGTCCCGACCACCTACGGTCTCCGCTTTGCGATCTGGGCGAGCGAAGTGAGCCGGCATATCGAGCGGCTCGAACAGATGCGCCCCCGCGTTGTTGTCGGCCAGATGACCGGCGCAGTCGGGACACAGGCAGCGCTCGGCCCCAAAGGCCTTGAAGTCCAGGCCTCCATGATGGAATTCCTTGGCATGAGCTCGGTGGACGTCTCAAACCAGGTGATCTCCCGCGACCGGTATGCGGAATTTTTCATGTTCTGCGCTGGTGTTGCAACAACGCTCGACAAGATTGGCGTTGAGATCCGCTCGCTCCAGCGGACCGAGATTGGGGAAGTCGAGGAAGCCTTCGGTGCAAAGCAGGTGGGTTCCTCCACAATGCCACACAAGCGGAATCCCATCAAATCGGAGCAGGTCTGCGGTCTTGCCCGGATCATCCGCTCGGCGGTCGAGCCTGCGCTCCAGAACAACACGCTCTGGGACGAGCGCGATCTCACCAACTCCTCCTGCGAGCGGGTGATCTTCCCAGAATCCTCCATCCTCACCGATCACTGCCTCCGGCTGATGACCGTTGTCCTCGAGGGGCTCGTCATCAACAAGCCCGCAATCCGGAGAAACCTCGCGTTCCTCCACGGGATCAACATGGCGGAATCGGTGATGATCGAGCTCACCAGGAAGGGCATGAGCCGGCAGGACTCCCACGAGCGGATCCGGACGGCCAGCATGAAAGCGCTTGCAGAAGGAAAACCCCTTGCCGAGATCCTGGGGGCAGACCCGGAGATTGTCCGGTACTGTTCAAAGGCCGAGATCGACGCCCTGCTTGCCCCCGATGCCTACATCGGAACCGCGGTTTTGCAAGTCGAGCGCCTGAAAGAAAAACTCTCCCCGCTCTGTGTCTGAACAAAGCCCCGATCCTTTTTTTGATGCCGGAATACACCGGTTTTTCCGGGTCGTCCTGTGCTGTTCAGTTCGCGGTATCCCCGGGGGCACTCCTGCCAGTCGTACAAATGATTACAGATTTACGGATTTTCACCTGCAAAGAGACGGGTTTTATTAACTTTGACCGTGAACAACGAGAATATCCATGAACCGGAACATCAGGGTTGCAGGAAAACCGTTATCGCACACCGATATCGTCCGTATCTCCGTTATCGTATCCCTCACCCTGTGCTGTATTCTCATCACCGCCATCTCCCTCTCGCTCCACATCGAGACGTTCTACTCGCAGCTCTTTTATTTCCCCATCCTCTACGCCACGTACTTTTTTCCACGGCGGGGCCTCTACCTTGCCGGGTTCTGCGCTATCGCGTACGAAGTGCTTGCGTACTTGTACGTCTTTCCCAATGCGGCAGGTCTGCTGCTGACTACCGGCCAGGCAATCCTCTTTATCTGTATCGCCGCGGTTGTCTCCTACTTTATCGAGAAAGTCAATGCAAGCGAAGCCCGTTACCGCAGCATCTTCGAGACCTCGCTCCTTGGGATCGTCCTCTTCGACCAGAACCGGTTTGAGATACGTATGGTAAACGCGTTCCTCCTGGACCTGATGGGCTATACGCAGGAAGAACTCTACACGATGACATTTCCCCAGCTCTTCGCCTCGAAAGATGAGCAGCGGCGGTTCTTTGAATTTCTGGGTTCAAGCGAAGATGTCACGAATTTTGAGACCCAGTTCCTCTCCCGCACAAAAGGAATCCTCTGGGTCAACCTTGCCTGGAGCCGGATAACCGGAAACCTGGTCAGCTGCTCGGTCATCAACATCGATGAACGGAAACGCGCTGAAGAGGAGGCAAAAGAGAATTACCTGCAGTACAAGCAGGTCACCGAGAACGCCCCGACATCGATTGTTGTTCTCCGGAACAACACGATCGTCTACGTGAACCCCTCGTTTCTGGCATTTTCGGGCTATGACGCAGAAGAGCTCTTGGGAAAAGACCTCTTCCCGCTCATCCACCATGAGGACCGGAACGAATTCCCGTTCTTTTCCGAGACCGCGGATGCACGGATCCCCCTGCCCGTCATGACCGAGTTCCGGCTCCTCTCGAAATCCGGCGAGCTCCGGCTTGCGGCCTTCTTCTTCACCTGGATCACCCAGAAGGGCTGTCCGGCAGTCCTCATCAATGTCATGGATATCACCGAGCGGGAACGGCTCAAACTCACGATCCAGAAGGATAATGACCGGAGGCGGGGGATCATCAGCACCATTGCCCACGAGCTCCGCACTCCGCTCCAGCCGATCATGGGCTACCTCAACCTGCTCACGGAAGACCCCCAGACGTACGGGGTTACCGACGAGACCAAAGTTATCCTGAACCGGTGCGCAAAGAGCGTTGATCGCGAGCGGCAGATCATCAACCAGATGCTGGAACTATCAGTTCTCGATTCCGGCAAGATCCCCTTAAAATATTCCATCTTCTCCGTCAACTCCATGCTCCGGACAATCCTCGATGCCGGCGGATACGTGACCAAGGCCGAGATCACGCTTGACCTTCCCTCCGACCTGACCTTTGAAGCGGATGAGAACAAGATCTCGATTGTGATCGAGTCCATGATCTCGAATGCGGTCAACTACTCAAAGCCGCCCAGGAAGATCCGGGTGATCTACTCGACCACCCCTACCGATACCATGCACCGGTTGTCCATCCAGGACAACGGGATCGGTATCACCAACACCCAGCTGGACGAGATCTTCGAGCCGTTCCAGCTGGCCGACTCCTCGAACATGAGCCGGAAGTATGACCGGATCGGGCTCTCGCTCTCGATTGCCAAGAAATATGTCCAGATGCACGGGGGTTTCATCAGCGTGGATTCCATCGTGAATCTCGGAAGCACGTTTACGATCCATATCCCCAAGCAGCGCCCCATGGAGGAGATCGACCATGACGCATAAGATCCTTGTCGTAGAGGACGACCAGCCGATCCTTGACCTGATGGACCTGCTGATCCGCAAACTCGGGTACGAGCCGGTACTGATTGGGAACGGTCTTGAAGCACTTGAAGCAATCCGGAAGGATCCACCCTCGCTCGTCCTGCTCGATATCATGATGATGCCCATCAATGGCTGGGAATTTCTGGAAAAACTCCGGACCGAGTACGGGATAAAAGACCTCCCGGTCATCATCTTCTCTGCTGCCCCTGCGGTAGAAGAGCATATTGCCCGGATCAATGATCCCCATCTTGGGGTGCTCAACAAGCCCGTCTCGTTTGCAGAGCTCAAGGCGGGTATCGAACGCTACCTGAAGTAAACGTATCCGGCTTTTATTTAAGAGCACAACGTACCGTTCCGTCATTGTATCCCGGAACCCGTTTTTATTTTCCGGATATTTTTCGTATACCCGTTGTGCACGGCTCTTTCCGGATATCCGGTAACGCAGTATCGCTAAACAACGAAAAAAATAGAAGAGATCAGATATACCGGGCTTTCATTGAAAGATTCCGGGGGGTATAGAGGGGGCGGAACGGTTTTCCTTCCGTATCCTTCTTCACCGCTGCGATCACGGCGTCGGTGGTCATCTGCTCCTTGTGGGGCTTGTTCGGCTGCGACTTCTTCCGGATCGTGACCGTCAGGTTCTTCGAGGCTATTTCCTCGTCGCCTACTACGATCACGTAGGGAACCCAGTCCATGCCGGCTTCCCGGACCTTCTTGCCTACGCTCTCCTCGCGGTCATCGACATCGCACCGTACCTGTGCAGCGTTGATAGCATTGCAGACCTCTGCGGCAAATGTCCCGTGGCGCTCGGCAACCGGGACTACCCGGACCTGAACGGGTGAGAGCCAGGTCGGGAGTGCCGGGACTTCCTGCGTTGAGATATTTTCGAGGATTGCACACATCACACGCTCGACACTGCCCGTGGGGGAGCAGTGGAGGATCGGGGGGTAAACGGGAGTGCCGTCTTCCTTGTGATACTTGATGTTGAACCGGGTCGAGGACTCGACATCGATCTGGACGGTCGGGTTCTCGATCGGGCGGAGCTGGCCGTCGATTGCTGCAAGGTCGATCTTTGCAACCCAGTAGTGGACGCGGTCGGAGAGGACCTCGATGAGCATCGGGCAGTTGGATTCCTTGACGATCTTCTTGACCCAGGCCTCGTGCTCGGCATAGAAGGCTTCCGTGCACCGGAACGCGGCAACGAGTTTTGTCTCGAAGTCCTTGCCGGTCTGCCAGCCCATTGCGAGCTGCTCCTCGAAGCACGTGAGCGCCTGCGGCATGTCGAGGCAGAGCGAGTGCATGTCGGGCATCGTGAAGCACCGGAGGCGCTTCAAGCCGATGACCTCTCCCTTCTGCTCGTGGCGGAACGAGTAGGTCGAGAGCTCGTACATCTTCATCGGCAGGTGGTTGGGCGAGATGTGCATGTCCCGCATGATCGAGAACATGCCAAAGCAGGCCGCGAACCGGAGCATCATGTTCCGGTTGTTGGACTTGAAGCGGTACTGGCGCTCGCCGAACTTGTCGGCATGCTCGAAGATCGCCTTGTCGCCAAGGTCGTACATGACCGGGGTCTCGACCGGGGTGCCGCCGTACTCCAGCACAAGGTGGAGCACGTAATCGGCAAGCAGGTCGCGGACGATCTTGCCTTTGGGCATCCAGCGGAGGCAGCCGACATCGCTGGCCGGCTCGTAGTCCACGAGCTCTTTTCCGCGCATCAGGTCAACGTGGGCAGGGTCTCCCCCGACCGGGACCGCAACGCCGAGCTCTTTCTTGACAAGGCAGCCAAATGGCGTGTCATCGAGGAACTCCTTGTAATCGTGCTTCTTCCCGTCGGGAGTGAGCACGAACCAGGTGTGAGTGACTTCCTTCTTCGCCGGCTTGATGGTTGTCTCACCGGGAATAATGGTCCTGGAGAGCTCGGAGAGCGGGTGGCCCTTGCAGGAGAGCTTGAACGACTTATACCAGCCAAACGGTGCCCGCTTGACGGCAAAGCCTTCTGCCTCGAGACCGGTCTTAAGCGCATTGAGCACAGATACCGCGGTCTCGGGGGACGCGAGATCACTGGACAGGTGGGCATACGGGTAAATAAGGATTGATTCTGCCTTGACCTGTTCATTCGTCTTCCTGATCTCGGCGATTGCCTGGAGGATTACTCCGTCAAGATCTTCCTCGTCGATCGATTCCACGGCACAGAAAACCGTAAGGGCTTCTTCTTCCCTGTCCGCAAGGACAGCGCCCTCTTCAGCCATCTTTGTCTTCTTTTTGGCTTCGTATTCGATATAATCAGAATGGATTAAAAGAAGTCGCATTAATTCATCTCCGGATGGATCTGATCATTGATCATAAATGGGATTTACCGGTATATTATTGTGGGTAACCGGTGCTGATCCGTTGTCCTGTACAACCGGCCTAGAGATTCTTTTTGTTGGCATGGTACCGCGAGAGCGTTGCCTGCCGCTGGTCGAGGTACTTCGCATCGCATTTCTTGTCGTAGGGCATCTCTGCCCGCTCGGTCGTGTAGAAGACGAGCTGGCCTATGGGCATACCGGCATAGACTTTCACCGGGCGCGTGTTCACGTTCGCCATCTCCAGGGTGATCGTGCCCCGGAACCCGGCATCGATCCAGCCCCCGGTCTGGTGGAGGGTAACGCCGAGCCGGGCAATACTGGATTTCCCTTCAATGGTTGCAACGATATTGTCGGGAAGGCCGATGCATTCCAGGGTCTCGGCAAGGACAAACTGTCCCGGGTTCAAGACAAACGAGTCGGCATGGATCTCCTCTACATCCGTATTCACGGAATCTTTTGCAAAGGGATCGATGACCTCTTTTCCCGGCTTGTACCAGACAAAGTGGTTCCCGAGCCGGATGTCCAGCGAGTTGGGCTGGATCAGTTTTGGATCATAGGGATCGATTTTGATGTGGCCCCTTCCGATCCGGTCGAGGAGCTGCCAGTCAACAAGAATCATGGGGAATAGGTAGGCGCTCATGTATCATTAGGACTTCTGGCAATGGATCGGAATCCAGCAGCCTTTTAACAAATGGCTGCCGGGTTCCACCTATATTTATATACAAATCTATAAAAATAATAGAGAGTAATTTTTGTAAATTCTTCAGGGAGGTCCGTGTATGCGAACCCGTTGTACCAGAGATAATGCGTTTACCGGTCTTGAGGCTGCAATTGTCCTCATTGCGTTTGTTGTTGTTGCCGCGGTCTTCTCGTACGTTGTCCTCGGCGCCGGTTTTTACACAACCCAGAAGAGCCAGGAAGTGGTCCACACCGGAGTCCAGTCGGCAGGGTCCAACATGCAGATTGTCGGGAATGTCTACGGTGTCGGGACTCAGGGAGAGTCGATTGCGATGGTGAACTTCACCATCGGGCTTGCAGCGGGCGGAACGCCGATCGATTTTGAAAAAGTGGTCCTGGTGTACAGCAATGCCACCGAACTTGAGACCCTTGAGCCGATAGCCGGATGGCAGGGCACGGGCGTCACACCGGGTAAATGGGCGATTACCAGTGTCCAGAACCCGAGGGGTACTTCAAACAGCCTGCTCGAAAACGGGGAGTTGTTCGACATCTGCGCCTATCCCACCCGCGGCATCAACAAAAATGATGCCTTCTCCCTTGAAGTCAAACCGGATATCGGTGCTTCGGTTTCAGTCCGGCGGACTGCACCGGCATCTATCAATGGCGTAAATATCCTGTTTTAATTTTTTCTCTCGCTGTCTCACCCGGTAACCCCGGGCCGCAATTCTTTTTTCAAAGGCTTTTTGTAGAACCCGGATCAAGGAAAGGTGTGCGCCGCATGAGCTGCTGTGCAGCTGATCCTCCAGGCAGCAGCTTCGATCCGCAGAGGAACTTGAAACAATGGATGGTACCATGAAAACAATCATCAGAAACGGCCAGGTCCTGAATGTCCACACCTCCCGGTACGAGAAAAAGAACATTGTTGTAGAATCCGGCAAAATTACCACCCTGACAGAGAATCCCGTCACGGCCGGGCAGGGGGATGTTATCATCGACGCTGAGGGGAAATACATTATTCCCGGCCTGATCGATGCACACGTTCATGTGACCTCTGCAACCGTGGATCTTGCAACACCCCAGCTGCCCTTCACGTACATCACCTGCTGTGCGGCAAAGAACCTCTCGGATGCCTTGCAGCGGGGGTTCACCACCGTGCGGGATGTAGGCGGTGCAGACTTCGGGCTCGCCATGGCCGTTGAAAACGGGTTGATCCTGGGATCCCGGCTCTTTTATTGCGGGCGGGCATTAAGCCAGACCGGCGGGCATGGGGATTTCCGGGCCATGACCTATGACGGCGAATACGGGGCGCCCATGCAGACCTCGGCAACCAGTATCGGCCGGATCGCAGATGGGATCACCGAGGTCCGGCGGGCCTGCCGGTCAGAGTTCCGGAAGGGGGCATCCTTCATCAAGATCATGGCGGCCGGGGGGGTTGCATCCCCGGGGGATCGCGTGACCGATACGCAGTACAGCAGCGAAGAGCTGACGGCAATCGCAGAGGAAGCAGAAGCCAAGAGCACCTACGTTGCCGCCCATGTGTACTCGGCAAAAGCCATCCGGATCTGCCTTGATCATGGGGTAAGAACTATCGAGCATGGCAACCTGCTCGATGACGAAACCGCGGCCCTGATGAAGGAGAAGGAAGCGTACCTGATACCGACCGTCATCACCTATGACGCGCTCGCCCGGCGGGGCGCCGAATACCAGTTCCCCGAAGTGAGCATCAACAAGATCGCCTCCGTCCGGGTCCAGGCACTCGAGGCCGTGAAGATTGCCCGGAAGCACGGGGTGAAGATCGGGTTTGGTACCGACCTGTTAGGGCCGCTCTGGGAGGAGCAGAGCATTGAATTTACCCTGCGTTCCCACGTTGAGAAGCCGATCGATACGATCCTCTCGGCAACAAAGATCAACGCCGAGGTGCTGAACCAGTCCGGCACCCTGGGTGAGATCTCCGAACAGGCCACTGCCGATATTCTTATCCTGGCAAAGGATCCGGTTGAGGATATTTCCGCAATAACCGACAGCAGGAATATCCGTGTGGTCATGAAGGCCGGAACGATCTACAAAAATACCCTGTGAGCCGTCTGGCCCCCGGCACCAGGGTATGAAAAGTTCCAACCTGCGGGATGGTGAGGATATGCCGGATGCGGATACCGAGGAGGATGTGAGGTTTGAAACTGCCCGCAGGTTCGTGATCCGGCTCGGGCTCTCATAGTTCTCCCACAGGTTCATTGTCGCAATAACGCTCGCCGCAGGTCTCGTTGTCGGGAACCTGATGTACAAATCAAAACTCCGGGTCTGAACAACGACATCCGGTGCTTCGGGAAAAGGGGGCAAAAATGATCCGGAAGGACCGGGTGTTTACGTGGTCAAAGAAAAAATTGAGATACGCAAGATAACAAAAAATCAAAAAAGGTGTTTTCCATCACATCTTCAGGTTCTTCAAAACAAGATTGGCCGCATGCTCACCGGAGAGGAGCATTCCGCCAAATACCGCGCCCATCCGGCTCTCTCCCCCGACAGCATTTGCTGCCATACCGGCAACAACCAGGCCGGGGAATACCTCCCTGGTGTGCTGAAGGATATGGGATTCGGCACGGTCAGCCCACATGAAACTCTCACCTTTCACCTGGAGATTCCCGCCCTTCTTCTCCACGAGCCGGGCAACAACCGCATCATGGCCGGTTGCATCGACCGTGTACCGGCAGCCCATGACAAGGGGATCGACATGGAGTTTTCCCATCTCAACGGCAGTCCAGTTGATCACGAGCCCGCTGATCCGTCCGTCTGCCTTGATCATAACATCCTCTACGGAGGTGAGATTGAAAAATTCTGCTCCGGCATCACATGCGGCAACGGTAAGTTTGGAGACAGCTTCGACAGATTTTGCAACATAATACCCTTCTTTGTAGATAGTGGATTTGATAGAGAACCGGTCAAGCAGACTACGTGCCTCTTCCTGTACGACAATCCGGGGAAACATCATCCCGCCACCCCACATCCCGCCACCGATTGACAGCTTCTTTTCAATGATGCCAACCTTGATGCCCTTTTCAGCGATCAGTGCCGCACAGGTAAGTCCGGCAGGCCCGGCTCCCACGACCGCCACGTCCAGTTCCATATAATCGATCAGGGTATTCATCTGGGCTGAAAGAATCGCCCTGCTGATGGTAATTTCGTCGAGCTCCATAGTAATTGCCTCAATAATATTATTCGGAATACTATTACAACATTAGGATGCGAAGTCGGGGAAAAGAGTTATTCCCGCAGTTGTGCGTAAGCCCGTGCAATCCCGCACACATCCCGTGCAAGACTGATGGGTTCTTTTCCTGTCAGGATACAGACCGGCTCCTTTCCCATTCCACCGGTATCGCAGATAATTTTCGGCACCCTCCCCCCCGCAGCCCGGACCGCTTCTTGTGCTTTCCACGGCATCGATGACCCCTCGGCAATCCTGAGTTCGGCAGGCTCTATCCTCCGGTCAATCATGGCAGTCACCCAGCCCTGCTTTATGCCATAGTCTGCCAGCCAGTCTGAAAACCCCGGGGGATTTGCGAAATCGATCCCGGCCCGGACGGAGGGATCGGTTTTCATGAGTTCAATGATGAGCCGTGCCATATGGCTTGATGCCCCGAACCGGACTCTCCCGGGAGCCCGGGGCATACCGTTAATGATGGTAATCCGGCCATCAAAAGCCATGATTTCATCGGGCGTTTTTGCATGAGGATGGGCAAATGCCATGTTCGTCCTGACTTCAGGTATGAGAGAGACAAATTCCCGGCATTTTTCAATCTCCTCAAGAGCAATCGTCATCCGTCCGAACATATCGATCTCAGTTGCGAGGTCAGGTTGTTTCATTGTCCTACCCTGTTTATGTGAATAATGAGACGGGAGAGAATATTTCAGCTGTGGTTCGCGTGGCTTTGGCCCGGGGGCTGGCCGGGTCTCTTTGAAACGGTCCAGCCATGAACCGATCATCACATTCCGTTTGATAATTACCGGTACATGAACGGGCACCAGTACATGCGAATACCGGGGGGTCTGGGTGGTGACCGGAGCCGGAAGAAAGACCTCTTTTCCTCTTCGGGATGATTCCGGAGGGGAATATTTTCGTTTCATTAAAAAACCAACGGAAAAATGGGGGGAGGGGTACCTATTCGTCCGGCAATTTTCTCTGGGGAGATTTTTCCGGCAAACCCATTGGAGACAAAAACTGCCATTTATCATCTGTCACACCAACAACACAAACGATAGATCTATGTCTGACATCCAGCGTATCCTCATCGTCCTCATCGTCATCGCAGCAATCGTTTCCTCCGGGTGCACGCAATCCGTAACCCCGCAGCAACAGGCGGGGGGCAGGGGGGCCAGTCCACCCCCCGAAGAGACCAGAGCCGCTCTCCAGCACATCCTGGATACCAAAATCCAGGAAGCCGGCATCCCCGGTGCCGTTGTGGAGATCGTAACCCCGAAATGGACCTGGAATTCCGCTGCCGGGAACGCCTCCCCGATTACCGGAGAAAAGGCACAGCCCGGTATGCGCTTTTTGATTGCCAGCACGTCGAAGACGTTCACAAGCGTTGCGATCCAGAAACTTGCAGAAGAGAAGAAACTCTCGCTCGATGATCCTATAGATCGCTGGCTGCCGGCCGATCTTGTTGAAAAGATCCCAAACGGCAAAACGATCACGGTCCGCCAGCTTCTCGATCACACCAGCGGTATCGCGGATTATAACGAAATCTCCATCCTGCTCCGGGAATACCAGAACCCGGGAATTCCGGTAACGTACCAGGCCGCCATGGAACAGGGTATAAGTAAAAGCCCGCTCTACCCGCCGGGAACGAATTATACCTACTCGAACGTGAATTATATCCTCTTAACGCTGATCATCGATAACGCCGCCGGGGTTCCCTATGAGGATTACGTGACCCGGAACATCTTTGTCCCTGCGGGCATGAACGACACGTTCATCCTGGATATCAACCACATCCCCGGGCCGCACATGACTGCTACCCAGCGCGGAGAGAATGGCACGTATGCAGATTTTTCCAACCTGTATGTACAGTTCGATCGCGGGGCGGGAGACATTGTGAGCACAACTGCGGATCTCAACCGCTTCCACCGTGCGCTGCGGGAAGGGAAACTGATCAGCAAATCGTCGTTTGCCACTATGGAGAAACCCTCGATACAATCCCGCGAGCAGGGCTACGGTCTTGGGTATATGACCGGGCTCAATGCAGATGCGAACCTGACCCTGCAGGGTCATGGCGGGGGATACCCGGGTTCGTTCACGCTCTGGGATTACCTGCCGGAAAAGGATACCTACATTACCCTCAACTTAAATTCTGCCGATATGTCAACCGACAACCTCAGGCTGGTCCGCACAGCACTTCTTGCGTATCTTAAAGAAAAGGATCTGTAAGGGCGTTGATTTTCCCTCACCATTTCCTGCGGAGCCCGGGGGCAGGCCTGGTCTCCGCGTAACGGCCCGGCCGGGGGCGATGATCGCATGCCGTTTGACAATTGTCCGGTACAGGAACGGGTACCGGACCGGGCAGGCTCCGGAGATTTTGTAAGAGTGATCAGTGAGGTAATTGGCCGGGTAGATCTGCAGCAGCGTATGAGCAGAACATGAGCAGTACGAGCCGGGACAGCGGGCTGCCTTGCCGGATAGAGAAAAAGAATTTATTTATTGGTAGAGCTGGATTAGTGAAGCTATGAAGTCGTTTCAGCGTTCCGTTCTCCTTTTCGCAGTCCTGATTATGACCCTGTTCGTAGCGGGATGTACGAACAGTGCCCCACAGACGGTCCCGCTCATGACAACCCAGGTTCCGGCGACTGCCGCTTCACCCGGGAATGCCCCGGCATCCATGACGGAATATCCCGATATTACCGGAGTCTGGATATCCGATGAGGAGGCCGGGTATTACCTGAATACCACGATCCAGCCGGTCGCTATCGGTAAAAATACGTGGATCGTTACCTCGCAGCACGGCCATATCGCGGAGGGATACAAGGTGTTCAGACAACCGGATGGCACCTACGCAAACCAGACCCTGGTGGGTATTTTTGATCCTGACGGTAAGTCCGTCTACATGATCGATCGGCCGGGTGGATGGGCAAAAGGTACGATTGTCGGCCCGGATACCATGTTCCTTGCGCTCACTCATCCAGGGGGCAGGGATACGGATGGAAATGCATTTGCAATGACTATGACGTTTCACCGTCAGAAATCACCATAATTTTTTTTAGTATCCGCGTTTGCCCGTTACGAACCGTGCTTCCGTACAAGGAGACCCGGGCTCAACCCGTCCCCTCCGAAATCCGGGGGCTGGCCGTGTCTCCGCGTAACGGCCCGGCCCTGAGCCGGTCATTGCACGCCATTTGACAATTGCCCGGACAGAACCGGGCATGTTCCGGAGTTTTTGTCCAACGGCCCGGATTTATCGATTGGATATGACACGGAACAAATTTACTTTCACCCTCTGTGCCCGGATCTTTATCTCTTGAATAACCGGTAATTGAACCTGGGAAAGATAGTGACAAAGATCCGTGTGTTGGATAACGAAATTTCCATTTGTTCGCTGAATGATGAGGATTATATCAGTATTACCGATATTGCACGTTACAAAGATCCGGACAGATCTGATTATATTATTCAGAACTGGTTACGGAACAGGAATACCATAGAATTTTTAGGGATTTGGGAGCGTCTAAATAATCCGTATTTTAATCCCATCGAATTCGATGGGTTTAGAAAACTTGCCGGGCTCAACAGTTTTACCCTGACTCCCAAACAGTGGATTGTTCGGACATCAGCCATTGGCCTTATCTCTAAGCCGGGACGGTATGGTGGGACATACGCTCACAAGGATATCGCATACGAGTTCGCGTCCTGGATCTCAGTCGAATTCAAACTTTATCTCATCAAGGAATTCCAGCGGCTTAAGGATGAAGAGCGTAAACAGCTTGGCTGGGATATCCGCCGGAATCTGGCAAAGATCAATTACCGGATCCATACGGATGCGATCAAAGAGAACCTGATTCCAGCTGAACTGACCCGGCACCAGATTACCACGATTTACGCATCTGAAGCGGATGTACTCAACATGGCATTATTCGGGATCACCGCGAAGGAGTGGCGTGAGGTAAACGCTGACAAGACGGGAAATATCCGGGATTATGCCGACATCTCACAGCTCGTATGTCTCTCCAACCTGGAAAACCTCAATGCCCTGTTTATCAGCGAGAATCTTTCCCAACAGGAGCGGCTGGTGAAACTGAACAGCATCGCGATTCACCAGATGAAACTGCTGACTGATGATACAGGTATCAGGAAGATTGGTGGTGTGTAGCAGGGCTACTCCGGAACCGGTGGGATGTATCGTATCCCAAATAAGCCCGTAAAATGCCCGGTTTTCCAATCGGACGAAACCAGTTTTCTGACCAATGGGAAAAAATGTCCACGCGTACAAAAAATACGGCTATAATCGATTATTTTCCCCATTGGACCGATTTTAAGGGTTTTTGAACCTGCAATTTAGCGGGCGTCCGGCAGCCCCCATTTTTTGCTGGGGGGGTAGCACGGTCAAAACGAAAAGAACCCCCTTTTTGAGGCCCGGATTGAAGTCCCCTCACATCGGACACCGACGTTAATTTCGTGAAATATTCCGGACCCCCTCTTCCTACAATTCCTCCAGGAGTTTTCGACCAGACAGGGGGTGATCGGATCGGAAACGGGGCTCATTTTGGGCTTTGTTTGGGAATTTTGGGGAAACGGGGGCCGTCACGTGCCCGGATTGGAGGGGTTGTTACATGTGAATAAAAAGGGGTTTTGGGGGGTAGTTTCAGGATGGAGCCGGGGGATTTTTCGTTCGGATGGGTTTGGGTGAAATTTTTTATTTCTGATTTTTCCCGGAATTTTTTTTCGACAACGTTTTTCAAAATTTTCCCTCAGCATCCGATTGAAAATTTTCCGGCAGGGTTTGAATTATTTTTTCTGCCAGGGACTGCCCGGAATTTTTCGGGCAAGGTCTACTCAATTATTTTATGGCCCGGGCACCGGTCCCCGCTGAAACCCGGGGGGGTCGGTCTCGTGTAACGGCCCAGCCGTGAACCGGTGATCGCATACCATTTGACAATTGCACGGACAGGAACGGGCACCGGAACTTGTACGTACCGGCGATTTTGGGAGAGTGTGCGGTACCGGAAAGGGTTTGTTAAGCCTGATAAGAATTCATTAGAATTATTCGAACAGGGTCCCACGCGATTGTGACTGGGAGATTAGTGAGACCCCGGAATACCTTGAGGGTATTCACTCCGGGTTTTAAGTTCACGCGGATATATGATTTCTGTCCGTATCCTCAAACTGCCAGTTCGATTATTGGGACAGAGAAACTAAATATTTTTTAATAGATCGCTTATTATGGACAGCCGGAGGTTGTCCCGGAAAAGAAAAGGACGGGTTCATCAAGCATCGAAACTCTGTTGAACCCGGTCCTGCCCGTAGGCATGAGAAGATTATCTTCTGATTATATGAAAATTTTCCCGTGCCTTTCGAGCGTAGCGAATGCAAAAGGAGTTGAAAGAGAATGGAACTACGTAAACTGAGTCTCGTCCTGCTGGCTCTACTACTGGCAGCGATGGTGATGATACCGATAGTGAGTGCAGGAGATTCCTGTCAGGCAAATCCTGCAAATGAAAATATACAAAAACCCGCAATGGATAACAGCGCCAATCTGTTCGACGAATTCGGCCTGCAAAAACCCACAGTAAATGAAAAAGCGGCACCGTTCCTGAAATACGAAGATTCAAAAGATCTTTCAGACTTGATCATTAAAAAGGCGAAATTATCCGATAATGCTTCGGCTGTAATCGGGATGTATGATTTCGGGAATTCCCAGATGATTCTAATCAACCGCGGCGATCGTGTACTTGAAGCGTTCTACAATGGAAAGACTGTTGAGACGTACCTACTGACCCCTAAGTTACTCGGTGACAAAACAATAACAGAAGCCCCGCAGAAGATTGCTGGCCTAGATGGTGATTTCGGAGAATATTCCGTTGAAACCTCGGTCAGGACGCAATTATATTCTGTTGATCTGGTATATCCGGACGGAGAAACGAGCATTGCAAGTGCTATGCGCCCTATGAGCACATATACCGTTACCAGAACCCGTACTGATGTATATCGTAATGGACTTGGAGATACAATTGCACGACTTATTACTACCGGTGTGTTCTATGTCAACTACGGTGTCAGCATCACATCAATTTCGAACAGCAGTTCATACTGGATTAATCCACTCTTCCCAGGGTACTCTGCATGTTCCTACACATACCAGACATCCGGTGTAGGAACTACCTCCGGGCAACTCTATAATCATTACAAGTTCGGAACGCTCAACCTCAGGTTCCAGATGGATATCTGGGTAGGTGTTGATGCCTGGTTGACCGGAAGTGACGGGGGTTCAACCAACCAGTGGATATCGCTTTACAGTGATGGATGTACAGGCTAATTTTTTATTTTTTATGCATAGCTATTAATCTGGATTCTTTTAAACAAGGAGTTGTGTTACAATGAACCGGAATCAGTTGATTTTCCTATTCGTTATCGGATGTATCGTAAGCATAATCGGATTTGCCCTCGCCCAATATCTCCCTACGCTTATCATAATTGCGTTTATCATCTTCGCTTATCTCTACTCAGATTTCAAGGCATGGCGAGAATCAACAAAAACAAATTTGAAAAAGATTGAGGACCGGGTAGAAGCCCTGGAGAAAAAAAATTAATGGGAAATCTACTTGGAGTTTTTTTAAAAGCAATTCTTTGATTATTTTAAAATTGGTTTATCAATATATGATTTTTTATAAAAGTTTTCCGGCAACGTTCGCACTTTTTTCCCAGGGGTTCGGATCCGGTAATTTTTTTGCCGGGGGTTTACGGGGAAACTTCTCGGCCAGGCTGTGACCGGTTCGTGGGTAGGGGTGCAGTTGGAGGGGATCCAGAAGATATGGTAGGATGACTGGGCCTCATCCCAAATAAGCCCGTAAAATGCCCGGTTTGACAATCGGACGAAATCAGTTTTCTGACCATGGGAAAAAATGTCCACGCATACAAAAAATACGGTTTTAATTGATTATTTTCCCCATTGGACAGATTTTAAGGGATTTTGAACCTGCAATTTAGCGGGCGCCCGGCAGCCCCCAATTTTGGCTGGGGGGGTAGCACGGTCAAAACGAAAAGAACCCCCTTTTTAGGGCCCGGAACGGATCGCCCCCACGTCGGAAACCGACGTGAATTTCGCGGTTCCTGCCGGACCCCCCCTTTATACAATTCCTCCAGGAGTTTTCGACCAGACAGGGGGTGATCGGATCGGAGACGGGGCTCATTTTGGGCTTTGTCTGGAATTTTTGGGGAGACGGGGGCCGTCCGGTGCCCGGAGGGGTGGGGTTGTGAAGTGCTTATTGAGGGGGTTCCGGGGGGTGGTTTGAGGACGGGGGAACGGGGATTTTTCGATCTGAGGGAATTGGGTGAAATTGTTTTTTGATTTTTCCCGGAAATTTTTTTGATAAGGTCTGCTTAAAAGATTTCAATCACGGTCCGGTTGAAAAATTTCCGACAGGATTTGAATTATTTTTTCTGCCAGGGTCTGCCCGGAATTTTTCAAACAAGATCCGATGAAAAATTTTCATGCAGGGGCAGCTCAATTATTTCCGGCACAGTCCCCCCTACTGAAACCCGGGCACAGCCGGGGCCGGTGAGCGTGGGGCGTTTGCCAGTACATGACGGGCACCGGGACTTGCACTTACCGGAGATTTTGAGTGAGTGAACGGTACTGGTAATAGACGAAGGATTACAGAACCGGAAGGAAGTCGACAATAATTACGTCCACATTTTTTCTCAATAACTTCGGAATATTATTCATTCTCTCTTCACGAAACTATTCCACAGAGGAACCAATGGCACAATCTCAAAACAATATCACGCTCGATATCACCACCCTTGAGGGCTGGCTCTGGGAAGCTGCCTGCAAAATCCGGGGGGAGATCGATGCCCCGAAATACAAGGACTATATCCTGCCGCTCATTTTTTTAAAGCGGTTGTCCGATGTCTTTGATGACGAAGCGAAAAAGCTGGAGAGCAGGTACGGCAGCAGCGATCTTGTGGAAAAGATCCTTGCGGAGGATCACCAGCTGGTACGGTTTTACCTGCCACCGGAATCCCGCTGGGATGCAATCGCCAAAAAGAGTACGGGACTCGGGGAACTGATCACGGACGCGATGCGATCGATTGCCCGGGAGAATCCAAAGCTCCAGGGCTCGATTGACATCGTGGACTTCAACGCGACCGCAGCAGGGCAGCGGATCATCCCAGATGATTCGATCAAGACGCTGATCGGGGTCATGGGAAAACACCGGCTCGGGCTTGCGGATGTTGAGCCGGATATTATCGGTCGGGCCTACGAGTACCTGCTCCGGAAATTTGCTGAAGGATCCGGCCAGAGTGCCGGTGAGTTCTATACCCCGCGTGAGGTTGCCATTCTCATGGCACAGATCCTCGACCCGAAACCGGGTGAGGAAGTCTATGATCCGTGCTGCGGGTCCGGGGGTCTGCTGATCAAGTGTGCGATGAACTTCCGGGAACATTATCACAATGATCCCGAAGTTGCCCCGCTCCAGTTCTGTGGGCAGGAGAACCAGCACGCAACGTTTGCCATGGCGAAGATGAACACGTTCATCCACGACATGGAGGCACAGATCGCTCTCCAAGATACGATGAAGTTCCCCCAGTTCCTGAAAAAAGAAGGGGCGCTCCGGCAGTTCGACATCGTGACGGCTAACCCGATGTGGAACCAGGATTTCGAGCAGAAGATCTATGAGACCGATACTTACAACCGGTTCGGGATTGGCTTCCCACCTTCAAGCAGTGCGGACTGGGGATGGATCCAGCACATGTTCGCCTCCTTAAAGAAAACCGGGCGGATGGCGGTGGTGCTGGATACCGGAGCCGTCTCGCGGGGCAGCGGGAATACCGGGAAGAACCGGGAACGCGATATCCGGAAATATTTTGCCGAGCACGACTTTGTGGAAGCGGTCATTCTCCTACCGGAGAATCTGTTCTATAACACAACAGCACCTGGGATTATCCTCGTCATCAACCGGAAGAAGCCGCACAAGGGCGAGTGCCTGCTGGTCAATGCTGCGAAACTCTTCCAGAAGGGACGGCCGAAGAACTTTATGCCAGACGAGAACATTGCGCAGGTTGCCGGGATTTTCCGGGACTGGAAAACGGTGGACGGGATCAGCACGATTGTCTCTGCTGCCGATGTTGCGAAGAACGATTTCAACCTGAGCCCGTCCCGGTACGTTACACAGAACGGCAAAGACGAGACGCTCCCCCTGGAGGACGCGGTTGTGCTGCTGCGGGAAGCTGAAGAGGTGCGGCAGGAAGCGGACGAGCGGCTGAAGAAAGTGCTGGCGGGTCTGGGGCTTGAACTTTGATTCAATAAACAAGTTTATAGCCAGAGAGCATATGTATAATTGAATATCGGAAGGAGACGATCATGTCACCATCAACCGCAAAAAAACGAATTTACAATCCCCTGACAGGGAAATATTACGAGATTCGCCAGCGTTCTAGCGCATATGGCGAAGCTGGTCAGATCAAGGGATTGTGGAGTTCAAAAAAGAAGAAAAAATAATTTTTATCGAAGGGCGATACCATTCCACCTCAGCGCTGGTATATTGATACTAATGTTCTGGCCCATTGGGTTCTTGGAACTGGCGGTGTCCTCCAGTTATTATGTGAACAATCTGCTCTTCCACGTCAGTTTTTCGAAATTTATTCAAGCCGGTATGAACCATCCCTGACATTTGTAAACACTGTCATCGATAAGAAAAACCAAGGGATTACCGACAATTTTTTTGTCTCACATCTTGCGATTAATGAATTATTCTCTGCAATCCGTGATGAGATGCGGAGTATTCTTCTCTTCAATAAAGGTTGTCCAATTTCCATGTGGAGAAATCCACGATATGATCCGATCATTGATGCAATAGATTACCAGGCCGTGTATAAGCAAACCCTCCAGGCATTCATTCCCTTGTTTGAAGACGGCAAAACACGAGACAGTGTCATTCAGCTGATGGTTGAACAATCCCCGGAGAGCCCGAATTACTGGGATGTCTACTCTTCAATCCTCTTCATGATCAAAGAAGCCAAAACCCATGATGCAACGTTATTGACCTCGGCGATTCTCGATAAGGCAGACTATTTTGTCACCCTCGATAAATCCCTGATAAAAAATGGGAAGAAGATGCTCAATGATGAATATCACATCCTTCTTGTTACCCCAAAAGAATCAATGAATATCTTCCGGACAAAACGGAAACACGGCGGGAAGCAGCAAGCGAAGAAATAGTCGGATTGCGTTCTTGTGGCAAATGCCAGTTCGTTTACTGAAAAGGTTTAGTCACGTTTTTATTAATGGAGATCGAATAATATTTTGTAAAAAATGGGTGGGGGTAGGACTCCCGATCATTCCCGCCGTTGTCGCATTGTACCTGACTATGAAGGTGATGTTGATGATGAGAAAGTTAGCAAAGTATCCTCGGAACGAGATGAGAACGCTGATCTACTGTACGATCGTTGGATGGGCTGTCGGCATGGGGTGTGACACCCCGTTCAATGTGATGACGCAGGGAATAATTGTCGAAGTCCTCTAACCACGCTGACAGCTTGGTGGGTTTAAGTCCCACCCCCCATTCCTGATTCTGTTCTAGTACTCTTTTCCGGTTATTCATATTTCAAATCGATAACGTTAGACGTATTACTTCAGGAAACTCACATTGCTTATCGATTCGAATCAAATTTTCTGTTTATTACCGGTGTTACTGTGACTGAATCATCTGATGTTCCTAAGGGGTATATGGCGAAGGAGCAGGATGTGTTACCGGAAGAGTGGGGAGTTAAGAGATTAGAGGATATTGTAGATTTCAAATTAGGCAGAACGCCTCCAAGGAAAGATCTACAATATTGGGAGAACGGAATTTATCCTTGGGTAAGTATCTCTGATATGTCTGATTTCAGTGATATTAATTTTACAAAAGAGACCGTTTCTCAACTTGCATATGATACAATTTTGAACGGAAAAATTATCCCGAAAGAAACACTTTTCATGAGCTTCAAATTAACGATTGGAAGAACCAGTATCTTAAAAGTTGATGCATTCCATAACGAAGCTATTGCTGCGATTTTTCCAAAGGGTTCTGAAGTCACGAGAGATTATCTCTTTTATTATTTACCAACTATCGATTTTTCCGAATACTACGATACTGCAATTAAAGGAAAAACGTTGAACAAAGCAAAAATAAAATCTCTCAAAGTTTCCCTCCCCCCTCTCCCAGAACAGCACGCCATCGCCACCACCCTCCGCACCGTGCAGGAGGCAAAGGAAAAAACGGATGACGTGATCGCGGCGACCAAAGCGCTCAAGGCGGCGATGATGAAGCACCTGTTCACGTACGGCCCGGTGCCACCGGAAGAAGCGGAGCGAGTGGCGCTGAAGGAGACGGAGATCGGGCGGGTGCCAGAGGGGTGGGATCTTCAGCCTTTAGGCAATATATCAAAAATTTCTTCTGGAGGTACTCCGAGTAGAACTGAGCCAAGTTATTGGAATGGTGAAATTCCATGGATCAGGACTGGAGAAATCAATTATTCGATAATTGAAAAAACTGAAGAAAAAATTACCAAAGCGGGGCTAGAAAATTCATCCACTCGGATGGTTCCCAAGGGGACTCTCTTGATGGCAATGTATGGTGAAGGAATTACTCGCGGCCGAGTTGGAATTACGGGAATTGACGCATCGATAAATCAAGCAGTGGCAGCAATATTTCCTTCAGAAAAAATGTTAACGCCTTTTCTTTATTACTACCTCGAATTTAGTTACGAAAAAAATCGATTGCTTGGACATGGTGCTCATCAGAGGAATTTAAGCGCAACAATTATCAAAACAATTTTAGTTCCAATTCCTACCGAAAAGACTCAACAACAAATTGTTGAAATCCTCTCCTCCATCGATCAAAAACTCGCTGCCGAACAATCCCGCAGGGAAACGCTCGACACCCTGTTCACATCGCTCCTGCACGATCTCATGACCGCGAAAATTAGGGTAAATGAAATTACCGTATGAAGTCTTCATGTCTTACTGATATCCGGGGAATTACCCATTGCGCCTTTTCCGATGAATCAAACCATAATATTGGCAGATATCGCTCCATCGCGATGGTAAGTTTGCCTCATCGTAATCTGGATTTGTTTGATGAAAAAATTCATGCAACATTAGAAGGCAGCAGCGTCCGCGAGTTCAAATGGAAAAACCTTAACGATGCAAAAATGCGTTTTTGTGCAACGAAAATTGTCGATTACGTGATCAAACAAGTAATAGGTGGAGAATTCCGCATCGATGTATTGACATGGGATGTTGAAGATTCGCGCCATAAAATTGTAGGGCGGGATGACAATGAAAATTTCCGGCGAATGTATTACCACCTCTTCAAAAATGTTCTGAAGCATCGGTGGGAACACCCGTCACTCTGGAAATTTTTCCCCGATGAGCAGAGTTCAGTTGATTGGGAAAACCTGAAGTCTTTCATCGAGCGTGAACTTCAGAAAACACGCCAGTTACCATCAGATTCTGATGATGAATTGGGTCTTAAAAACCTGGTAACGCTTGACGGGATAACCGAAGTACAATCTTCTTCATGTTACCCCACTCAGGTATGTGATTTTTTTGCCGGCATCGCATCATATTCCCGAATGAATTTTGCAAAATTTTGTGAATGGGAATTTTTAGAGTGTGGCCAGACACGATTGTTCCAGAATGAAACCTCAGTAGAATTTTCGAACCGGGATAAAGAACGATGTAAAGTCCTGGCATATTTTAACAAATTATGCAAAGCAAACAAGCTTGGCGTTAGCTTGAAGAGTAACAAAGGTTTGCAGACGCCTAATCCAAATTATCCGTTGAACTTCTGGTTATACAATCCACAGTCAGACTTAGATATTGCCCCGATAAAATAACTTCAAGAGATTAATGGTGTAGTAGGATTAACACAGGAACATTACTATGACCCTCTGGATGGTTCGCAGCGGCCGGTACGGTGAACGGGAAGAGTTTGCCCTTGAAAATAAAGTCGCCGTCATCGGCTGGAATGAATTGCCGGACCTCTCGAAAATCGAGACCCGGGATCAGTTGCGGGCGCTCCTTGAAAAAACATTTCCCGATGATAAACCTAAGACGCATATCAACTGGGAAAGCCAGATCTGGCCGTTTCTGCATGGCATGGAGATCGGTGATCTTATCGCGATGCCGTTGAAGAGCAGGGCTGCTATTGCATTCGGTAAGATTGCCGGACCTTACAGTTATCACAAGGATTTTCCGGAGAATGCACGCCACTGCCGCAAGGTTGACTGGGTAAAAGAGATCCCCCGCGACAAGTTCGATCAGGATCTCCTCTATTCGCTTGGTGCCTTCATGACCGTGTGCCGGATTCACCGGAATAATGCTGAAGAGCGGATCCAGGAATTGCTGGAGGGAAAGACCCCCTCGGTGAAAAGAAAGATTGATGGGCAAAAACCCGCAGAAGGCGAGGGGGATGTTGCTCTCGTTCTCGATATTGAGGAAATGGCAACCGACCAGCTCCGGGATCTTATCAGCAGGAAATTCCGGGGCCATGATTTACCCCGGCTCGTTGGCGCCATACTTGAGGCACAGGGGTATACTATCTGTATCGCAAAACCTGGCGCTGATGGAGGTGTCGATATCATCGCAGGAAAAGGTCCGCTCGGATTTGATCATCCCCGTTTGGTTGTTCAGGTCAAGTCCAGTGACAGTCCGTGTGATGTGAAGATTGTCCGGGAACTGCAGGGGGTCATGAAGAATTTCCAGGCCGAACATGGCTTGCTGGTATCATGGGGCGGCTATAGCGGGACGGTCCCAAAAGAAACATCAACAAAATTTTTCGAGATCCGACTCTGGAATGCCGATGATCTCATTCAGATGATCCAGACCTATTACGATAAAATCCCAGATGAGATCAAAGCGGACCTTCCATTAAAACGAATCTGGATCCTTGTTCCGGAAGAGGAGTGATACATGACACTCGGCGGTGAGCGCGGCTCAGTACAGAATCCGTTCATTGCCTATGCCGAATATTCAAAGTGGGAATATGTCCCGAAGGATGAAGCCACAAAGCTAAGAGGCGGCCCCACCGGCATCCTTTTCAAAGATCTTTTCATCGACCAGATAATCCGGCTCAACAATTCCTTCATGACCCGCGAGCTCGCCACCGAACTCGCGAAACGGATCGGGCGTATTCCCCCCACCATTGAAGGCAACCTCATTGCATGGGAATTTCTCAAAGGAGTAAAAACGATATTTGTCCCGGCAGAGAAACGGGAGCGGGATGTCCGGTTCATCGACACCGATGATATTGAGAACAACACTTTCCACATCACCGATGAGTTCTCGTTCACGAACGGTTCAAAGACCATCCGCGAGGATGTGGTCTTCCTCGTCAACGGCATCCCGGTCTTTTTCGTAGAGGCCAAGGCCGCCCACAAGAAAGAGGGCATTGCTGAAGCTCTCGACCAGATCCGGCGCTACCATCGCGAATGCCCCGAGCTGCTCGCGGTCCTCCAGCTCTATGCTCTCACCCACATCATCCGGTACTATTACAGCGCCACCTGGAACACTTCGAAAAAGACGCTCTTCAACTGGAAGGATGAAGCCGGCGGGGATTACGAGACACTGGTCAAAACCTTCTGTGACCGGAAACGTTTTCTCACGCTGCTCACCGATGGGATCCTCTTCACCCGGCAGGATGAAGAGTTAAAGAAAGTCGTGCTCCGCCAGCACCAGATGCGGGCTGTCGATAAGCTGCTCGGGCGGGCACGGGATGCCGGAAAGAAACGCGGCCTTGTCTGGCATACGCAGGGATCGGGCAAGACCTACACGATGATAGTGGCGGCGCAGAAGATCCTCCGCGAACCGGTCTTTGAGAGCCCGACCGTGATCCTGCTCGTGGACCGGAACGAACTCGAAACACAGCTCTTCGGCAATCTCACCGCTGCCGGCATCGGGAATGTCGAAGTCGCAGAGAGCAAGCGGGAACTTCAGAAACTTCTTGCCTCCGATCACCGGGGCCTCATCGTCTCCATGATTCACAAGTTCGAAGGGATGCCGGAAAAGATCAATACCCGGGACACGATCTTCATTCTCGTGGACGAAGCCCACCGTACCACCACCGGCACGCTGGGCAACTACCTCATGGGTGCTCTCCCGAATGCCACCTACATCGGATTCACCGGCACCCCCATCGATAAGACCGCGTACGGACAGGGGACGTTCATCACGTTCGGGCGCGACGATCCCCCTCACGGCTATCTCGACAGGTACCGCATTGCAGAGTCCATCAGCGATGGCACCACGGTCCCGCTCCACTACACGCTCGCTCCCAATGACCTGCTCGTTGACCGGCGGACTCTTGAAAAGGAATTCCTTGACCTTGCCGAAGCGGAAGGGATCAGCGATGTCGCGGAACTCAACAAGGTTCTTGAAAAAGCAGTCAACCTCCGGAACATGATGAAGAGCCCCGAGCGGGTGCCGAAGGTGGCACAGTTCGTGGCAGAACATTTCCGGAACAACGTAGAGCCTATGGGGTACAAGGCGTTCCTGGTTGCCGTTGACCGGGAAGCCTGTGCGCTCTACAAAAAGGAACTCGATAAACATCTGCCCCCGGAATATTCGGAGGTTGTCTACAGCTCGAATCCCCGGGATGAAGGCAATGAACGCGTAGACCTTCGCACATACTATCATGCTGAAGATGAAGAGAAACGCATCCGCAAGGCATTCCGGAGCCCGGAGAAAAACCCGAAGATCCTCATCGTCACCGAAAAGCTCCTCACTGGGTTTGATGCCCCGGTCCTCTACTGCATGTATCTCGATAAACCCATGCGGGATCATGTCCTCCTCCAGGCCATTGCCCGGGTGAACCGGCCCTATGAAGACGATGAAGGACACAGGAAACCCGCAGGGTTCGTGCTCGACATTGTCGGGATCTTCAACAATCTCAAAAAAGCCCTCGCTTTCGACTCCAGCGATATCGAGAATATCGTAAATGACCTTGACGTACTCAAAGCCCGGTTCACACGGCTGATGACACGGGAAGCACAGCAGTACCTCGGGCTTGCCAAAGGAAAGACTCGGGACAAGGCGGTCGAAGCAGTGCTTGAACATTTCCTGAATGAAGAGATCCGCCATACCTTCTATGCATTCTTCCACGAACTTTCGGACATTTATGAAATCCTTTCTCCCGATGCATTCCTGAGACCATACATCGATGACGTGGATACGCTTGCGAAAATGTACCGTATGGTGCGGGAAAACTTTGACCCCGGCATCTCCGTTGACCGGGAATTCTCCCGTAAGATCGCACGACTTGTCCAGGATCATACATTAAGCAGTGAGATCGGTTCACCCGACGGAATTTACGAGATCAACGATAAAGTCCTCCGGTATATTGAAGAGCAGCCGGTCTCTGATATCGAGAAGGTGTTCAATCTCAGCAAAGGGATTGCCAATCTCGTACGGAAACATACGGAAGATTCACCGTACCTTCTTTCCATCAGTGAAAAGGCGGATGCGGTGATCCAGCTCTACAAGGACCGCCAGAAAACCACGCAGGAAACATTAGCCGAACTTAAAACCATTCTCGAAGAGATCAATGCCGCCCGGCTTGAACAGGAGAAGCGCAATATCCCGATAGAAGAATTTTCAATTTTCTGGATCCTTAACAAAACCAGTATCAGCGATCCGGAAACAAAAGCCCATGAAATGAAGAATGTCCTCAACCACCATCCTCACTGGAGAAACAGTGAACAACAGGCCCGTGATGTGAAACAGGAACTGTACACGGTTATCCTGCAATCCGGAATCCGCGATGTCAAAGAGATCAAAAAGATCGTTGATCAGATCATGAGTGTTCTCAAACGGGCAGTCATATGATCTCACCGGAATTTTTCAAACGTTCTGTTGGAGGATGGGCGAAGACCTGCAAGGTTGAAATCAAAGAAATTCACCTGCGGAAAATGAAGAACAAGTTGGCGAGCTGTTCAAGCAGGGGCAGGCTGACCTTTGACCCGGCAATTTTACGCCAATCCAAAGACGAGCGGAAAAAAATTATTGTGCATGAATTGCTTCATTTAAAATATCCCAATCACGGCAAGATGTTCCGAGCAATGTTGAACGCGTATACTGCTGACAAATGAATTTTATAGTGTCTACCGCTCCCCTTTCTCTTCCCCGGCATCCCGCAGATTCGATGTCCCCGTCCGGTCCCGGTCCAGCAGCGCCGGGTCGATATGCCATTCGCTCCGGCGCAGGAGCCCGTGGAGGGTGCTTGCCTCCCGGATGGTCAGGTTGGCCCGGCCGAGAACCCGCCGGATCAGGATCATCGTGTTCTCCCGCTTGAACTCCGGGTGATGGATCTCGTCCAGGTACCGGTCAACGTGCCGGTAGAGGTGATTCATATCCCCCGGTGGCGCGAGCCGGATCTCCGGCAGCGGGAGGTTCGAGAGCTCGTAGCAGACAACCCCCACGGCATGCGACAGGTTGAGGATCGGGTACTCCTCGTGGGTCGGGATGGTGCAGATCATGTCGCTCCGCTTGACCTCCGCGTTGTTGAGGCCCCAGTTCTCGCGCCCGAACAGGATCGAGATCCGGCCGTCAACGTCCTTGATCCGCTCGCGGAGTTCCTTCGGGGAATAAAACGGCATCCGCATGGCGTGGCAGACCGATTTGCTCACGGCCCCGGTGGTCGAGATGACGATGTTGCTCCGGGCAAAAACATCCTCAATCGTGCAGACCTCTGCTGCGTGGAGCACATCGTACGCATGGGACGCCCGGCCATCCGCTTCATTGCCCAGCTTGCACGGGTTGATGAGCACGAGGCGGGTGAAGCCGAAGTTCTTCATAACCCGGGCGGCAAACCCGACATTTCCCTCGTAGAGAGGTTCGACAAGAACGATATCAATCTCGGGCATAAAAAAAAGTTACTGGACCGCATCAACGGTTGCTTTCAGGACACCGGCGCCCTGGTCATACACGGCGTTTCCCACAACGATCGTGTCGGCATATTTTCCCATCTGCGCAGCCTTCTCCGCAGAGTTGATCCCGCCGCCATAGTACAGGATTGCCTTGTCGACGGCTTCTGAAGCGGCCTTCACAACCTCCGGGTTGCCAAAGGTGCCGCTGTATTCAAGGTAGATGATCGGGAAATGGAAGTAGTGGTCGGCAACAGTCGCATATGCGGCAACCTCGTCGGCCTTGAGATCGCAGACCGCCCTCGTCACTTTCCCCACCGAGGAGTTTGGGTTGAGGACAATGTAGGCTTCGGGAACAATGTATTCCCAGGGAATCTTCCCGCTCTGCATCTGCACCCAGGCACGGTGCTTGCCCACAATCCACTGGACGTCGGTGGTGTTCAGGACGCTCGGGACAAAAACATAATCTATGCCTTTTGTCAGGACCGCTTCCGGTCCTGCGGGCTCCATGACCAGCGGGAGGTCGTAGGCCTTGACCTGTTTTAAGAGTGCGGCAAGGTTTTCCTCCGTAACGTTCAGCGTGCCGGAGAGCATGAGAGCGTCGGTGCCGCTCGCGGCAATCGCGTCGATATCACCGGGTCTCAGCTGTTTGTCGGGATCGAGTTTGGTCACATGAACCCAGTCTTTCCACTTCATCACAATCACTGTACCTTTTGGAATTCCATACCCTTAAACGGTATCCCTTGGATGGGCGAAAAAGATAAAATACGGGGCGTTTATCGTGAAGATTTTTTAATAATAATGACCTGCGGGTTGCAATCCAGCTTGCCCTGAATAAATGATCCGGCTCTTTTTTTAGAGCTGGATAACGGAAGTTTCTCTCTTTTTCTGGCAGAGTTTCTGGAAATCCTTTAATTTCTGTTCAGGTATCCCGGTTGCTGCGGCAACACCTGCAACATCTGCTGCCAGCAGGGCGTCACCGTTGACGATATCGGCCTGGAACAGCTTCCCAAGGATCGTTTCAGTGAGTCCCCGGATGGAAAGGAGTTCTTTTTTGCCTTTCTCAATCTGGATCTTTGAGATTTTTTTAGGCATCGGCTTACCAAGGTATGTGCAGACCATCTCAACATGTTTCTGGACGGTTGCCGGTGACATGCCGGTAAGGTCCCCGAGAGCTGCAGGCGTGTGGGTGCAGAAGGATTCCGGTTCCATGATCCCGGCCGCCAGGTATTTTTTCAGGCTTACTGCGGGGATACCGATCTCTTTTAGGATCTGGCCATGGTAGATTTTTTTGGCTTCAAGGAGGAGGGTTTCTGCTTCTCCCTCGCCGATCCCGGCTTTCTTCAGGCTCGCGATATCGGTCTTTGCAAGGCCCGAGAGTTCAGAGATCCCCGATTCTTTCAGGGAGCCCATGATCTTCGAGTAGCTGCGCCCTTTTCTCGGGATGAGGTTCTCGCGCAGGAACTTGCGGCATTCGGACCGGCGCCGGAGGGTGGCAAGGACGGTCTCGGCGTCACGGATCAGCCGCTCTGCCTTGTCTATTGGGAGTTCCAGTTTCTTTGCCAGCACGTCAGGAGCACTGCGTGCCAGTTCGGCAACGGTGTAAATATGCTGCGCCCGGATCTTTTTTGCCAGGTTCTCGTCAAGGGAGGGTATCTCGGCAAGCGACTCGCTGTTGGAGTTGACGTGGTGGCAGAGCGGGCAGCCTATGTCCCAGGGGCGTGCCCCTTTCCGTATGAGCCGGACAAAATTGAGCTGGTGCTTGTCGCAGACTTCGTCCGTGCGGACGGCAAAACCCCACTGGGCCATGGGAAGCCCGATGTTGAAACTGCATTCGGGATACCGTGAACACCCGATGAACTGGGTGTTTCCCCGCAGGTGCTTGATTGCGAGGGTTCCGCCGCAGACCGGGCATTTGCCAAGGTTCATCTCCTCGGCGGTGCGGTCCCGGATGTCGTCGCCTATCACCTGCGCGTTTGCTTCGAGCTGGTCAAAGGCATGGTGCAGCATCTCCCGCGATTCCCGGATGGCATCCTCCCGGGTTCGCTTGCTCTCCTTGATCTGCTGCATGTGCGCTTCGAGCGTCTGGGTCATGTCGGGTTTCGTGATCGCATCCGCGTGCTGCTCCAGCGTCTCGGTAACCGCCCTGCCAACAAGGGTCGGGCGGAGGGGATTGCCCTCAACATATTTCCGGGATACGAGTTTTGCAATCACTTCGTGCCGGGTGCTCTTGGTGCCAAGGCCCAGCTCTTCCATGCGCTGGATGAGCTTGCTCTGGGTGTACCGGGCCGGCGGCTGGGTCTCTTTCTCGTCGAGCTGCACCTTTTTTATCGGAAGGTGTTCCCCGGTCTCGAACGCGGGAAGGAGCATTTCGCGGGCCTCGCTGAAGGGGTAGACCGTATGCCACCCGGGTTCAATGAGCTGCCCGCCGGTTGTTGTGTACTCCTCTCCTCCTGCATTGAAGAGGATCTTGAGGGTCTTCCACTGTGCATCGGGCGAGAGGGTTGCAAGGAACCGGCGGAGCACGAGCTCGTAGATCTTGAAAATGTCGTCGCCGAGTGCTTCCCGGGTTGCCCCCCCGGTCGGGTGGATCGGCGGGTGGTCGGTCGAGGATTTCTTGCCCCGCGTGGGTTCGGCCCGGCGGTTTGCCATCACCCACTCCACGTCTTTTCGAAACGGGGAGTTACTGATCGTTTTTAAGATGCCATTGAGGTCAAGCGATGGCGGGTACACGGTATTGTCGGTTCTCGGGTACGAGATGAAACCGTTCATGTACAGGTCTTCGGCAATCCGCATCGCATTTGCGGCCGAGAACCCGAGCCGGGCCGCCGCAACAATGTACGTTGTTGTATCGAATGGCGATGGCGCCCGGTCCTGCTTGCTGCCGAACTTGACATCGGTCACGACAAGCGGGGCCTTTGTCCGGTCCCGGGCCGCTTCTGCAACGGCCTTTTCATGGAACCTGCCGTTCGTGTGCCGGGCCTCAATGGCCTCCCCGGACTTCTCGGTTAAGAGCGAGAGCTGCCAGTATTTTTCCGGGACAAAGGCATCGATCTCTTTCTCCCGGTCAACGATCATCCCGAGCGTCGGGGTCTGCACTCTTCCGACCGAGAGAATATTCTGGCCACCCCTCCGGGCTGCAAGGGAGATGAACCGTGTTAAGGATGCACCCCACATCAGGTCGATGGACTGCCGGGCTTCCCCCGCCGCAGCAAGGGCGAAATCCAGCTCGGTGGTGTTGGAAAATGCGTGGGTAAGTTCCTGTTCCGTAATAGCGGAGAACCGTGCCCGGTCAACCGGGACTTTGGGGCTTGCGGCCCGGACAAGCTCGAAGGCCTCTTTTCCAATCAGTTCCCCTTCGGTATCAAAGTCCGTTGCAATGGTGACGCGGTCGGCTTTCTTTGCCAGCTTCTGGAGCAGGGCAACGATCCGGCGCTCGGTCGGGATCTTGATGGTCTTGGCATCGATGAGACTTCGCGGCGTGTACTTGTCGCTGCGCCAGTTCTGGTAGCCCGGCTCGAAGTCGATCTCGACAACGTGGCCCCGGAGCCCCATGGTCATGGTGTCCCCGTAACTGTACGTGGATACGCCGGCATCCTTGTTCTCGGAAACTTTCTTCCCGCCGCTGAGAATCTGGGCAATACGCCGTGCCGAGATATTCTTTTCCGCAACAATCAGGTGCACGGCAGTTACACCCCCATGGCTTTGAGCGCTTCTAAGAGAAGCTTGTTCAGTTCTGCCGGATCGGCTTTCCCGCGGGTCTTCTTCATGACCTGCCCGACAAGGAAATTGATCGCCCCGGCCTTGCCGCTCCGGTAATCCTCAAGGGCTTTCGGGTTTTCCCGGATTGCCTCCTGGATTGCCGCGGTGATCGCACCGGCATCCCCGGTTGTCTTTGCCAGGTTCAGCCGCTTCACAATCCCTTCTGCCGTCTCAAGGGTCTCGCCTTTCTGGCGCTGGTCGAGCATGACCCGCAGGACATCCACCCCGCTCTTGTCAGTGATGGTGCCCGCTTTAAGGATCCGGACAAGCCCGGTGAACCCGGCTGCGTCGATGGTATCCAGGCTCATGTCGCGGTAATTCAGTTCACCTATCAGGGTGTCGGCAATCCAGGTGGAGGCAAGGGGCGAGAGGCCCGGCTTGTCCGCGGCAACCACCTGCTCGAAGAAGTTTGCGAGCTTGAGCTCGCCGGTGAGGGTGCGGGCATGATTGAGCGAGCAGCCGTACTCCTTCATGAACCGCTCCCGCCGGGCATCCGGAAGTTCGGGGAGGACAATGTCCTCGACCCAGGACTTGACCCGGAGCGGGCGCAGGTCGGGCTCAGGGAAGTAGCGGTAATCGTTCTCCAGTTCCTTGCTCCGGGCAGACTGGGTAACTCCCCGGGCTTCGAGGAAGTGCCGGGTCTCGCGGTCGATCCGCTGGCCCCGGCGCACAAGGTTCTTCTGCCGGGTGACTTCGAACGTGAGTGCCTTCTCGACACCCTTGTAGGACGTGATGTTCTTCACTTCCACCCGCTCGTTGCCCTTGATCGAGATGTTCGCGTCAACGCGGAGCGAGCCTTCCTTCTCGGAGTCAAAGACACTGAGGTATTCTAAGGTTGCGCGGAGTTTGTTGAGGAACTTCCGGGCTTCCTTAGGGGAGCGCATGTCCGGCTCGGACACGATCTCGATGAGCGGGATGCCCGCCCGGTTGTAATCCACGAGCGAGTACTTGCCCCGCTCAACGTTTCCCATGTGGACGAGCCTTCCCGGGTCTTCCTCTACGTGGACACGGGTGATCCGCACCCGTTTCTCCCCGCCTTCGTCGCTCTCGATCTCAAGGTATCCCCATTCGGCCAGCGGTTTGTCGTACTGGGTGATCTGGTAGGCCTTGTCGAGGTCGGGATAGAAGTAGTTCTTCCGGGAGAACTCGGATTCGTTGAGTATCTCGCAGTTGAGGGCTTTTGCCACCCGCATCGCGTACTGGATCGCCTTTTTGTTGAGGGCCGGCATGACGCCGGGCAGGCCGAGGCAGATCGGGCAGACATGGGTGTTGGGGCCGTCGCTCCGGTAATCGGTGGAACATCCGCAGAACAGCTTGCTCTTTGTATCCAGCTGGCAGTGGACTTCGAGGCCAACGATAACCTGGTCTTCTGCATCCACCATGATCAGTTCACCGCCTGTTCATACGCATAGGCAACATCGACGATACGCTCATCCTCGAACATCCGGCCCATGATCTGGAGACCGACCGGCATTCCTTCCGACTTGCCGCAGGGAACCGAGATCGCCGGGATGCCGGCAAGGTTTGCCGGGACCGTGAGGATATCGGCGAGGTACATCGAGAGCGGGTCGCTCTTTTCCTTAAGCCGAAACGCGATGGTCGGCATGGTCGGGCCGGCAATCACGTCGACATCGGCAAAGATGCGGTTGAAATCTGCCCTGACATTCTCGCGGGCGATCTGTGCCTTGGCATAGTATTTCCCGTAATAACCGCTCGTAAGGGCGAACGTGCCGAGCATGATCCTCCGCCGTACTTCGGGACCGAACCCGTCCCGGCGCACTTCCTGGTAAGCGTCGTGCCACGACTTCTTCGTATCTGCGGCAGGACCGTACCGGACCCCGTCGAAGCGGGCCAGGTTGGAGCTGGCTTCGCAGGTGCAGGTGACATAGTATGAGGCAAGGGCGTATTCCATGGACGGGATGCTGCAGGGAATGGTTGCTGCGCCGAGTTCCTCGAGGCGCCCGATTGCCTTTCTGACAACAGCGGCAACCTGCGGGTCAACGCCTTTTCCGAAATATTCCTGCGGGATACCGATCCGGAGTCCCTTTATGTCAGCCCTGGGGGTGTGGGCATAGGGCTTGTCGCGGGAGGTGGAATCATGGCGATCGTACCCGGCAATGACGCCCATGAGATCCGATACATCCGTCACCGTCTTTCCCATGGGTCCTATCTGTTCGAGCGAGTTTGCATACGCGATGAGGCCGTACCGGGAGACGCGCCCGTAACTTGGCTTTAAGCCGACAATGCCGCAGAACGCTGCGGGGCACCGGATCGATCCGCCGGTGTCGGTACCGAGCGCCATCCGGACCATGCCGGCTGCAACTGCCGCAGCACTGCCGCCGCTTGAACCGCCCGGCACGCGGCCGGTGTCGCAGGGATTGAGGGTGGGGCCAAAAGCAGAGTTTTCCGTGGTGGTTCCCATGCCGAACTCGTCCATGTTGGTCTTGCCGGCAATGGCTGCCCCGGCGGCTTTGAGGAGTCCGACCGCGTGGGCGTCATAGGGAGGAATGTACCCTTTCAGGATCTTCGAGGCGCAGGTTGTCTCGATATTCTGCGTGGATATATTATCCTTGACGGCAACGGCAACACCGGCGAGTTTTCCCGAACCGTGGGGGGCGGTTTTGCAGATTTTCAGGAACGCGTTGTACCGGTCATCCGGCTCGAACGTGATCTGCCCGGCCATTACATCACCCTCGGCGCCTTGATGAACCCGTCTTCCTGTGCCGGTGCATTGCGCAGCACCTCATCCCTTGGAAGCGACGGTTCCACAACGTCTTCGCGCAGGACATTGAAGAGATCGTGCGTGAAGGTAGTCTCGCCCGGCACACGGTCGAGCGTATCGAAATATTCGAGAATTGCGTTGAACTGGTGCGTAAAAGTGCCCAGCTCCTCCGGAATGATGCCGATATCGGCAAGTTCCGCGATATGTTGTACGTCTTTTTCACTGACCATGGTCCACCCTGCTGATGTGGTCTATGTAATCTTGCATGGACGTTTTATAACCGTTTTTGCGGGCAAGCTTCCGGAGTACCCCGTACACTCCGCTCCCGTATTGCATGGCTTTCTTCTCGTACCAGGCCAGATCTTTTGAAATATACTGTTCTGCGACCGTTCTTAAGGGAATCTTACGACGGCCACCCTGTACTTTGTCCGCAGCCGGGATTGCCCGGGCAGCGCGCACAACCCGGGCATCCAGATAGGGCATGGAGAGGTAAGTGCCGTGGAGGGCCGCGATTGCCTGGTCGCGCCGGGCCTGCTGTTCGAGCCCGAGGAAATCGCGCTCCAGGTCGGCTTCGAGATCGGCTGATTCGAGATAGCGGGAGTAGCCCCCGAAGATCTCGTCGGCACCCTGCCCGGTGATGATCCGCAGGTACCCGTTCTCGCCCGCCCACCGGGTGATGAAGAACTGGGTGAGGGCAATGCCGGTACTTACCGGGTCCTTTTTCGGGATGGTCCGGATAACCTCAGGCAATGCCTCTTCGAGATCCGTTTCGGAGATGGTTACATAGGTACAGGAGAGTCCGAGCACCCCGGCTGCTTTCTTTGCCTGCGCGAGATCGTGGGATCCTTCAATTCCCACTGCAACGCATTCCCGTTGTGCCAGGAACGCGACAAGCGTGGAATCAACGCCCCCCGAGAGTGCGACAACCCCCTCGGTGCTGCGCAGCTGTACGGCAGTAACGATAGCTTCCTCAAGCGGCATGGGGGAAAACCGGGGTTCAATCGACCCGATCCGCTCGCCATTGCAGAGCAGCGTTCCTGCGGGGCCGGTTCCTTCCATAACCCCAAAACAGTCGCGGGCACTGCACCCGTCCCATGCAAGGTAAAACTCCCCGCCGAACCGGAGGATCTGCTCTTTCCGGGTGTGGCAGATAAGATCGATCTCGGGAAGTCCGAGTATCTTTCCTTCGTATTCCACCCATCCGGATACCTGGAGATCAGTCATGTGCAGTTATTCCGTCCCGATCGTTCACACTCAGTACTTCGGCAACCTTTTTAAAACATATCGTTCCGGCTTGCGACGGAGGGCTCCACAATACCATCCCGGGCAGTCCCGCATTGTCATCTGATCCTGCAGTGACCGGCACACGGGCACGCATACAGCAGACTCCCGGTGAACCAGGTGAATAGGAGGGAATTGTTTTTTGGCTTGAAGGGATAATACTTTAGAGCACGGGGGCAGATGTGCCGGCAAGGCAAGCCGGAAAAAGACCCGGGCAAAAAGAGATTGTTCCGATAGCCGCGGGAGGATAGGAAAGCTGGCCAACTCCGCCGGACTTAAGATCCGGTCCTTAGTGGTTCTTGGGTTCGAATCCCAATCCTCCCATTTTTGTTCCTTTTATTGTTCCTTTTATCCAGCCGGAAGCATATCCGGACCCCGGGCCGTTCTTTTGCAGTCCCGACCCGGAGCAGACAATAAATACGTCCTCATGCCGGACCCGATACCCGGATCGTTACCATTCTACGGCTGTAAGTGCCTTGACAAATGTCTCGGCAAATGCTTTGGAGGCCGAAGGACCGTTCGCCGTTATCACCCGGTTGTCGCTGACCACCGGCTGGTCAACGAGGACGGCTCCGCCGGCTTTCATCTCGCGGAACGAGACCGGGCTGTTGAAATACGTGGCTTTCTTCCCTTTGAGGACGCCGGCCCGGGCAAGAACCACCGGTGATAAGCAGATAGCTCCAACCACTTTTCTGGAATCGGCAAAATATTTTGCCAGCAGGCTGAGGAGGTCATCGTCCCAGAGATGTGCCTGGGAACCGGAGCCCCCGACAATGATGAGCCCGTCGTATTTCTTGGGATCGATCTCTTCGAACGACAGGGTGGCATTCACTTTTGCCCCCATCATCCCGGTGCAGGTTCCCCTCTTTGTTGAGGCAATGTCAAACGCGACAGCTGCTTTCTGCAATGCTGCAACAGGTTCTGCCAGCTCTTCGTCCCGGAATTTTTCCGGTGCAACTGCAATGAGGATCTTCATGATGGTTGTGGTTTTCTCTGCTTGTATTTGAGGTTTGGCGATTCATCCCGTCATGCCGGAACGAGAAAACGTGCGGGGGCGGTGCCAGGTTCTCCCCGTAACTTGCGCAGGGGATTTGTCTATTTTTTGTCCGTACCGGGTTCTTCCGGCAGGATTGCCGCAACCCTGCCCACCTGGCCATCAGCAAGACGCACTTTGATCCCGTGGGGATGGAACGATGAGTTGGTCAGGATCTCCTGCACAACCCCCCGTGTCCGCCTGCCACTGCGCTGGTCCTGTTTGAGGATGATCTCAACAATAAGTCCGGGTCGGACAGAGGCTCTTTGCCGGGGATTGGTGGTGGATTCCATGAGTGCAGTACTGTGGGGTTTACCGGTATTCATACTCAGAACAAAAAGTCAGAACAAAAAAGGGGAATCTCAAAAACTGATCAGGAGGGCAGTACGGGAGCATCGTAGATCCCGATACCGCTCTCAAGGGATCCCTTTGCTGCGGTCCACCCGTGGTTCTCTCCGAACAGCAGGAGGTTTATTCCGGTGCGGTACTCGTTGGACTTTGGCTCGAAGATCTTCCAGGTATTTTTCCCAACAAGCTCCGAGGCAAAGGTTACTTCGGCGTCCGGGTTTGCGGTATAATCCGCATAGAACGATGTGGTATAATAGGAGATACAGGAAGTCCCGGCCGAACCTTTCGGGCATTCGGAGGTTCCGGTAATCTTGACCGGGCGGAACATGGCGCTGTCCAGGACAGGATTGGCCGTGTCAATGGGCCCTTTTGTGCTCACTTCCGTCCCGAACCGGATGAGATAGGGATTTTTTGCGCTGGTCCCGGCAGGGGGAATAATGGCAGGCGTGGTGACTTTGAGCATCGTCATCTTGTCCGAGCCGATGATGACGGTCTTCCAGGTATCCGGCACACCGGGTACCTGGAACGCGCTGAACTGGTTGACAACCGGAGAATTCCCGGCCCTGTTTGCCGGGAGCGGGATGAACAATGTCACGTTGTACAAGGGGGAATCCGTGCCAAATGTGCAGGAATAGGTGTAGGTGCTCGACAGCGATGACCTGTACGCGTTCTCAACGTAACCGTTGTACACGAAAACCGCGGCGAACGCTACGAGGATGATGATAAATATCCCAAGGGTAATTTTGATGATCCGGTCCATAACTCAAAGCCCCCCGGCATGCTGCAGGCATGCCGGCAGTATAATAAGCAATTATTAGCCAACGCGTATTGAATAGTTATCTGTGCCCGCATCCTGCATTGAACCCTGCAGCCCCGGACATCACCGCTATAATCTCATGCAGACAAGAGAAGAACCATGAAAAACCGCCCGTCCCTCGTGCTCAAAAATGTCGCGCTCCCCGGCGGCCGTACCGGGGATGTCGAGATCCGCAACGGCGTTGTCGGCCACATCGGGGCGGGGGGGCAGGCAGACCAGACCCTTGATTGTACGGGCCTTATGGTTCTCCCGGCAGCTGTCGATATCCATGTGCATATGAGAGGGGGATCCCAGTCGGCAAAGGAGGACTGGGGAACCGGGAGCCGGAGCGCTCTTGCCGGGGGAGTGACCGTTGTTGTGGACCAGCCCAACACCATTCCCCCCATAACAAATCCTGATTCGTTCCGGAACCGGGTGGCGGATGCACGGGAGCACTCGCTGTGCAATTTCGCCATCAACAGCGGGGTTACCCGCGATACTCCGTTTTCCGACATGTGGGAAGCCGGCGCAACCGCATTTGGCGAGACCTTCTTTGCCCCGTCAAGCTATGGCGATGCAGTCGATGAAACCGCGCTTGAGGATGCCCTCGGGCAGATCAGCGCTCTCGGGGCGCTCGCCACCATCCATGCAGAGGAGGTGAGCCCGGGAGAGGATGACACCATCTCATCCCATGACGCCCTCCGATCCCCGGCAGGCGAACTGCGGGCCGTGGAAGCAGTGACCCGGTGCAATACCCGCAGCTGCCGGCTCCACTTCTGCCACATGAGCACCGGCGCCTCCATTGATGCCGCCAAAGGTACGGTTGAAGTTACGCCCCATCACCTCTTCCTCTCGAATGACCGGTTCGGCAGCACCGACACGTTTGCCAAGATGAACCCCCCGCTCCGGAGCAGCGCGGAGCGGGAGAACCTCTGGACCCGGTGGAATAAGATCAATGTCATTGCGTCCGACCATGCCCCCCACACAAAATCCGAGAAGAATGTCGCTTTCCCCGCAGCCCCTTCCGGTGTCCCCGGGGTCGAGACCATGGTCCCCCTCCTCCTTGCAGAAGTTCTTGAAAAGAGGATTTCCTTATCCGACGTGATCCTCAAAACCGCCGTCACGCCCTCGCTCCTGATGGGGATCCCTGCCGCAGGGTTCACACCGGGCAACCGGGCGGATTTTGCCCTGTACCCCAGGGAGCCGGTCCGGATTAGCGCCGACAACCTCCACAGCAAATGCGGCTGGACCCCGTTCGAAGGTATGCCGGCAGTTTTTCCAATGGTAGTTGTCATGGAGGGCCAGGTTGTTTTCAACAACGGGGATTTCCTGCCGGGAACCCCGCGGTGGATGCCCGGGAACGGGTACAGCCCCGGGTAGCCCTGCCTCCACGGGACACAGGTGACCCGTACCGAAGTGCTATATAGCGGGAAAAAGAAACGGATGGTGCCGATACAGCGCATCCATAGGTCCCCGGGCGATCGATTGACAAGCGTCTGGATATGAACCATGGGACAACCCGGTTGCGCGACAGGCATACGCCCGGTTGGGTTTAAACACCGGTGAAGAACGGCAACAGCCACTTATGATCCACGTGCGTTAAAACCGGGCAACATTTCTCAATTTGCAGGGAACGGTATGCCAGACATTGCCGATGCTGTTTTGGAAAACCGGCAGGGAGTCATCCTGGCAATCGAAGTGACCGCCGGCGCAAAGAAGAACATTTTTCCTGACGGGTACAATGCGTGGCGCAAGACTATAGGCTGCCGGGTATCCGCAGAAGCGGTTGACGGGAAAGCGAACCGGGCTATCATCAGCCTGGTTGCGGAAATGCTTGATATTCCTGCATCATCGGTCAGTATCCAGGCCGGGGCACTATCCTCCCAGAAAAAACTGCTCATTGCCGGCCAGTCCAGATCCGTTGTGCTCGAAAAGGTGCAGTCACGCTTCTGAATTCATATCTGTTCCCGGATAGAATACATTGGATTTTCCAAAAAACGGAACGTTCTTCCCTGTTTTCCCGTATTCCGCCTGCCCGCCCCCAGGCCACCTTTTAAGTAATTCCACAGGATATATATGTCGTATACCTATGATCAGGCATTTCATTCACCGCATGATCCATGGGGGTGCGTTTACGTGTATTCACCAGATACTACCAAGTACCTTATTCACATCAGCCTCACTGCAGAGGGGGTGGTCGAGAAACCTGACGTAGTCGGTGCCATATTCGGGCAGACTGAAGGGTTACTCGGCGAAGACCTTGACCTGCGGGATCTCCAGAGAACGGGGCGTGTCGGACGAATCGACGTCCAGATAACCAGCAAGAAAGGAGAGACGAAAGGGGAGATCCTGATCTCCTCCTCGCTTGACCGGGCAGAGACCGCCATCCTTGCGGCCTCGCTTGAGATGATCGACCGTGTTGGTCCCTGCGTTGCCCACGTTGTTGTGGCCTCTATCGAGGACATCCGGGTCAGCAAGCGGAAGCTGATCGTTGAGCGGGCAAAAGAGATCCTCATCGAGCGGTTCGAGGACGGGGCGATCGACAGCGACGAGCTGCTGGACGATGTCCGGCAGAGCTTAAGGATCGAGAAGATCGGCTCAATCGGGGAGGAACGGGTACCGGCAGGTCCCAATGTTCTCGATTCCGATGCCGTCATTATTGTCGAAGGCCGGGCCGATGTCATCAACCTCCTGCGGTACGGGATCAAGAATGCTGTTGCCGTTGAAGGCACCAACATCCCAAAAACCGTAGTCGAACTCTGCGAGAAGAAGACGACAACGGCTTTCTTCGACGGCGACCGCGGCGGGGAACTGATCCTCAGAGAACTCCTCCAGGTAGCGGATATCGATTTTGTTGCCTTCTCGCCCAAGGGAAAGAGCGTAGAGGACATGACACGGAAGGAGGTCATCAAGACCCTCCGCAACAAGGTGCCGGTCGAATATGTCCGCGACCAGTACTTTGAGGGATCGGCCGAGCTTCCCGCGGACCTGAAGATCCAGCGGACACTTCCTGACGAGGAGGAATCGCATGAGCGAAAGACCCGGCACACGCCGGCTCCAAAGCGCGTGCGGGACAGTTCCGACGGGCCCCTGAGCCTCCGGGATCATATGGATGATGTCAGGGGCCACAATATGGCCCGGTTCCTGGCCGATGATATGACCGTTGTCAAGGAACTGCGCTCCGAAGAGGTAGAAAAAGCCATCGAGACCATCGAGGGATCGGCGACCGGCCTTGTCGTCGACCGCCCGGTTGACCAGAAACTCTTAGACCGCCTGGTCTGGAAAGGGCTCTCGTACGTGGCAGCAAGGGATTTCAAGGGAATTATCAAGCGGCCCCTGACGATCCGGCTCATGAAGATGGGGTCGTAATTCCCCTCACACAAATTTATTTATGTTGTTCCAGACCATGTTACTGTCTGGAGTGATGCTATGCACAAAGAGGAACTGATCAATCTCCACCAAATGCTGTACGAGGTGAAGGATTATTTCGAAGAACTTAATCCCGAGCTGAAATTCACCCAGTACAGCGCCCTGAAGATCACCCCCTCGCAGCAGCATAAGAGCAAGATGGAGCACAAGTACGCGATCTTCGTCCTCGGCACCGAGATCGCCAATGCCATGAAAGAAGTGGATTACACGTCTTCAAGCCGGATCTCGGCCCGGATGAAGGAACTTGCCGATAAAACCTTAAAAGAGATGGACTGCCAGTAATTTTTTTCATTCATTCCATTTCCCGTTTCTTCCCGCATGATCCTGTTCTTATCCCTGTGGACAGGGGACCGTCCATATCTTGAAATTGCATGAGCGTTGATACTCGCTCATGCAGTATATCCCCGATACCGGGAGGATCCTTGATCCTGGCGAGATAAACCGCATTGTGGAGGCTGCGTTTGCCGATCACGGGAACGGCCTTGTCCAGATGCCCCCCAAGGTGTACGTGACCCTCCCTGCCGGGGATTTCCGGACTATGCCCGCATATCTTCCCTCGCTTGCAATCGCCGGGGTCAAGATCGTCAACGTCCATACGGAAAATCCTGCCCGGGGTCTTCCCACGGTGATGGCCCTGACCGTCATCCTCGATCCTGCCACGGGAATGCCGGTGGCGGTTATCAATGCAACGAAACTCACCGACCTCCGGACCGGGGCTGCCGGGGCAGTTGCCTGCAAGTATCTTTCCCCGAAAAAGGCGATTACCCTCGGGGTCGTGGGAACCGGTCGCCAGGCGGAAGCGCAGGTTCTGGCAACCGCGGAGGAAATGATCATCGACAGGATCCGTGTCTGGAGCCGGAATCCTGCCCATGCCGGAGCGTTCGCACAAAAACTGGGGAGCCGGTTCGACTGTTCGGCCGTATCCATAGAAAAAGCCTGCAATGCGGAGGTGATTGTCACAACCACCCCTTCCCGCTCGCCAATCGTTAAGAGTGAATGGGTGCACGAGGGAACCCACATCAATGCCATCGGGGCCGATGCACCCGGCAAGGAAGAGCTGGACCCGGCGCTGCTCCGCCGGGCCCGGGTCTTTGTTGACGATTATTCCCAGGCAGTCCATTCCGGTGAGATCAATGTCCCGATACAGAAAGACCTGTACCGTAAGGATGAGATTGCAGGAACGCTTGGGGAGGTTGTTATCGGGAAGAAGAAGCGGGACCGGCCCGACGAGATAACGATCTTTGACTCGACCGGTCTTGCCATCCAGGATCTGGCAATCGCACACCTTGCAATGCGGTACGGGACAGGAATCGATCTGCCGTTCCCGTAAGGGGGATCCGGATTAAAGAGGGTGAAATCTCCGGGCTGGATTGGTGCACAGGAAAGTGTATCCGTATCTGTTTGCGCTTTCCATACGTGACCAGAAGATTCCCGGCCGGTTGCCGGATCCGATCCGCTGTCTTTTTTGGGGCGGGGGGTGGACCCCCCTGCCAACATGGCTCGCAGGGCGAAAAATTGCAGTAACATGTACATGCGACAGTTGGATGTACATGCGATTATCGCATGTACATGTGACAAAAATGCCAGTTCTTACGCCGGAAGCCCTATCGCGGGGGGGCAAAACCCCCCCATGGGGTGTGGGGGTGGGGGCTGGTGATGGCGTGAAGACGTTGCGGTCTCAATGGGGGCCCCCCACCCATCAGGGGAATGTGCGATGCACACCGCTGCCCCCCGGGAGTGTCCTCGCGGCGGTTTTGGGAGTTTCAAGGATGAATACCAGTAAGCAAGTGGAGCAAAACCCGGCAAGGCGTTTGCCGTGGGGGCATCGCAGCAGCGAATGAAAAATAAATCGTATAAAAAAAGGAGGTTCTTACTCTTCCGGCTTCTTTGCGTACTTCTTCCAGACCTGTTCGCGGTACACCGGCCCGCTGTTGTAGGTGCAGAAGGGGATGAGTTTGCCATCCGGCGTGGCGTAGTGGATGCAGCAGCGCTGGACCCGGTCGATATCGTAATTGTACTTGTCCATGAAGTGCATGGTGCCGATGAAGAGCGCGTTCCAGTGGAACTCCCTTAGCGCCTCGAAGTTCTGGCCGATTAAGGTCTTCCCGATCATCTTCCAGAACTCCGTGGTATTGCCCTGCTCCCCTTTCTTGACGGAGTCGTGCATGCTCTTGACCCCTTCGAGAAGCGCCTTGTACTTGTTGAGGGTACCGCCTTTCTTGAGCGTCTCGGCCATATGCTCGATAGTCTCGAAGAACGAGTCCACATCCACCATCCGGTTCACCGGAACGATGCTCCCATTCTCCTGGATAAAGACGTAGGTCGCAGCACCGCAGTGCTGGTGGGCCGTGAACCGGACCTGGGGGCGGCCGGTATAGGCTTCGACAAGGTCCGAGAAGGGAAGCACGCAGGGAACCGGGTAGAAGTCGTCCTTTTTCAGGAGACCCGGCATCTGGTTCTCGATCTCCTGGACAACGTCGGGGATAGTGATCCGGGATTTCTGGAGATCGTCGTCGCTTGCCGCACCGGTGAACGCCACCGGCTGGAAGTTCACGCCACGGATAACGGCGATGTTCTCAATGGCAAAGCGGATGATATCGCCGAGCTCCTTGTCGTTCCTGCCACGGATCACGGTCGGGACAAGGACAATGCCCATGCCGACTTTCTTGAAGTTCTCGATCGCTTTTAAGTGGATCTTCAGGAACGGGTTCGTGGCCGGAGTCACCCCGTCGAAATGGAGGTAGACCGTGTTGAGACCGGCATCCTTGAGCTGCTGGAGGAACTCCGGCTCCTTTGATATCCGCACGCCGTTTGTTGCAATCTGCACCTGGGGAAAGCCCATGGCTTTTGCCTTCCGGATGATCTCCGGCAGGTCGTCGCGCATGGTGGGCTCGCCACCCGAGAACTGCACTGCCGGGGCCGGGACCGGTTTTTCGTCCCTGAGCACCTGCAGCATCTTGACTACGTCGTCAAATTCCGGTTCGTACACAAAACCGCAGGCCCGTGCATTGGCGAAACAGAAATCGCAATCCAGGTTGCAGCGGTTCGTCAGGTCGATGTTGGCAAGAAGGGTCCCGGAATGATGGTTGCTGCACAGCCCGCAGGCTGTAGGACAGCTGTTCAGAGGAGCATCCGGGTTCTGGGGGTTCGTGACCCCTTTTCCCACGGCATCGTACTCTTCGAACCGATGATACATCCGAGCATCCGACCAGTACAAGTGCCGGAAGGTTCCGTGCTCCGGGCAGGTCCGTTTCAGCCAGATCTTCCCCTCTTCCTCGACAATTTCCGCATCGAGGACGGAATTGCATGTTGGGCAAAGACCCCGTGTCTTTTTTATCAGCATTGATGTCCACCCGTTTGAAGATTATCAAATACTTTTTGGTTGTTGAGTAACCTTAATCTTTTTGACTGCTCTTTATTAGAGGTATCGGAGTGCTACATTATTAGTATTGACTTCTTCATAATAGCATTGCTTTCGGCCATCTGGATCATGCTGCCGGCGTATATCCCCAATCCCGTTGCTGCACTTTTTGGCGGCGGGACTCCCATAGATCTCGGGAGGAATTTTTCGGACGGGCGCCGCCTTTTTGGTGACGGGAAGACCTACCGGGGACTTGTTGCGGGCATTCTTGCCGGCGTTGTCATCGGACTACTCCAGATCCAGGCCCAGGCAGTCTTCAGCCTCACGTATCTCCCGGCTCACACACTCCTCTCTATCTCCCTGCTTGCCACAGGGGCCCTCCTGGGCGACCTGTGCAAGAGTTTCTTCAAGCGGCGGTTAGGTAAAGAGCGGGGATCCAAGTGGCCTCTCGCAGATATGTATGACCTCGTTATTGGGGCATTTCTGCTCCTGCTCGTCATTGACCCGTCCTGGCTCTTTGCCCAGGTTACACTTGCAGCCTTTATCCTCATTCTCATACTTACGCCCATCCTCCACCGGGCAACCAATATTATCGGCTATCTTCTCAAAGTCAAGGAGGTACCATGGTGAACAAATTAACTGACATGCTTGTCTCGTACAAGGCGATAGAGTTTGGCGATTTCACGCTCGCATCCGGCGTGAAAAGCCCGTATTACATTGATGTGAAAACTGCCGTAACCAACCCGGACCTCCTCTCTGCCATTGCCCGGGTTGTCTCGGAATCGTACGAGTTCGATATCGTTGCTGGAGTTGCGGTCGGGGGAGTTCCCCTTGCGGTGGCCGTGGCGCTTGCTGCCAAAAAACCGTACGCAATCATCCGTTCCTCCGGAAAAGATCACGGGAAAAAAGAACTGATCATCGGCAGGGTCAAAGGCCGTAACGTGCTGCTCATCGAGGATGTCACCACATCCGGTGGCTCGGCAATGTACGGTATTGATATCCTCCGGGCAGCCGGGGCCAGCGCAGGACGGGTAGTAACGGTCGTTGATCGCGAGCAGGGTGCAGAGTCCAAGCTCAGAGATCACGACGTGCAGCTCATCCCGCTCGTGAAAGTGAGCGAGCTCTTAAAACAGTAAGGACTTTGTAATACGGGCGTACAATAGGAAGGATCATGAAAGTACTTGTTGTGGGCGGGGGAGGAAGGGAACATGCGATAGCTGTTGCCCTTGCCCGCAACCCGGAGACCGGGATTATTTCGGTTATGGCCAAACAGAATCCCGGCATTGCGGCGCTTGCCCAAAAAACCCTGCTCGTAAAAGAGACGGATACTGCCCGTGTGGTGGCCTTTGCAAAGGAGAGCGGGGCAGACTGTGCCTTCATCGGCCCGGAAGCCCCGCTCGAAGCAGGGATTGTCGATGCTCTTGAAGAGGCCGGCATTCCGGCAGTAGGCCCGACCCGGGCGGCAGCCAGGCTCGAGACCGACAAGGGCTTCTGCCGCGAGATGATGAACCGTCACACGATCGCCGGCTGCCCGATGTACCGCATCTTCCACTCGAACGATGACGCGGTCGCATTCATCCAGAATTACGAGGATGATGTCGTGGTCAAGCCTATCGGCCTGACCGGCGGAAAAGGCGTCCGCATCATGGGAGAGCAGGTTGACCGGGCTGGCGCTATCGCGTATGTCCGGTCCCTTAACGGGGAGGCTGTCATCGAAGAGCGGTTGCTCGGCGAGGAGTTCACCCTCCAGGCATTCGTTGACGGCAACCATCTCGTGCCCATGCCGCTCGTGCAGGACCACAAGCGGGCGTATGAAGGCGACACTGGCCCCAACACGGGGGGAATGGGATCCTATTCCCTCCCGGACCACATGCTTCCCTTTGTGAGCCGGTCGGATTACAACCGGGCGCTGGATATCATGAAGGAGGTTGTTGCCGCCATGAGCCGGACCGGCCAGCCCTACAAGGGAATCCTGTACGGGCAGTTCATGAATACCGCAGACGGCCCCAAGGTCATTGAGTTCAATGCCCGGTTCGGCGATCCCGAAGCAATGAACGTCCTCTCTCTCCTGTCCTCCGATCTCACCGAGATCGTCTGCCGGATAGCAGAAGGCTCGCTCTCGAAATCCCAGGTCACGTTCGCGCCTCAGGCAACGGTATGCAAGTATATTGTACCGGAAGGCTACCCGGACACCCCTCGGGCGGGAGAGACCCTGACCCTTGGCAACAGTTCGGGAGCCCTCCTGTATTATGCAAACGTGGAGCAGAAAGGCGATCACCTGATCACCCAGTCATCGCGAACCCTTGCATTCGTTGGTATCGGGGATACGCTCGAAACTGCGGAACAGTCCGCAGAAAAAGCAGCATCCGGCGTAAGGGGCCGGGTATTCCACCGGTCCGATATCGGCACCCGCACCCTGCTTGACCGGCGGATCGCCCACATGAAGGAGCTACGATGAAGAAGGATTTTATCTCCATCCTCGATATCAACGAGCAGGAACTCGAACAGCTGCTCTCGGAAGCGCACCAGCTCAAGCGGCAGAAGAAGGCAGGAACAACCCATCTCCTGCTGGCCGGAAAAACCCTTGCCATGATCTTTGAGAAGTCCTCGACCCGGACCCATATCTCGTTCGAAGTCGGGATGAACGAGCTGGGCGGGCATGCCCTTTTCTTAAATGCCCGCGACATGCAGATCCGCAGGGGCGAGGAGATCCGCGATACCGCCCGGGCAGCTTCCCGGTACGTGTCCGCCATGATGATCCGGGCCTACAAGCACAGCACGATTGAAGAGTATGCAAAATATGCAACAATCCCGGTCATCAACGGCCTCTCCGATCTCGAACATCCCTGCCAGCTGCTTGCGGATATCATGACCATGCAGGAGCACTTCGGCTCGGTTGAGGGGCTGAACGTTACGTGGGTGGGGGACGGGAACAATGTCTGCAACTCCTTAATCCTCTCAACCGTCCTCACCGGCCTGAACGTGACCGTGTCAACGCCCAAAGGCTACGAGCCCCCGGAGGAGATCGTTGCCAAAGCCCGGGCCCTTGGGGGAAATGTGACCCTGGTCCGGGAACCCGAGATCGCGGTCAAGGATGCAGAAGTTATCGTCACTGACACCTGGGTTTCCATGGGAGACGAGGGCGAGAAGGAAGAGAGGGTGCGGATCTTTAAGGACTACTCGGTTGATGCCCCGCTCATGAAGCTTGCATCCCCGGAGGCCCGGGTGCTGCACTGCCTCCCGGCCCACCGCGGCGAGGAAATTACCGATGAAGTGATGGAAGGGGGCCAGAGCCTTGTCTGGGACGAAGCGGAAAACCGGCTCCACGCCCAGAAAGCCCTGCTTGTGCGGCTTCTGAAAAACAAGCTGCCGGAATGAATGAAAAAACAAATAATTAAAAATTTATTTTTCTTCAACAAATGCTCTGAGCTGCTCGAGCATATCTTTCTCAACGTTCTGGATCACGTCCAGCTTTCCCCGGAATGCCAGGAGTTCCCGCTCGTCGCCTTCCATGTTCGCGAACTTGATCTTCTCCATCCGTTCCACGACTTTCACATCGTACTTCTCGGTTATGGCAAAGATGATCTTCTGGGGAACCCCGGGGGGGATCAGGATATCGTAGAGTTTTTCGTCGTCGGTCATGGTTTTACAGTCCTGTATTGTTGCTATTTACCTATCTTTATCCGCTGGCTCATAATACATCGTCCGCCCCGCACCCCCCCGATAGGGTTCTTGGGCTTTCCAAGCGAGTTCATACACCTCCCCATAAGGGAGGCTCCCCGCGCAAGACCGTCGTCGACAAAAACAAGGTGGTCCACGGGATCGTCGAAGAGGTTGCGCTCTATGATCCCTTCGAGGATATAATCCGGTTTCCTGCCGGAGATGGCTGCTCTCCCGGTGAACCCGATCGAGGCATTCCGGGGGACAAGATTCTTCTCAACGGCAACATCGATAAGCCGGAGGGCCATCCGGGCGCAGACCCGGTCGATCACTTCGTTCAATGTCGAGAGGCCGTGGTTCTTGTGGATCTCAGCCCCGATTGCAAGCAGTTTGTCCATGTCGCTGCTGTTCGTGCCGCAGTCGCAGCCGATCATGGCAATGCCGGACTCCTCTGCCAGCTTGGCATTGACCGGCACCCTGCCGAAGCGGTCGCGTTCGGGGGGGACGTTCCGGATATCGATATGCTCATGGCAGCGGTTTACGTACTCCTCGACTACCCTGTGGCTGCCCCTGGAGAACAGGCCACCGGAGGTGCTGTGTTCGCCAAAGATGTCGAGAGCGGTTCCCGTTCTTGACTGGACAAGTCCCGTTCCCCGGACAATCGCATCGGGAATGGCACCGGCAAGCCCGCAGAAGTTCCCCACGGTCTTTGCAAACGGGTTCGGGTTAGCCGGGTCAACATCGCTCGTGATCCTCCCGTCAAGGGTTGTCCCGAAGTCGACCGAGATGCAGGGGTTCCGGAAATCCACCGGTGTCCACTTGGCGCCCTCCTTGATCCCTGCCATTGCGAGTTCCCCTTCCATTTCGTTTGCCACCATCTCGACCCCGGTGGATCCGACCGGGGGAAGAACACCTGCAACCGCCCCGACAAAGACCACCTTGTCGGCAAAACTGAACTGCTGGAGTTTCTCGGGGAGGTTGGCTTTCGACATGGGAGGCGTCATCTTCCGGGGCGGAACACCTGCATTGAGGCACCCGTTTGCAAGGGCGATGACAAAATCCCCCACCTGGTCCGGGGACTCCATCTCCGCGACAACGCCCGTACTCCGGACAACAAAGTCGAGGTCTTTCTGGATATCGAGATGTGCCTCCTCGTGGCACTGGATCAGGGTATCCCGGACAAGCTCGGTAACCGCTTCCCTTGTGAGTTCCGTGCCGTCCAGTGTTGCGCCAAAGATCGTTTCGCCGGGTTTCGGGGGCCGGATATCCCGGCTCATGCTCACCGTCTTGTGGATGACATACGACATGCCGGTCTCAAGACTCACGCCGGTAAGGATGCATTTCGTGGTGGTGTTTCCCATCTCAACGGAGGCTACGATAAAGTACGGTTTGTTCTTGTATTCCGGAATCTGCATACCGGCACCGTGGGAAATAGAGGGGGGAGGCGGGCACTCCACAATATGCGGTTTTTGTTTTATGAACCGGGAAAAAAAACTGGCGCACATAGTATCCGAATCTTGATTGTCAATCCTTATAAGTTTCTGTTTTTATGCAGGTCTTCCCCGCGGGGATAAAGCACCCATAAGGTCATTCGCAAAGCCCGGTTGAAGATCCGGCCCGGTTCTGGTTGATGATCCGGAGGATTTCCCGGTGGGCGGGTAGATAAAAAAAAGGGTAAAGTGCCAATCCAGCCCCTGACATCTATCTTTTACAATAACCCCCCCCCTTTTGCGCCAGCCCTGCCCCTTGGGGGCGGGGGCGCATGCGATTCCCCGGTATTACCAAAAATCCCGATTCAGGTAATACAGCACTATCGCAACCGGGGCGCCATAGCGGCGGGGCGAAGCCTCTGGAGCGTCAGTATTTCCGCTCCGAAACGAAATTCCTTTTTTGCATTAAATTTCAGGCATGTATTTTTTACCTTTTTTCACTCCGTAAATCCTTCCTGGATTTAAGGGGCTGGAATAGTACATTACCCTAAAAAAATTATTTCTTCTTTTTCTGCTGCATCTGCCGGACAAGACGGGCCTGGATGCCGAAATACTGCGATACCCCGATGGCGTGGCACTGGTCGATCGTGGCACTTTCAAAGGAGACAAGGTCGTTTGAATAGATTGCATCCGGCGAGCTCCTGCCGAGGACGCGGACACTGCCCTTGTAGAGTTCGAGATCCACACTGCCATTCACCCGCTCCTGGGTGGTGTTGATGAATGCATTCAGAGCGGCATAGAGCGGTTCGTAGACAAGGCCCTTGTAGGCCAGTTCCGACCACTTGTCATCAACCATCCGCTTGAAGGCCAGTTCCGACCGGGTGAGAGTCAGGCTCTCAAGGTCGCGGTGGGCGGTCAGGATGACAGTTGCTGCCGGGTGCTCGTAGTTCTCCCGGGCCTTGAGACCGAGAATCCGGTCCTCGATCATATCGTTGCGCCCGATCCCGTGGCCCCCGGCAAGGGTATTGAGCTTCTGGATGAGATCATATCCACCGAGTTTCTTGCCATTGAGGGATACCGGGATCCCTGCCTCGAAACCGAGTGTTATTTTTTCCGGCTTGTTTGGCGCTTTTGTAGGAGAGACGGTCCAGAGGAAGATCTCTTCCGGCGGATAGTACGCCGGATCTTCAAGGTTTCCTCCCTCGATACTCCGGCTCCAGCAGTTCTCGTCCATGCTCCAGGGCTTGTCCTTCTTGACCGGCACGGGTATCTTGTGCTTCTTTGCGTAATCGATCTCCCAGTCCCGGGTGAGATTGAGTTCCCGTATGGGAGCTACCACTTCGAGGCCGGCGCTGCGGATGATGAAATCGAACCGGAGCTGGTCATTGCCTTTGCCGGTACAGCCGTGACCGATTGCCTTTGCCTTCTCCTTCTTTGCGATCCTGACTACCTCTTCAGCAATCAGGGGCCGGGCAAGGGAGGTGCCCATGGGGTAGCCCTCGTAGGACCCGTTGGCCCGGATCGCAGGGAAGATATGGTTGCTGACAAACTTCTCCCGGACATCGATCGTGTAATGCTTGTCTGCGAGTTTTTCGCCTTTCTTTGTCGCAACCTCGATCTCCTCATCGCGCTGGCCGACATTGACCGCAACGGTGACGACACGGTCATAGTCATATCGTTCTTTTAACAGGGGGATGCAGATGGAGGTGTCAAGGCCTCCGGAATATGCAAGAACAATCGTACCTTTTCCCATGATGGATACTCCTTATTTACTAATCGTGATATAGTGTTTTGACGTTTTTCCCTTATAATGTAAGGGCCAGTTGCCGGAGGATGTGTCAACAACTACTCAAAAGCGATAACAATTCCCTGGAATGAGATCCCAAGAACAAAAAAGGTTGTTCAGGCTTTTTTGATCCTGAACGAGTATTTTTTTAACTGACGGTGATAATTCCAGTTGTCTGGGGCTGGAATGGACCGGTGGTGTATTCAAATGTCCCCTTGTTGGGGAACGTAACCGTGAAGGACTTCCCGACGGGGATCTCTGCCGTGGTCTGTCCGCCAAACCATGCACCATCGGTATCATCAGTGGCCATAACTGAGTGGGGCTTGTAGGGGTCTGCATTTACCCAGGTTACCTGGCTGCCAACCGGAATGGTTGCTGAAGTGCCCGGAACAATTGTCAGATCCTGCGTGAAGGTGATGGTGTAGACCGGTGCCTTTGTCGGGGTTGCGGTGGTTTTCACGGGGGTTGTCTTGTTCTCAACAACGATGACGACAACCTTGGTGGGCGTCGGGGTGGGTGCAACAGTTGTCGGGACAGCGGTTACAACCGGGGTGGGTGTCGGGGTGGCTACTGGTGCTGCCGGCTGGGATGTGCATCCCGCAAGCAGAATCCCGATAAACAGGATCGCAAGAACAACAAGTAATTTCTTCATGCATCTTTTTTTGTTATTTCGGTATATAAGGATATTCAATTATTGTGAGTTCATTGACAGGATCCGTAAACCTTTGGTGCAGTACGTGGAATCCAATTGAATAATCCAGAAAAAGGAAAATCCTGAATCTTACGCCGGTGCTACTTCAGGTAATGGCCGATTGGCTCAAGGGTAACTTTCTCGTGTTTGATGGCATCGATCGCAAGCGCCGCCGCCCGCGCTGCCTGCAGGGTGGTAATATAGGGAATACCATAGTCTACTGCCGCACGCATGATCTGGTAGTGATCGTGCCGTGACTGCTTGTCCTGCGGGGTATTGATGATGAGCCGTATCTCCCCGTGGCGCATCATGTCGAGAACATTCGGTGAGCCTTCCTGGACTTTGCGGATAAGGTTTGCCTCAACTCCTGCCTCATACAGGTAGTCAACCGTCCCCTCGGTCCCGTAGAGCGTAAGCCCGAGATCCCGCAGCTGTCGTGCAATCGGTATTACCTCTGCTTTCTGCTCTATGTTCACCGATATGAAAATATTGCCTTTGGTGGGCAGCTCATTATCGGCAGACAGGCAGGCTTTGTAGAAGGCCAGACCGAAGTCGTAGTCAATGCCCATCACTTCTCCGGTACTCTTCATCTCGGGCCCCAGCATGGTATCAACTCCTGCCAGTTTGTTGAACGGGAGGAGCACTTCCTTGACAGCAATGTGCCTGAACTCGCGCTCGTGATATCCGAGATCCTTGAGTTTCCGTCCCACCATCACTTTCGCAGCTATCTTCGCTATGGGGAGCCCCGTGGCTTTTGAGACAAAGGGGACGGTCCGGCTTGCTCTCGGGTTTGCTTCGAGAACGTAAACCACATTGTCCTTGACTGCCAGCTGGAGGTTGACCAGCCCGACCACGCCAAGCCCGAGTGCAATCTTTCTTGTGTATTCCCGCACTTTTACAATAACTTCTGGGGAGAGTGACTGGGTGGGAATCACGCAGGCTGAATCCCCTGAATGGATGCCTGCCTGTTCGATATGCTCCATGATGCCGCCGATCAGTACCTCTTCGCCATCACAGACCGCATCGACATCAAGCTCAACTGCGTTCTGGAGATAGGAGTCGATGAGCACCGGGTGGTTTTTGCTGACGCGGACTGCCTCTTTCATGTAGGTCTCAAGCTCGCGCTCATCGTGGACGATCTCCATTGCCCTGCCGCCAAGCACGTACGAGGGGCGCACAAGCACCGGGTACCCGATCGCGTCAGCCATTGCCTTTGCCTCACCTTCGGAATAGGCCGAGCTGTTGGCCGGGCTGGGAATTGCGAGCTTTTTTAAGAGCATGCTGAAGCGATCCCGGTCCTCAGCAATATCCATGGCATCCGGGCTCGTCCCGAGGATCCGTGTGGGGAGACCAAGACGCTTAATCTCTTTCTCAATGGGAACGGCAAGGTTGACCGCGTTCTGGCCGCCGAACTGGACCATTACACCACAATACCGATCCTTGCGGAGGATATTTGCCACGTCCTCGAGCTGCATGGGCTCAAAGAAGAGCCGGTCGGAGGTGTCGAAATCGGTTGAGACCGTCTCGGGGTTGTTGTTGACGATATGGACTTCAACTCCCTCTTCCCTTAACGCCTGGACCGCATGGACCGTGCAGTAGTCGAACTCTATTCCCTGGCCGATCCGTATGGGACCTGAACCGAGGATGAGCACTTTCTGCCGGTCGCTTGGCACGATCTCGCAGGCCGGCTCATAGGTTGAGTAGAAATACGGGGTGCTTGCCGGGAATTCCGCAGCACAGGTGTCAACCATCTTGTAGGAGGGCAGACCCGCAAGGCTCTCGATCTCTTCCCGGGATTTGCCGCTCAGTTTCTCGATCTCTGCATTCGAGAAACCCTGTTTTTTCGCGGCCGGTACAGTCGTTGCATCGCACCGGAGCGCGAGCGCTTTTTCCATCTCCACGATATTTTTTATCTTCTCGAGGAAGAATGGCGTTATGGAGGTGAGATTCGTGATCTCGTCAAGGGTAAAACCGAGCCGGAACGCATCGAACAGGCAGTGGAAGCGCTCGTCCGTTGGCCGGGAGAGGATCATCCGGATCTCGCTTGGGCTCGTGTGCGTCCGGACATCCGTGTCCAGGGACCGTTTGGCCTTCATGAAGGCCTCTTCGAGCGTCCTCCCGATTGACATGACCTCTCCCGTGCTCTTCATGGAGGTCGAGAGGGTCCGATCAGCTCCCTTGAACTTGTCAAACGGCCAGCGGGGGACCTTGACAACGATGTAGTCGATGGTGGGTTCGAAGGAGGCAGGGGTGCAACCGGTCACCGTGTTCGTGATCTCGTCGAGGCGCAGGCCGATGGCGATCTTGGCGGCCACCCGTGCAATGGGATACCCGGTGGCTTTCGAAGCGAGGGCCGACGAGCGGGAGACCCGGGGATTCACTTCTATGACGCGGTAATCCCCGTTCAGGAACGCGAACTGGACATTGCAGCCGCCCTGGACATCCAGCGAGCGGATGATGTGGATCGCTGCACTGCGCATCATCTGGAACTCATCGTCACGGAGGGTGAGGATCGGGGCAACGACCACGCTCTCTCCGGTGTGGATCCCCATGGGGTCGACATTCTCCATGCCGCAGACTATGATGCAGGTATCGGCAGAGTCGCGCATCACCTCGAACTCGATCTCCTTCCACCCCATGACGCTCTCTTCGATGAGTACCTGGTGGATACGCGAGCGGGAAAGGCCCAGCTCGATGATCCGGATCAGTTCCTCGCGGGTCTTCCCGATCCCGCCACCGGCTCCCCCGAGAGTATATGCAGGGCGGACTACAGCAGGAAGACCGATCTCCTTTATTGCATCATCCACCTGGTTGAGGGAATTGAGAACTATACTCTTGGGGACCGGCTCACCGATCTCCACCATCAGGTCGCGGAACTTCTGGCGATCTTCTCCCTTGTAAATGGCGTCGAGCGGAGTTCCGAGGATCTCCACACCCTTAAGGGCGCCCATCTCGGCAAGCTCCGCGGTAAGGTTGAGCCCGGTCTGGCCACCCATTCCGGAGAGGATACCGTCAGGCTTCTCCTTCTCAATGATCTTGGCAATGATCTCGGCCCTGAGCGGCTCGATGTAGATGACCTCTGCCATCTCAGGGTCGGTCATGATCGTTGCCGGGTTGGAATTGACGAGGATGACTTTGATCCCTTCCTCCCGGAGCGATCTGCAGGCCTGTGATCCTGAAAAATCAAACTCAGCTGCCTGGCCGATCTGGATAGGCCCGGATCCTATGATGAGAACCGATTTGATATCTGTCCGCCTGGGCATGTTATGCGATCCTCCTGAAAAGGGCGTCGAAGAAATGCGCTTCCGTATCGCGCGGCCCCCCGTGGGCTTCCGGATGGAACTGGACGGTTGTGAGACAGAGTTTCTCGTTCTCGAAACCTTCCACAGTCCCGTCGTTGACGTTGGTGTAAGTGACCTTTGAGCCTTCCGGCAGGGATTCGGCGTCCACGGCAAAACCGTGGTTCTGGGTGGTGATAAAGATCCTGCCGTCCTTGAACCGGACCGGCTGGTTTGCGCCCCGGTGCCCGAACTTGAGCTTGTAGGTGTTGCCACCCAGTGCAAGGGCAGAGACCTGGTTGCCCATGCAGATGCCAAAGATCGGCATCTGGCCGAGCAGTTCCCGGACGCACGCGATTGCGTGGGTGGCCTGTTTGGGATCTCCGGGACCGTTGCTGACGAAGAGGGCATCGGGTTTACAGGCAAGAACCTGGTCTGCGGAGGTGTTGTGGGGGAAGACGAAGAGGTCGCCTCCGCGCTTTTGGAGGCTTGTTATCATGTTCTTCTTGATGCCGAGGTCGATGACGGCAATCCGTTTTCCGCTTCCCGGAATGTGGTACGGTTCTCTGCAGGAAACTTCCGGGATGGGAACGATATCGGAGATGGCAGGAGTCCTCCGCGCGAGTTTTACTGCAGCTTCCCCGTCGTCACTCCCGACCACGAGGGCTGCCCTCATCGTACCGTGGACCCGCAGTTTGATGGTCAGGGCCCGGGTGTCAACACCGGTGATGCCAAGAAGGTTGTTCTCTTCAAAATAGGATCTGATGGACGGCTGGGCGGCGGGTTTCTCGCAGATCTCTTTTGTTATACATCCAAGGGCGCAAATTTTTTTGTTCTGGAAATTCTGCAAATCGACACCATAGTTCCCGATCAGCGGAAAAGTGAACATCAGGATCTGGCCATAATAACTCGGATCCGTCAGGGATTCCATGTAGCCGGTCATCTGTGTATTGAATACGAGTTCCCCGGCACATTCCCCTTCGACACCAAATCCCTCCCCAACGACGTATTGACCGTCTTCAAGACCCAGAACAGCCTTCATAATTTTATCATAGTCAATGCGCTGGAATAGTTATTAACGATAATGCAGGTGCCGGTCCGGTAGCCTTTGTGGTTTTCGCCGGAATCCGGCTTCCTGCATCCGGGTGCCCGTTCGGATATGCATAAAAAGGTGAAGAGTTGATATTCAACAGTCAGTAATTGCTATTGACGGTGTTTACCATGGGAACATTAGGCAGAAAGATTGTTGATACTGATGTCAAGGACCTCGTGAACCTGCTCAACAAGGCATATTCCGACGAGTGGCTTGCCTACTACCAGTACTGGATTGGATCGAAGGTTGTCAAGGGGCCAAACAAGGAAGCAGTCATTGCCGAACTGACGCTCCATGCAACCGAGGAACTGGCACATGCCACCCTTCTGACTACACGGATTATCCAGCTGGGAGGTACACCGGTTACCAATCCCCAGCAGTGGTTCAAACTGACCAACTGCGGATACGAGGCGCCGGACGATCCGTTCATCGTGAAAATCCTTGAACAGAATATCAAGGGCGAACAGTGTGCGATCAAGACGTACAATGCCCTCATGAAAAAGACCCGGGATAAGGACCCGGTAACGTACAATATGCTTCTCACCATCCTCTCGCAGGAAGTGGAGCACGAAGAAGATCTCCAGGCCCTCCTTGAGGACGTCGAGATCATCATGAAGAACAAGTGACGGAATTTTTCCTCACTTCTCTTTTACGGACCCCGTTCTCACGATCCCCGGTTATTTATAGTATCTGCCGCAATCTCCTTTCATTGTGAGGAGGGTCAAAAAATGGCAATCGAACATGTGAGCGGGAAGAACAAGGGAAATGTCATGCTGTACGCGCTCTCCACCTGCGGATGGTGCGGCAAGACCAAAGATCTGCTGCGGCAGATCGGCATTGAATTCAGCTTTGTGTACGTTGACCTGCTGGAGGGCAGCGAGCAGGACGATGCGATGAATGCTGTCGAGAGATGGAACCCGAGCGGTTCTTTTCCTACGCTGGTGATTGGTGACAAACGTGCGATTGTCGGGTTCCGCGAACAGGAGATCCGGGAGGCTCTTGGTGCATGAACATCCCCGGTATAAGTGACAGCGATGTTGAACGGATATATCTGATCCTCAAAAAAGAAGCAGAGGGGGGAGGGTATCGCCTCAATCCGGACCCGGAATTTACCAAAAACCTTGTCCGCGGCCTCTTAAAAAACGAGCAGCGGTACGGGTACCGGGCATGCCCCTGTCGTCTTGCCACCGGTAAAAAAGAGGAGGATCTCGATATCATCTGCCCCTGCGATTACCGGGATCCGGATCTCGATGCATATGGTGCCTGCTATTGTGCTCTCTATGTCAGCGATGCCATCTCCCTTGGGGCAAACCAGGCAGCACCGGTTCCCGAGCGCCGCCCTCCCCGCTCGGACCGGAAAAAGACAGGTATTCTCAAAACCGTTTCTGCAACACCGGCAACAGGATTCTCTCTCCCGGTCTGGCGCTGCAAAGTCTGTGGTTATCTCTGTGCCCGCGAGCATCCCCCGGAGATCTGCCCGATCTGCAAAGTAAAAAAGGACAGGTTCGAGCGGTTCGCTTAACAATCTTTTTTTTTGGCGCGGTCCAATAACGAATACTCAAATATTGGCCGGTTCCATTTTACTGGTATGGCAGGTACCGTCCATATCGAAGTTGTCGGCCTCAAAATCTCGGAATGTTCCCCTTTTCCCTGTGATGAGAACCGCACCTGCGGGCTCTCCGGATGTCTGTATTCGGGAAAACTTGTTGATGCATTCCGCGAACTAAAGAGCGTTCTTCATGAAACATATGGTGACCGCGTTGATCTCAAACTGACCCTTGTTGACGACGGTGCACCTGAGTATATCCGCACGATCATTGAGCGGGACTTTCCCCCGATTCCCATGGTGCTCGTGAACGGACGGGTGACAAAAATCGGGCGGATCACCCTTGACCGGATAAAAGCCGAGATCGAGAAAGAACTGTAATTTTTTTCCTTGGAAAAAATCAGGTATTCCTCTTTTTTGCCAGGATTCACCGTTCATATCGTTTTTGAAAATTTTTTCCACGCCTCCGGTATCTTTTCCACCCTGCGGGTATCCCCCCGCGGGCGTTTGGAATCAGCGGGCGTTTTCCGGAAGAACACTCATTGGTTTTCGCTCCAGCGATCGTTTTGCAGTTTCCGTGCAGGTGTACGCCCGGGCGCGCAGATCTGCAAATACTCCAAAATTTTACTGCAATTCTGCAAGAGAATGATCTATCAGATTTTTTTTATCCAAAATAAGCGGCGGCGCTTCATTGGAGGAAAAAAATAAAAATAATTTCACGTTTTCCGGTTCCTGTGGTCACATTAATATATATGGCTGGAAAAATAACCGTGTTAAATTAACATCTCCGATGATCCCAATGTCATTCTGCAAACATTTTCAGGTTTTTTTTATTGGAACGTCCCACCCGGTGCTGCCTGATGGCGGTTTTCCCTGTACGGACAGGTTCCCCGTTGTGGATACCGGGAGAGTGAATTAAATGGAAACTGAACTGTTTATCCTCGCGGTTCTCCTCCTCCTGCTCGGGACCGTCATTCCCATTGCCGCCGGTAAGGACCGCAGGCTCGTCCGGACCTTGGCACTCCTCTGCACGATAGCATCGTCCGCGGTGCTCATCGTCCTCTCGCTGATTGTCCTCATCACCACCCAGGGCTTTTCCTGGACCGCGTACCAGCCATTCGAATTCTTCTCCATTGCATTTGTGATCGATCGCCTTGCAGCGTTTTTCCTTCTCATCATCGCAGTCGTTTCCCTTTGCGTGGCGGTTTATTCAGGAGAATATGTCGAACACCTTGAAGGGGGGTTGCGCAGGAACCTGCTCTGCGGCTGCGCCAACCTCTTCATCCTCTCCATGGTGCTGGTTGTTACATCGTCCAACACCCTCTCGTTCCTCTTCTTCTGGGAACTGATGGCGGCGAGCTCCTTCCTTCTCGTCATGTACGAGTATACCTCACCCGAGACGCGGAAGGCGGGCATCTTTTACTTTGTGATGACCCAGCTCTCGACGCTCTTCGTGCTTCTCGGTGTTATCATACTCTATACCGGGACCGGTTCGTTTGCATTTTCCCTTGCGCAGTCACCTGCCTCCCCCCTTATTCCGGCTGCGTTTGTCTGCCTGTTCCTTGGTTTTTCCATCAAAGCCGGCATCATCCCGTTCCACAAGTGGCTCCCCTATGCCCACCCGGCAAGCCCGTCGCCGATCTCGGCCCTGATGTCAGGTGTGATGCTCAAAATCGCGGTATACGGTCTCATCCGTTTCCTGCTCGATGTTTTCACACCTGATCTCTGGTGGGGCCTCCTCATCCTCGCAGCAGGTACTGCATCTGCGGTCCTTGGCATCATCTACGCCCTCAAGGAACATGACATCAAAGCGATGCTTGCCTACAGCAGTATCGAGAACATCGGGATCATCTTCATCGGGATCGGCCTCTCGGTAATCCTGACCGCAGTCAACCTGCCGGTCCTGGCCACAATAAGCCTTCTCGGGGCGCTCTTCCATGCGCTCAACCATGCGCTCTTCAAGAGCCTCCTGTTCCTTACCTCCGGTTCCGTGGTCCATGCAACGCACACACGGGATATCGAACACATGGGGGGGCTCTCCCATGTCATGCCCTGGACCTCGGCCCTCTTCTTTATCGGCGCCGTTGCAATCGCGGCTCTCCCCCCCTTAAACGGGTTTGCAAGCGAAATCCTAATCTTCATCTCGTTCTTCTCGTCAGTATCGGCGGTCGATCCCCTGCTCAAGGTGGTCATGTTCATCTGCCTCTCCCTTTTTGCTCTGACGAGTGCACTCTCCGCAGCCTGTTTTGTCAAGGCATTCGGGTCAATCTTCCTCGCCATGCCGCGATCGGAAGAGAGCGCGAGAGCAAAGGAAGTGCCGTTTTTGATGCTGCTCGGACCCGCAATCCTTGCCGCCGGGTGTATCTTCCTTGGGATCTTTGCCCTGCAGATCTTCCAGCTCGTGGGTTTAACCGTCCCTGAGCCGGATATGCTCGTGATAGGTCTTCTCCTCCTCGTCATGGGAGGACTGACCTGGATCGTATTGTATTTCACGGCGTCAAGGGAAGTCCGGGTGAGCGAGACCTGGGGCTGCGGGACACTTTCCCAGCAGCCATCAACAGAATACAGCGGTCACGGGTTCTCGGAGCCCATTGACATCATCTTCTCATCAATCTACCGGACCCGGATGAAGAATGAGCGCACATTCTTCGACGACAAAAACACCCTCTTTAAAGAGGGGACCGCCGAGATCCGGCTCCTCAAACTCTTCGAGGAGTATCTCTATCTCCCGATATCCCGGGCTTCGCTGAAGGCCGCAACTGCGGTATCGCGGGTCCAGAACGGGTGCCTTGACACGTACCTGCTCTATGTCTTCTTTGCGGTGATAGCCATCATCGTCTACCTCGGGTGGTTTGCATGAACGGTATGTTTGTTCTCTATCTCATCCTCAATACACTCATTGTCCTTGCCGTAGCCCCGCTCTTCGTGAGCCTGATAAAAAAAGTGAAAGCCAGAACCCAGGGGAGAAGCGGCCCGTCCGTCTTCCAGACGTACTGTACGCTCGCAAAACTCCTGAAAAAAGAGGTCATCTACTCCCCCAACTCTTCAAGGATCATGCGGGTCACGCCCATCGTCACCATGGCAGCCCTCCTTGTTGCAGCCCTCTTCGTCCCGCTCGTCTTTGTTCCGGAAGCGGCCGGGGGTATCGGGAACATCATCCTCTTCCTCTACCTGCTCGCCCTTGCCAAATTCTTCATGGCCCTTGCCGGCCTCGACGCCGGCAGTGCCTTTGGCGGGATGGGCAGCTCCCGGGAGATGAGCATCTCCGCCATCATCGAACCGACAACCATCATCGTCTTTGCTGCGCTGGTCTTCGTCTTCAAGTCGCTCAACATATTCGACATGTTCTCCTCTTCGGCAGCTGCCGGGACATTATCCACCCCGGTCCTCATCCTCATCGGGATCTCGCTCTTTATCATTCTCATTGTAGAAACCTCCCGCATCCCGGTTGACAACCCGGAGACCCATCTCGAACTGACCATGATCCACGAGGGGATGATCCTCGAACAGTCCGGCAGGAACCTGGCCCTCATGGAACTCGCATCGGCAATCAAGCTGACACTCCTGATGGCCCTCCTCATCAACCTCGTTGTGCCGTTCGGTCTCATGACAACGTTCACCCTTGCCGGCCTCGCCTTTGCAGCAGTCCTCTTCGTTGTCAAGGGCAGCATTCTTGCCGGGATCATCGGGCTCTTTGAATCCTCGACTGCAAAGATGCGGTTCTTCCGGCTCCCGAGCCTCTTTGCCATGGCATTTTTCTTCTCGACCCTGATCATCATCATCGAGGTGTTCGCATGATCGATACGGCCCTTGCCCAGGCAGTCATCAAGATCCTGTTTGCCGTCGTGATCATCACTGCGGCCTACATCATCTCGACCCGCAACCTCCTCTCGCTCGTCTCCGTATACGCCATCCAGTCCTTAACGCTGGTGCTCATCGCCCTCGTCCTCTACCTGCTTGAGGGAGCCCCCGTGCTGCTCGCCATTGCCGTCATCACCTTTGCAAGCAAGGTCATCCTCATCCCGTACTTTATCGCAACCATCCAGGAGAAGGTACGGATCCGTCGTGATATCGAATTCCATTTCATCGGCCCGACAACATCCCTCCTCCTCTCGATGGGGCTGATGCTCGTCATCTACATCGCGCTCTCGCAGATCCTTGCAGGGACGCAGGCCCGCCAGAGCTTCCTCTTCTTCGGGGCAGTCCTTGGCATCTCGTTAATGCTCATGGGCATGATGGTGACCTTCTCGCGGAAACGGGCGATCACCAAAGTGATCGGGTACCTCACGATGGAGAACGGCGTCCTGCTCTTCGGACTGTTTGTCACGGAGCTCCCCTTCATCATTGAGTTTTTGATCATCATCGACCTGGTAATCGTCGTGCTCCTCACAACGATCCTCACGGTCGGGATCGACTCAACGCTCGAGGATTATCACAAGAGGCTCCACCGCTTCCACCTCTGGGAAGAGGAGGAGGGCCCATGATCCTGATAGCGTTTATTGCCTGCACCATTGCAGCCATCCTGCTCATTGCCATAAGCCACACCGCCAACCGGATGAACCTTGTCTGCGCAGTCCAGGCCATCCTTTTTACCATCATAACGGTCTTCATCATCCTGTTGAATGCAGTACCGGTATCCTCGTTTATGATCGGCAACCAGTTCTTCTTCATTGATCACCTGGGTGTTTTTGAGATCCTGATAACATCAGTCATATTCAGCCTGGCTGCGATCTATGCGAGAGGCTATGTGACCGGCCTTCTCGAGAGCGGGGAACTGGAGAAGGGAAGCCTGAAACTCTTCTACGCGGCATGGGCTCTCCTTCTTCTCATCATCGTGCTTGCGTTCTGCTCGGACAACCTGGCCCTCTTCTGGATCTTTGCCGAACTGACAACGATCACATCCGCCATCCTTATCGCCACCCTTTCAGCCCGGGAGAACATCGATGCCGCGATCAAGTACATCTTCGTTGCCTCGGTTGCCATGCTCTTCTCGTTCGTCGGCCTCATCTTCCTCTTCGAGACCTCCCGCATGGTCCTTGGGGCAGGGGCCGGGACGCTGAACTGGACCGAACTCATGCAGCATGCCGCCACATTTCCCCCGGGGATGATGGTTGCGGCCTCTGCTCTCATCTTTATCGGGTTTGCGGCAAAATCCGGTATCTTCCCGTTCCATACCTGGCTTCCCGAAGCCCATGCAAAGGCGCCGTCAGCCGTCAGCGCAATCCTGTCCGGGGTTCTCCTGAATGTCGGGATCTACGGGATTCTCCGTATGGTTGCGATCGCCCACCAGAACGCCGCGATTACTACAATCACCCCGCTCATCGGGCTCTTTGGAGTCCTTACGATAGCAATTGCAGCGGTCTCGATGCTCCCGCAGAAGAACCTCAAGAAGCTCATCGCGTTTTCGAGCGTTGAGAACATGGGCCTCCTGCTCATCGGCATTGCTGTCTGCACGCCCCTTGCGATCTTCTGGGTGCTCTTCCACGTTATGGCACACTCCCTGACGAAAGCCTCCCTCTTCTTTTCGGCAGGTATCCTTCACCGCCAGTACCGCAGCCACTTATCGAGCAATGCCATCGATGAGATACGGGACGTTTTCCGGCTCCAGCCTCTTGCCGCATGGGGCATCATCCTTGGCAGCCTGGCAATAGTCGGGATGCCGCCATTTCCCATCTTCTTCTCGAAGCTGTTCATCCTGCTCGGGCTGGGTGCAGTCTCTCCCATCGTACTTGCAGTTGTCCTCGTCCTCCTCTTTATCGCAGCGGTTGCCCTTGGTTACTTCGTGATCACTGCCTTTACGCAGGTTTCGCCACCGGGGGCTTCTTCGGATATCGAGCAGTACCACACGCCGATCAGCATGAAGGTGCCCATTGTCATTCTCCTCTGTCTTATCGTTATCCTCGGGATCATCTTTACTACAGGTGAGATCTCGTTCTTTAACCAGATCTTAGGGGAGCTGAGGTTCTGATGACCGATAGTACAGATGCCGGGTTTGCAGCAGTCCGGGAGATGGTTGGTTGTATTACCGACCCCGGCCGGATCGTGAGCGGGTGCAGCGGGGAATATTATCTTACGGAGGAAGGATACGAGTTCGAGACCCTGGTCCAGTACCTCTCCGCGGGAAAGTGCGTCCTTTCCGGTCTCTTCTGTGTTGAAGGGTTTGTGGCCTCTTCACGGTTCTCGCTCTTCTACGTATTCGAGAGGAAGACGAGTGTTCTTGTAATTATCCGGAACGTTAAGGACCGGGCCATTTCAATTGCGCGGGAGTTTCCCTCGGCCTGCTGGTTCGAGCGCGAATGCCGGGACGGTTTTGGCGTGGAATTCGACGGGTCCTTCGATGATCGCCGCCTCTTCCTGCACGAGACCTATCCGGAGGGATTCCACCCGCTGAAAAAATCCGTCAGGAACGTGCCCATTCAGCCCAAACTGGCTGTTGAATCAAGTGAGGAATATCCGTTCCGGAAAGTCAGCGGCGATGGGGTGTACCAGGTACCGGTCGGGCCGGTGCACGCGGGAATTATCGAGCCCGGGCATTTCCGGTTCAGCGTGATCGGAGAGACCATCTTCAATCTCGAGCTCCGCATGTTCTACAAGCACCGGGGCATCGAGAAGCTTGCGGAAGGTCGATCCCCGCAGGACTGCATGCGCATAGCCGAAGCCGTGAGCGGGGATGAGTCCGTTGCCAATGCAACCGCGTTCTGCATGGCGGCTGAACGGATCTCCCGTACAGTAGTCCCCGACCGGGCCTGGTACCTGCGCACTATCCTCCTTGAGCTGGAACGGATCTGCTCCCATCTCGGGGACCAGGCCGGTATGCTTATCGACATTGCATTCCCGCTGGGTGCCAACCAGTTCTCGGTCCTGCGGGAGGACATGTTCCGGATGAATGCCCACCTGACCGGCTCCCGCTTCCTCCGGGGAATGGTCTGCTGTGGCGGACTCTCCCACGATATCAGCAAACAGCAACTCCAGGATCTCGGGATCTTTGCAAAGGTGTTCCGGAAACGGTACCGGGTGGGCCTCAAGATCGTCCTCTCGACAACGTCCGTCATCGACCGGTTTGCTTCAACCGGTGTCATCAAAAAGAACCTGCTCCAGCCGCTCAATATCACCGGCCCCGCAGCCCGGGCTTCCGGGGGAAAAGGGGATGTTCGGACCGATCACCCGTATGGCATCTATGACCGTTTTGTCCCCCAGCCAAAACCCCTCAATGACGGGGATGTCTTGTCCCGGTTCACGGTCAAGGCGTCCGAGATCTTCGATTCCATGGATCTCATCGAACAGCTGCTCGCCTCAATGCCCGAGGGCCCGGTTGCCGGGGAGTTTGTGGTACGGGACGGGCATGCACTCTCGCTTGTCGAGTCTGCCCGGGGCGAAAATCTTTGCTGGGTTCTTGTCCGCAACGGAGTGATAGACCGGTATAAGATGAGGACGGCATCGTTCTGCAACTGGCTCGCCATTGAACACGCGGTGCAGGGCAACATAGTACCGGATTTCCCGGTCATCAACAAGAGCCTGAACCTGTCCTACGCGGGAACGGACCTGTGAGGTGAGATGAAATGGTAAACGCACTATCCTGTTTCTTAAAAAAGAAAGTGACACGCGATATTCCCGCACGCAACGAGGAGATTGAAGCTACCGGGCTGGGTCTCCGGCGCGAGATCGATGCCGTTTTCGGGCGCAGCCTTGCGATACGGGAACTTGATACCGGCAGCGACAATGCCGCGGAGATCGAGATCAACAACCTCAACAATCCCTATTACGATGTCGAGCGGTTCGGTATCACGTTCGTTGCCTCGCCCCGTCACGCTGACGTGCTGGTTGTGACCGGCGCCGTGACGCACAACATGGCGATTGCAGCGCGGAAAACCTACGATGCAATGCCGTCACCCAAGTTTGTCGTTGCGGTTGGCGACGATGCCTGCGATGGCGGGATCTTTGCCGGGACCTACGCGGTGCTTGGCGGGGCTGACAGGATCTTTCCGGTAGACTTGAAAATTCCCGGAAATCCCCCGACTCCCCTGCAGATCCTTGAGGGACTGCTTGCGCTGATGAAAAAAGCGCGGAATAAAACGTAAGTGCCGCCTCTCCGGCATAAAACCCCCTCACCCGGAATAATAAATACTCTGAAGATAACCGGAATACTGTATGAGCACGGTACGGAAATGGGGGCGCGGACCGTATTCGGTTGCAGTCATCCACGGGGGCCCGGGTGCTCCCGGCGAAGTTGCACCGGTTGCCCGGGAACTGTCAACGGTACAGGGGGTGCTCGAGCCGCTCCAGACCGAAACAACGCTTGATGGTCAGGTCCAGGAACTCCGCTCGATCCTTCTGGAGCAGGGCAAAGTGCCGGTAACCCTTGTCGGGTTCTCCTGGGGAGCTTTTCTCTCGTGGTTTGTGGCAGCCCGGTATCCCGCGCTGGTAAAAAAACTGATCCTTGTCAGCTGTCCCCCATTTGACGACCAGTACGCAGCATCCATCACCAGGACCCGGCTCATCCGGCTCAAGCAGAAAGACCAGGCCGAGGCCCAGGCGCTCATCGGTAAGCTCGACAATCCCGAAACCACAGAAAAGAATGCCATCCTGGCCCGGCTCGGCTGCCTGCTCGCCCGGGCCGATGCTTTTGATCCCACGAACTCTGAAGACGAAGCATTCCATTGCCAGTACGATATATTCCGGGGAGTCTGGGACGAGGCAGCCGAACTCCGGCGCACGCAGATCCTCATCCAGATGGCAAAATCCATCAAATGCCCGGTGGTTGCAATCCACGGCAACTGGGATCCTCACCCGGCGGAAGGCGTGAACGAGCCGCTGACAAAGGAACTCAAGGATTTCCGGTTCGTGCTCCTCGATAAATGCGGCCACCGCCCGTGGGCCGAGCGGAACGCCTCCGAGGATTTCTTTAAAGTGCTTGTAGAAGAGATCTGACTCATTTTTCCCTCCATCACAGTCTTGATAAGCTGCGGTACCTATCATCCTTCATGAACTACCGGACCGGCTTCATTATCCTGGTACTTCTCCTGATAGCCATTGCATTTTTTTTCATGGTCCTCCAGATTCCCTCAATCACTACCGGCTCCGCTCCAGGTGGCCCGGCTTCCCTTGGTGCCGTGGAAATCCGGTCGTACCAGGGAGCAGACCTCTCGTCAGTGAATGATCTCCGGGAAAATTCCATACGGGGTCCCCAGCAGGTCAATATTTCCACTTACCATCTGACCGTGACCGGTCTTGCCAACCGGACCCGGGTTCTTACATACGATGAGATCCTGGCGAAATATCCGCATTATACAAAGGTCGTCACCCTCCACTGCGTGGAAGGCTGGGATGCAACAATCCTCTGGGAAGGGGTGTTTGTACGGGATATTCTCGCAGATGCCGGGCCGGACCCCCTCGCAGATACAGTGATCTTTACTGCCCGTGACGGGTACACAACCTCATTTCCCCGCTCCTATTTCCAGGACCGCGATATCCTGCTGGCATACCGGATGAACAATGTGACGATGCCGGCGGAGCGGGGCTTCCCGTTCCAGCTGGTGGCGGAGGACAAGTGGGGATACAAGTGGATCCGGTGGGTGGAGAAGATCGAGCTCTCGGATAATCCCACGTACCGTGGCTACTGGGAAGCGCGGGGCTATTCCACTACCGGTGACCTGAACCGGAGCCAGTTTGGGTAACCCCCGTTTTCCTGCGGTACCGGCATTCATTCGTCTGCCATTGTTCCTGCAAGGATCCGCCGGGTTGTGGCAAGGATCCACTGCCGGTTCAGGTACAGGTGGAGGAAGACGAGATTGGCGAGAAGTACACCTGCCATATCGTGGATATCGGAGATCCACGCAAGCGGCAGGACAATCTGCCCGATTCCCGTCACTCGCATCAGTACAGTGAGCTTGGTAAGGCCGGTTACCAGGCTCAGAAGGAATGTTATGCCCAGGGCAACATCCACGCCCCAACGGATAATCTGCTGGTTTTTCATATGTTCTTCTCCAGTAGCGTAATCTGGGTTCAGGATCTAAATTGAGTTTTTTAAAAAGAACCGGGTAAGAAAAAGTACCCGGTCAAACCCGTACCGCTCTCCTCCCCGGCGCGGAACCGTTCCTCTCCATAGGAGCGCTACCTTCCTCTTGCTATTTTTTCAAGCATATCCGCGATATGCTCTCCGTGTGACCCGTTCCAGTACAATTTCCGGCAGTGATCACACCAGGTGAACGACAACCCTTCCCGGTCCTGAGGCGCATAACCGGATCTGCCGATCTCGTCATCCGTTGCAATGCGGAGCACGGTATTGCAGAGTGAACACCGGCTGAGATCAAGACGGGACTCCACAAACCCGTGATCGATGAGATGCTGAATCTGCACCGAAATATCCCCGCTGCGGATGTATACTGCCCGCTCTTTCCCGCGACGGGCAAGCTCGGCATCGCCGGTGAGCAGAATCCGGTTCTCCTGGAGGGATAAGTCAAGCAGCACCGTGTCCTCTTTCCGGTTCCCCGGCGCGAGGCCGTTTGCGCTCGTGGTATCGTAGCCCATGAACCGGAGGTATCTCGTAAGGGTACCGAGCATACGGTCCGCGAGGAAGCGTGTTCTGGCGGGATCAGGGGACATGCAGAATAATCTCGATCTTCTCTCCACAATGTGTGCACTGCTGCCCGTCAAGCCCCACGATCCGGCTGGAGAAACCCAGCCGCTCGATGAGGGAAGCCCCGCAGGACGGGCAGAACGTGTTCTCGTACTGGTGGTGGGCAACATTGCCGATATACGGGAAGCGGAGGCCGAGCTCTTTTGCCACCCGGTAAATCTTTTCAAGTGCTGCAACAGGCGTTCTCCCGCGATCGGTCATCCGGTAATCCGGGTGGAACGCCGAGAAGTGCATCGGGGTTTCGGGGCCCAGGTGCTCGATCACCCAGCGTATCAGGGAGGTCTGCTCTTCGACGCTGTCGTTGAGGCCCGGGATCACGAGCGTGACGGTCTCGACATGCATACCCAGTTCCCGGGCAAGGACGGCCGAATCGAGCACCGGCTGGAGGTGCGCCCCGCAGACATTCCGGTAAAAATCCTCCGTGAACGCCTTGAGGTCCACGCGGAAGGCAGAGAGCATAGGTGCGAGTTCCCGCAGGGCTTCTTCGGTAATATAACCGTTCGTTACGTAAACGGTGCCAAGGCCGGCTGCCCGTGCGAGGGTTCCCATGTCGAGCGTGTACTCGTGCCAGATCGTAGGTTCGTTGTACGTCCACGAGATGCTCGCGCTGCCGCTTTCCTGTGCTCTTTTCACCCCGTCCGCCGGAGAGAGATTACCGAGAAACGTCTCATCCCGCTTTGCCCGGGAGATATGCCAGTTCTGGCAATGCCGGCAATGGAAGTTGCACCCGATGCTCCCAAGAGAGTACGTGCGTGTGCCCGGCAGGAAATGGTACAGTGGCTTCTTCTCAACGGGGTCGACCGCTTCGGCACTGATCTTCCCGTACGTTGTTGCATACAGGATTCCATTCTCGTTTGCGCGGACCCCGCAGATCCCATGTTTTCCCGAAGGAATCACGCAGCGGTGGCTGCAGAGTGAACAGGTCACGGTATCCTTCTCCGATTTCCTGTACTGGCGTGCCTCGTGCATGGGGATCTCCTGATCGTGGATTGCTCTCCCGTTACATGAAGATATGGGTCCGGCAATACCTTTTTTCCCCGTCACCGGCAAATGTAATACCATGGTTCCCTGGCGGGCATGGCAGGACAGAGAATGAGCTGGCAGTATTCCCCGCTCTCGCTCATCCTCGTGATCGCGGCAATACTTCTCGGGTCGTTCTCGCTCTTTGCCTGGAAACGCCGCAAGACTCCCGGGATTGTCCCGGTTCTTGTCCTCTTTGTTGCGGCCACGATCTGGCTTGCAGCGTCAGCGGTATCGCTGGCAAATACAAATCTTGCCATGGCATTATCCATGGATGCTCTTGCCTACCCTGCAATCGTCACCATCCCGGTTGCCTACCTTCTGTTTGCACTCTGGTATACCGAGCAGGATTACCGGCCTTCCAATCTCTTCTTGTCCCTCCTCTTCGTGGTGCCGGTCCTCACGGTCTGCCTCGTTGCCACCAATGACCTGCACCACCTCTATTATACCGGTTTTTCTGTTGTTGAGGGGCCGAGAAATTCCCTTATCTGGACGTTTACCCAGGGCCCCCTCTTCTGGATCAATGCGTCCTACTCCTTTGTCCTGATCCTTGCTGCCTTTATCCTCTTTGTTATCCGTTACAGGACCGTAGGCACGCTGTTCCGGAACCAGATCTCGCTCGTCCTTGCGGCGGGCATCATTCCGCTCATTGCAACCTTCCTCTACTATCTCGAACTCGATCCCGAAGCGGGGTTTGACTGGACCCCGGTGACATTCGTTATCTCGGGATTCCTGCTCATCATAGCCACGCTCAATTTCAGGCTCTTTTCCCTGCAGCCGCTGACAAATTCCCTTGCCGTAAAAACGATGAAGGACGGGGTTGTTGCAACCAATGCTTCGGGAAGGATAACGCTCATCAACCCGGCCGGTTCAGCTCTGCTCGGGATGACGGAAGATGAGGGGGTTGGCCGAAAACTGGCCGAAGTCGCTCCCGGGCTTGAACGTTTTTTCCAAGCGGATGAATCTTCCGGAACGGACAGGAACGAGATCCGGCTCCCTCCCGGGGATCTGTCCCGCACCTATGAGGTCAGGACCGTCACCATACCCTCTGAAGGGGAGTACGAGGGGGGACATCTCCTGTCGTTCCGGGATGTGACGGAGCGGAAGAACGCCGAGACTGCATTCCAGAAAGCCAACCATAAGCTCAACCTCCTTTCCGGGATCATCCGGCACGATGTGAAGAACAAGCTGACTGCGCTCTTCATCAATCTCGAACTGGCAGCAGAGACCCCAAGAGAGAGCAGCGGGGCGGAATATCTTAACGGAATTCATGAATCCGCAGAAGGGATCCGGACCCTGATCGATTTCACCCAGGAATACCAGGATCTCGGTGTTGCTGCCCCCTCGTGGCAGAATGTGGGCGAAGCGCTGGCAGGAGCCGGGCGGCAGCTTGACTGTTCGGGTTTCCGGGTGGTGGATGAGACCGGGGGCCTTGAGATCCTCGCAGACCACCTCTTCCAGAGGGTTATTTACAACTTTCTCGACAATGCGATCCGGTATGCCGGCGGCATGACAACATTCACCCTCCGGTACACAAGGGATGGAGGAGATCTCATCCTCTATGCGGAGGATGACGGCCCGGGAGTACCCCGGGAGAACAAAGAACGGATCTTCGAGCGGGGGTTTGGCCATAATACCGGCCTTGGCCTCTTCCTTGTGCGGGATATTCTGGGCATAACGGGCATAACGATCCGGGAATCCGGCGAACCGCAGAAAGGAGCACGGTTCGAGATGTCGGTCCCGCAGGGAGCGTACCGGTTCAGCGGGCCGGGAAAAGTGCGGTGAGGGCTCGGCTCTCCGGCGTTTTTTTTGGAAATCCGGTTCCGGAGAGTAACGGAGAACCGGCTGCGTTCCCGTTTCTTAAATAACACATTCCGGATAGTTAAAAAATAAAAATACGGTCCGTTTTTTCGGATGAAAATCCGGTTCAGGGATTGGATCCACCCTCATGCCGGTATGTACCACAAGTAATGGTAATTTGTGTATCACAGTTCGTCAGGTGCGGACATTGCTTAGCATCTGCCAATGTTCTGATGACCATACCGTCCCGAGGGGGGTTACGATGACGGGCGCTGAACATAGAGAAGTTGTGACAACAACATCCAATAAAAAGGTAGTATAAAAAAATCCGGACTTACGCACTACCGGATCAATGTTTGGACGATTTCGGGTGCTCTTTTAGGTCCTGTTCCATCTCGCGGAGCGTATCGGGGGAATCGATCTCAAGCACAAACGATCCGCGATACCCGCAGTCCTTGCAGAGATAGATCTGGCCGACATACCCACCAGCGACCGGAAATATCTCCTGGCTTTTGCACGTTGGGCAGTAGAACATAGAACAACTCTATGTGCCTCCGGTACAAAAACTAATGCAATGAAAACGGTTGTCATCTCGCTGGGCGGTTCCATCCTGATCCCGACGCTGGAGAACCATACCATCAAGGAATACGTTCCCGTACTGAAGAAGATCGCAAAGTCCCACCGGCTCTTTGTCGTTGTTGGCGGCGGCGGCGAGGCCCGGCGCTACATCAGCGTCACCCGCGAGCTGGGTATCGATGAGGGGACCTCGGATGAAATCGGCATCCTGATAACAAGGCTGAATGCAACCATCCTGATCTCTGCCCTCGGGGAGGATGCATACCCGAAAGTTGCCGAGACCCACTCGGAGGCAAAGAAGTTTGCCGAGTCCGGCAAGATCGTTGTTATGGGCGGGATCACGCCCGGCCAGACAACCGACGCTGTAGCGGCAGTCCTTGCCGAGCGGGTCAGGGCAGCGGTCTTCATCAACGCAACGTCCGTTGACGGCATCTATTCGGCAGACCCGAAAAAAGTTCCGGATGCAAAGCGGTTTGCACTCTTAACACCCAAACAGCTGCTGGACATTGTCGGGGGAACGGGCCTCGGCGCCGGGTCGAACAACGTGCTGGACATTGTCGCTGCCCGGGTTGTGGAGCGGAGCGGTATCCCGCTCGTTGTGCTTGACGGCCGGGATCCAAAAAACCTCTCGAATGCAATTCTCAAGGGAAAATATACCGGCACCGTCGTTTCCGATGGAAAGAAGAAGCCGCTGCCGCTCTGAACTGATCCACTACCTATTTTTATCTTGCCGGCACAGGTATGATGGCACGGGGTAGTAGGGTAGCCTGGTCCATCCTAGAGCGTTTGGGACGCTTTGACGGCGGTTCGAATCCGCCCTACCCCATAGGACC
>NZ_JBAZQA010000001.1:0-395307 GCF_041645475.1 Methanoregula sp. | reverse complement strand
CCCTTCTCGTTATCGGTAAGATAATTTAGTACGATATCTCTTAGATTCATGCCCTGTTCCTCTTTGTTTGCAATTCACTGTTGGATACAGGGCATCTTCACTTTTACAGCACTTCGTGTACACTACCGTATTTTGGGTTTATGAATTTTTTATCACTGGAGTTTTGAGCGATTGAACGTGAAAAAGAGACCCGGAAAATTCCGCGGGCATGATTCTGATTTTTATTCCTCCATACTTATGACAGTTTCACCCCGCTCACGCTAAACCTTCATAACCGATCCGGGAAGATTACGGTTCACCGGTATTTGGCGGAATCTCTGGGTTGCCGGTGAGGTTTACCATAGCGAAGATCAATGTGCTCGACCGGGAAGTGGGAGTAGTTGTTGAGAATGATGAAGATTATATCTGCATTACCAATATTGCACGGTACAAGGATCCAGAAAGAACCGACTACCTGATCCAAAACTGGCTTCGGAACCGGAACACTATCGAATTCCTTGGGATATGGGAGCAACTCAATAATCCGGATTTTAATTCCATCGAATTCGATGGGATTAGAAAACAGGCAGGACTCGGGCAGTTTCATACTAACCGCCCGACAATGGATTGGAAAGACGAACGCCCGTGGAATCAAGGCAAAACCCGGACGGTTTGGCGGTACCTTTGCTCTCAAGGATATCGCGTTTGAATTCGCTTCCTGGATCCCGGTGGAGTTCAAACTCTGCCTCATCAGGGAATTCCAGCGGCTCAAGGACGAGGAACACGAAACAGCCGGGCTGGGATGTCCGGCGTAACCCTGCAAAGATCAACTACCCTATTCAGACGTACGTAAATCAAATACTATATCAGGATGTCCTCCTTATTTTCAATCTGTTTTTATGAGGCTAAGATCATGAAACCACTCTCCGTTACCATCGCCTTTGTCATCATCGCCTGCCTTCTTCTCTCGGCAGGCTGCACGAACGCACCAGCGAATTCGGCCATCACTCCGACGACGGCCAACACGGCCCACCCAGTGACGGTCTCGATCGCCAATACCCCGGTCCAGTACAAGGACGTGAATGGCGTCCGGCTGGCGTACCGGGAATGGGGATCCGGCGAACCCATCCTCCTCATCGAGGGATTCGGCGGCACGATCGGGAACTATACATCCACGCAGGATGCGTGGAACGAAACGTTCCTTACGATCCTGTCCTCGAAATACCATGTCTATGCCTACGATTCCCGGGGAATGGGGTACAGCAGCATGAACAATGTCACTCCCACGATCCCCATCTATGCCGATGATGCCGCCGGGATGATCAAAGCACTCGGGTACGACAGCATGCATGTGTACGGGGAGTCCATGGGCTCGTCCACCGCACAGCAGCTGGTCATCACTCATCCGGAGCTCGTACGGAAACTGATCCTCGATTCAAACTCGTACAGCGCAAACATCCCCGAATGCCAGACACTGCACTCGACCCTGGTACAAGTCGTCAACGACACGAGCCTGCCCGCGGGCCTCCGTGCTGAGGCACATGCGAACCTTGTATTCAACGGGACCTGGAACGGGCTCTCCGGCATCAACAAGAGCGTAATGTTTGTCGTCGGCACTGCTGATGTGATCACGCCCCAGGCGGTCACCGTCAAGATGGCCGGGCAGATCAACGGCTCCTGGGTCGTACGGTGGGTGGGGCTCCCCCATGTAGGGAACAAGGAAGCACCGGTCCAGTACGGCGAGACCGCGGTGTACTTCCTCAGCTCGAACGAGTCGCCGCTCGGACCCTCATAATTTTTCACCCACTTTTATCGGCAGACAAATTCCGGATCTGCGGGCCGGATCCTGCCCGCATCCACTGGACCGGGGATTCAGGCGAATCGTCGTCACGCCGGGTCAGGCGGTTCTTTGAGCGTGTTGCTATTACCGGATTTCCGGATTCTTCCGGCACTCCTGCTTCTGTGTTCGTGCCCACGGGAGATACCAGTAGCCGGAAAATAAAATCCATCATTGGATTCCGGTAATCCGGACCATGGCCGTTGAGAGTTTTTTGGATTTGGAAACCGGCCCGACCCGGTGGTAAGGAAGATTTTCACAAGTTCTGCGACGAAAGACCCCCTGCCAAAACAGGGGTTTTTTTCATTTTCCCGCACCATAACCCGTTTGGAAAAAGAACTGCCAGCCAAACGCGTCTATGAGCGTTTTTTAAATCTCCGACGGAGAAAAATCAATCGGAGCCCGAATCGCCCGCTAAAATCTCCTCATTCTGCCATTTTCCGGGAATTACGCACATCCGGGCGGGGCCGGGGGGCTTCCCGGCCGGGCTCTCCGTCGGAGAATGGAGTTCGCGGGAGGGTATCGTTCCCGGGGATTTCGCAGGGATGGCCTCCGACGTGAAATCCCCTTCTCCGACGTAAATGATCATCCGGACCCCCTGTTTGTGAAAAACCGCCAGGTGGATCGTACGAAACAGGGGGTCGGCGGATCCGAATCCGGGCGCGTATAGGGTTCCGTTCCGGAAAAATGGGGAATCGGGGGGGCGTATCGGGGCCGGATTGGGAAGGGTGTGAACTCGGGAAAAAAGGGGGTCCGGAAGGGGGGTTTACCGTGTGAGTGGCGGGAATCCCGGTGTCGGGTTTTTTGTAACCGTACCGGGATTTTTTTTTAAAATTTCTGAAATGTTTTTGGAAATTTTTTTATTATGGAGAAAAACGATGGGAGTTTGACAATTTTTTTACTGATTGAGTAGGGAATCCCGATACAACTCTGATGGGTATGCTCACCCACCGGGGGCGATCAGCCCCCAAAGAGCGTCCTACAAAACACACACCTTACAATCCTGGCACCCGCACGGAATATTATCAATCTTCCACTTCAGCGCCCACATCTTGATGCCCCGGATCACATCCACCAGCTCCAGCCCGCTCTTCGTCAGCGTGTACTCGCTCTTGACCGGAAACGAAGTAGCATCCACCCGCCGGGTAAGAATCCCCTCCTCCTCAAGCTCCTTCAAACGCTCCGACAAAATCTTCTGGGTAATATCACTCAGAGAATCCTTGAGCTCCGAGAACCGGCGCGTGTGGCCCGGGCCCTTGTAGAGTTCGAGGATGATTAAAAGCGTCCACTTCTTGGTCAGATATTTCACGGTCAGGTTGACCGTGCAGGCTTCGTCCATGGTATAGTTTCTGAAACTCTCTTCTATTTAACCTTGGTATACTAAAGAAACCTTGTAGCAAATAGATACACAATGGAGTTGGAAGATGTTCTGTTACCAGTGCGAGGAAACCGCAAAAGGAACCGGGTGTACCGTAAAAGGAGTCTGCGGCAAGGAAGCCGTAACCGCCGGGCTGATGGATGTGCTGATCTGGCTCTGCAAGGGAATTGCCGAGCGGAATATTGCCGCAGCAGGAAGCGGGAAGGAGAACAACGAGGCCGGGATGTTCATCACCGAAGCCCTGTTTGCCACGCTGACCAACACGAACTTCGATGACGCCCGGCTCCGGGCACTCATCGCGAAGGCCGTTGCCATCCGGGACGCCCTGCCCTCAGCGGGCGCCGCAGAGCCGGAGGCCTGCACCTGGAAATTCAGAAATGATGCAGAGCTTGCAGCAAAGGCCGGGCAGATCGCAGCAGAGGCAGCTGCAAACGATGATGTCCATTCCCTCCGGGCCCTCCTTCTCTTCGGGCTCAAGGGCGTTGCAGCCTATTACCATCACGCGGCCGTGCTCGGGTTCACCGACAAAACAATCACGGACTTCATGCAGAAGGGGCTCGCCTCAACGCTGCACGATCTCTCCGCAGGCGAGATGACCGCGCTCGTGCTCGAATGCGGCGGGGTGGGGGTCAGCACGCTTGCGCTGCTCGACACCGCGAACACAAAAGTCTACGGCAACCCGGAGATCACGAGCGTGAAGACCTCGGTAGGCACACGCCCGGGCATCCTCATCACCGGCCATGATTTGAACGATCTCCAGCAGCTGCTGGAGCAGTCGAAGGACCGCGGCGTGGACATCTATACGCATGGCGAGATGCTGCCCGCAAATGCTTACCCGGCGCTCAAAAAATATTCGCACCTCTACGGTAACTACGGCGGCTCGTGGTGGCACCAGAAAGAGGAGTTCGAACAGTTCAACGGCCCCGTGCTCGTGACCACGAACTGTATCGTGCCCCCGAAGGATTCCTATAAGGGCCGTATCTACACCACCGGCCCCGCCGGGTTTTCGGGCGTTACGCACATCGTTGCCGGGAAGGACGGGAAGAAAGATTTCTCAGCGGTTATCGCCCATGCAAAAATGAGCCGGGCCCCGCAGGACCTCCACGCGCCGGGCCGAAACCTCACCACCGGCTGCGCCCACGAAGCAGTTCTCAAGATCGCCGGCACGGTCATCGAGGCCGTGAAGAAAGGCGATATCAAACGGTTCGTGGTCATGGCCGGGTGTGATGGCCGGCAGAGCGAGCGGTCGTATTACACGGACTTTGCCAAGGCACTCCCGATGAACACGGTCATCCTCACCGCGGGTTGCGCCAAGTACCGGTACAATGGCCTCGACCTTGGCACAATCGGCGGTATCCCCCGCGTCATCGATGCCGGCCAGTGCAATGACTGCTACTCGCTTGTCGTGATCGCCCAGGCACTTGCAAAAGCGTTCGGGGTCGGGATCAACGAGCTGCCGGTCTCCTACAACATTGCGTGGTACGAGCAGAAGGCAGCACTCGTCCTCCTCGCGCTCTTAAATCTCGGGGTTAAGGACATCACGCTCGGGCCAAAACTCCCGGCCTTCGTCTCGCCGGGCGTGCTCGATGTGCTGGTCAACAATTTCCAGGTAAAGAAGAACAGCACGGTTGAAGCCGACCTTGCCCGCATGGTTCCCTCAGCATAAGCGGGACCCCACAGGGGGATACCCATAATATCCCCATGCACGTACTCATCAGAAGGGAATTCTTATGGCAGACCTCACAGAAAAATCAACTGCAGAGAAAAAACGCGAGGACCTTGTGGCAAAAGTCCTCGCGGTCAGCGATCTTGTCCAGTACCAGGACGGGACCGTGGCAAGCCGGATGATCGTCTTCAAGACGGCCGGCACCATCACCCTCTTTGCATTCGATGCCGGGGAAGGGCTCTCGGAGCATTCCGCACCCTATGACGCAATCCTGACGGTTACGGACGGCGAGGCCGATGTTACGATCGAAGGCGCCCCGTTCACGGTCAGGACCGGGGAGATGATCATCCTCCCAGCCAATAAACCGCACGCAGTGCAGGCCCGGCAGCGGTTCAAGATGACCTTAACCATGATCCGGGAGTGAGACCCGTGGCCGAATTCCAGCTGGAACAGAGTGAAAAGCCGGATAAGAAACGCGATGAGCTCAAGGGAAAGGTCCTCACTCTTAAGGATCTCGTGGAGTACGCGGATGGTACAGTTGCAAGCCGGATGGTCATCAACCGCAAAAGCGGCAGCATCACCATCTTCTCGTTCGACGAGAATGAAGGGCTCTCGGAGCACACGGCGCCGTTCGATGCCATTGTTACGATCCTTGACGGGGAATGCGAGGTCTGGGTGGCCGGTAAAACGGAGCGGATGAAGACCGGCGAGACGATCATCTTCCCGGCAAACGTTCCCCACGCCCTCTCGGCGATAACAAAATTCAAGATGAGCCTTGTGATGATCAGGGAATAGGGGTTCTCGCAGGTGCGATCCAGGCAGCTCGCAGGATCGTTAAAACGCCGGGTATTCCAGGACAAAAAAACACCCGCGGGGCCGGCATTACACCGGAAAAGCTTACCAAAAAAGAATTATTTTTTTCCCGGTTTTGCGTTCTTTGCAAGATCCTCTTTTGCCTTGCGGAGGATTTCATCAAAGGATTTCTCGAGCTGCGACTGCACATCCTTCATGGTCTTTTCAATGTACTGTTTGCCCTCTTCCGTTGTCACGAGATCGTGGACAACCTTGATCGCATCGTCAACAGATGTCTTGACGGAGGTTGTCGCATCCGCAAGCCTCTTGTCCATGACCGCTTCGGCTGCCGGTACAACCACCGGTTCTTTCTCCTCAACCCAGACCCCTTTCTCGAAATGCCCTTTTGTTTCAGCCATGACTATCACTCGTTACTGTTCATTGACATTGTTTTCCTCATAATTAAAATAACGGCATGGATTATCAATCGGATACCAGGCCCAATTGAAGGCGTGGCCGATATCAGATCCGGTGAAATAAATGAGGGAAATGATCTCGTATTCATGGCAACACCCCGGTCGGGCACGGGACCGGGCCGGTATTACCACCAGCATTTTTTGCTGGCAGGACAAATCAGGATTATCCACAGAGCGGGGCAGCCATGAGCGACAAGGACGGGACCTATTGTTCGATCTGCGGGGGAATTCCCCCGGACCAGATCAAGATCAAGAAGATTGCCGTTGAGGGCAAGGACACCGGCATTGACCGGCTGGACTGGATTATGCAGGACGTTGCATCCCTGCACCTGACGAGTGACGAGGCGGTAACAGACGAGCTGGTCAAACGGGTCCAGCAGTTCAATTACATTCCTTCAAAAAAGATGCCCGAATACCGGGAGGCCCTGCTCCGGGAGTATCGTATGCTCGACACGCCTCAGAAGCACGGCTGGAAAAACTGAATTTCTCTTTTCAAATGTCCGGTCTACCGGTTCCTTGAGGCAAAGAGGATACTGGCAATCACAAGGGCAAGACCGATGATGATGATGAACGGGAGCAGGGGGTCGCTTGTCCACGGGGTATTTGACGTAGTATTGCTGCCCGAAGCCGTTGTCATGACGGCCGGGGGCAGTACGGTGAGGAGTGCGGATTCTGAACAGTTCACAAATGCATTCGGCCGCCAGACCGTGACCCGGTAGGAACCGGGTAACAGTTTCGGGTTATCTAAAATCCAGGCCCACCGGTTCACGGTCAGGCCGGGCTCGACAGTTATCGTGGTCTCGGCAACGAGAGATCCGCTGGTACTGTCGCGGATCTCCGCCTGGAGCATGTCGCGGGGGTTGATGTTGGTCGAGCCGGCCAGAACAATCCTATCCCCCGTGATCACGCCGGACAACTGGGATTTAGCCGGATCAGCAATGTGATCGAAAGAGATCGATGGATCTTCAACAAAGAAGTAATACGGTATGAATATATCGTCGGAATTCGGGTTTGCCGCAGTGGAAGAAAAAGCACTGATGAGGGGAACTAAACTTGCCTTGAGGTTCTCCCGTGCGCCGATATCGGCAAACGTCTTTCCCCGGTTCTGGAGGATGATATCGTCGTTATCCTCAATCCGGTACTCGATATCCAGTCGACGGTCCGGGCCGGGGTCCTGGATCACGAACGCATACTGGCCGCGGGAATACTGGCGCGTATCAACTGAGTTGATGGTAGTGGTGTAATTTCCCTTGATGTCGGGGATGAGAACCTGCCGGTCAATGTAACTCTTGCCCACGACCCAGAGCGCAACCGTCCCGTTCGTGGCGCCGATACCGTTTAAGGACAGGGTATCCCCTTTGGTGATGATCTGCGGGGTGCTCGACGAGAAGGTCACCGATGCCGTGCAGGGAATTACCATGAGAAGGAGAAGGCCGACTAAAAATATGGGGATTACAGTTCTCGCGTCCACAGTTACCATCCGGATTATTGTTAATGATGGGTATGCGGCGGTCTCTTAAACGTTTTCCGGCTCGGACCGGCTGGACGTGAGGGGGATTTTACAATTATACTTTTTTTGTGGCAGGACAGGATTCATAGAAAAAATTTCCCCGGGAAAATACGGTCCTGCCTGCCCGGTGCCATTCGTAACCGCAGAGGACTCATCCCTGCCATAAAGATCCCATATGTCGGCGGCAGGGATTCAGGGGTCGCGGGGAATGGTGAAGACTTTATTGATCCAAAAAAAATATTTGAAAAAAATGCAGTGACAAGGTATAATTAGAATCTCAAACAATATCGGGCAACCAGACAATGGTCACGCTATATCGCATTCTCTATGTTGATGATGAGCCCGGCCTGCTTGAGATTGGTAAAATCTTTCTTGAGCAGAGCGGTCAGTTCAGCATCGATATCATTACCTCAGCTTCAGATGCACTTACGTTACTTACCTCAGGCAACTACGATGCCATTATCTCTGATTACCAGATGCCAGGTATGGATGGTATTGAATTTTTAAAGAAGGTACGAGCAGCGGGAAATACCATACCGTTCATCCTTTTTACGGGAAGAGGACGCGAAGAGATTGTAATAGAAGCCATTAACAACGGAGCTGACTTTTATCTCCAGAAAGGCGGTGACCCGTGCTCGCAATTTGCCGAACTTGAGCATAAGATCCATCAGGCTGTCCATCAGCGGAGAGCAGAGGACGAGCTCCAGGCAGCGTACGAGCAGATCACCGCAAGCGAGGAGGAGCTTCGGGCGCAGTATGATGAGATGGTCATCCTGCAGAGACTGACCGATGAATCTCAGCAGATGCTCCAGCAGGTGCTCAACACCGTCCCGGTCCGGGTCTTCTGGAAGGATTTGGAGTTGCGGTACCTTGGCTGCAACAGGTCATTCGCCCTTGACGCCGGTTTCCCGAGTCCTGCGGATCTGATTGGGAAGACCGATTTCGACATGGGGTGGAAGGAGCAGGCAGATCTCTACCGGGCAGACGACCGCGCCGTGATCGAAACGGGCATCCCGAAAATTGGGTACGAGGAGCCCCAGACCGCCCCGGATGGCAACCGGATCTGGCTCCGGACAAGTAAAATACCCTTGCAGGCCCCTCTGGGAAATATTATCGGAATTCTGGGAACCTATGAGGATATCACGATTACCAAGGAGGCGGAGGAACGACTCCGGCTCTTCAAGATCTCAGTTGATCGGGCCTATGACGAAATTTTCTGGCTTGACTTTGATGCAAATATCACCTATGTCAATGACTCGGCCTGCCGGGTAACCGGATACACCCGGGAAGAACTGCTTGGTATGAAGATCTATTCGCTGGACCCGGATTTATGTCCGGATGTCTGGAACCAGATCATTGTTGATCTCCGGCGGCAGGGGACCCTCTTTTTTACCACGCGCCACCGGAAGAAGGACGGAAACATCCTCAATGTCGAGATCATGGCCAGTTACGCAAAAGAGGGAACACAGGAGTTCAGCTTTGCCTTTGTCCGGGATATTACAAAACGAAATCAGGACCCGTAGATCGTTGTTAAAATGATACGGATGCGGTATCCTTCATAAAAAAACCGGAATCCGGACATAATCTTCCGGGTGAATCACTGCCACATCCGATACAACAATATGATCCAGGGAAGATACTTCCCAACAGGAACTTAAGAGCCGGAGGAGTGAGAACGGATGGCGGAACCGGAAACAAAAAAAGCAGAGATACGAATTTCGGGTATGCACTGTGCCACCTGTGCGGTATCCATCGAGGAATCGCTTATGCAGATTCCGGATGTGGTAAAAGCGCAGGTGAATTTCGGCACCGATACCGCTCACGTTGAATTCAACCCGGGAAACGTTTCTCTTGGCACGCTTGAAAAGGCCGTGAACGATGCCGGGTACACAGTAGTTAACCGGGAAGTGACCCTCAAAGTCGGCGGCATGATGTGCGCCACCTGTGTCGAGACAATAGAGACCGTGCTGCGGGCACTCCCCGGGGTTGTCGCCGCCTCCGTCAACCTTGGCACGGAAAATGCCTATGTCACCTACAATCCAACGGTCTCGGACATTTCGGATTTCAAAGCGGCCATTGAAGATGCCGGCTACCAGTTCCTCGGCATTGCCGGGGAAGTGAGCGAGGAGGCCGAGCACGCGGCAAGGGCTTCTGATCTGCATGAAAAATTCCTCCGGTTCGTCATCGGGTTTGCCGTCAGCATTCCCTTGATGATCGCAATGTACGTGCCGCTTTCGCTCTCCATGCAGGGCCTCGCATACCTGGAGTTCATCATTGCAACGCCGGTCTTTGCGTACGTTGCCTACCCCATCTTCCGCGCTGCATATACCGCTCTTCGCAATCGCTCACTGTCGATGGATGTCATGTACGCTATGGGCACCGGCGTTGCGTACGGTGCGAGCGTGCTCGGGACGTTCGGGCTCGTCCTCACCCACGAGTTCCTGTTCTATGACACGGCGATCATGCTCGCCGCATTCCTGATGCTGGGCAGGTTTTTAGAAACGCGGGCCAAGGGCCGGACCTCGGACGCTATCAGGAAACTTGCAGGGCTCCGGGTAAAGAGCGCAACGGTACTCCGCAACGGAACCGAGACCGAAGTTGCGCTTGAAGAAGTGATTGTCGGGGACAAGGTCATCGTGAAGCCCGGCGCCAAGGTCCCGGTGGACGGGCTCGTCATCGCGGGCGAGAGTTATGTCGATGAATCGATGATAACCGGTGAGCCCGTGCCCGCACTCAGGGGCACGGGAAGCCGGGTTGTGGGAGGAACCCTGAATTCCAACAGCGTGCTCACGGTCGAGGCAACAAAAGTCGGCAGGGATACCATGCTCGCCCAGATCATACAGATGGTCGAGGATGCCCAGGGCTCAAAACCGCCGGTCCAGCGGATCGCGGATATTGCGGTTTCGTATTTTATCCCGGTCGTGCTCCTGATAGCTGCGGGAGCATTCATTCTCTGGTTCTTCGTGTTACACGCAACCCTCATCTTTGCCCTATCAGCCCTCATCTCGGTCCTGGTCGTTGCCTGCCCCTGTGCCCTCGGTCTTGCAACGCCGACTGCGGTCACCGTGGGCGTGGGAAGAGGCGCAGAACTCGGGATCCTGATCCGGAACGGCGAGGCGCTCGAAATCGCGGAAGGGGTAACCACCATCATCTTCGACAAGACCGGGACACTCACCCGGGGAAAACCGGAAGTTACGGATATCCTCCCGTCCGGTATTCCCGAAGACACCCTCCTTTCCATTGCAGCGGCTGTCGAGAAAGATTCCGAGCACCCCCTGGCAAAAGCGATAGTACAAAAAGCGCACTCCCGCACAATCAAAATCGAACCGGTTAGCAGCCTGGACACCATCCCCGGGAAAGGTGTTGCCGCAACATATCTGGATGAGCGGGTTCTTGCCGGGAACCGGGCCCTGCTCGCGGATAACGGGATTCTTATTCCGGAAAACCTTGACCGGCAGATCACAGAACTTGAGGAGAAAGGAAAGACCACGATCCTCGTTGCCACAGGGAAGCAGGTTGCTGGGGTCATTGCAGTTGCCGATACCCTGAAGGATACCAGCCGGGAGGCGGTGAGACGGCTCAAGGAGATGGGCCTTGAGATCATCATGATCACGGGCGACAACCAGCGCACGGCTGATGCAGTGGCATCCGACCTCGGGATCAGCCGCGTGATTGCCGGGGTGCTTCCGCAGGACAAGGAGAAGGAGGTGTCCTCTCTCCAGCAGCAGGGAAAAGTTGTTGCCTTTGTCGGGGACGGGATCAACGATGCCCCTGCGCTTGCAAAAGCGGATGTCGGTATTGCGATCGGCAGCGGTACTGACGTTGCCATAGAGAGCGGGGATATCGTGCTCATCCGTGATGACCTGCTCAATGCCGTAGCAGCGCTCCAGCTTGCAAAAAAAGTGATGGGCCGGATCAAGGCCAACATCTTCTGGGCCTTTGCCTACAACGCGGCCCTCATCCCGGTGGCTGCCGGGGTGCTTTACCCGTCCTTTGGCATCAGTTTCCGGCCGGAACTCGCCGGGCTTGCCATGGCGGCAAGTTCCGTTACGGTGGTTTCGCTATCCCTGCTCCTGAGAAAGTATATACCCGATGCAAAAAAAGTCAGATAACTGAGGTGTTGTATGGCAATCGACCCGATCTGCAAGATGACCGTTGACGAGAAGACGGCAAAGTTAGTGAGCGAGTACAAGGGGAAGAAATACTATTTCTGTGCCCCGGGCTGCAAGAAGAAGTTCGATGCAGACCCGCAGAAGTATGCCTGACTTAAAAAACCGCAGTTATCCGCGCGTTATTGGATATCTGCGCAGATTCAGCTTATTTTCCCCCTTTTCCGGATAATGTTCATATAGATTCAGGCAGCAACCTTTTTTACGGATTATCCGTCCTGCATACAGGACAGAGGCGGGAACATGGGTTTTTTCATCATCAGTCCGGAAATCTACTCCTGGGTTATCCTCCCGCTCCTCATCTTCCTTGCCCGTATCGGCGATGTGAGTATGGAGACCATCCGGGTCATCTACATCTCAAAAGGGATCAAGTACCTCGCCCCGTTCATCGCGTTCTTCGAGATCGTGATCTGGCTGCTTGCAATGGAAGTCGTGATGAGCGATCTCTCCAACATCGCCAACTTCTTTGCCTATGCGTTCGGGTTTGCCATGGGAACGTATATCGGGCTCGTTATCGAAGAGAAACTCTCGATCGGCATGGTCATCCTGCGGATCATTACAACGAATGATTCCACGGATGAGATTATGGCCTTCATGCAGGCGGAAAACTACGGGGTCACGAGCCTGGACGCCACCGGTTCGCGGGGCAATGTGAAGATGATCCTCACGCTCGTCAACCGTGCCGATGTCCCGGCAATCACGGCCCACCTCCAGACAACGAACCCGCAGGCGTTCTTCTCCATTGAGGATATCCGGTATGTCAGCCAGGGCGTATTCCGGCCAAAAAAACAAAATGCCGTCTCCAGCTGGTTCCATTCGGTCACCCATGGCAAAAAAGCAAGGTAATTCTTCCGGTACCCGGTGGTTCCGATCATTAAGGATGCTTTAAGTGGATTTGCCGCCAAGGGAGGATATATCAGTTTTACATAGCACAATCCACGATCCTGGAGACCCCTGATGAGAACAGAAATGCCGCTATCAAAACCCATACGCAGATTTCTCCATCATACCGAAGAAACCCTCGACACCGAGATCTCTCTTCTCCGCCAGCCCGAAGCCGAACCGGGGGGAACGCTTGTCGACATTTACACGTATGATGTCGAACGCAATGTCATCATCTTCCCGGCACAATACGTAGGTCTCCTCAAGGATTTTATTATTGCAAAACACTGCACGAACCTGCTGATCAAAGGCGCGGCGGCAAAAAAAGCAAAGTACCTGGTCTGTTCCTACACGGAAGACTCGGTCTACCGGGGCATGCGCCAGGTCTACATCGATGCCCTCAAGGATGAAGCCAAGAAAGAGAACAAACTCCCGGTAAAAAAACTCATCCAGATGCTCTTCCTCCTCTACTCCCACTTCAATGAAGATATCAACGATGTTCCCTGGAACGCGATCATCAACGCCAGTGTCTACAACCGGATGCCGAAGATACGGAAAACCCAGCTCTACCATGTCATGAAAGAGAGCAAGAACGACATGGACGAGATGATGGAGCAGGAAACTATCGTGCCCCGCCGGTATTTTGTTTTGAACAAAGCCATGTTTTATGCCCGCGACATGTTCCTTGCAAAAACCCTGCCGGCTGACGAGCTGATGCCGGTCCTCAATATCCCGCAGATGAAGAAGTTCAACCATCTCGAAGTCAAGGAGATGCTCACTACACGGTGGACCCACACGGCCTGGTACCAGTCCAAGGTGTTTGGCGATAACATGCTGGAGATCCTGGACACGCCTTTAGGGCCGGTCAAATGGAACGATCCCCCTACCCTTGACTATTATTACGATCTCTACAAGGTAGGGGTCCTCTTGACCAACAACCTTCTCTCCTACATGACGATGAAAGACTGGTTTGTCTGGGAACCGCCCAAACACCTGCTCGAAGCCCACGAGCATAAAGATGAGTGGGAGAAATCAGCGCTGAAGAAAATTTTCGGGGACCTGATCTCAGACTCGTGGGGTGATTGATAATGCAGGATATTCTGAAAACCGCGGAGGTGGACGCATGCCGTCAAAGGAAGTAATCGAGCTGCTCAGGAAAGGAAACGCCTATGCAAAGAGAACGAAGTTCAAGGAAGCGATTGCATACTTTGAAAAAGCCCTCTCGCTCGATCCCCGCAATGCCGAGAGCTGGTGCCTGAGGGGATCGGTGTTTATTGAAACCGGCAGGTACCAGGAAGGTCTTGCCGATTGCGAGAAAGCCATTGCATTTGACCAGAACTACGAAGCAGCCTGGTCAAAAAAAGCGCTCGGGCTCTTCCATCTCGAACGGTTTGAGGATGCCCTCCATGCCAGCACCCGGGCCTCGACCCTGAACGGCAACGATGCAACGGCCTGGTACATCAAGGGAGTCTGTTTGGACGAACTGGGCCGGAGCGATGAGGCGCAGGTTGCCTACGGGAAATCCCTTGAGCTCGAGATCATCCTCGATATGGAAGCCGAGCAGAAGCGGATGCGAAGATAATTTTTTTTAGATCCCGTTCTTTTTTCCAGGTACCTTTTTCATTGTACGGCAAGCCGGCAGGAGTGGGAAGTGCCCCATTACAAAAGCATTATAAAAGGGAAAACCAATGAACGTTCAACAGGAGGTAAGTTCTATGATTTCCAAAACCATGGAAGATGCATTAAACAAACAGGTCAACCGTGAATATTACTCGGCATACCTGTACCTGGCAATGTCTGCCTATTTTGAGACGGTCAACATGAAAGGATTTGCAAAATGGATGCGGGTCCAGTCAAATGAAGAGCAGGCGCATGCCATGAAATTTTTCGATTACATCATTGCCCGCGGGGGAAAGGTCACCCTGGGCGACATTGAGGCCGCAAAGAACAAGTGGACCTCGGCCGGTAAAGTCTTTGAGGAGGTCTATGCCCATGAGCAGAAAGTCACCGGGATGATTCACAACCTCGTTGAGCTCGCAGGCAAAGAGAAGGACCATGCAACGTTCGAGATGCTGCAGTGGTTTGTCAAGGAGCAGGTTGAAGAGGAGGCAAATGCGAGCGATATTCTTGCCCAGATCAAACTGGTCGGGGATGTCCCGGGTCATCTTTTCTATCTCGACCACCATCTCGGCAAGCGGGCATAATCCCCCGGACAACTCTTTTATTCTCCCTTTTTCCCCGTTTTTCCTCAAATTCCCGTTTCCTGGTCTTTGCGTTGTATAACCCCTTCTGGGAGCGTGATGTCCTTGATTCCCCGGCAGTAAACGGCCGCCCCGGGGGATCCGCCCGGCCCCGGGGGTGGGTGGTATCCCTGTTCCGGTGTCAGGCAGGGCCGGTTTCAAGACCGGGAACCTGGCCGCACCACCGTCATAGTTTTCGTAAAAAAATCCCCGCTTCAGGGCTCCGCCATCCCCCGGCCCGGACCATTGCACCACGGGATCCCGATCGCAATACCATAAGTTTATCTTTTTTTTTATCGACAACACTAACGGATATATGTATGAGCAAAACGGTTCTGTCTGACTTTTTTGCATCACCAGTGTGGCCCCTGCGGGCTGCACTCCCGGATATCGGACAAATGTGTAAGAAAGATAGGGTGATTTAGATGAAGATCGGAATTGTCGGAGGTACGGGAGACATTGGCGAAGGTATCGCGTTGCGCCTTGCACCCATGTATGACGTGATTGTCGGTTCCCGGGATGAAGCCCGGGCACAGGCGATCTGCGAGTGCAGCATCGGCACGCTGAAAACCCGGGGTGCAACCTTCCATTCGTTCAAGGGCGCAACCAACCAGGATGCAGTTTCCTGTGCGGATGTGGTGATCCTGGCGATACCATTCAAAAACGCGATCGCAACGCTCGAAGGTCTTGACTGTTTCGAGGACAAGATTGTCATCAGCCCGGTCAACCCCATGGAGAAGCGGGATCACTTCACGTTCGTTCCCCCGGTGGAAGGGTCAGCGGCGCTGATGATCCGCTCCCTTCTCCCAAAGGAAGCCCGGCTCTGCTCGGCCTTCAATACCATTGCAGCCAACAAGTGGAAAGCCCTTGACGAGGAACTCTCCTACTCCGTCCCGGTCTGTGGCGATGATGAATCCGCAAAGCGGGAGGTTATGAAGATCGTCAACTCGGTCTCGAAACTCCAGGCATTCGATGCCGGGCCGCTTGCGGTATCCAGCATGGTGGAAGCGTTAACCCCGCTCCTCCTCAATATCGCCCGCTACAACAAGATGCACGATGTCGGCATCCGGTTCATGTAAGGGAAGAGTTCCTTACAGAATCCTTTTTTTTAAGAGTTCCCGGCATTTTTGCAGAATGCGTTCATGTGACCAGCGATCCTGCCTGAGTAAAAACCATGTGCTGACGGGGCAGTGCGAAACCTCACATGAAGGGATACGACAGGTCCCGCCATGCCGGATTCAGGAAGCCGTCCGGGGAAATGGATGAACGAACGGGTACATGGTGTCAGACCTTAACGGTTTTTAGTGGTGCCTAAGTGTTCCCTGTCAGAACAAGACCGGGCAGGATGGTGACCGATGGGTTCTACTACTCCGGGCGAGTACACTCATTTCAGAGGAGAGATGATGATGAAAAGTCCGGTCTATTTTGCATCCCTGCGAGCATTTTCCGATCACGAGTGTACGACTGCAAAAGTGCAGCGGTTGTTTGACGTTGCCGGTTTCTCCGATCTGATAGCACCGCACGACAAGACTGCGATCAAGCTCCATTTCGGCGAGAGGGGAAGCGACGGGTTCATCAGCCCGGTCTTTGTCCGGCAGGTAGTGGAGAAAGTTAAGGAGTGCAAAGCCCTGCCATTTTTGACGGACACCAACACGCTCTACAAGGGAGGCCGGTCGAATGCGGTCGAGCACATCGGCACTGCCATCCTCCACGGGTTTGACTACGCGGTGGCCGGCGCACCGGTGATAATTGCAGATGGCCTCACCGGGAAAAATATCCGGAAGGTTACGATTGGGAAAAAACATTTCAGCGAAGTCTCGATTGCCGGCGATATTGCAGCTGCTGACAGCCTGATTGTCCTGAGTCATTTCAAGGGCCATATCGTATCCGGCTTTGGCGGGGCTATCAAGAATCTCGCAATGGGATGCGCCGCGCCTGAAGGGAAGCGTGCCCAGCACAATGCCCGGCCCTTTACCCTCCCGGAAAAATGCACGGGGTGTGCTTCCTGCATGAAAGTCTGCCCGAACAATGCGATCCATGTCAAAGCGAAAAAATCCGTCATTGACCTTGAGCTCTGCATCGGCTGCTTCGAGTGCATGCATGTCTGCCCCGAGAATGCCATCGACATCGACTGGGAGACCGAGATCCCGCAGTTCGTGGAGCGGATGGTTGAGTACGCGTCCGGGGTCGTGCAGGGCAAGGAGAAGAAGGTCGGGTACATGAACTTCCTGATCCGGATCACGCCGGACTGCGACTGTTACCCGTTCAGTGACGCACCGATCGTACCGGATATCGGCATTCTTGCATCAAAGGACCCGGTTGCCATTGATGCTGCAAGTTTCGATCTGGTGAACCAGCAGCAGGGACACACGGACTCGCTCCTTGCATCCCACCATCACCCGGGCGGGGACAAGTTCAAGGGGGTGCATGCCCAGACCGACGGATACCAGCAGGTGCAGTACGCAGAGGAGATCGGGATGGGAACGCGATCCTATGAACTCATCAGAATCTGATCTTTTTTTTTAAACCGGTTCTACCAAAAAAACATTGGTCTTATTTCGGGTAACTCCTCATTTTGTGCCCCCGGTTCCTGTTGGGGGAAGGGATGCAGCGCTATAGTCTGAATGAAGGACAGGTACCCTGTCGTTATCCGGCACAGGGACCCCCGGTCGGGGGGGGATTAAGCATCCGGAAGCGTCCGGGTTTTCTGCATCATTAGTCCGGATCAGAAAAAATCCATTCTCATGTTTTCAATCAATTTCGTATTTTTTACCAGTATTTTTTGGAAAAATTGGGTGGAAAGTTACTTCCACCATCATTTTGAAGCGAAACAGTTATAATGGGGTGGAAAGCAAGCGCTTATTAGTGAACGAGTTTTAAATAAGTTATGTTTGAGGAATATGTGCTCAGACGGTCCCTTCGTATCATCGAAGACAACTACTAATTTCCAAGGAGTGTTGTTATGAATCTTAGACAACCCAATGCCAATGAAGCAACCAGCACGGCGAACCGTTCGCGAAGCGTTGCACCATGTTCTGGTATCTGTACCCGGTGTATAGATGGATGTAAGGGCAGTTGCGAGATCTGGTTATCATCGTTCCGCGGCAGGGAGGTTTTGTATCCCGGCCCGTTTGGCGAGATCACCGCAGGTGCTGACAAGAACTACCCCATCGATTACTCGCACCTGAATATCCAGGGCTATGCAGTAGGCGCACGGGGTCTTCCCGAAGGTACCGAGATCGGTCCGGACTCAGCGGTTTTCTCCTCCGTTAATACCGAGACTGAATACGGCTGGAGCAAGAAGGTCCAGATGAAGGTCCCGATCTTTACCGGTGCACTCGGCTCAACCGAGATCGCCCGCGCAAACTGGGAGCACTTCGCCGTTGGTGCAGCCATATCAGGCATCACCCTTGTCTGCGGTGAGAACGTCTGCGGTATCGACCCCGGTCTCAAGCTTGACGCCAAGAAGAAAGTCAAGGAATCCCCCGAGATGGACCGCCGTATCAACACGTACAAGAAATTCCACAACAAGTACGGAGAGATCCTCGTCCAGATGAATGTCGAGGACACCCGCCTTGGCGTTGCCGAGTACGTTGCAAGCAAGCACAACCTCGACACCATCGAGCTCAAGTGGGGCCAGGGCGCCAAGTGTATCGGCGGCGAGATCAAGGTCAAGACCCTTGAACGCGCCATCGAGCTCAAGAAGCGCGGCTACATCGTCCTCCCCGACCCGACGTTGAAGGAGAACCAGGCAGCTTTCAAGGCCGGTGCCATCAAGGAATTCGAGCGCCACTCCCGCCTCGGCTTTGTAACCAAGGAAGGTTTCCTCGAAGAGATCGACCGCCTCCGCGACATCGGTTTCAAGCGGGTAACCTTAAAGACCGGCGCGTACTCCATGGTCGAGCTCGCAATGGCCCTCCGCTACTGTTCGGAAGCCAAGATCGATCTCTTAACCATTGACGGTGCACCCGGCGGAACCGGCATGAGCCCGTGGGCCATGATGAACGAATGGGGTATCCCGACGTTCTACCTGCAGGCACTCACCTACGAGTTTGCCCAGAAACTTGAGAAGAAGGGCTACCGCGTACCCGACCTCGCCATGGCCGGCGGTTTCTCCGATGAGCCGGGCGTCTTCAAGGCACTTGCCATGGGCAGCCCGTACTTCAAGGCAGTCTGCATGGGTCGCGGCCTCATGATCCCCGGATTCGTTGGCAAGAACATCGAGAAGTGGATCAAGGAAGGAGATCTGCCCAAGTCCGTTGCCAAGTACGGCAGCAGCATCCCGGAGATCTTTGTCTGCTACGAAGAGCTCAAGGAGAAATACGGCAACAAGATGAAGGAGATCCCCATGGGCGCAGTCGGTATCTACACCCATGCATCGAAATTCCGCACCGGTCTCCAGCAGCTCATGGCCGGCAGCAGGAACTTCAACCTCTCCACCATCACCCGCGATGACTTGATGGCACTGACCGAGGAAGCAGCCGGTGTCTCGGGCATCGAGTACGTCATGTCCGCACGGTATGACGAGGCGATGGGCCAGTTGCTCGACTGATACTGACATACAGTCGTTAACGTCTGCGCCGGGATCTTCCCGGCAAATCTTTTTTGGATACTCTTGGCATGCGAGCCGCCAATGGGAATACCCTGCGGGCCGGATACACAGGAATCCTGCTCCCCAGGCGAGAGTTTATATAAACCCCATAGAAGTAATCTTCTTATTCCATAAGGCGGATGTGTATAAGAGAGAAAGATGCCGTTACGGATTATTGCACGTCTGGATGTAAAACCGCCATATGTCGTAAAACCTGTTCATTTTGAAGGATTGAGAAAGGTTGGCACCCCTGATGAACTGGCATTGAACTATCATAACCAGGGTGCTGACGAACTTCTCTATATCGACATTGTAGCAAGCCTGTACCAGCGCGGGATACTTCTTGACCTGATTAAGAAAACGGCGAATGGTCTCCTTGTCCCGTTCACTGCCGGTGGGGGGGTCAGGACGATTGATGATTTTACCCATTTGCTGAATAATGGTGTCGACAAGGTAATCATCAACACCTATGCACTCCAGCAGGATCCGTCGATCATCACCCGGGCTGCTGAAATATTCGGTTCGCAGGCAGTAATGGTTCATATTGTTGCAAAGAAGTGGAGTGGCTGGTGGGAATGTTATTCCGATTGCGGGAGAATCCGCAGTGGAAAAGATGCTTTTGAGTGGGCCATGGAAGTGGAGCGTCTTGGTGCCGGTGAGATCCTTGTCAGCTCGGTGGATCAGGACGGACGCCGCAGGGGATTCGATACCGATCTCATACAGGGAATTGTGTCCCGGGTGAAAATCCCGGTTATCGCGGGCAGTGGTGCAGGATCAAAGGAAGACGTAAAACATATCATTGAAGTGGCAAAACCCGATGCGGTTGCAATAAGTTCACTTCTTCATTACAACATCTCATCAATCCTTGACCTGAAACAATACCTGTCTGATGAAGGTATCGAGGTGGTTATATGACCATTCCGGTTGGACTGGTTAATTATGGCAGGTCCGGGAACCTCTACAATGTAAAAAAGGCGCTTGAACTGGCAGGTGCCCGCGTTACCGTAGTAGAAAAGGAACCGGATTTTCATGGGGTGGACAGGCTCGTCCTTCCCGGGGTCGGATGTTTCAGGGATGCCATGGAACAGATGGGGGATTTTCGGGACATTCTTACCGACCATATGCGCACCATGCCCACGCTTGGCATCTGTCTGGGAATGCAGATTCTCGCAAAAACCGGGTACGAGTACGGCGAGACCCCTGGTCTGAATCTTATTGAGGCCGAGATCAAGAGGATCGAAGTAAAGTGCAAGGTCCCTCACCTCGGCTGGGGCAGCCTGGAGATTGTAAAGGATTCACCCCTGCTTGAGGGTATCACCAGTCAGGACAATTTCTATTTCATGCACTCGTATGAAATGATCAATTTCACCGATGTCATTGCCCTGACCCGTTTCTGTGATCACAAGTTCGTTTCAATGGTTCAGAAAAATGAGATATTCGGCGTTCAGTTCCACCCGGAGAAAAGCCGCACAGCCGGTATACGCGTCCTGAAAAATTTCCTAAACCTGTGAGGGAGAAGTGATGACAGAACAATATGGCATGTACGGGCTTCCAACAGAGGTAAAATTCTGTAAAAAATGTACTCTGAATAACCAGAGGCCTTCGTCAACAATTGAATTCCGGAATAAACCAGGCGACGTAAAACGCCCCATCCAGTTTGACGAGGACGGGGTCTGTGAAGCCTGCCGGTTCGTACCGAAAAAGAAAACAATCGACTGGCAGGCCCGAAAACAGGACCTGATGGATCTTTGCGATCGTTTCCGGAAAAAAGATGGATCGTTTGATATCATAGTTCCGGGAAGTGGTGGAAAAGACAGCGTGATGGCAGCGCATATTCTGAAATACGAATACAATATGCACCCCATCCTCATAACGTGGCCCCCGCATCTCTATACCCGGGTGGGCAAGCGGAATTTTGATGCATGGCTGAATTCCGGGTTTGCGAATTATACCTACCATCCAAACCAGAAAGTCCATCGTCTGTTGACAAAGCTGGCCTTTGAAAACCTTGTCCATCCGTTTCAGCCATTTATTATCGGCCAGAAGAATTTAGCCCCGAAACTGTCGATCCTGCTCAACATCCCTCTCATTATGTACGGGGAGAATGAAGCAGAATATGGAAATCCCATTGCCGACAATATCAGCGCAAAGCGGAGTACGCAGTACTACTCAATGGAACAGGATCTCGACAATATTTACCTCGGGGGTGTCAGCGCACGCGAACTGATGAAAACGTACGATCTCTCGCTCGCTGATCTGGAAGCATACCTCCCGGCAGAGCCGGGAAAACTGGATGCTGTTGGCACTGAAGTGCATTATCTGGGATATTATCTGAAGTGGCATCCCCAGGAGACCTATTACTATTCTGTGGAGCATACCGATTTCCTTCCAAACGATTTCCGGACCGAGGGAAGCTACAGCAAATACAGTTCGATTGACGATAAAATTGACTGGCTTCACTATTATACAACCTACATCAAGTTCGGGATCGGAAGAGCAACCTACGACTCTGCGCAGGAGATACGCAACGGGGATATCACCAGGGACGAGGGAATCAGCCTGATAAAACGGTTTGATGGCGAATTTCCTGAAATGTATCTGGATGAATGCCTCGCATACATGGGGATAACTCGCGAGAGGTTCCATGAAATTATTGAAAAAGCCCGGCCACCCCATTTATGGAAAAAAGAGAATGGAACATGGGAGCTCCGGCATACAATCTGGAAATAACCCTGAATACCATTTTTCCCCGTTTTTTGATCTTCCAAAATGCGTTTTAAAAAAAATCCGGTGTTGTGATTATCACACCATGAAAGAATTCAGTGGGGATTCAGGCGATGATCTTCCCCTTGCAGTCTGCATTCGCGTGTGCAGAATCCCCCCATCGCACCCGTGATCGCTTTTTTTTAAAGTGATTCTTTGCTGACAACGGTCCAGCAGGCATTCACAGGGAGTTCATATTGCCTGGATACAAACCCTGGTCCCTGCCATGTGGGGAGGGATCAGGGCGTCCTGTCGTTCCCGCTCAGTTCCAGGGCAAAACAAATATCCGTAACAAGGTCTTCGAGTAACTGGATTTCCTGCGCATTGAAAAAATTTTTTTCAGCTGAGTAAAACCGCATGGCTCCAATGATTCTTTCATGACAGTTCATGGGAATGGAGGCGGAGGACCGGTACCCTCGTCTGGCTGCTTTTTCAATGTAGTGCGCCATGAGGGGATCCGACTCAATATCATTGCTGATAACGGAGCGGCGCTCACGGATTGCAGTCCCCGTCAGTCCCATGCCCCCGGGAATATTGTCAACGCTGATCGAGATATTGCTCAGGTACCCGTCTTCATATCCGCAGGCCGCAACCGGGTTGACACTGCGCTCTTCCGGATTGATCATGCCAATCCATGCCATTAAGAATTTTCCTTCTTCCACGGCTATCCTGCAGGCTTCATTGAGGAGTTCCGTGCGGTTCCGGATACGGAGGACGGCCCGGTTGGTACTGGACAACACCGCATTGAGCCGGCTTAAGTGGATGATCGTGTCCTGGGCCTGTTTTCTCTCAACCGACCGTTCGATCTTATGGATAAGGTCGGTGAACTGGGGGCGGGGATCCCCTCCTTTCTGGGAGTAATGGTCAGCACCGTTGTTCAGGGCTTCGATGATGATATCCTCCCGGGCTTTTCCGGAAAATATGATGAACGGGAGGAACGGGTATTCTGCCCGGACGGCTTTTAAAAACGCGATGCCATCCATCTCCGGCATCTGGAAATCGGAAACCACGGCATCGTACCGGGTTGTCCGGATCTTTTCCAGCGCCGTTGATGCAGAATCAAGAATCTCAACCTGGATGGTCCCCGATTGTTCCAGGTACAGTTTTCCTATATCCAGAAGTACAGGGTCATCGTCAACATAGAGAACGGAAATCATGATTTATCAGACCCGCCAGACAGGGAAAATTGCTTTTCTTCGATCATATCTCCCACCCGGAATTTCCGGTTGGCCCCGAGTGCCGACAGGGCAATGGTATTAACCTGCTCAACCATACGGGATATCTCACAGATTCCTGCGGATAATTCCCTCGTAGATGCTGCAGATTCCCCGGCTTCTTCGGCAGTTGCCCGGATCCGTCCGGCAATTTCATGGATTCGGCCGGTAATTTTCTCCGTTGTTGCGGCCTGCTCACCGGTAGCGGTTGCAACATCGGAGGCACTTGCTGCAACTTTTTCGATATCGGATGCAATGCGGGTAAAGGCACCCAGGGTTTCCGTAACCACAGAGGTGCCTTTGCTGACAACGGACCTTGTCTCTTCCATGGCCGATGCAGCTTTTTTTGCCTCTTCCTTGAGATTGTTAATCATCTCTTCAATCTGTTCGGCGGATCTCTTGGATTCCTGTGCCAGGGATTTTACTTCTGCTGCAACTACCGCAAACCCGCGGCCCGCGTCGCCCGCCCGGGCTGCTTCAATTGCGGCATTGAGGGCAAGAAGGTTGGTCTGGTTTGCGATATCCCTAATAAGACTGACTATTTTTGAGATATCTGCCATCTGCTGCCCGATTTTTGCAACCATGCCGGATACGTTTTCAGTGGAACCGGCAATCTCCCCCATATTTTTTTCAGCACGGGCGGCAAGCACGGATCCCTCGTGGGAACGGGCATTTGCCTGCCCCGAGATCGCCCGGACCTCGGACATGCTGGACGTGATCTCCTCGACCGATGCGCTCAGGTCGCCTGCGGCATGAAGGATCTGGTCGATACCGCCCGATACCTCCGCGGCATTGGTGCTCACGAGGCCGGAATTCCGGGAAATATCGCCGATCTCTCCCGATGCATCCTGGATGTACCGGACAGCATTACCGGCAGAGATTATCAGGGATTCCATCTCCCGGTTCACCGTACTGATATTTTTCTGGAGACTGCCGATGATTCCCTGGACCGCATCCTGCATTTTTTGTAACTGGTCATGAGTTGCTTTTGTCCTCTCATCCGGCCCGCTGATATCATACCGGAGCGTGAGATCGCCTTTCCCCATCTTTGCATACACCGCAGACAGTCCGGCAACTTCCTGTTCCATATATCGCTGGATTGCGGCAATTTCATGGAACTTGCTATCCAGATCCTGCTCGCTCTTCTTCCGGTCAAGGTACGTCTTGAGCATCTCGGCTAAGGAATTGATCAGGTTGCGTTCTTCAAGAAGGAACGGTCCCTCGGCTTCCTGCGGTTTTTCCTCAAGGTAGACTATCTCCAGGATGCCGGTTTTTCCTTTGACGGAGAATTCGGCGCTCTGTTTCCAGCATGTGTCCCGGTAATTTGGCGTTGTGACAATGACATCTTCAAACCGGATCCGTGCAGCACAGACATCGGGATACTGCCAGCCGGGGGGGATCAACCGGACAATCTTCTCAAGGATCTGTTCCCATTTCCAGGTGTCGTCCTGGATGAGTTTTGCCGTTGCATAAAAGAGTGTCTGCTCTTTCACACGCTCGCCGTAATCGTGGAGAAGTTTTGCCTGCTCGTGGAGTTTGTTATCCAGATCCTGCTCGCTCTTCTTCCGGTCAAGGTACGTTTTGAGCATCTCGGCTAAGGAATTGATCAGGTTGCGTTCCTCAAGAAGGAACGGCCCCTCGGCTTCCTGCGGTTTCTCCACCAGGTAGACAATCTCCAGGAGGCCTGTCTTCCCTTTGACAGAGAATTCGGCGCTCTGTTTCCAGCGGGTATCCCGGTAATTGGGCGTTGTGACAATGACCTCTTCATACTGTATCCGTGCGGCACAGACATCAGGATACTGCCAGCCGGGGGGGATCAGCCGGACAATTTTACCCAGGATCTGTTCCCATTTCAGGGAATCATCCTGGATGAGTTTTGCCGTTGCGTAAAAGAGCGTCTGCTCTTTCACACGCTCGCCGTAATCGTGGAGAAGTTTTGCCTGTTCCTGGTATTTTTTCTCAAGAATAACTTCACCGGTCTTCCGGTCAAGATAGGTCTTGAGCATCTCCGTTAAGGAATTGATCAGGTTGCGTTCCTCAAGAAGGAACGGACCTTCGGATTCATGTGGTTTCTCATCGAGGTACACAACTTCGATTGTCCCGCGACTGCCATCTTTGGTAATGATCTCAGCCTGCTGTTTCCATCTCACTTCGCGGTACCCCGGGGTTTTCACATCGATATTTGCAAACGTGATCCGGGCTTCGCATATCTCCGGGTACTGCCAGCCGGGGGGAACCAGACAGACAATCTGCCGGAGGATACTCGCGGGTGGCTGAGTGTCGTCCTGGATGAGTTTTGCTGTTGCGTAAAAGAGCGTCTGCTCTTTCACACGCTCGCCATAATCGTGCTGGAGTTTTGCATGGGCAGCTTTTGTTGCTTCTGCTGACCGGATATCGGATGTGAGATTTCTGAACAGCACAACAAGGTTGCCCGGTAATCCCGCGCCATCAGGGACCGGCATAGTCTGTTCTTCCAGAATACAGGGCCCGGTCCGGAACCGAAAGGAGATCGTGGAAAATCCACACCTCTTCTGAGCGAGTGCAGTTGCCGGGTCGTCACCATTGCGCGATTCCAGCGGAAGATCCTGGTACTTCCTCATGAAGAGGGCATCCCCGCCAATCCCGCTCATCCGGACAAATGCAGCATTCGCGTGAATGATTTTTAAATCTGCATTGAGTACGAGTGTTGGCTGGGATGTTTTTTCAAAGACATCCTGCATCAGATCACGAAATTGTGATGGATTTGAAACATATCCTGTATCGTGGTTCGCCATGTTCTCAATCACGCCTTGGGGGTTTGACAGGTTCGATTATGATGAGTTTTTTTATTCCGCAATGGTCCGGACATATTGTTTTTACCCGGATGCCGTATTGGATTCCTTCATTTTGGTGGAAGTACTATTCCATCACACTTGGTTAAATATATATCGGTTATTCCTTTGAACACGGTTTCCGCAGGAACGAGCGGGATTGTAAATTCCAAGGCAAAATAAAAAGCAATTCCCGGATACTGCACTCAGGCAGGAAAAGAGGTACGCCCGGTGAGATGAGAGAGAGAACTGCCTGATGACAGGGTTCTCGCTGACGCGAGGGAAAGCTCCTGTCACCAGGCCCGGCAGGACGGATGAAAAATCAGCAGCATCCTCCCGCCGATCGCCGTATGAGCACTTTCATATCATGGAGCCCGGTTTGTTCGCGTGTGAGATCGTACCCGAGCCGTTCTGCATCCACTTCGATCCAGGGCGGCATGTGATCGCAGATGATCTCCAGTTCAGAGAACGCGCCGGCCTGTACAAACGACCGGAGCACCTGTTTGCTGCTCATTTCGGGACGCTTGCCCTGGATCTCGCGGATGGAGATGTAATATTTCCCGGGAGAAATCTCGAGCGGGGCCGGGATATCGGCGCCGTCCAAAACCGGGACGTTACCCTCCTGCTCTTCCTTTGCCTCCAGCAGGACGGAACTGAGAAATTCCGGCGGGCTTCCGGCAATCTCGAAGACCGAGAATCCCGCTTTTGCAAGCCCGAAGAAGAGGGCCCCGCTGGCCGACTGTGCGACAAGGGTTTTGCAGGTTCCAAGAAATGCAACAAGTTCCCCTGTCTGGTTACGCAGGCCGGCAAGACCGCCATCCCCGTTAAGCGAGAACGGGAGCCGGCGCTCTGCAAGCCAGGTTCCCCGCACCATGCGATAGACAACAACCGTGCCGGGTTCGCTGAGCGGGACCGTCCTGCCGTCACTGCCGATGATTGCCGCAATTTCAGATACACACATGATATCCTCCCCCGTTACAGGATAAGACGCCCCACGGGATTTCCCTCCCCGATATGCGAGGTAAGGATCTCGGGCACGTCATCCGCAGTAACCGATCCGTACCAGATATTGTCGGGGTACACGACAACAACCGGTCCTTTCTCGCAGATGCCAAAGCAGCCGGTATTGGAAAGAAAGACCTCCCCGCCGATACCGCGTTCTTCAATCTCTTCCTGGAACTTCGCCATAACCTCAAGGCCCGCCCTGGCGTGGCAGAACCCTTTCTGCAGCCCGTTCGGTCGGGAGCTGGTGCAGACGAAGATGTGGTGCGCTGGTTTTTGCATATCAGATACCTTCCATGATTTCTGTCCTGTGTGTCTCTTCGTACCGGAGCTTCCGGTACGAGCCGTGTTTCTCTTCAAGGAGCGTGTTCGTGATCCGGTCGAGGAGCGCAAGCGTTCCCGTGTAGCCAAGGGTGAGGATCCGCTGGCCGCCCATCCGGTCGTTGACGGGAAAACCGGTCCTGACCACGGGGATGCCGTGCCGTTCGGTGAAGAACTTCCCGCCGGAGTGGCCGATAGCGATGTTGGCGCCGGCCTTCAGTGCCGCAGATTCGATTGCAGCAAAGTCGGTCTCTTCCTGGACAACCGGCTGTTCGTCAAGGCCCGCAAGGAGGGGTTCGAGGCAGGCAGCAAGCCGGCTCGTGCGGGTCCCGCTCGCGATGACGACCGGGGCAATACCGTTCTCGGTGCAGGCCCTGGTCAGGGCATACACCAGCTCCGGCTCGCCGTAGATGACGGCCCGGCCCTCTGCATTGTGCTTGTGGGCATCGGCCATGGCGTCGAGAAGCCAGCCGCGCTCGTTACGAAGAGCCTCCGGCCTTGAATGCCCGCTGGTTTTTTCGAGGAGCAAAAGGAACTGGTCGGCAGCCTCAACCCCCACGGGAAGCGGGAGCGTAACGAGCGGGACGTTATATTCCTGTTCGAGCCAGAGGCCGGGCGAGAGATGGTCCGGGCAGGTTGCGCCGAACTGGATCGTGAGCGGGGCACCGGGCATGGCGGCAATATCCGCAGGCTGTGTCCCGCCCGGCGGGATTTTCTGGTACCGCCCGGCAAACGGGCGGTCAAGGGTTACCGAGTAATCGGGAAGGAGCGTGCACTCAAGGCCCATGAGGGCGACAAGGCGCTGGATCTCCCGGATATCCGCGGGGCTGACATGCGGAACCATCACGTTGATGCGCCGGTGGGGTACCGTGGGCCGGGCATAGTGGGCGATGACTGCCTTTGTCGCGGCCCAGTAGCCTTCCGTGTGGCTCCCGCTGTAGCTCGGCGTGGGAACCGGGATGATGTCGGGGCATCCCGTTGCGTTTACTTTCCGGTAATCGCGGATGATCCGGTCCAGGTCTTCCCCCATGGTCTCGGCAAGACAGGTGGTGAGGACGCCGATTACGGACGGGGCATAGACCCGGCGCATGTTGTCGAGCGCTTTTTTGAGGTTTGCTTCCCCGCCGAGGATGGTCTGTTTCTCGTTGAGCGAGGACGAGGCTATGTCCACCGGCTCGTTGAAGTGGTTGACGCAGGTGAGGCGCATGTAGGTGCTGCATCCCTGCGAGCCGTGGACGAGCGCCATTGCCCCGGCAATCCCCTTGAGCGCGATGATGGCGCCAAGCGGCATGCAGTGCTGGCACTGGTTCTCGTTCACCTGCCGGACCGTACCGGCAGGTGCGGCGGGCGCCATCAGGCACCTCCCGCCGGGGCCCGGAGATATTTCCAGACCGGCGAGCAGGTGCTGATATACACCTCGCGGGCAAAGTTCACGGCACCGTCGAACCCGGCAAGGCATTCCTTCCGGTCATGGTTGTGGTCCACGAAGCCTACGCCCAGTTTGTACGCAAGCACGCGCTCCTTGACCCCGCCGGCCATGACGTCGACTTTTTTCTCCAGGAGGAACCGTTCGATCTCGGCCGGGTTGGTGTCGTCAACCACGATCGCCCCCTCGTCAAGGAGGCTCGTGATGGTTGCGTACTCCTCGGATTTCCCGGTCTGGGTGCCGGTGAGGACGATCTCCATCCCGAGCTCCCGCATCTGCCGGATCAGGGCAACGGCCTTGTAGGCCCCGCCCACGTAGATAGCTGCCCGTTTGCCGGTAAGTTTCTCACGGTAGCGTTCAAGGGCCGGGCGGATGCGGGCAGTCTCCCGCTCAATGATCCGCTCGGTCCGCTCTGTGATCACCGGGTCGTCATAGAACCGGGCAATCTTCCGCAGGCTCTCGGCCGTGTTCTCTGCGCCGAAGAAGTTCACGTCCATAAAGGGAATGGAGAACTGCTTCTCGAGCTGCTGGGCTACCCAGTGCATTGAGCCCGTGCACTGCACGAGGTTGAGGCAGGCGCCGGGCGCCTGTTTTAAGGCCGCCACGGTCGAGTCGCCGGTAAATGCAACGTTGATCCCGATACCCATCTCAGCAAGGTAGCGCCGGGCCAGCCACATCTCGCCGCTCAGGTTGTACTCGCCAAGGAAGTTGAGTTTCTGCGTCTTCTCGATGAGCTCCCCCTCCTTTGGCGTGATGAGCCGCAGGAGGGCAAGGGCCGCGGCGCGGTACCCGACAACCTTGTTGCCCGAGATAAAGCCGCTCGACTCAACCGGGATCACTTCGGTATTGTGGTGACGCGAGGCCTCTTTGCACACGGCAACGATATCGTCGCCGATCATGCCGGTTACGCAGGTCGCGTATACAAAGATCGCGGGAGGGTGATACTTCTCCACGATCTCATCGATGCAGGCGGCAAGTTTCTTCTCGCCGCCAAAGACAACGTCCCGCTCCTTCATGTTGGTCGAGAAACTGTTCCGGTACATCTCCGACCCGCTCGACAGGCTGCCCCGGATATCCCAGGTATAGGCAGCGCAGCCGATCGGGCCGTGGACCAGGTGCACGGCGTCCGTGACCGGGTTTAAGACCACCCTGGCCCCGCAGAAGACACAGGCCCGCTGGCTGACGGAGCCGGCCAGGCTGTCGTCAGCGCAGTGAATGCTCTTCCTCCCGGTTCCGGCAGTCAGGATGGAGTTCTGGCGTTCGCTGATGCATGCCCCCTCTTCACGAGGGGAAGAGATGGTTTCCATGGTTCCTCACCGTCTGGTTAATTCCCGCTATAGCACGAGTTCGAAATCCTCATCCAGGCAATCGCGGTCCCGGCGGTCCAGGAGCGCATTGCTGATCTGCTCGATCAAGCGCAGGCATCCCCGGTAGCCAACCACCGGCATGAGCGGGTGGACGGCCCGGTCCAGGATCGGGAATCCGAAGCGGACGAACGGGACATCGAGGGCCCGGGCAATGTACTTGCCATACGAGGTGCCGATCAGGAGATCGACCGGTGACTCTTTGATCCACTGCTGGAGCTCGAAGAGGTCGCCTTCCGCTTTGACCCGGCTTCCCGTTATACCGGCTTCTGCGAGCATGGCATTGATCTCGGTCTCGAAGGTTTTGCCGGGCGTGCCCGTGAGCACATACACCGGTACCATACCCATCGCGAGCAGGAACTCAGTGAGCGCGATCACATGGTCGGGGTCGCCAAAGACTGCAACGCGTTTTCCCTGGTAGTGGAAATGCGTATCAATCAGCGTGTCAACCACCTGGCCGCGTTCGAGCGTGAGGGACGCCGGGATCTCAACGCCGAACCAGTCCTTTACCGCCATGATGAAATCGTCGGTCGCTTTGATGCCGATGGGGAGCCGGAGCGGGATACCGGTGACACCGCATTTCTCCTGCAGCACTTCTGCGGCATCGTGCGAGGCGTAGGAGCCGAGGGCAAGGGTCACTTCCGAGTTGCCGGCATCGCGGATCTCGGCAACGGTTGCTCCGCCATCCGGGTACATCTGGTATTTGCTGGTCAGGGGTGTGTCGAGCACGCCCGCCGTGTCCGGGAACATGATCATCTTGACGCCGAGCAGGTCCACGATGCGGCGGATCTCCCGCATGTCGCCGGGATTGACAAAGCCGGGCAGGACATTCATCTGCGATTTCTTTACGGCTCCGTCAGACTGGGAAAGATACGAGACCATGGCTTTGCACATCCCCGAGAACCCGGTGATATGGGAGCCATGGTAGCTCGGGGTGTTGACGTGAATGACTGATTTTCCCTCCGGAATTTCTGCGGTTTTGATGATGTTTGGCAGGTCGTCCCCGATGGTCTCGGAAAGGCAGGTAGTATGGACTGCCATGATCTCGGGGTTATAGATCGCAAAGACGTTCTTGATGGAGGTCTTTAAGTTCGCAGCCCCGCCAAAGACTGAAGCGCCTTCGGTAAAGGAACTGGACGACGCAAGCACCGGGTCCCGGAAATGCCGGGTGAGGTGCATGCGGTGGTACGCGCAGCAGCCCTGCGAGCCGTGGCTGTGGGGCAGGCAGCCGTGAATGCCGAGCGCGGCATACATGGCGCCGAGCGGCTGGCAGGTTTTTGCCGGGTTGATCTTCCCGGTCGTGTGTTCAACCGGGGTTTCCGGTATGCATTCAAGCATGGGTGTTGCTCCGTGGTTCTTTGTTGGTCTCCCAGGGGGGAGTGATCAGTTTCCAGGCCGGGGTGGTCAGGGCATTGACCACGTCCCTTGCAAAGTTCAGGGCGCCGTTGTAGCCGGCATACGGACCGCTGTAGTCGTATGCATGCAGCTGTTTGGAGGCGACTCCCATCTTGTGGACAATGTACTTGTCCCGGACGCCGGAGAGGAACAGGTCGGGTTTTGCCGTCCGGATCAATACCTCGACTTCGTGGTGGTTGGCGTCGTCGATGATGACCTGCCCGTCTTTCATGTTCGGGTAGATGCCCTCGTAGTAGTTGAGTGGAACTGCTTTTTTGAGTTCATCGTACTTCTCTCTGGACATGTTCAGGTGGACATGGGCTTCCTGGTACATTTTTTCATCGGCAACGAGATGCAGCTCGGGAATATTTTTCGAGTCCGCGTCGCTTTTGATCGTGGGAATGACCTGGCGGCCTTCGTAGTCGTCCCGGTGGGCAAACTCGTAGCCGGCAATGATCATCTCCATGCCGAGATCGCGGAGCAGGTACTGGTAGTGGTGGCTCCGCGAGCCGCCAACGATCGCAAACGCGGTCTTGCCTTTGAGGATCTTGCTGTACTGCTCAAGGACCGGTACAATCCGTGCGGTCTCCCGCTCGATGACAACTTCGGTCTGTCTGGCGAGCTCCTCGTCCCCAAAGCACTGTGCCATCTGGCGCAGCGACTGATTTGTTGAGTCGATCCCGATGAAGTTGACTTTCAGCCAGGGCGTGCCGTATTTCGTCTCCATCATCTCGGCAATGTAGTTGATCGAGCGGTGGCACTGGACAAGGTTGAGGTCCGCGAGGTGCAGGTTTTTGATGTCAAGGTAACTGGAATCCCCGGTCAGCACACAGTTCACCGTGTAGCCGATCTCTTTTAGGATTCGTTCCAGTTCCCACCCGTCGCCGCCGATGTTGTACTCCCCGAGCAGGTTGATGACATGACTGCCTTCTTTTCGCTCAGTGCCGGTTCCAATGACTCGTTCCATGAGATTGTTGTTGGCGATATGGTGGCCTGCCGACTGGCTGACTCCTTTGTAGCCCTCGCAGTTGTAGGAGAGCACCTGGATTCCGTGACGCTCCTCTGCGGCTTTGGCTACTGCTCCTATGTCATCTCCGATGAGCCCCACCGGGCAGGTGGCGCAGATGTTGATTGCCCGCGGGTGGAATGCGGCTACAACCTCGTCAATCATCTTTGCCAGTTTCTTCTCCCCGCCAAAGACGATGTCGGGCTCTTGCATGTCGGTGATGAAGCAGAGCTGCGAGTAGATCTTGTCTTTGGGGGTTGTGTCATCGGCCCGTGCCTTGTTGCGCCGGGTTCCCCAGCTGTAGTACCCGCAGCCCACCGGGCCGTGGGTGATGGTGATCATGTCCTTGATTGGACCTACGACCACCCCTTTGCACCCGGCATACGCACAGCCGCGCTGCGAAATGATGCCGGGAATCGTCCGCGTGTTCGCCTCGATCTGCGGACAACATGCAGCTGCCTCATCTTTTACAATAAGATGCTTCTTCCGGTTTTTCTTTACCAGGTCCGGGTAGGGGACGAGCATCTCCTCTATTGATCCATCGATTTCTGCCATTTTTGTCGCCTCCCCAATTTACCAGATTGCCGCATCTCCTGCTTCACCGGTGCGCACGCGGACCGCATCGGATACCGGCAGGACAAAGATGGTTCCGTCGCCAATCCCGTATTCGGTCCGGTTCGCCTTTGCAACTGCCTCGATGATCCGCGGGACATCATCATCGTGTGCCAGGATCGTGAACAGGCGCCGCGGGAAGAACCGTGATCCGTCTAAGAAACTGGTGACCATCTTTTCGGTATCCTCAGCTTCGCTGAATTCATCCATTCCCATGGACAGGAGTTTTTCCTTGCACTCTTCGATGGTTTGTGGATCCGTTACCAGGTTTCCCCGGCCGAGCACTTTTACCGCGGTAAACCCGGCCACTCCTGACGCGATGAGAGCTTTTTTCGTCTCGCCGGTCTTCTTCATCCGGACGATCGCCATAATTTCTTTCATCGTGCTCCTCCTCACAGGCCCGGGGTTCCCTTTGAGATGGTGTAGACCTCATCGACGGGGCTGACAAAGATCTTGCCATCCCCGAATGTGCCTTCGGTTCCGGTCTTTGCGATCGATAAGATCATCTGAATGACCTTGTCCTTGGCTTCATTGGGGATAACCATCAGGATGAGAGTCTTTGGGATCTCGTCATAGACCATCCCCCCGATCTTGATCCCTTTCTGCTTTCCCCGGCCCACGACATCGACCATGGTCGCGGCATTGAATCCCGCAGTGGAGAGTTTGGCAAGCACTTCATCTTTCTTTTCAGGCCGTACAATTGCACGTATCAGTAACATCGTTTCACATCCGCCAGTTTTTTTATTTCGTATCGAATTTTTCCGCACTTCACATTGCGTCAAGGAATCCGTGCTGCATCATGAGCTCTTCCAGGCGTTCCTGGGTCATCGGTTTGGGGATGACGAACAGCTTGTTGTTGTCGATCGCCTTTGCCAGGTTCCGGTACTCTTCTGCCTGGCCCGATGCCGGGTCGAAGTCGATGACCGTCTTCTTGTGGATCTCGGCCCGCTGGACGAGATTGTCACGCGGGACGAAGTAGATGAGCTGGGATCCGAGCTCCTCGGCAAATGCCTTCAGGAGCGGAAGTTCGTTGTCGACTTTCCTGCTGTTACAGATAATTCCGCCAAGCCTCACTTTCCCGTTATCGGCGTATTTCTTGATCCCTTTTGCAATATTGTTCGCTGCATAGAGCGCCATGAGTTCACCGGACGCTACAATGTAGATCTCCTCTGCCTTTCCTTCCCGTATGGGCATGGCGAAACCTCCGCAGACCACGTCACCAAGCACATCGTAGAAGACATAGTCGAGGTCGTCGGTGTATGCCCCGAGCGATTCGAGCAGGTTGATGGACGTGATGATCCCCCGGCCGGCGCAGCCGACACCGGGCTCGGGTCCACCGGACTCAACACACCGGGTGTTGCCAAAGCCGGGCTTTAAGATTGCATCGAGCTCGATGTCATCGCCCTCGTCCCGCAGGGTGTCGAGGACCGTCTTCTGGCAGAGCCCGTGCAGGAGAAGCCGGGTTGAATCCGCTTTCGGGTCGCACCCGACTACCATGATCTTCTTTCCCGCTTCTGCGAGTGCTGCAACCGTGTTCTGGGTTGTCGTTGATTTGCCGATACCGCCTTTTCCGTAAATTGCTACCTGTCGTTTCATTGTTGTATGCCTCTGTTATACACGCATGTCTGAGGGCCCGGTGCACATCTTCCGGGCTTTGTTTTCGCAGATCCTTTCCGGTTGTGCTGAATCACGCATTCAGCACATCACCATCCGGTACACTGTACCGGGTGTTCCGGACACCCGCCCATTGACCGGTTCGGGACTGCCGTAATGCCCGGACCGGAACAATCCGGTCATCGGGCATCCGATGTCATTCCGCCCGGAAGTAAGCTGGTGAATCCGATCCCCGATGCTTTGCCGGGTATCCTGCGTCCGAAGACCCGCGTCTTCCGGCGCATGAACACGCCAGCGGGGAAGGTGCGGCAGTGCTGCCCCTTCCCGTTTCATACCGTGCGATTGTTCGCATGTTGCCTCCTGTTGTTACACTCAATTGTTCATTTTACAAATATTTATATGTATTAGTAGGAAACTTCCTTCCACCAAAATTAGTGAAGAGACCATGAACGATCATGAAAATTTTCCTTATGTATGAACAGGACCGCTCAGACGGTGGAGTATGTTAGTACAGATCTCTACGGGAACGAACAGCGCAGGAAAAGCGCCGTGACAAAAAACCGGGGGGAAGCCGGATAACCGGTTCCCGTTCCCGGTATAACCACGTACGCAGGCAACCTGGCGCCTATGAACATTCCGGTGAGGATGAGAACATTTCCCCAGATCCCGCCGTAAACAAAGGCCGTAACCGTGTCGGCCAGAGAATCCCTGCCAGAACCATAAAAATGTCAGATCCGGAAAAGATGACGCATACTCCGGTTGCATTCATCGGCAAGACCGGGCAGGTACTGGCAGGGATCCATTGAACCATTTTTTATAATGGGGGGATGAAGGGATAGCCGGGGTGCGAGATGATACGCTCAGGTGGGCTTTCGTGCACGATGAGCGGGTTACGATCCAAGACCGGCTGGTTCAGGCCGGGTTCAGTATCGCGATTTTGGTTGTTGTGAGGTTCGGACCCCCGGAGGAAAAAAAGCCCATTACGGGCCCCGTTTCCTCTCCCGGTATCATACCCCCTCCCGGAAAACCCCGTAAATCGCCCGAATTCCGATCATATTAAAAATACGCCCAATAATCGTTCTATTTGCCAAAATACGCTTGAAATCCACCTAGTAGAATGACCCTTACATTGCATGGAATCGATGTCATTTTTGCCCGTATTTTCGTCCATCCGGCTAAAAGAACTGCCAGCAGAACGCGGATAACGGGGTCATATAGTATGAATAAAATAAAAAATGGGTGGTAGGAGTGATTCCCGGTACTCCCGATTTGTGATCGTCTCGTATTCTCTCACATACCGAATGACCCGGAACGGGGAACCTGGTCCCCCGGATCTGCACCCCGTTTTATGCCCACCGTTTCCTCTGTAATATGGCTACATATGACCTCTCGTTTTCCGACGTAAAAAGCCGAAAAAAACACGATGACTCTCCCTCTTTTTCGGGTAATATGACCTCCCGGTTTCCAAAAAGGGGCAATCGGAGCCCGCAGAGAGCCCGGATTAGTCTATCCTAAAAACCGGGTACTCTCCGGGGGATTGGACGGTCACACGGAAAGATACCCGGGCACAAAACTCCCCGGTGTACCGCCACGGGCACCAACCCGGCCGGTCGTTTGCCCGCAGGTAACTATCTTACCTGTCCTGCACCAAACCGGGTACTGAAAAGCCATGAACGAGCTGAACGGTGTGGCAACGCCCCGGGATCCCGAGGTCCGCCTGTACCGGATGATGCTGTGGGCATATCTCACCGTACTGCCCGCAACCGGAACGCCCGGTCTATGACATTGATCATTCCCCCGGGTGTCCGGCACCCGAGATGCCGGTACACGATCTCCTCGTACAGGTACGGGATCCGGTACATCGGAGCATACCGGGGGATCGAGAACTGCTGTCGTATGCCGGACAGGCATTCGACATACACGTATTCATGCCCGAGAGCAAACCCGTGGATCTCCTGCGGGAGGATCACCCGGCACGGACAGGCAGCCCCGCCGTTCCAGTACCAGCCCCCGCCAAAATTCAGATCCATGGGATTACCGGCCTCCTCCATAATGAAGATGTATTCCTTTTGCCCACAATCGATCTTCCGGTTCTCCCCGGTTATGCCAAAAACCGGATCCGCAGAACAGGATCATCCCTGGCTTTCGCAGGAGATCTCTCTTTGTGTATAAGGCGGCTTTTTCCGGAATCTCGTCACCATTACCTGTCGCCACCGGGGATGCCCACGGGACAAAGCCCGGCTGTTAAGGACATGTACCCCCTCATCGCCATGTTCCATGGGGGGCCCGGATCACAAAGATCCGCCGGGGCAGAGCTCCAATGAGCAAGCCCGGCACACCCGTGAGCTATTCCGCCCGGTGCACAGATCCCAAAAAACCCGGCGTTATGCTATCCCCAGGTACTTCCGGAGCTTTGTCTCGATCTGCGCGGAGACCGGATAATAACCGGCAAGGAAATAGATCCCCGTATCCGTATCGATTGCATCCTCCAGGTCATCTTCCGCTATCCCCTGGTTCCGGTGGTCGACAACTTCGTGGAAAAAGATACTCCCTGCGGAGGGAAGGATCCGGCATAACGAGATCCGGTCATCATCTTTCCGAAGATAGTAGTAGGACAACCCGATAAGGGAACGGGGGAATTCCTGGAGTTGTCTCATCATCTCGTTAAAATCGGGAAACAACGCATCCGGTAACCCGGACCGCGATGCCGGACCTGTCCCGCCGGCTTTTTTTACTGGGGGCATGATCATTCGTTTCCTCCTCTTTACACCCGGCTGCCCTATCCCCTCGGGATACAAGAGCCCGGGTTCTCACGGGTCTAAGTCTGCATGTCCAGATAAGGCTTTTATGAAACAGCATTGACAAAAAACAAATCGCACACGCTCTTTTGAAGGCAGATTGTTATCTACTATGAGGGCAGAAATTCTTACCACTCATTATGATACCGTGGCTCAATGCCAATTTCCGGCATTTCAAACCAACAGCGGCAATAGCTATCAATGCCACGCGTCACATGAACAAGATCGAACGGAAGAAATTATTTTCACCGGATATCGAACCGATGAGAACTGCGGAAGGCAGGTGGTTCGAAGCTATCGTGTACGAGATGTTCCTTGACATCTCCAAAAAATCCGATACCATAAAATATCTCGCCAGGAAAGGTGCCGATGCCCCGGACCAGCGCGAGAACGTCCGGATCGGGCAGAACGGATTATTCTACTCGAAGTATGGCGACATCACCATACGCGGCAACGGGCAGGACCTCGCCGAGTTCGACATGCTGCTCGTGGACAGGGACAACCATGTGACCTTTGCCGAAGTGGTCACATCACCCTCTGACTTAAAAGAGTTCGAAGTTGAGATCGCGTACAAGAAAAAACTGCTCGGGTACCTCTACAACCAGAAGATTACCCCGTTTTTGCTGGTCTCGTCCTTTGACCTCTCGAATTACACGGTAGTCAAACGGCTTGCAAAAGACAAGACCAACGCCATCATCCACACGAGTTCCTGCGAACAGATCAAATCGCTTGTCAAGCATTACCGCCCGCGGATCATCTACAACCTGCCCGAGAACCATCCCAAGCTCATAAAAGCAACCGATATCCCGATGAAACACCCGTTCGACTACAAGCGGTACCACGATGACGTGAAAAACCAGATTTTCACGGAGATCAACCGGCGTCCGGGAAGGATCAATCCGGAGATTGCGGACAAGACCGGCCAGCTGGTAAAAAAAGTCCTGTACGGGGGCCTGTTCCCACCGGCAATCAAGGCGGTCTGCGACACCTACGGCATGACCGTAAAGGGAAGGATCATCACGCCGGAAGAATTTCCGAAGTATTACTCAAAAGCAATTGTCGCAACAGATATGCCGGGGTATGAACTGATCATCTACCTGCGCTCAAAGCAGAAGAAGGAATACCACAAGATGATCCAGATGAAGGACGGCCATTTCAAGTTCGAACGGCCAACGCCGCCCAAAGTCGGGTTTTTCCTCTGGCTGGAATCCATCCAGCCAACCCTCGGTTCACGGATCACGCTCCAGATCCTTGATGCGTTTTCGATAAAAGAGCGCCAGCGGGAATAAACCAGGAATCAGTTCTACGGGTTCTTTGTGGGAGGATCTGTTCTGGAGGGATCCGGTTTTTTTTACAGTGCTCTCCTGACGCGGGGGTCTGATTCCCCACGTTTCTTCTGGGAAACTGCATCCTGTGCGGAGAATTCCCGGCAGCGTTTCTGGTGTAAGAATTGCATTCTCCCCCTCCGGGGAACTATCCTCCCGGTGGATGTAAGGGGTACTGGAAGCGCAGGAACAACACTCCGGAGGAGGAGACAGAAAGGATAAAAACCGGCGTAACACGATGACCGGACCAGCTGCAGCCTGGTGAAAAAAACAAAAAAATGAATGGGGGGATTGAGAGGATTACTGCTCTGATTCCCCGGTGCGGATCCGGATCGATCTCTCGACCGGAATAACGAAGATCCTGCCGTCGCCAATCTTTCCCGTTCTCGCAGATTCCGAGATGGTGGTGATGAGCGATTCGGTTTCTCCATCCGTGACAATGATCTCGATCTGGATCTTGGGCAGGAGGTCGACCGTCATTAAGCCGCCGCGGTATTCGAGAGCTATCCCCTTCTGTTCGCCACGACCTTTGACCTCGGTAATGGTCATGCCTTTGAAACCTTTGTCCTCAAGGGCCTTTTTCACAAACTCCAGTCGTTCCGGTTTGATGATTGCCTTTATCATTTTCATGATTCATACCTCCACTTAGCACCGCTCCCCGTGCTGCGCGATATCAAGACCAACATACTCTTCCTCTTCTGAGACCCGCAGGCCGATAGTCTTGTCGATCACGACTGCAAGGATGTAGGTCACGACAAACGCGTAGATGACTGCTGCGAAAGCACCGGCTGCGTTTGCAATGAACTGGTGTACGTTTCCTTCAAGGAGGCCCGATGCACCGTTGACTGCCGCAACTGCAAAGATACCGGTTGCAAGCGCACCCCAGAGACCGCCCATGCCGTGGATTGCCCACGCATCGAGGCTCTCATCCATGCCTTTCCTGATGCGCCAGAGCATGACTCCGTAGCAGAAGATACCGCCAATCGCACCGATCAGGATTGCCGCCATCGGCGTCACATACCCGGCTCCCGGCGTGATCGCAACGAGGCCTGCAACAGCCCCGCTGACAAAGCCAAGGGAACTGGGTTTGCCGTTGATCCAGCTGACAAGCATCCATGCAAGGGCACCTGCCGCTGCAGCCACGTTGGTGGTGACGAAGGCGCTTGCCGCAAGGCCGTTAGCCCCGATTGCGCTCCCCGCATTGAACCCGAACCAGCCGAACCAGAGGAGGGCTGCCCCGAGAATGGTTAACGGGATGTTGTTGGGTTCCATGACATACTTGCCAAAGCCGACACGTTTTCCTATAACAAGTGCCAGGGCGAGTGCCGCAAACCCGGAACTGATATGGACGACCGTGCCGCCGGCAAAATCAAGCGCACCGAACTGTGCTGCCCAGCCACCGCCCCAGACCCAGTGGGCAAGGGGATCGTAGACGATCGTTGTCCAGAGGAGGGCAAACACGAGGTATGCACTGAACTTGACACGCTCGGCAATGCCGGATGTCACGATTGCCATCGTCACGGTTGCAAAGACCAGCTGGAATACCATGTAGAGTAATCCGGGAATTGCCGTGCTGTACGGCCCGGGGTCCATGCCGACATTGTTGAGGCCAAGGTATTGCAGGTTGCCGATGAATGCGTTGACCGGACTTGCCGGATCATTCCCAAACGCCAGCGAATACCCGATCACTACCCACTGGATGCTTACCAGTGCAAAGGCAACGAACGACAGGGTGATCATGGAGATCAGATTTTTCCTGCGTACGAGCCCACCATAGAAGAATCCTACCGCCGGCGTCATAATCATGACAAGCGCCGTTGAGGCAAGAATCCATGCCGTTGCTCCAGAATCTATTGCCACTTCAATTCACCTGTAAATAATCTCTCATTACTGTTTCTGCACTTAATCATTTCCAGACCCGGATTGGGAACTGGACTGAGCCGGAATACCAGCGTCGGAGGGGAAGTCCGGGGAACTGGTTGCGCTCTCATACGTTTTCTCAGTAATTCCTGCGTATCCGGTTTTTCGGGCTTGTAGAGGTGTACAATTGCCAGAAGGAAGTTGCATTCCTACTCTTATAAATATTCCGGCGCATGCGTAATTATCATCAACGGGCCGGAAACCAAAATACGGCACAAATGAAGATACTGCCTGCAAAAAAGGAAGGATTCAGGAGATTAGAAAAAATTACCGGCTGGTCCTGCGGTTCACACCCGCGCCAATGAAATCCTCCGCCACCATCCGGCAGAGCCGGTTGCTCTCTGCCAGGTACCTTGGAGTATCCCGTGCAATTACCGACTGCTGGTGCTTTGTAAGATCTTTTGACCACTCCCGGATAATGGATTCGGTCATCTCCAGGTGGAACTGGAGGCCGAGTGCATTCCGGCACGAGAAGGCCTGGTTGCGGACATTTATTCCGGTTGCGAGCAGCCGGCTCCTGATGGGAAGTGCAAATGTTTCCCCGTGAAGCTGGAAAACGTGGAACTGTTCCGGAAATAAAGAGACGATGCCGGTTGCACCGGCTGCCCGGTCCAGCGGGTGCCACCCGGTCTCGTGCACGAACGGGTACACCGGCGCCCCGCGGGCAGACGCTATCAGCTGGGCCCCAAGACAGATGCCAAGCACGCTCTGCCCGGTTTTTTCTGACCTCCTTATGAGCTCTTTTTCCTGCACAAGCCAGGGATAGTCCTCTTCATCATTGACACTCATCGGTCCCCCCATAAAGACAAGGTGGGTGGCAGACAGGGTGCGGGGAACTTCATTGGTATCGTAGAGCCGGATATAATCGAACGGTATCCCCTGTTCGCGGAAGATCGTCTCGAGATATCCTGACGGCTCGTTTCTGACATGCTGGAAGATGGCAATCTCCGGGTCCATGGCGTGTTTCCTCTTTTTCTAAGTTTTCTAAGATAGTATCCTGCTGCAGCAGATAAAAACGGGAATGGGTTCTCCCCGCTAGGCCCGTTCACCATGCTGGCAGATATCGAGACCCACGTACTCTTCGTCTTCAGTAACGCGGAGCCCGATCGTGCGATCGAGCACGGTACCTATGATCCAGGTTGCGGCAAAGGAATAGGCAAGCGCAGCAAATGCCCCGAGAGCATTTGCAACGAACTGGGAGGAGTTCCCCTCCATCCACCCGGCAAATCCCCCGATGGCTGCTGCGGCAAAGACACCGGTTGCAAGCGTTCCCCACAGCCCGCCCATGCCGTGGATCGCCCATGCATCCAGGCTCTCATCCAGGCTCTTCTGGATGCGGACAAGCATCATGTAATAACACAGTACCCCGGCAACGGCCCCGATGAGCACGGCAACAAGGGGCGTGACAAACCCGGCGCAGGGCGTGATCGCCACCATCCCGGCAATGGCCCCGCTCACCATGGAGAGCGAGCTGGGCTTGCCCCGGTACCAGCTCGCAAACATCCATGCAAGCGTACCGGCAGCTGCCGCAGAATTCGTGTTGACAAAGGCAACAATAGCGCTGCTGTTGAGCGCAAGGGCGCTTCCCGCATTGAACCCGAACCAGCCGAACCAGAGGAGCGCTGCGCCCAGGAGGGCAATCGGGATATTATGCGGCTCAAGCGCATGCTCCCCGAACCCGGCACGCTTCCCGATAACAAGCGCAAGGGCAAGGGCGGCAAACCCGGAACAGATCTCGACAACCGTTCCCCCGGCAAAATCGATGAGGCCCATCTGCTGGGCCCAGCCGCCACCCCAGGCCCAGTGGGCGATCGGGCAGTACACTACCGTCAGCCAGATAAGGCTGAAGATGATAAACGAGGAGAGTTTGATCCGCTCTGCAACAGCCGATGTGACAATCGTAATTGTCACTGCAGCAAAGAAGAGCTGGAACATCATGAACACGAGGGGCGGAAACGAGGCCGAGCCCGCCTCGGCGCTCACGCCGGTCAAGCCCAGGTAATTCAGGTTCCCGATAACCCCTCCCACGTCCGGCCCGAACACCAGCGTGTACCCGATAAGGATCCACTGGATGCTCGCGAGCGCCAGGCACACAAAGGAGAGCGCAATCATCGAGATAAAATTCTTCTTCCGTACAAGTCCGCCATAGAAAAGGCCCACACCCGGGGTCATCAGCATGACGAGCACTGCCGAGACCAGCAGCCAGCAGGTAACTCCTGTATCCAATGCCATTGTAATCACCGTAGTATTGTTGTATCCGAAGGATCGGTCTGCAGTTCATCATGCGGGCAGCGGGATCGGCACCGTCGGGCGTATACTATCCGTCAGTACTACTCATGCCACTTCCACGAGCCGCTGATATATTACAGAACGACCGGTCGACCGTTACGGGATTACAAGTCCAGACATCGACGATTGTTCGATTGATTGATAAAAAATTTTAAATTAGTAGGTAGCCAGGTACCGTTCCAGTTCCCACGGGTGGACCGCGAGCCGGAAGGCATCGGTTTCCATCTCGGCAATACGGGTGAGGTTGGTCACCACGTGTTCGCCAAGGGTGTTGCAGATGACTTCATCCTTGAGGAGCGCTGCGTTTGCCTCAGCAAGGCTTGCCGGCAGCATCTCGACCTTTAACCTCTTGCGGTCTTTTGCATTGAGGTGGTAGATGTTGGTGTTGGTCGACTCCGGTGGCAGGATCTTGTTCTTGATTCCGTCCATACCCGCTGCAAGCATGCAGGCAAAGGTGAGGTACGGGTTGCACATCGGGTCAGGGCTGCGGAACTCGGCACGGGTGCTGTTGCCACGGGCAGCAGGAACGCGGACAAGGGCTGAGCGGTTGGCTGCACTCCAGGCAAGGTAGCAGGGGGCTTCATAGCCGGGAACGAGACGCTTGTAGGAGTTGATGGTCGGGTTTGCTACACGCGTGATTGCCTTTGCGTGCTTGAGGAGACCCCCGATATAGTAAAGGCAGGTGTCGGAAAGCCCGAGTTCGGCGTTGGCGTCGAAGAAGGCATTCTTGCCGTTCTTGGAGAGCGACCCGTGGGTGTGCATACCGCTGCCGTTGATACCGGCAATCGGCTTGGCCATGAAGGAGGCGTGGAGACCATACTGCAGGGCAATGGACTTGGTTGCAAACTTGAACGTGATGACACGGTCTGCGGTGGTGAGTGCATCGCCATACTTGAAGTCGATCTCGTGCTGGCTGTCTGCAACTTCGTGGTGCGAGGCTTCAATTTCAAAGCCCATGTCGGAGAGCGCAAGGACAACATCCCTCCGGACATCTTCTGCTGAGTCCGTTGGCGCGAGATCAAAGTAAGCCCCGTGGTCTTCGAACTCGGTGGTAGGTACGCCGTCGTACATCTTGAACAGGAAAAACTCAAGTTCAGGTCCGGTATTGAAGGTGTAGCCTGACTTTGCGGCTTCAGCCATGGTCTTGCGCAGGATGTAGCGGGGATCGCCTTCGAACGGCTTGTTGCCGTACGTCTGGACATCGCAGATGAACCGGGCAACCTTGCCTTCCTGGGGTCTCCACGGGAGGACGGCATACGTAGCCGGATCCGGCTTTAAGATCATGTCGGATTCTTCAATCCGGGCAAATCCTTCAACGGATGACCCGTCGAACCAGATCCCTTCCGTGAGCGCTTTCTCGGCCTGAACGGTGGGGATGGAGACATTTTTCGGCATCCCCTGGATATCCGTGAACTGAAGACGAATGAATTTGACCCCATCCGCCTCAATTTTCTTGAGCATCTTCGTTACGTCTGCTGACATAATGGAAGAAAAGTTCCACCCAATCATATTTATATTTATTTTACTTACGCTATTGAGCGAATGCTCCTATTCAATTTCAGAAACGGTTACTAATATGGATCATTCTCCATTGTGATAATATGTGTGGTATTATAGGTGTAATTGACCGGCGCCGCCAGCTCATGGATGGCTCCAAGATACGAGAGGCCTTGGCATCCATGGACGAACGGGGGAGCGGAGAAGGTGCAGGATATGTTGCCTACGGGATCTACCCGGATTACAAGGAATACTACGCCATCCATGTATTCTTCGACAATATCCGTGAACACAAGGTGCATCTGGACAACCTGCTTGAGAAATGGGGAACGATTGTTCACGATGAACAGATAAAAACGTACGAGCAGCCCGGTCTTCGCAAGGTCCACACACCCTGGCGTTATTTCTTCCGGCCGGACCGGAGTATGATGCCCAAAAGTCTCACACCGGACGAAGATATCATCACCCACATTGTCATGAAAGTGAACAGCGAGAGGAACGGGGCACTTATCTTTTCTTCCGGAAAAAATCTCGGAGTCTTCAAGGCTGCCGGCTGGCCGGAGGATGTTGCGAACTTTTACCGCATCGATGACTACAAGGGCTACCTCTGGCTTGCCCACAACCGGTACCCGACCAACACGGCCGGCTGGTGGGGCGGGGCCCACCCGTTCAACCTCCTCAACTGGAGCGTTGTCCACAACGGCGAGATCACCTCCTACGGCACCAACCAGCGGTACATCGAGAGTTACGGGTACAAGTGCACGATGCATACCGACACGGAAGTTGTTGCTTACCTTGTCGACCTGCTGGTCAGGAAACACGGGCTTTCGGAAGAGATGGCAGTCCGGGCCCTCGCACCCCCGTTCTGGAAAGAGATCGACCGCATGCTGCCAAAGGAGCAGGAGCTCAACCGGGCCATCCGGCTCACGTACGGGCCGGCGCTCATGAACGGGCCGTTTGCGATCTGCGTTGCAAATGAGAACTCGCTGGTCGGGTTCACGGACCGCATCAAGCTCCGCCCGCTCGTCTCCGGAGAGAGCGGCGACCGCCTCTTCATCTCAAGCGAGGAAGCAGCCATACGGAGAATTGATCCGGATGTCGGCAATATCACCATGCCCAAGGCCGGCGAGCCGGTTATCGGGAGGCTGTACTCATGAGCATCGGGAGCACCCCGCTGAAATTCCGGGTCACCATTGACACGGACCGGTGCATGGACTGCGGGCGCTGTATCGAGAACTGTTCGTACGGTGTGTACCGCAGGGAAGGCGACAGGATCCGTATCAACTCCCGGAACTGCGTTGCCTGCCACCGCTGCCTCGCGTTCTGCCCGAGGGATGCCATCGAGATCGAAGAGAAACCGGGCGATTACCGGAGCCACCCGGTCTGGACCCGCGAGATACGGGAAGCGGTTTTCAACCAGGCAAAGACCGGCAAGATCATCTCCGGGGGTATGGGGAATGCCCTTCCCTGGCCGATCATCTTCGACCGGCTCGTACTCGATGCCTGCCAGGTGACCAACCCGAGCATCGACCCCCTGCGGGAGCCCATGGAGCTCCGCACCTACATTGGCAAGAAACCGTCATCGCTCTCGATTAAGGAGCACCCCGGCAGGGATGTCGAACTGCTCACAAAACTTTCCCCCAACCTCCAGATAGAGACCCCGATCATGATCGGGCACATGAGTTACGGGGCGATCAGCCTGCCGGCCCAGCAGGCCATGGCCCGGGCGGTCCACCGGATCGGCACGTTCATGGGCACGGGAGAAGGAGGGCTGCACCAGTCGCTCTACCCGTACCAGAAAAATATGATTGTCCAGGTAGCCTCGGGAAGGTTCGGTGTCGATATCGACTATCTCGAACGCGGGGCCGCAATCGAGATCAAGATCGGCCAGGGCGCAAAGCCGGGTATCGGCGGCCACCTGCCGGGTGAGAAAGTCTGCGCCGATGTTGCCTGCACCCGCATGATCCCGGAGGGCAGCGATGCGATCAGCCCGGCGCCCCACCACGATATCTACAGCATCGAGGATCTCAAGCAGTTGGTGCACGGCCTCAAGGAAGCAACGGAATGGAAGAAGCCGGTCTTTGTTAAGATCGCAGCCGTCCACAACTCCGCAGCCATTGCCGCGGGGATAGCCCGATCAGGAGCAGACGCAGTCGTTATCGATGGCTTCCGGGGAGGAACCGGTTCAGCGCCCGTGGTCTTCCGCGACCATGTCGGCATCCCTATAGAAGCGGCCATAGCAAGCGTTGATGCCAAACTCCGCCAGCAGGGAATACGGAACGAAGTGTCCGTGATTGCAAGCGGCGGCATCCGGCAGAGTGCGGACGTGGCGAAGATCATCTGTCTCGGCGCCGATGCCGTCTACATCGGGACGTCAGCGCTCGTTGCCATGGGCTGCCGTGTCTGCGGAACCTGCAACCGGGGCACGTGCGCTTGGGGTATTGCTACCCAGAAACCCGAACTGACAAAGAGGCTCGATCCCGAGACGAACGCGGTGCAGGTCGAGAACCTTATCCACGGCTGGACCCTCGAACTCAACGAACTCATGGGCGCAGCCGGCATCAACAGCATCGAGAGCCTCCGGGGCAACCGCGACCGGCTCAGAGGCTATATGCTGGATGAAGGTATCCTGAATGTCCTGGATGTGAAGACCGTGGGGGCTTAATCATGAAGACGCTCACGATCGATGCAAAAGACATTCATTATACGCCGCTGAACCAGCAGATCCGGAAAGCCGTTGCCGAGGGGGTTAAGGAGATCACCCTCAACAATATTCTCGGCCAGAGGTTCATCGGGGATGGCCTGAAAGGCGACGATGTCACGATCATTGTCAATGGCGTGCCGGGCGGCGACCTTGCGATGTTCATGAGCGGACCTGCCATCATTGTCCACGGCAACGCAGACCATGCGCCCGGCAACACCATGGACAAGGGCAGGGTGATCATCCATGGCAGTGCCGGCGATGCCGTGGCCCACAGCATGCGGGGCGGCAGGGTGTATGTCCGGGACAACATCGGGTACCGTGGCGGCATCCACATGAAGAAGTACCTGGAGAAACGCCCCATCCTTGTTGTCGGAGGCAGCGCCCGGGCATTCCTGGGCGAATCCATGGCAGGCGGACTTGTGATTGTACTGGGACTCGGGGATACAAAGCCCATTGCAGAACAGGGTGTTGGAAGCGGGATCCATGGCGGCGAGATCTTTGTCCGGGGCCCGGTTGATCCGCTCTGTCTCGGGAACGGGACGAAACAGGCACCGGTCACGGAAGAAGAGCGGGCAATGATCCGTCCGATCATCGAGGATTTCGCAAAAACCTTCGGGATCGATGCAGGTCCTCTGCTGACCGCTGACTATACGCGGATAGCCGCGGTCAGCGCCCGGCCTTTTGCGAGCAAGTATACCCTGGAGTGAGAGCGATGGCACAAAAAAATTATCTGGATTTGAAAGCCGGGGTCTGGGATACCGGCAGATGCTCGGGCTGCGGCGCCTGCGTGGCGGTCTGCCCGGCCGACGCCATCTCGTTTGAAGAAGGAGAGATGGTGGCAAGCCCGAAGAGCAACGGGTACTGCAAGCAGGCAACGGACGGGGTCCCCTGCGGGGCGTGTTACACGGTTTGTCCCCGGACAACCGAACAGCCAAAAGAGGAACTCGGCGATTACCTTGAGATGGCTGTTGCAAAAGCAGCCATCGAGGTACCCCACCGGCAGAGTGGCGGTGCGGTCACTGCAATCCTTGCCCATGCACTCGACACGGGTCTCATCGATGCCGTGGTAACGGTGACAGAAGATCGCTGGACCCTCCGGCCCTCTTCGGTTGTCATCACGAAATCTGATGTCCTCATCCAGCAGGCCGGCAGCCGGTACAGCTGGTGGGTGCCGCTGCTCTCTGCGCTCAAGACCGCAGTGGTTGAGCAGAAATGCAAGAAGATCGCAGTGATCGGCGTTCCCTGTGTTGTCCAGGCCGTTGCGCGGATCGAGGTGAGCGAAAACGATCTCCTCAAACCCTATGCCCATGCAATCCGTCTCGTTATCGGCCTTTTCTGTACAGAGACATTCGATTACACAGCCCTTGTCCAGGGAAATCTCAAAACCCGGCACAAGATAGAACCGCACGATATCCGGAAACTGGATGTCAAGGGCAAACTCGAGATCCAGAAACAGGATGGCAGCACCCAGGTTGTCCCGCTTGCTGAACTGGAGTCCTGCATCCGGAACGGCTGCCATTACTGCACCGATCTGACTGCAATATTCTCCGACATCTCGGCCGGGGCGATCGGCAGTCCCGCCGGTTCAACCACGCTCATCATCAGGACGTCTACAGGGAAAGGCTTTGTTGAGAGTGCGGTGCAGAACAAAAAACTCGTTCTTTCCGGAGAGCCCGACATCAAGGCAATCACAAAACTTGCCGCAGCAAAGATCAAGAAAAATACAAAATAATCTTTTTTTGAGGATTTCCCGGTTCCCTTCACCGCATTCGGAGCGTGACTCCCCTGCCCCCAGGACGCCATTCTGCGTTTTTTTAAGCCGCTCCGTATCCGGTCAGATCCAAATAAAGAGACTTCGACCCGGGTTTCAGGAACTGATAACCGCGTTGATGATATCGGGGGTTACGCAGATGGCGTGATGTGCAAAATCCGATCTGATGTCAACACGTCCGAAAAAAGCCCAACAATCCGGTGTACTTAAAAACGGTACCCGTTCTGACGGCGCTTGCAATCCACGGGCCGATCATTGCACCCGTCCGGATAATTCGCCGCGGGTTTCAATCCCCCGGGCAGGCTGGACCTGAGTGCCCCAGTGAAAAACGGAATTAAACTATAGTAGATGAATCAATTAAACCAGACAGGTAACAGAAATGGTGCGTTCGTTTACATTCTCAAGGAGTTCGTGGCAGAAATGGATTCTGCTGCTTGTCCTGTCAGGTATGGCAGTGATGTGGATAATGCCGGTCTCAGCCTCCCCTGCCACCGACTGGTTCGATAAAGGAAATTCTTCGTATTACGCCGGCCGGTTTGACGAGGCGCTTTTGGCATTCAACAAATCCCTTGAACTCAACCCGGATTCGGCAGTTGCGTGGACCGGCAAAGGAAATGCCCTCAACTGGCTCGGACACTATGACGAGGCCCTTTTTGCATTCAACAAATCCCTTGGACTCAACCCGGATTCGGCCGCTGCATGGAGCGGCAAAGGCTCTGCACTTGCCGGGCTTGATCGATATGATGACGCGCTTTTGGCATTCAATAAATCTCTTGAAATCAACCCGGGTGCAGCCAGAATATGGAAATTCAAAGGGAATCTGCTGAACATGCTGGACCGCAATAACGAGGCAGTTGCTGCATTCAACAAGGCTCTCGAACTCAACCCGGATTATATCGATGCACTGAACGACAAAGGCATTACCCTTTACAAGCTGGGCCGGGGCAGTGAAGCGCTGGCAGCATATAACAAATCCCTTGAACTCAGCCCGGGTTTTATCAATGCCCTGGAAAACAAAGCGCTGTTACTCGATGCCATGGGACAATATGATGAGGCACTTGTTTTCTCTGATCGAGCCCTTGGGGCAAACCAGAATTCTTCCTATGCATGGAACAGCAAAGGAAATGCACTGGCCAATTTGACCCGGTATAACGAAGCGCTGGCAGCCTATGATCACGCGACCGGCGGGCCTGTCGATTCGGAAGTGTACTACAACCGCGGTCGCTCGCTGACGGCCCTTGGCAGGTATGCCGATGCCGTTTCCTCCTTTGATACTGCGCTTGGTGCAAAACCCAATCTGACCGCAGCGCAGGTTACCGAAGTGCAGGTGGCGCGGAAGAGTGCACTGCAAAAACAGAACCCGGCACAACAGACCTCATCGTCACCCGCCATGACATCAGCTGCCCCGGGGCAGACCCCGCAGCAAACCAAAACCGCCCCGCTCACGTATGCACCGGTAAGTGCAATCGTTCTGATGGCAGGAATCGCCATATGGGTCCGGCGCCGGAATTCACCCCCATAACCATTTTTGTTTTTGGGTAATGTACTATTCCAGCCCCTGAATCCAGGAAGGATTTACGGAGTGAAAAAAGGTAAAAAAAAAATACCTGCCCAAAATTTTAATGCAAAAAGTAAATTCGTTTTGGAGCGGAAATACTGACGCTCCAGGGGCTTCGCCCCGCCGCTATGGCGCTCCGGTTGCGAAAGTGCTGTATTACCTGAATCGGGATTTTTTCGTAATACCGAGGAATCGCATGCGCCCCCGCCCCCAATGGGGCAGGGTTGGCGCAAAGGGGGGGGCGGACTGTTGTGCAGGGTAGATGTCAGGGGCTGGTTTGGCACTTTACCCTTGTTTTTTAACCGTATGGCCGGAGGCAGGATTGCCGGCGGGAATCTGCCTGATTTGAAGTAATAACAGGAACGACCAGGTCCCCCCTTTGCAGGTCTGCGGACGTTTCTCTCTCGTTAGGGGGTGAACGCATGCAGCGAAAAAAAGGAAAGCCCGTTTTCAACCCGGACTTATTTTGGTGTATCCGCCCGGCAGACACCGGCCCGTCTCACTTCTTCTGCACAACCCGCACAAGAGGCGAGCATCGCGAGAAAAAGTTCCCGATAAATGCTGCAAACTCCGCGTGCCAGCAGCCGGCTCCCTCGTCCACCGTCCAGCCGTTTGCAAGCGACTGGCGCACGTGCCGCCCAAGGCTTACCTGCAGCAGGGCACCTGAAGCAAGCAGGTCCTTTGCCGTTGTATATTCCCGAACAACCTCCATCTCGTACCGGGCGTTACTGACATAGGGCCCGGGAAGAGACGAAGAGAGGTGTTTCTCCCGGAACTTGTCGGCATTCACCCGGTTCCAGAGCGGGGGGCCGGCATGGGTGCGGATCTTTGGCAGGGTTGCAACGAGCAGCTCGAAGAGGAACATGCAGTGTTCCGGTTTCATCGTGTAATGCGCATGGTGGACGACAAAGCCGTTTCGCTCCAGGTCCTCGCAGATAGCAGCCGTGCTCCGCTTGAGCTGGGGGACAACGATCTCTTCGATGTACGGCGGGGTGGGAAACGTGATCGCGTAAAGGTACGTGCCGCGCTCAGTTACCCGCACCTCCAGTTCGTCCCGGGTGATTGCCCACGGCACCGGCAGGGCAAAGAAGTCCGGGGACGGGGATACAAGGTAGCCCCGCGCAAGCTCGACAAATTCCGCCATGCGGTCGAGTGAGACGGCTGCCGACACGTTGCGCCGGGGGTCCACGGGATCGATCACGATGAGCGGTTCATCGAACGCTTTCTTTGCATGGTGTTCGGGATCGATGATGATGCCCGGCCGCCATTCTGCCGCAGCAGTCAAAAGCCCGGTAAAGCCCCCGTAATAGAGTACGAGCAGCTCGCAGAGATACCCCGAAAATCCTTCTGTCATCTGGTCCGAGCCGTAAATCCCCCCGGCCTTTGCAAACCGTTTGAGGAGGAGGACATCGTCTATGAGACCATTGATCTTGTCCGTGATGTACCGCGTGTGAAACGGCGTCCGGTCGACAGCGCTCTGGATCTTTTCCGCACTCGCCACATTGTAACATGGAACGAGATCCACGTCGACACCATCAATGGTTGCGTTGATGTAGGGGTGCTCGGCGTACTTCTCGTGATAGTTGTCTGTGAAGCCGGCGGCGATACTGCGGGCAAGGGCAAGCCCCTCGGCCTCCAGCGCCTCCCTTGGCAGCAACGGGTCAAAGAGCATGAACACGTCGAGGTCCCGGTCGCCCCGCACCCAGGTATGGCGGGCAATGGACCCGACAATCATGCCCTCTGCCTTACCGCTTTTGGCAATAGCGGCAAGCAGTTTTTTCCCGAGACTGCAGATCTCGTCCCGCTCTTCTGCACCCGGGCGGATCTCGTCCAGAACTGCGTCTTCCAGGGGGAGACGGCTCACCATTTCACCTCCAGCAGGTCCTCGTAGACAGGGCCCCTTGGGGTAAGCGTACTCTTCTTGAGTTTCAGGCCGGTGACCGTGCAGCTCCCGTAGGTCTTTCCTTCAAGCGTGCGGAGTGCAGGAAAGAGCGAGGGATCCGCACTTTTCACCCGGGCAATCGTGGCATGGGAAAGGAACCTGCGGGTCTCGGGGGCAATGCCCAGCGGGCTGAGCACGGCGTCAATGGCGGACAGGAGCTCCTGGCCGCGCCCGGCATCGTCCAGGCGACACCAGATCGTGTGCGGGCGGTTACGGTTATTCACCGTGACTTCGCCGGCGGTGACGGCAAACGGGGCAAAGGGAATACCAAGGAGGGCATCTTTGATCTGCGGGATCCTGCCTTCATCCACGTCTCCCAAAAACTTGGCCGTGATATGGATAAGATCCGGATCCACAAAGGTCAACCGGGCAGAACAGGTACGGAAAACATCCTGTGCCGCTGCAAGCCTGCTACGGATATCTCCCGACAATTCCAGTGCCACAAATGCCCTGACCATTACGGTACTATTGCTCTATTCACCTACTAATGATAATCGCTCTTTTTACGGGACATATTGCCAGACATACCAAGATTTTTTTATTCACATACTGCCAATTGGATAGATGACAGAGTGAGGGTGTTTCCTGTGCCAGAGAATCCGGAACTGATCGTGTATACGCTAGAATTTTGTCCGCATTGCGACACATTGAAGGGTTTTTTGAAACAGGAAGGCTATACCTTCGTTGAGCGCGACCTCTCAACTGCGGAATCCCTCACCGAACTCCGGCTCAACGGGGTCTTTGTGAATGAAGCTCCCGTACTCCAGAACAACGAGGACTTCTATACATCTGCGGATCTTTTTCCCGCAGGAAACTTTGACGGAGCCCGGATAAAAAAACTCCTTTCGGGTGAGTAATGGCGCACTGGGAAACCAAACAGCTGACCTTTGAGGGATTGGCAGTTCCGGCTCTCCCGCACGTCCGGACAACGGACGGCCACATTGTAGACTGGGACCGGAACAGGATCGTCCGCCAGATCGTAGAAGAGACAAAACTCGTTGAAACCTTTTACGGGTACAAGGGTGCCAGCGAAGGGGTCGCACAGGAGATCGCTCTCGATGTTGAGAACCGGATCAAGAACATGGGACTCAAGTCGCTCTCGGGTCCCCTCATCCGCGAGGTAGTCAACATCGTCCTCTTAGAGCGGGGCATGGTGCAGTACCGGAACGTCTCAACCCGGGTCGGGACGCCGGTCTTCGATGCGCACCTCATCGATGTTGGCAGGGGCTTTGAAGCGCACGACAATGCCAACCTCCAGGAGAATGCCGAGACCTCGCACAAAAAGAAAGCCGACAAGATCTCAAAAGAGCAGTACCTCCTCCAGCTTCCGCCGGACCTGGCCGATCACCACCTATCAGGCGAGATGCATATCCACGACCTTGAATATTTCGGCACCCGCCCGTTCTGCCAGGACTGGGACCTGCGCTATTTCTTCTACTATGGCCTCATGCCGGACGGGAACGGCACAAAGGCTTCAGTTGCCGGCCCGGCAAAGAGGGCGGAAGTAGCCATCCTTCACGCAGTCAAGGCGCTCGGGTCCGCCCAGACAAACTTTGCCGGGGGCCAGGGGTACTACAATTTCCTCACATTCCTTGCCCCATTCATGGAGGACCTGCCCTACGAAGAGATCAAGCAGATGGTCCAGATGTTCGTGTACGAGATGACCCAGATGATGGTTGCCCGGGGCGGCCAGCTCGTCTTCTCGTCCATCCAGCTATCTCCGGGCGTTCCCACGCTCTGGCAGGACAAGCCCTGCGTGTACAAAGGAAAGGTCTGGGATGGCAAGTCAGCACCCTTGAGAACGTACAGCGAGTTCGAGCGCGAGGTAAGGCTTCTCTTCAAGGCACTCATGGAAGTGATGCTTGAAGGGGATTACTGGGGCAAACCCTTCAATTTCCCCAAGCCGGAGATCTCGATCGAGCCGGACTTCATGAACGAGCGCGAGGAGTTCAACAAGAAACATCCCGACCTGCCCACCTACCAGGAACTCTACCTCATGACGTTTGAGCTTGCCTCGAAATTCGGCACGCCCTATTACGACAACCAGCTCCCCGCCTACCGCGGCGCCGGAAAGGGCATCTCATGTTACCAGTGCTGCGCCTACCAGTTCTCGACCGTTGCCGACGAGGACTCGGATTTTGACCGGAAACTCATTTTCAGTGAAGGGAAGCACTTCTCCATGGGGTCATGGCAGGTGGTCTCCGTGAACTGCCCCCGGGCAGCGTACAATGCGGAGGGCGACGATGCCCGTCTCTTTGCCGAACTCAAGAAACTCATGGATGTTGCCGTCGAGATCTTCAAGATCAAGCGCCGCTGGATGGACCTGATCCGGGCCAACAGCCGGATGCCGTTTGCCATGCAGCGCCCCAAGGATCCCAATACCGGTGAACGGGGCGCAATTGCCGTTGATCTCGAAGGGCTGGTTTATACGATCGGGGTTGTCGGCGTCAACGAGATGGTCCAGCACCATACCGGCAAGCAGCTCCATGAATCAAAAGCAGCGTTCAAACTCGCCATCCGGGCCATGACCGAGATGGAGCTCTATGGCCGGGAACTGAGCCGGAAAAACAACATGACAATCGCCCTTGCCCGCACTCCCGCGGAGACCACCGGGCAGCGCTTTGCGGTTGCCGACCTGCTCGACCGCCGCTACCATGACTTTGCCAAAAACGTTATCAAGGGCGATATAGATGCAGGTCTTGTAAAACTCGGCAAGAGCCGGGACCTTCCCATCTACTACACAAACGGCACCCATGTTGCGCCGGGAGCAGATGTACCGCTGACGAAACGGATGGATATCGAGCATGTCTTCTTCCCGATCGTTGACGGCGGCAATATCTTCCATATCTGGCTTGGCGAAGCCCGGCCGGATCCCCGGGGGCTCATGGACATGGCAATGAAACTCTGCCGCAATACCCAGATCGGGTACTTTGCCTTCACCCGCGATATCACCGTCTCGCTCCGCCAGTTCCATGACCTTCGGGAGGACCGCAAATCCCTTGCGGACTGGTCTCCTTCGGACCTGCCGATCAAAGCATAGGCACCCGGTGCCCCTGAACAAGAACCTCCTTTTTTATTATGCACCGGGATGAATACCGGATATGGGAAACCATTTCTGCACCGCATGCGGCGAGGCACTTTCCGACGGTGTAAAATTCTGTGAACATTGCGGGGCCCCGGTGGACATGGACGCGTCCTCACTGGATTTACCGGGCTCATCATGGGAGTTACCCCCCAAAGAATTCCGGCAGCCCTCGGAAGGTTCACCAAAGAAGCTACCGGTCGCAGTTCTCGCAGGCATCATTGTTGTCCTTGTTGTTGCAGCAGTCCTTGCTCTCGTTGTCCTCCCGGGCGTTTCCAAAAATATCCCCACGGAGATACCGGAAACCCCGGCACCCGCCGTAACGACTATGATTCCGGATACCCCGGCACCGGTTCTCACAACCCGGACCCCAAGGCCAGATCCATACCCCGGGGCGCTCCGGATCAAAGACAGTTTTCCCTTTGGCTCCGGTGAGGTTGCCAGTCAAGGCACGGTATACCGCGTCTGGATGAACAGCACCTACCACTGGCACAATGACATGGATAACCGGTATTATACCCAGAAACCCCATGCGGGCAACAAATACCTCATCATCTTTGTAAACGTGTACAACAACGGGACAACACGGGTCTGGCCCCCGGCAGCCGGCACCATCAAAGTGCATTATGAGGGCACCGGGTACTCCATGGATTCCACGCATTATCTCCCCAACAAAGCGTACGACCGCAAGGCCACCCCTATCGAAGTACAGGAGATCCAGTATTACCCCAAGCTGTTCGGCTCGGAGTACGTCGAGGATTACGGCTACTCTCACGGGGACCAGACCGCATACCTGTACCCGGGAAAGAGCAATGCAATTGACGGTTACATCATCTACGAAGTTCCCGAATCGCTGACGCTTGACAGGGCCTATGCCCGGATTGCCTTCAACGGGGCTGATGTGGGCGTGTGGAAACTGGGGTAAGGAACAACACCTCCCGGGGATTCCTGCGGCAGAACGGATTTCCCGCACTTTTTTTCAAGAAACACGGTAAGGGCCAAAGACAGGAACGCAAATCCGTTTTATCGATATGCCGTACCCAGTGTCAACAATCCAGGCGGAGACCGTGCCGCGCCGGGGGGGTTTGGATCTCCTGCCCGGGCGAAAACAGGATGTATCCTTATGATAACGACACGCAGAGAAAAAACAGGTGTCCGGAACTGCAGCTCTCCGGTTTTCAGAGGATATTTTCTTTTTTAAGAGCTATATCCATCACACCGCGGTGGATGCGGTAATAACTGTGGATCCGGTCAACAGGATTGTCCAGCATGATCGTAGTGACGCGATCATCCACGCAGATCCGGACACAGTTCGTTTCGATATCGGCAAAGGGGGCCGTCTTTGTGCTGGCTGGCAGTGCGGCGGTGATAAAGACGTCATCTCCCGATTCCACCACTTCGTACGGAACCTCCCCGTCATCCTCGGGCATGCCGCCACGGAAGGTTTCCGGGTCATCGGACGGGTGACGGGTGATGATGGTATACCCGACAATCCGGGCATGACGGCTCTCGGGCATATCACGGACAAGATCTTCTACAATCTTTGCCAGGTTGTTGAACAGGTCATCGTAGGGACCATTCGGGTTATTCTGCATGGACACCTCGGAGCAGGTACCGCTCATCCTCCCGTGTCACGATCCCGGTCCGCTCGCACCGTTTCAGGATCTCCGCAAGCTCCCCTGCGGGGAGACTGGTTGCCTGAACCAGCTCGTCCAGGGTTAAGGATTCATGGGAGAGGGCAATTATTACGGTAATCTCTCGTTCGCTCCTGAATAAATCCTTATGGTTGTGGGCAATATCGTTTATCATCATCTCGATATCGTGGTTGACCTGTTCGAGGTTTGCGAGGATCCGGTCGTGCGAGCGGATCATCCGGCCGAGCATGGATACTGCCTTTTTCAGCCGCTCGTTCTTCTCGTCATCTTCTGCAGAAACCGCGCTGATGATCCGGATTTCCTTGAGGCTGACATCGATGAGGATATCGTGTGCAAGATAGTAGTATTTCCTGCGCCGCTCATCCATCTGGCAGGAAAGTATGGTCTCCTTCTCCATCATCTGGAGATGGTCGATGACCGCTTTGGGCGAGAGCATGAGCGTATCGGAGATCTCGGTGACAAAACAGGGTTTCTGCCGCAGCAGCTCGATTATCCGCCGCCGGTTCCGGTTCCCGAGTATATCGAGCAGCCGGGCAACTTCAACGCCTTCGCTCATCCTTACGTAATGTTAGTGAAGGGACTATTTAGGATTATTTCCTGCCCCGGGGGACATGAACCGGCCTGGTTTTCAGGTTCCGGCAGGATATGAGCCGGAAGAGGGGGGAGGTTACAGGTACCGGAATTTATTGAGCGGGACAAGAATGATAAACCGCACCCCCGCCTTCGGGTCCCCGGACTCCGTGATGGTAATGCCGGTAAATGCCAGGAGATCCCGGATAAGGAAGAGACCCTGCCAGGTTTTCGGCGACTCTTCGAAGAGGAAGATCTTCGCTTTGTTTTCCTCTGGAATACCCGGCCCGTTATCCTCGTACACGATTGCGAGGCTGTCCCCCTCCCGGTGCGCGGACAACCTGATCCGGGTGATACGTGTACCGCCGTAATTGAGGGAGTTCAAAAGCAGGGTAAAGAAGATCCTTGGCAGGAAGGGATCGGCAAATATCTCGGTCTTCTCAATATCTGCCCTGATCTCCACATCGGTACCGGGAAGCATATCAACGGCGTCGTAAAAAGCATCCCGGACCGGCTGCCATTTCGGGGAGGTGATCCCGCGATCCTGCATGCTGCGCATGAACGAGATCTGGTTCCGGATCGACTCGACGGATATGATCGTCTTGTCAAAAAATGCCTGCATTGCTTCCGGCGTGGTCATGAGCTGCGCCCGTTCCAGGGATTCCATGATCACCGAGAGATGATCGAGGATATCGTGGCGGGTAAGACTGAAGAGCAGTTCGGTTTTTAAGTGGATGGCCTCCTCGGTTAAATCCTCGGCAATGCCCAGCAGGTAGCGTTCGGCTTTCTCTGAATTGAAGATCGGGACAACAATTACATGGATGATCCGGTCGCCCTGTCCCCGGATGGAGATAGTCTTGGTCTTTAAGGCAATCCGGTTCAGGCGGGCTTCAGTGTCCTCCTTCTCGATCTGGGAAACCAGCCCTTTGGAGAAGAGTTCGCGGTCGGCCTTTCCGATAATGTCTCCGGCATGCAGGCCGAACAGGTTCTCACTGGCCTTGTTCCAGTACACGTATTTCCCGTCCCCGACATTCTTCATGAAGATCGCAATCGGCAGCTGGTCGATCATCTCCTGCTGGAAGATCTCATCGTCCTTCATCTTCAAAAAGGCAGATTTCAGCGAATCAACCATCGTGTTGATACTCTCTTCAAGAACCTGGAATTCGCGGACCGGCGGGCTCCCGATCCGGTGTTCGAGATCGCCTGAGGCAATCTTTTCCACATCGGTGACGATACCGGTGATCAGCCGGGTCAGCCTCCGCGAAACGACAAGGGCAAGAATACACCCGAGAAGAATCGCTGCCAGCGAGATAAGCAGGTGGAAAAAGAGGAGTTTGTCGAGAGAGTCGTGCATCAGGTCGGTGTTATACGTGATCTCGACAATCCGGCTTGGGTCGGACCCGTACTTGTCATCCCTGAGATCAACAAACAGGTACCGGACGGTTCGCGAGGAATCCGGGCTTGACACTTCAAAGGTTGAGCGTGTACGGATCGTCTCATTGAGATAATCCCGTACAACCGGCTCCGGTCTCGTACCATTGCTGACATACCTGCCGAGCGTGTTGAAAACCCGGTATTGTACAACGTACGGGTTTCCATACACGATATTCCGGATATTCTTGTGGGCATCCAGCTTGGCATTCATCGCATCGTAGGAGGGTCCCGCAAGTCCCAGTTCGAGCACGTACTTGTGATCCACCGTTGGCATGTAGGCATATTTCCGGTACTGTCCTGCACCCAGGAGTTCGTGAACTACCCGGTCCGGGAAGAAACCGGTAGAATTACGGATAGTGGAGAGGTACTTGAAGAAGTACGGGATCTGCTTAAAATCCTGCCCAAGTTCCGGGGCATAAGTAGTGGCAACGATGATCCCGTTCTCGTCAATGACATAGATGTCGAAACCCTCCCCGAGACCCGCTTGTATGGAAGAAAGATCCATCCTTGCGGGGTTATGACCGGACCGCTCATATTCATTCTTTACCGATATGAGCCCTTTCTGCATCCGGTCGTTGATGCTGTCATCGAGGATGTTCGATGCAGTGTCCGTAAGGTGGAGAGCTTCAATGATGTTCTGTTCGGTCTGGAACTGGAAGTGATGGGCTTCGCTTTCGAAATTATTCTTCGTGACAATATAGTCATTGGCGGTCAGGAGCACCCCCATGCAGATGACAGGGATTATCATGAAAAGGAGAATGAAGAGAGAGAGGGACCGGCTCTTCTGTGTGGGTTTATTGTTAGGATTCATGAGATTCCCGGAATGAAACGAACCGCTGGGGTTTTTTTAGCTCTGATACATTATCCATTTCGCCGTCACCAGAAACACTGCAATGCAGGTTAGCGGGCCTGCCATATTCACCGTGCCGTGACGTTGAGATCCGATCGTATTGTATTATCCAAATCCGCCGAATGTATCCAACTACACCAGATATCATTTTGGCAGATAAAAATCCTGTTATTTACCGTTTGAGGTTGCGGCGGTATATGTCGGGCTTTTCTTTTTGGGGCAAAAAAAAAGGAACTGGGAATAAGTTACTTCAACGCTTCAGCAATTGCTTCTTTTACGTTCTCATCCGGCTCGGTTTTTTGCGCCTGCCTAAGGGCATCGAGTGACTTCTCCCCGCCAATGGCCCCGAGAGCCCGGACCGCCATCATCCGGACATACTGGTTCTCGTCTTTTAACAGGATGATCATCGGTTCAATTGCATTGGAGTCCCCCAGTTCCCGGAGGCCTTTGGCTGCCATGTAACGGACATGGTCGCGGTTGTCATTGAGCCCCTGGATGAGCGGTTTGACCGCTTTCTCGTCAGCAATCCGGCCAAGTGCTTCTGCTGCACGGTACCGGGTCTCCCACTTGGGCTCTTTCATGGCGGCCGAGAGGGGAGCGATGGCAGCCTGGCCAATGGCAGAGAGCGCCAGGGTTGCCTGCTCACGCACGGATTTATCGAAGTCACCGAGCGCTGCGATAAGCGGCGGGATGGCACGGGGGTTCTTCGCTTTTCCAAGGAGGTACGCCACATACTGCCGGATATTGGGATCCGTGCTGTCCAGCAGGCGCTGGATCAGTCCATCGACCCCCAGTTTCTCCAGCTCTTCAAAACCTTCGGGTTTTTTTGGTATATTGAGTTCGGTCATAGTATATCCATGAAGTATCGCTTGTTTTCTTATATAAGGAGTGTCACCACGTTTTCCGGGTTTTCCGAGGCAAAAACCATCTGCAATTCAATAAAAACCCATGCTGCCTGCAGTCTTGTCAAAGTACTGCGCCACAGAAAGGACTTCATGTGCAGTAGCGGGGGGAAGGTCCTCACGGATCAGGATCCTGCGGTACGTGTGTCGGAGCAAAGATACGGTCTCGCCGAGATCGTGGGGGAGGACAGAGAATTCATCGGACATCTGATATGCGAGATAGTTCCGCAGACCTGCAACCTGGCAGATGCCGGTGCAGACCAGCTCATCTGCCGGACTGGTATTGACCCTGTGCAATCGCAGGTCCACGTTCAGCTGCACTGCCCGGAATAATCCGTCCTGGACCTCATCGAGGATTGCATCCATGGAAGGATCACAGTTTCCTGCTGACGGGCAGGAACGGCAGACCGGTTTTACATCCTCCGGTGCGAAAAAACTCGATCTGCGCGCAAGGTTAATACCGGCAGTATTCTGTACAGCGTGTTCAGGGTAATGTTCAGTGAGCATCGACGGTGTCTCCTTTCCGGGTTCCCTGTTGGGAGGGAGCCCGGATTCCGTTTTTTGAGGGCCGGACGAGATACACTTACGGTTTCCCATGCCCTGCATCTGGTTACACGGTCAGCAGCCGGGGTATTAAATTCGTGAAATCCCCCGGGTTGGATCCTGGAACCTGCAGGTTATACGAACAGGGATCTCCAGTCTGCGAGATCGTATTTTTCCGGATAACTGCCAGAATGTTCGCAGTTAACGCTTGATATTTATATTCACGCAGAGATGCTTTGTGTATGAACCACAAAGGCTTCGCACTTCTTGCGCTTGTGATTATTGCCATCCTTGTCACCGGCTGCATGGGACTTCCTGCCACGTCTACCAGCCAGGGTCTATCGGTAAAAGAGGTTTCCTACTCAAGCGAGAATTACGGGGGAGTCGCGTCAGACCGGCATGCAAGTCTGGCTGTCAGCAGTGCCGCACCCATGGCGGTGCCCACAGCGGCCCCTGCCGTTATTGGCGGTTCGGGATCAAGCGCTGTCGAGACCAAGATAATCAAGACCGCATACCTGTCCCTGGAAGTCAAAGATGTACCGGGAACCGTGGAAAGTCTCAAGGGGATTGCCACGGCAAAAGGCGGATACATATCGTCAACCAGTGTCCAGAAGAACTACAATGATGTTCTGACCGGGACCGTTGTCTTAAGAATCCCCCAGGCTGAATTCGACACCACCCTCGCCGGCGTAAAAGCGCTTGGCACGGTCAAATCCGCATCCACCCAGGGGGAAGACATAACCGAGGAGTACGTTGATCTCCAGGCCCAGAGAACCTCCTACCAGAACCAGCTTGCCCAGTACAATGCTATCATGAAGCAGAGTACCAAGGTTGAGGATATCATCAAGGTCCAGGTACAGATAGACCGCGTCCAGACCGAGCTCAACCGGCTTGACGGACGGCTGAAGTACCTCGACAGCCGGGTAGCGTACTCGACTATCACCGTCAACCTCCAGGAGCCCGAACCGGTCGGCGGCGACAGCGGGCGCAGCTTCATCTCCACCATCAACGAGGGCATTGCCGGGTTCTTCGGCATGATTGACGCCATTGTCATCATTCTCTTAACCCTGCTGCCGCTCATCATCATCGGGGGAATCGGCTACGGGGTATACCGTTGGCACAAGGGAAAGAAGCCGGCCGTTGAGAAAAGTGAGATAAAAGAGAAATAATTTTTTGGCGTTCTTACCGGCCCTGTTTTTTCTGTTCTTCGAGAAGGATCCGGATCTTTGTCAGCTCATCGAGAATTTTCTGGTCAGTTGTTGCCGGCAGGTTTTTTTCTCCACCGGTCCCGTCACCGGGCTGGGGCATCTGCCGGATCATGGACCGGATAAATTCCCGGAGTTCCTCAGCACTCGTAACACCCTCAATTTTTATCTCTGACGCCACCTGGCCGGAATATCCCGCAGTCTGGATGGCAAGGGTGGATATGCCAAGAGCCCGCATCACCGGGCCCTGCCTGATATCCAGGTTGGTGATCCGGTTGTAGGGCACAATCCCCGTAGTCCTGAACCAGATGCCGCGCTTCCAGCTCATCTCATCTTCGCGGAGCTCGTACCCATGCTCTCGTAATACAGGTGTACCCAGAGTAGGAAGATGACAATGAGTGTGATGACGAGAATCGCACAGAGCACGAGGACATTTGGACTCATTTCGCTTGCAAGGAGAAGCGGGAAGACCGAACAGCAGAGAATCAGCAGGAGGAACAGGATACAGTTCACCGCGAGGCTCACTTTCAGTGCCGCATCGGGTTTAAACGGAGTATTCAAAGGAAAAACGGGGTTCGATCTCATAGATATCCGGAACAGTATCCGTGCCGGAAATAAAAAAGAAGATTGTCCGGAACGATCATGTGACTTTTGCCGTAGCGCTTGTCGTTGTTTTTGTGGTGGTTTTTACCGTAGTGTTCGCCGCAGAGGTCGTGGATGCACCTGCCGGGGAGGCACTGGTGATCGGAGCTTTGGCAACACCGGTTGTTACATCCGCCTCAAGGGCCACTTTGCCATAGGACGCACTGGTTGAACCCGACGTGAGAAGTTTCCCGTTCTTGTAGATCTCAACGAGCAGGTCATGGCGGGTCGAGCTGTCTGTCTTCTCGAAATTTGCCTGGATTGCGCCTGTAGCGTTCAGGACCTCATAGACCCGGTCACCGGAGCTCTTGACCGTCTGCAGGTCAGATTTGAGGCCGTACGTGCCTTTGAACCCGCCGAGGTAGCTGACATGCACCTGAACCCCCGTCTGGGGAACTGCTGCCTGCGTTGTTTCTATGGCTTTCGGGGTCCAGGTGGCCGATACCGACGAAGAACTGCCGGATGAAGTTGTTGCCGTGGGGACTGGTGTGGCAGATGATGACCCCCCGCTCGTACTTCCGGCGGGTGTGGCTGCGCTACCCTGCGAGATCATGGGGTAAACAACCAGGACACCGGCTGCGATCACGACAAGAATGACAACAAGAACCACGACACCCAGGATTATTTTCTTTCCTGACCCGCTGCTGCGGCGGGGTTTTTCCGGTTTTGGGGCTGCAGCCGGGGGTGATCCGCCCCTCCGGTTTGCCGGGCGGGGTTTTGGTGCAAGGAGCCGGGCGAAAAAACCCTGTTTGCGGGGTTTCTTTGAAGGATCGGCTTCCGGGAGTTTCCGGGGAGAGGGGATTGGACCCGCTTCAGCTGAAACCACGGGTTGCCGCACAGGAGGACGCACCGGCATCTCCTGCGGCGCGATACGGATCGCATCCAGGGTGGGGGCGGTCACCGGGGGTTGCGGGGGTGCAGAATATACATTCGGGGAGGCAGCTGCATACGGCGATGCCGCGGGAGGGACGATGGGGGCTCCGCAGCGGTTACAGAACGCGGAATCCGAAACTACCTTGTTGCCGCACCGGATACAGAAAAGGGTCTCCGGCAGGGCAGCAGCCGGCGCTTCCCGGGCCGGCTCTTCAAAAGGCGGGTTCTCAAGGATCCGCTTTTTTTGGGGCGTGATGACTGGTGCCGATCCCCCGGGCATGGGACGGGCCTGCGGGATATAGTACTCAAGATACCGGGTCCATTCATCCCGCACCCGGGCACGATTCCCGCCGGATTCGCGGGTGAAGGTGAGGACCATCTGCCGTGTCTCGTTGTTATTCCCCGTAACATAACAGGTGATGGTCGGATCCCCGAGAGCATTCTCACCGGCCACGACCTGCCGGACCGTGTCCAGCGGGATATCTTTCTGAGGAAGCACGTTCCGGGCCCGGTCAACAAGGATGATGCGCCGGTCGGTCAGGATACCTTCGAACGGGATCGACTTGACACTGACGCCATCGGTCCGCTGAAGGATTTTCTCATCATTGGGAAATGCAGAATCACCCATAAAAAAAATACCACCCGTTTATCTCTGGTTTAACGATTGTCCCTCTGCCCACAAAAAGATATTTATTGAAAAATAATTGTGATTTCCGACGTGATTTATGAAAAACAGGTGAGTGCATCAACAGGTTTTCACGCACCTTAAAAAAAAGGAAAGACTATTTGACAAACACCACGGTATCCGGAAGCGCCCCATGCCGGGCCAGAATATCCCGGAGTTGCTGGGAGGCGAGCATCTGTGCCTTGATCTCGGAAGAGATCGTAACCCCGCTCTCCCGGGCCTGCGGATCGTCAGGTTCGCAACAGCTCAGTTCATCGGAGAGGCCCATGTCGAAGATGTACTTGATGATGTGGTTCTGGAGAAAGGTGAGTTCCACCATCAGCTGCAAGTCGGGCACTTTCGAGACAGCAAAGGAGAAGCGGATTGCATCTTCAAGCGGATGGGGGAACCCCTCAATGGAGAGCCGGAGGTAACACTCGACCTCGAAACGTTCGTGGTCAATCTTCTTGATTGCCGAGTGCTCGATGCTCAGCATCAGTACACGGTCGGGAGGGATCAGGTGGATGTGGTGATCCTTGTCAAGCATTGCAATGCTGTTTTTTACCATGGTCTTACACCGTTGCTGAATGTGGGGTGCAGGATGTAATAGTGCTTTTGCCGGCAGGGTATAACCACTCCTATCCTCTCAAAATTTATACCCCTTTCACTATCGGGTACGATATGGTACAAGGGCTCCGCGCAACCATCCTTCTCCTGGTTATTATACTTGGAACCGCAGTCTCGCCGGGCTGCCTGTCATCGGTCTTCGGATCTCCCGAGGTATATATTCCACCGGTTGTCGTGACTCCAGTTCCGGAACAGGTTACCCGGGTTGTTACCGTTGGAGATATGGCACTCGGACCGGGGGATCTCCCGGCTGATTATTCCCTCAAAGACCGGTCGGTTATTGCCTATGACGAGACCGGCCAGCTTGCCCATGATCTTGGGTGGATACACGGGTACCGGGTTGTGTATTACCGTCTGAACCACGACAATGACGATATAACCGGAATCCGGCAGGTTATCGGAATGTATCCCGCGGCGAGCATAAACCGGGTGTATGAAATTGAAAAAGAATTGCTTTTTGAGGAGAGCGGGATGAAGAAGTACGAGATCCCCTTTCCCAGGATCGGGGAGAAGAGTATAGCGGTCCGGATCATCGAGCCGGGCGATCCCCGGAACCTTGTGGTGTACTCCGTAGTGTTTATCAAAAACAACATCTTTGAGCAGATTACCATGGGCGGGACAGCAACGGATTATGAGACGCTCAAGAGTATCGCGATTACGGCGGCAGATAAGATTCCCTGATCTTTTGTGTTCCGGATACGTGCCTGGCATCCGGTTTTTCATCCCGCGATACAGTTAGGAGCCGGGAAATGCTACATTATTCTGACTATCCCGCCCCGGCGGGCTATGACAGGGAGAGCAGATAATGACATTCAACTGCCGCCAGTGCGGGACCTGCTGCATGTATCTTGGGGATTATATCGCAATCGAGCGCCAGACCGGGGAGTTCATCTTTGAGTGCGAATGCGTCTCAACCGGCACGGCCTTCACTGCCGAGGTGGATGAGGACAAGCGCCGGATCTTTTCCGATCTCTCTTTTCCCGAAAATCATCCTGCGGCCTGCCGGTTCCTCAGGCCGGACGGGGACCTTCTCCGCTGCACGATCCACCGCGACAGCCCGGCGCAGTGCAAGTTCTACCGGTGCATTGCCATGCGGGTTTCTGACCGGAACGGAAAACCGCTCGGGCATATTACCGGTGCCCTGGCCCTGCACGCCGATGACCAGGAACTCCGCAGGATCTGGGAGGGCATTTTGCGGGGAAGACCGAAAACGGATTCAGAGGCTGAGCCATGGATAGCCGGGATTCTCCGGGAAAATGGCTATCAGGTGGAATAAGCGGTCTTCCGGCCTGCAGGGTGCCTGGAACGCATTTCTGCATAACCGGTTTATTTCGGGATCTGCTCTCGTATCTCTGCCGATGCAGCGGCAAAAAATTAAACGGGGGCTGAAGAGACAACCTGCGTTGTCTGGATACTGTGGACATTCACCATGAGATACAGTGCCAGCACGATGAGAAGGAAGATTGGGATCATCACGGCAATGAACAGGACAAGGATCGCTTTTCCCGAACTTATCTCCTGGAGCTCGCGGATGCCGAGGATCTCAAGAACGATTGCCCACAGGGTGAAGAAGAATCCGATAACAGGGATCCAGCCGAACAGGAGACTAGGGGTCAGGCCGTAAAGAACCGCCTTGACCGTCTGGAAGATCCCTTTGCGTCCCCCGAAGATAAAGACCCAGAGATGGATCCAGGCACTGATGATGAGCGCCCACACAAGTCCTCCGACAAGGACCAGCAGAAAGATAACTACCGGCAGAAATGGGCCCGCATGGGGGAGATACTGCCCGAATGCCCCGAGAAAGCCGATGCCAAGAACCGTGACCGCGGAGGTCAGGACAGCATCGAGTACAAGGAGGGCGGAAAAGTACGCAAGGACTGTTCCTGACGTATCCTCCCGGGAGGACCGGAACGTTTCTACGGGATTTAAGAGGAATCCTTTGATCTTTGCGACAATCAGTTCCAACATTGAGGAAACGTTCGGCAGGATAGTATAAATAAACGCTATTTTCCCTCTAAAAACCCCCCCGGTGTCTTCCCCCCCGCCGGATTTCAGAGAATGACGAAAAAGAAAACACATTTCTTACACTACAATCAATACGATTGACTATGAGATGGCATGCCCTGCTCCTGGCCCTCATCCTCACTGCCGCTCTTCTCGCTGCAGCCTGCACAAACACGTCACGGATGGACGAAAAGAACAGCATCGTCTCCAAGAACGTGACGGCGATACCCGCCACGGGTGGCAAACTCACCCCGCAGGAACTGATCGCAATCGTTGAGGATGCCCGGGAGTATGCACGGAACAATGGAAGAGAGAAAGCCATTGCTGCCTTCAATGACCCGGACGGTTCGTTTGTCAGGAACGGGATCTACATCTTTGCCGAGGATTATAACGGTACCGCTCTTGCCGAACCATTCGAACCGGAGATTGTCGGGACCAATATCCGGAACATGACCGACCGGTACGGCACCCCCCTGGTAAAAAATCTGGAAGAGACGGCCGGCTACGGAATCGGATATGTGAGTTACGATTACCCGGATATGGTGGACAACCATACCATACGGGGTAAACTTTCGGTTGTTGCCGACGTTGATGGCACGTATTATGTCGGGGCCGGCACCTATGCCGGATCCGGGATGATCTACCCGTCAACGGCAATCGGCCCGGCAACCCGGGCATACACAACGGCAGATCTCACGAAGTTCGTCGGCGATGCCGTCTCCTATGCAAAGAAGAACGGGAGGGAGGCTGCACTCGCTTCCTTCAACGACCCGAAGGGGAAATTTGCTGACGGGGAACTGACAATCATGGCCGTGGACTACAATGGTACCGTGCTGGCAAGTTCCTTAACCCCCGATGCCGCGAACACGCGGATCAACCTGATCAATTACCACGACCCCGACGGGGTGACCACGATCCGGGAGATGCGGGACCTTGCCCGCCAGGGTGGGGGCATCTCGTACACGGTAGCGGCAGTGACAAACGACGGGAAGACCGCCTATGCACCCAAGATCGATTATGCCCTCCCCGTGGATGACACGTACTGGGTCTTCTCCGGTATCATTGTGCCGGAGTACGAACAGCTCCGAAAGGGCAACCTGACGGGCATTTCGCTGCGGAACCAGACCCGCACGGATCTCTACGATCTTGTTGACCGGGCGGTCATCTATGCAAAAGCAAACGGGAAGGAGAAGACCCTTGCCGAAATAAACAACCCCCACGGGCAGTTTGTCTCGGGAGGTCTCTTTGTCTGGGCAGAGGATTTCAACGGGACGGTCCTTGCCGATCCGTTCTGGAAGGATCTTGTCGGGAAAAACTGGCTGACCTTTACCGATCCTTATGGATCAAAGATCACGGTCATGAACATCAATGCGATAACGAACGGGACCGGATTTACCCGGGCCATGGTTACGGATACTATGGCAGGAAGAACGGAACCGGTCCCAAAACTGATGTATGGAAAGGCCGTTGACGATACCTGGTGGATTGCCAGCGGGATCTATGGCGTTCAGGTCACCTGAAATGAACAGACGTTCTCTGGGTTGTTCTAAAAAAGAGAAGATACCGCCCGGACCGAGTGAGGGAAAACGCCGCGGATCCGACGGGTATCCCGGGCGAAATGAGGCATGGTTACTTCATCTCATACACCCTATAATATTACGGTGATTCGTTCAGCAGAATCAAAAACCATCTGGGTTTTTCCGGTCACCAGGACGCATTATGGAAAAAATCACCTACGAAACTCCCGAAGTCTTTGTGCCTACCCCCACGCACATCGACATTCTCCAGGCAGTTGCCGACAAGCAGGGCTGCCACATAAGTCATGTAGTTCATGCGTTGCAGCCCAATCACAGCGAGAACAGCGTACGGTCCGCTGTCAGAATCCTCCTCTCCAAGCGCTATCTCGACGGGGGGAAATCCAGCAGCGAGATCGTTCTCCGGCTCACTTCCCGTGGCCGTCTTCTTCTCCAGCCAAAAACAGCCTGTTAATCTTTTTTAATGTCCATTCATTCCGGAGATAAAGCCATACCGGACCTGTACCGATAAACCTGGTTTCCTATACCAGCTCACCCGGGCTGAAGTGTTTTTAAAAAAAAAATTCTTATTTATTTCCAGGAGGTTGCAGACAGATGAGTCGCAAACCTTTCAGGCACATAAGGGGGGGTACCCCCCCTTCTGAAAAATGTTAACCGGGGGGTGACCCCCCCACCATGATCTGCGTGACCAGGGGGGATACGCCCCCTCTCCCGTAAGAGATTCCAAGGAGCCAACTCATTTCTGATGGGATTATACCGTACTTCACTCCGACGATGATTCCACGCGAAGTACCGGATTAAAACCATGAAAAACAGGACCCTACTCACAAATGAGGTGGGGGGACTCCCCATCTACCCCCCCCTTCTGAAAAATGTTAACCGGGGGGTGATCCCCCCCATTATGATCGAGATGACCGGGGGTCCATCCCCTGTCCAATAGAGTCAGAGGGGATCAGTTCCAACGTATCATGTCTGATTTTGTGAGAAAATCTGCACAAAAACGGGGGCAAGGAGGATCGGACACCGGATATGCCCAAACACATGAGGAAAAATACGCAACAATCGGAGTTAAGAATTCAGAAAAAATGGTAGTGGACGCCCAGGTCGGAATTCGAATCCGAGTCGATTGCGTGACAGGCAATCATGATAGGCCACTACACTACCTGGGCATTTTTACAGTAATCCCGCCTCCCAGATTCGAACCGGGGACATCGCGGTAGCCGCGCAGTTACCTATAACGGTAATCCATACTACAGCCGCGCACTCTACCAGGCTGAGTTAAGGCGGGGCACTGCGCTACTAATGTATGGCAAGTTTCTTATTAAACATATCGTAAGACGCACCGTTTTCACCCGGGAATTCATCCTGGATTTGTTCGTGGTGCAGCGATTGTTTAAATAATTCGCATGTCCAGTATTTTGTATGAGTACTCGCAAGGATTTTGCGGGGGATCGTTTTCTTCACCCATAGCGCAGCTCGTGAAGAAGTAACTGTTTTTGACACCACATTACGTGACGGAGAACAGACCCCTGGTATTGCATTCACATTTGAACAGAAGATCGAGATTGCCCGCCAGCTCTCCGCAATCGGCGTACATGTTATAGAAGCAGGGTTCCCTGCATCTTCGAAAGCCGAGAAAGAGACGGTAAGCGCTATCAAAAATCTCGGGCTTGAAGCGAAGATCTGCGGGCTTGCCCGCTCCGTGAAAGCCGATGTGGACACCTGCCTTGACTGCAATGTCGACATGGTCCATGTCTTTATCCCGACCTCAGATATCCAGCGGGAGAACACGATCAACAAGAGCCGCAAGGAAGTGCTTGAGATAACTGCCGATATCATCGGTTATATCCGGAAGCATTCCGAGCTCTGCATGTTCTCAGCAATGGATGCCACAAGGACGGACTGGGACTACCTTATCGAGGTGTTCCAGGTTGCCGCGGACGCCGGGGCAACGATCATCAACGTGCCGGACACGGTCGGGGTCATCTCCCCGTCCGCTATGAGGACGCTGATTGCGCGCATCAACAAAGAGGTCCGGTGCCCGATCGATGTCCACTGCCACAACGACTTCGGCCTCGCGGTTGCCAACACCATCGCGGCGGTCGAAGCCGGCGCTTCGCAGGTGCAGGTGACCGTGAACGGGATTGGCGAGCGGGCCGGCAATGCCGACCTTGCACAGACCGTGATGATCATGGAGTCGATGTACCGGATAAAGACCGGGATTGCAAAGGAGCGCCTTGTCGAAACCTCGCGTCTTGTCTCCCGGTTCTCCGGTCTTGCCATCCCGCCCATCCAGCCGGTTGTCGGGGAGAATGTCTTTTCGCACGAGAGTGGCATTCACTCGGCCGGTGTGCTCCAGAACTCGGCTACCTTCGAGCCGGGCATCATGACACCGGAGATGGTGGGACACCGGAGGAGGCTGACCCTGGGAAAGCACGTGGGACACCATGCGGTCCGGCAGATGCTCGCTGACGTCCACATAACCCCGAGCGATCCGCAGCTCAAAGTGATCATCGAGAAGGTGAAAGCGATTGCGAATCGCGGCAAGCGGGTCACCGATGCAGACCTGTATGAGATCGCCGAGAGCGTGATGGGTATTGAGCTCAATCACAAGATGCTCGATCTCCAGGACATCGCGATCATGACCGGCAACCATGCCATCCCGACCGCCAGCGTCCGGGCAATGGTAAACGGGAAGGAACATGTCTTCTCCGCGGTAGGCAACGGCCCGGTCGATGCCGCGCTGAACGCGATCCTCGGGATAACCCCCTCAAAACTCCTGCTCAAGGAGTTTGCCATCGAAGCTATCTCCGGCGGGTCGGACGCGATGTGCCACGTCACTATCGCAGTAGAGGACGAGCACGGAAAGATCTTCGATGCAAGCGGGAGCGGCGACGACATCGTACTCTCCTCGGTCGAGGCCCTGGTCAACGCGATCAACCTGGTCAACCGGGCGTAAAACCCCGTTCCCCCACTTTTCTGACTGCATTTAAGCCCGGGGGAACATCTCCATTTTGTCGTCGTATTTTCGATATCTTTTTTACGTTTTATGGCCTGCTCATACTAGCAGATCATGATCCCGGTCCTGACGCAGCATTTCGTGGATTTCTGCCGCTTTTCTTTCGGCCTCTCCAGAAAAACCCGCCCGTTCTTTGTTTCCTGCGAAGTGACATTCCGGTGCAACCTCCGCTGCGAATTCTGCAATATTCCGGATTTCAACCCCATTCCGGAAGAAGCTGCAACACAGGTTATGGAAAAACGGCTGGAAGAGAGTTACCGTCTCGGCTGCCGGGTGATCTCTTTTACCGGGGGAGAACCCCTCATGCGCAGCGATATCGGGTTGCTTGCCACACGGTGTTGTGAACTGGGATACTTTACGGGCCTTGTAACCAACGGTCTCCTCCTCGGGAAACAGGTAAACTCGGAGTGGCTCCATAAAATCGATGCCCCGGCCGTCAGTTTTCTTGCGGACGAAGAATCCTATAACCGGACCCGCCGCATCCCGAACGCTTACGCACTCGTGAGCCGGAACATCCGGGATGCAGTGGATGCCGGCCTCTCGCCAATTCTCTTCTCAACGCTGACAAAGGAAACATTCCAGCACGCGGAAAAAACCGCTGCTTTTGCTCACAACCTCGGGATCAATGTCTACTTCTCCCTTGTCCAGCGATCCCCCCGCGAAGAGTTCGACACCATCAACTATGAGTCCCTCAAAGTCAGCAATGCCCATTCCGCAATAGAACAGCTTCGCACTCTCCGGAGGGAGTACGGCTGTGTCCGGTTCGATCCCGATTTTGAGCGGATGCAGGCAGCCGGCGGGTTCAATGATTTCATTCATTGCAGGGCTGCCCAGACCGTTGTTTCGATCAAACCGGATGGAAGTGTCAGCCTCCCCTGCCCTCCAAAGACACTCCTCTCGATAAAAACGGATATGCCGCTCGAAGAGCACTGGAATGGTAAGAAAGCCAGGCAGATCCGCAGTGTACGGGGTACGATGCCGTTCTGTAAAGACTGCCAGGTGAACTGCATGTATCTCCCCTCGCTGGTAGGCCACCCGGTCCTTCTTGCAAACTGGATCCGTAATAACGGTCGGTAATAATTATCAGCCGGCTTTTTCCCTACCCCACGGGAGAATTACTCGCGCCCGCTCTGCATTCAAAGTTTCTTCAGGTTGGCATGCCGGATCTGCACCAGGATGCCGAGCGCCGCATCGTACCCGTACAGGGAAGCCCGGACAGAGAGCTTGTCGATCACCACATCAGTCGAAGCAAGATAGCGCTTCGTGAACCTGCCGTTCCGGTCCGCTGAGTCGAGGAGGTTGTCGATCCGGTCGCAGAGTTTGACAAGCGTTGCCTCCGGGGGGGCATCGAGTATACGGTCGAGGCTGTCAGAGAGCCGGGCGGTTTTCCCGTAAATCGTGTTCCTTTTCGTCATGGCATCGACAATCGCCGCTATCTCCCTCCGCTCATCGGCAGGGAGCGGGAGACTCTCGATAAGCTCGTCCGTTTTTATGAGCCACTCGGGTGAACAGTCTTCGTATACATCGTGGAGCCAGGCAGCAATGATGGCAACGTGTGAGCCATTGAATGTCCCGACCAGACCTGCCACACGGGCCGGGTGGGTGATGTACGGCGTCCGCCGGTCCTTTCGCATCTGCCCCTTGTGGGCGCGGGAAGCATGGTCGGCAGCGGTCTTGATGACAAGAAGCCGGTGGGCCGGTTTCGTTGCCAGGAAATCTGCCAGGGGACTCATATCAGGACTGGTACCCGGAATACGATGAGTGTTTGGGTTTTATGGCAGGTGAAAAAAATTATGCCGCAATTGGGGCATTTGTGAACGCGATCAACCTCTGGAATCGGACCGGTTCTCCCTGATTTTACCAAAAAAGATCCGTTCAATCATCAGCCGGTTCTTTCCTGAATTCCGGTCATCCTTCCATAATTTCTATCGGATAACGATCATCATGATACGTGAACGCCGCATTATTCGCGGCAGTATCTCCTGGGACAACAATTCTGCGGACTATTCCATTACTATGAAGAGGTGATTACTACCCATTTTTCCTGATGCCGGTTCCTTTATATATAGTAATTATAAAATATAAATTTGGTCAATGGTACAATACATAATTGTCAACAATAAGGTGCTGAATGAAAAGAAGATCCCACGTGATCATTGGAATTGTTCTGATACTGGTTATATCCGGTTTTATTACCTATGCTGCCGGGCTCGGACCTTTCACGGCAAAAAACACCGCGGACCCAACAGAATCCATCCGCAGTTTTATCGGTGACCCGGATGCCATCGTTGTATTTGATAAGACAAATACAAACATCCTGGGTGAATCTTATGAAACCTACCTGGTGGGCAGGGATCATTTCACCATAGATCCGGCAACAGGATTTGTAAGCGGCGCCCTTTTTCTCTCGGTCCCGATGACAGGAAAAAACAATCTGAGTTTGGAACATGCTGAAAAATACGCCCGGGAATGTGCTGTACGCAATTACCACAATTTCAATTCGCGAAATATGCAGCTGATGGAATCCAAATTACTTGACCACGGCGATTCAGGTGTCGAGTACTCATTCACATGGAATGAGCAGGACAAGGGAATCAGCATCGGTAACCTGGTCCATGTATCGGTCAACACGGACGGCAGGGTCATATCGTATCATGCACGGGACAAGCCTTCCGCAAAGGTCGAACCGGCTAGAGTCGGGAAAGAACAGGCGATCGAAACCGCGACCAGATATGTTATCGATACAACGAAGATAACCAATATCACCGGGAATAAGACTTCTGCCCAACTTACGGTCATGTCAGACGATAATAACAGAGTTGTCTGGAATGTCGACCTGGAACTCCTGTTTGTGAAGAACACCCGGGGCAATTGGGAAGATCACCGGGGCGGGCGGGTCTCGGTCGATGCAATGACCGGTGAAGTTGTGAAATATTACCCTTGTCAGTAACAGGGGTGGGACGTCACAGACGGATTTTTTTAAAAAAAGTTATGCCGCAGTCGGGGCGCCCTTGCCCTCGAATGCTGCCTTGAGCTGGGCCTGCATCTGCTCGAACTTGCTCTGGAGCATCTTCTCCTGCTTCTCAAGGGACTTGATCCGGAGTTCGAGCGTCTCGACCTTCTCGGTAAGTTTTGCAGATACATCGGCTTTCTTCTTCTGCAGCATGACCGTGCCGACCGTCATGTACATGACAGCGTCATCCGCTGCATCGCTGATCTCTTCCTCTGCCCGCTTTGCTTCGCGGACGGCCATCTCGTACTGGGCCTTCTGCTGGAGGATGGTCTGGAGCTGCTGCTGGATCTGCTGGAGCATGGCGAGCTGGTTCTGCATCTTGGGTGAAATGTTGTTCATATGAAACTCCTGTATCACTATCGGTTGCTATCGATAAAAAGAGTTATTCCCCGACTCCGTCACGATCCTCCTGAACGGAACCCACCTGCTGCATCTCATCGGCAACGTTCACGAGGCGCAGGTACATGTTGAGGGCCGCCCGGAGGGAGGGGGTGTCGTCAGCTTCGACCGTGAGGACGAGCGTATCGCGCCCGTCAAGCCTGCACCCGACCCGGGACCGGGGGTTCACCTCATCGGCAAGCTCGGGTTCAAGCGACCGGAGAATCCGGCCGGCCCGGGACGTCGTGAACCGGAAGATCACTTCATGGTGTGGCATAGGATACCCTCTGGAGGGAGAATCAACAAATGAAAATATGCGTATTTCCGGGGAAAACCCGGTCTGGCAGTGCACGGGATTAACGGGCTTTCAGTTCCTTGATAGCCGCGCCGCGCTCTTTGAAGAGAATCCGGTGACCACAGTAGGGACACCGCACATTGACGTCGATCTCAACCTTCTGCTTGCACCGTGCGCATTTGTATGTGCTTGCCATAATCCTGTCCGCTTATTTCCTGTTCTGTTCGGTCGAACGGTCAATCGCGCGCTGCGCGATCTTCATTGCCGGGGTGACCGGCGTATACGTGCCGCCGGCAAATTTGTATCCGCACTTGCGGCATTCCCAGATACCGGTTCCCTTGCGTGCAACAGAATCCATGTCGCACTTGGGGCAGCGGTGGAGCGCACCTGAGATCTTCTCAATCTCACATACTCGCTTGCGCACAAATCGTCCGTACCGGCAGCCGAAACGTCCTGCACTGCCGGTGACTTTTCCTTTTGCCTTATGAGTTGATGAACTTGCCATGATGGGTAACCCCAATTTTGTCTTCTCTTATTTGTCCCCGGAACTAATATACTTGATTGAGGATCTTGACCTGTCCTTCGCCTTTGGTGAGTTTGTTGATGAGATCATAGAACTCAACCTGGATCCCGGCGGGGATGCGCACAACGCAGACCCATGACCCGTCCTTGAGCCATTCATCCTTCTCCATCGTCGAGCCGGCAGCGATATCTCCATACGCCTTGGCAGCGAAATCCCCGGGGATCTTGATAGCGAGCCGGAGTTCCTCGAACCGTATCGGGAGCAGGGGGCGCAGGGCCTTGACCGTCTCCTTGACCTGTTCGTCGAGATGCTTGAAGGGATCAATATTTACCCGGGCCTCATCCATAGCCCGCTCGATGCGCAGCGGCGGATGCGGGTGACCGGTCTGCGGGTTGATCGCGTTCCTTGCAATGAAGTTTATGACCTGGCGCCGCTTCTCCTCGACCATGTGCCTGCGCTGATCGGCGGTGAGGTGGATCTCCCCTTTCTCGATGATCTTCCGGGCAACCGTATCAAAGTCGGTTGTGTGGAAGACCTTGAGCAGCATCTCATCGGAAGCGCGGGTAGCCTTGGAGGCATTACCAAAGACATTGAGGGCCGCAACCACGTCCTCAATATTGACGGGCTGCCCCTGCCGGACAAGTGCAGCCTGGTTCGGGTCAACGAGGATCTCGAACTTCTCGCCAAAACTTTCCAGCCGCGCTACAACTGCCCGTTCAAGCGGAATCATGGAAGATCACGGTTTGAACTGCTCGACAAAGGAGGCCACTTCTTCCCGGCTCATCTTGCGGAAGACCGGGTTCTCCTTGCCTATCACGCCGATCTCGACCTGGTCCTGGTCAAACTTGCCTTCCGTGGCCGAGTGGAGTGCCTTGAGGCCGAGGAGGATGACATCCTTTATCACGGCTTCCGGGTTGTACTCCTCTTCGAAGACCTTCATGGCTGCGGGCCGGCCGATGCCGATACCGGTTGCCTTGTACTCGAGAAGCGTTCCCGAGGGGTCGGTCTCGAAGAGCCGGCATTCGCCATCGCTGACGCCGGCGATGAGGAGAGCGGTACCGTACGGGCGGATGCCCCCGTACTGGGTGAGCGACTGCATATGATCGCAGAGTTTCTTGGAGAGGGCCTCAACTTCGATCGGCTCGTCGTACGAGACGCGGTTGATCTGGCACTCCACCCGGGCTCTGTCAACGAGGGCACGGGCATCGCCGACAAGGCCGGAGGACGCAACTCCGATGTGCTCGTCAATCTTGAAGATCTTCTCAATGGACGAGGCCTCAAGGAGTTTCGAGCTGACGCGTTTGTCAACAATGAGGACGATGCCGTCCTTTGCCTTGATGCCGACTGCGGTTGTCCCGCGCTTTACTGCTTCACGGGCGTACTCTACCTGGTAGAGCCTTCCGTCGGGTGAAAAAACGGTGATCGCCCGGTCGTATCCCATCTGGTATTGTGGTTGCATTAAAATTTCTCCAGATCCTGTCTTGTTAAGAACAATCGGTGTGTATTTTTAAATCCCTTTTCAATTACATCAACTTTCTGACCGTCACAATATGCAACGGTGTACACACTGCCACCAATCGGGTATTCCCTGACCGTTGCCGGGGGACCCTGGCAGGGTTCAGGATGTGTTGGGGATTCTGGCTCTCCTGAAGGTTCATCTGCATGAGGAGCCTGTGGCGGAGGAGTCCGCCGGATCCGCTCCCGCAGGCTCTCCATCGTGCCGGAGGTGGCAAGAATACGGAGGGCCAGCCGGGTCTCGCGGCAGCCGGTGACCGTCGAGAGTGCTATCGCGAGTTCCCGCTCGGTCCCGCGCCGGCACCGGATGAAAACAAAATCGCCTTCAGCGGCAACAACCGCCGGGGTGATGACGGCCGCCATACCGTCCCCCCAGAGGGAAGTGACTGCGTCGGCTATCGTGTAATAGAGCTCTTTCTGATCGATGAGAGTACCGGCGGGCAGAACCCGGGCAAGGATATAGCGCCGGTTCTCCCGCAGGGTTGGCGGCCGGACGCTCATCCGATCACCCTCACGGCTGCCGGGGCTGGAGTATCGAGAAGCCCGATACCACCCAGCGCCCGTGCAACATCATCCGTATCCATGCCGAGAAGAGAGCAGAGCCCCGTAATCTCCCGGACTGACCGCATATCCAGAATGGATCTGGCCTGGGATGAGATGGTCAGCGGGAACTCAAACCGCTGCTCCAGGACCAGGATATCCAGGTAGCGATGGATCACCCGCTGCCGTGCTATGCCCCTTGCGGAAACAAGGATCGAGAGATCCAGGTCAACAGCCACGCGGTTATCGGCGGCCATCTTGGCAGCCACGTGATCGAATGCTGTCTTGTCGGCAGACTGGATCCCGCGGAGGATATGCACGCCTTTGAGCCCGAGAGCGGCCCGGTTGAACCCGTTATCTCCGGCCTGGACTGATATGACGGCATCGGTAGTCCGGGCCTGCTTGACCCGGGCGATCACGTCACGCATTGCATGATCGCGGATACAGCGACCGGAGCAGACCGTTATGCCCTCGTATTCGCATGACTGTGCATCGATAGCAACGATACTGTCAAAGCCAAGGGCCTTTGCTTCAAGAGCCATCCTGCGGACTGACGAGTCACCGGACGGGTGCACAAAAACTGCGGCATCGGTGATCTTCATGAAAGGAGACTTCGTAAAAAGAGAATAAGATTATTTGCCCTGGTTTGCATGCGAACGGATGCTGGGGCGGGTCTTCTCGGTACCCTTCCCTCGGGTCAGCATACCCCGTCCCTTGAGACCGGCTGAGGTCTTGCCACGCTCGGCACGGCCGCGGTGGGTGGAGTTTGCCATCCATGCCAGGTTCTTGTCAGCACGGATTGAGGGGTTGTGGCCGTCAACGAGAATGACCTCGTAGTATTTCAGCTTCCCGTCCTGTCCTACCCAGTAGGAGTTGAGGACTTCCATGTTGGGGAATTTCTTGGATGCGCGCTCTTCGGCAATGCGCTGGATGCTCTTGCCGGCAGTGAGGTGGTTCTTGCCCATCCGTGCTGAACGGCGTGCGCGGACGTACCGGGATGCCCGGCGGCCACCGCGGCGGACCTGGACACGTGCAACGGCAATACCCTGCTTTGCCTTGTAGCCGAGCGAGCGTGCGCGGTCAATGCGGGTTGGCCGTTCAATGCGGACAACACTGCCTTCACGGCGCCATTCCTGCATACGGTTCCAGAGGAGCTCCTTGACTCCGCTGTCTGCCGGTACTTTCCATGCCTCCCTGACGAAGGCGTACATTGATTTTACCATGGTATTCTCCTAAGGTTCGGCCCAAAGAGGGCTACATTCCTTGTCTACGGGATGAGATCCCGCATTCCCATATACTATGATTAGCGGGATATTAAAGTACACCATCCCGGATACCGGGGAAAAAGAGAGTTATTTGCCTTTCTTCTTTTCAAGAACACGGATATTCTCGATTCTTGTGACGGGGTACTGCCCGTCCTTGTCCTTCTCTGCGGATTTCACCATATCCCAGACGGTCAGGAGGGCAACCGAAACACCGGTCAGCGCTTCCATCTCCACACCGGTCCTGCCGGTCATCTTCACAACAACGATGGCCTCGATATACCCGGTCTCCTCCGTGAAGTCAACGGTGATGGCGCTGATGGGGATGGGATGGCACATGGGTATAATTCCTGAAGTATTTTTGACCGCCATGGTGGCAGCAACCCGGGCCGTTGCAAGGACATTGCCTTTGATAACCTTGCCATCACGGATTGCAGCAAGGGTCTCCGGCCGCAGGTAAATCCTGCCCGATGCCGTTGCCTCGCGCACAACTTCTCCTTTTCCACTGATATCCACCATCTGTGCCCGGTCATTTTCAATATGGGTAAATTTCGGCATCATGCACCTTTCCTGAATAGTATCGCCGGGATCTTGTCCACCAGATCCGAGGGGAGCATGCCTCCGCCCCGCCCGGCAACAACTGCCTCGCCCGCCCGTCCGCAGACATAAGCGGCAATGCAGGCTGCATCGAATGCCGGAAGCTGGCAGAGCAGGGCTCCGGCAATACCGGCCAGCACATCTCCCGTTCCACCGACCGTCATGGCAGGGTCGCCGGTCCGGTTGAACCGCACACGGTTCCCGTCAGTAATAATATCGGTCTTCCCCTTGAGAAGAACCGTCCCGTTAATCCCTGCCGATTTCGCTGCACGGGCACGCCCGACAGCATCCTCCGGCAGGGAAGTTCCGGTTATCCGGGTGAATTCACCCCCATGGGGAGTATAGATTGTATCATCACGGGCCCGGGGAAGAGGGAGACGAAGGGCATCCGCGTCAAAAACCGCTTTTTTGCACCAGGGGGCAATTGCCTGAACCACCGCATGGCTCTCCGTGCCCATGCCATTCCCGCAAACAACCACATCCGCTTTCCTGGCAAGTGAGATGAGCCGCTCACTATGATCCTCCGTGATCCGCTCCCCGCTCAGTCGCTCGAAGATGAGATCGGGTATGGGCTCGAACACCGGAGACGCAATACGGACAATATCGGCCCCTGCCCGGAGGGCACCGAGCCCGGCAAGGTACGGGGCGCCCTGGTAAGGCCCCCCGCCAATGATGAGAACAGTTCCCCCGACACCTTTGTGTGCTTTCGGGTCGCGTGAGGGGAGGAGGGTAAGGTCACCGGGTCCAACACCGCATTCGGCCCCGGCCGGGATGCCAATGTCAATGACCATCGATCCCGCCATCTTTGCCCGGTGGAAAGCACAGATCCGGTCAAAACGTATGCCGGGTGTCGGCATGTCCGCGGCAAGGATCTTCGCGGGGGAACCATTGGCCATTGCAATACAGGAGGCAAACGGCTCCCGGACCCCGGATGTCATGCCGGTACCGAGCAGGGCATCCACGATCACATCCGCTTTTAAAAAGAGATGCTTGAAGGGAACGAGATCATCCCTGCACGTGAACGGGTGAAGAGAGACCGCTGCATGCCGGAGCGAACGAAGCTGGTGTTCGCACGTACTGCTCCGCGTGCCGGAGTCAAGATACAGAACATCCGTTGTTACTCCGCGCTGGAGATAACGGGCTGCAACCATGCCGTCGCCCCCGTTGTTACCCTTCCCGCAGAGGATGAGTACCCGTTCCGGGTTATACGTGAGGACCTGCTCGGAAAGCCCTCTCCCGGCGCTCTCCATCAACTGCAGCCCGGTGACACCAAGCGCCATTGCGTTGGCATCAACAACCCTCATCCGGGCAGGGGTGATGAGCCCGGATTCCACAAATTCCCCAAACCGTTCTGGTTGCATTGTTCGTACAATTCATCTGTATGAACTCCCTAAATATATGGCAATGGGTTTTTGTGATGATGTGAAAGCAGCCGCTGAGCAGATCGCGGCAGCACCGGAAATTACCATCATCTCCCACATTGATGCCGATGGCATCTCCAGCGAGGCTGTCCTTTCCCAAGCAATTTCACGGCAGGGCATCAAGGTCAAGTCGGTGTTCGTGCGCCAGCTCGAACCCCTCACCATGCCGCAGGTTCCCTCCGACCCGTCACTGAAGATCTTCTCTGACCTTGGTGCCGGCCAGCAGAACCTGCTCGCGGAACGCGGTCTTACGGAAAAAGACGTGATCATTGTTGATCACCACGTAAGCCAGCCCGCAGAAATTGCCTACACGCAGGTCAACTGCCTTCCGTACGGCTTCACCCGCATGAGTGCGGCCGGGGTCTGTTACCTGATCGCAAAAGAGCTCGACGGGGCCAATATCGACCTTGCCAAGCTGGCGATCGTGGGCAATGTCGGCGACATGATGGCGCGGGAGAAGTGCGGCCTTGTTGGCCCGGCCCGCGATATCATCGTGGAGGATGGCATAAAGAGCGGGAATGTCGAGGTACGGAAAAAGGATCTCAACTGTTACGGCACCGCAACCCGGCCGGTCCACCTCTCGCTTGCCTACAACGATGACCCGTTCATCAAAGGGATCAGCAACAATCCCGAGGGGACCCGTCAGTTCTTAAAAAAACTCGGCATCCGGCAGCAGACTCCTGACGGGCGGTGGTTTGTCTGGGAGGAGATAGCGGTCGAGGACCGTCGGAAGATCATCTCGGCGCTTGCCGAGCAGCTCATAGCCAACGGCGATCCGGTGGACCGGCTCCTTGCGGAGACCTACGGCTTTCCCGACGAGATCCCGCGGACACCGCTGCGGAATGCACAGGAATACGCAACCATGCTCAATGCATGCGGCCGGTGGTCGAAACCCCAGATCGGGGGCGCAATCCTCCGGGGCGACCGGGGGCCGGCATACCGGGATGCAGAGCACATGCTCAACAACCACCGGGCCATCATCAGAAACCTGCTCCAGTATATCATCGATACCGGGGTCAAGGAGCTCGACAACCTCCAGTGGCTCCACGTTGGCGGACGGTATCCCGACACCATCGTGGGCATCGGGGCCGGCATGGCCCTCTCGAAGCTCAACAGCAAAAAGCCCATCCTGATCATGTGCGAGGTTCCCGAGGATACGAACCTCACCAAGGTCTCGATGCGGACTACCGAGCGGGTCGTAGAGCAGGGCATCGACCTCCAGCAGGCCTTGAGCGACGCCTCGGCCGAATATGGCGGCGGTGGCGGGGGACATAAGATCGCGGCGGGAGCGTATATCCCGAAAACAGCAGAAGAGGAGTTTGTTTATCGTGTCAACAGGATACTCGGAGAACAGTTCGCTGCGGCGGGTTCAGGTCATAGCTGATTTCCAGTTCGGGAATGGCGTCGGAGCCGGGCTCTTTCCGGAGGGGTGCCGGTTCATGCTCTCCACCACCGGACGGATACGGCAGATCCTCTTTGAGGGGGCACGGCTCGCAACGATCCGGGCATCGGATGGCAGGCTGACGCTGGGCATGGAGGGGGCCCGCAGGCTCCAGGCCCTCCTCCCAGCCCCGGGGTACCGCGTCGTCATCCGGGATGATGTGGCGGAGTTCGTGGCGCAGGGCAAGAACGCGTTTGCAAAGCATGTTGTCGGCGCAGACCCGGCCATCCGCGCGGGCGATGACGTGCTCGTCGTTGCCGGAGATGATCGCCTGATAGCCTGCGGCGGAGCGGTTGTTTCAGGCACCGGGATGCTTGCATTTAATTATGGAGTAGCTGTAAGAGTACGGCAGGGTAGTGAGAAGGATGCTTCCGGGAAATATCAACCCACGCCAGATGAAGGCGATGATGAAGAAGCTCGGCATGAATGTCGAGCAGATTGAAGACGTGCAGAGTATTGTTATCAAGACGCCCAAGGGCAACTGGATCTTTGATTCAGCCGAGGTTTCGGCAATGACCATGCAGGGCGCCACCAGTTACCAGATCACGGGTGAGCCCCGCTTCGTGCCGGCAGAGGTTGAGATCCCGGCAGAAGATGTGACCATGGTTGCTGCGCAGGCAAACGTGTCCACGGAGAAGGCGAAGGAAGCCCTTATTGCATGCAACGGCGACATTGCTGAAGCCATCATGAAGCTGGCCCAGTGATGATCGAGGCAGGCGACCGGGTCCTTCTCGCAGGAGAGGGCAGGGAATTCTGGGTCAAAGCCGGGCCGGGGAAGCTCGGCACCGACAAAGGGCAGATCGAACTTGAATCTCTTGTCGGGAAAAACGGCGGGGACGTTGTTGCCACCCATAGCGGATCGGCATTCGTCATCCGTATCCCGAGGCCGACTGATTTCTTCGCATACGGCAAGCGTTCAGGCGCACCGATGCTGCCAAAGGACATCGGGCTTGTTATTGCCTATACCGGCATGAACCACAACGATGACGTGCTCGATGCCGGGACCGGCAGCGGGATTGCAGCCATCTATTTTGGCGGGGTCGCAAAGACCGTGAAAACCTACGAGATCCGCCCGGAGTTTTCCACGCTCGCGATGAAGAACATCACCGAGGCGAAACTGCCAAACGTCGAAGCAGTTGCAAAGGATTTCCTTGATGCAGAGGGTTCATTCGATGTGGTCCATCTCGATCTCCAGATCCAGACCGAGCACGTGACCCATGCATTTTCCCTGCTGCGATCCGGCGGGTACCTCGCGTGCTACACGCCATTCCTGGAACAGATGGCAATCGTGGTGGATGCAGCAACCCCGCTCTTCCGCGAGGTGCACACCCATGAACTCATCGAACGGGAGATGACCCGGTCGAAGAGGGGGACCCGGCCTTCGACGAGCGTGAGTCACTCGGGATATGTGACGATCGCGAGGAAATGATTTTTTTCAGGGAAAATTGTATGTGCCGAGTAGGTCCATCCGCGGGAATCTCCTTTAAGAATCTCCACAATCCTTTGCTTTGATGTTGGAATATTCTTCGAGCAATCTGCCAGATCACATTATGATCTACGTCATAATAGTAATGGATCTCCTTTTTCTTAGGTGTAGAGTGCCTCTCTATTCAGGAAAGATTCTGGAATAAACGGTGGACAAAACCGGAGCATCTGGTTTGCCGATGAAGGATACAAAAAAAGGAGTCACCCGGTAATTTATTTCGAAAAAATGAAAGATTATTCTTAACGTTTAATCACACTATGAAAAATATCTTCTTCAATAGATTCATAATTTTGAAATTTCCCGAAGTTCAAACACTCGGGAGATGCCACCATCGAAAACAATCCGATAACGACCGGGGGTCCAATCGGTGGTAATTAATCTGCGCAAACGCGTAGAATCACCAGGTTTTAAATATGAGATGCGAGGGGACATCGTCTCACCCGCTTCTGTCTGATACTCCCAAGTATTATCATCTTTTTTATAATATATGCGGAATGAAGGCGGGGTGTTTGCACAGGTAAGTGTTTCTGGTCCTTCATTTACAACATAAAACTCAACAACTTCTCCAACATTATACACATCGGAATCCATCTTCATAAATTCCGCATGACTGCCATTGGGTTGTGCAATTGTGACCTTATAAAGCGCCTTGGAGGAGGGGGTCGGGGTACCGGCCGGGTTTTCCAAAGCCGGTTTTGTCGTGCATCCCACGACCATAAGGATACAGACACACACGATCATGAGAACAAACATTGAGCGGAACAGAGTCATGGGGTAACCACCGCAAATGAATGCATATTCGGTTCACCAGAATCCGAAATTGCAGCAGGTAATGATCCTGCAGTTGTAACTGCGATACTACGGTTACCCTTTTCACTCATGCGATAATCCCCCTGTCATAATCATGTGGTTGTTCTTCTTCATACACCCCGCCACCGGCACGATGAACAACACGCTCGCTGCCTGCACGGGTATCCTCCAATTATGAGGGAGGTAGTGAAATCCAACCGTCATTCATTTCCTTACGGGAAAGCAGTGGTGATGACTGCCCAGCTGGCAATAACACTCGCTGCAGTTGTCAGAGCCCCGTACTTCACATAGATCTCTGCCGAAACCTTCTCAGCCTCGTGAATATTTCCGGATGGATTGGGAATCTGGGGATCCGACGCATTGCGGATTGCATACCATTTTATTTTCGGGTACTGCTGAAGAACCTGCCCTACCATCGCATCGCCCATATCGCAGGTACGGCCCCGTCCCTGAAGACCATAAAAGTTGGTGGAATCGTCAAACCCAAAGAAATCGGTTGTCACGATTACTGCCTCACCCCCGGACCAGATCTCCGGAATCAGGCGGCCCCCTTCAATCTTTGCCGCGTTCACCTTTGTCAGCGAGGGCGTGATGGCAGACAGCGTACCCGGTGGCAGGGGGGAGGTATCATACGACGCCGATTTCCAGGGCTCGTTTCGGAACTGCTTCGTGCAATAGAACCGGGTTTTCCCGGCAATGACAACATCGCCAAGGAACACATCGGTCCCGATCCCGCCCCCCGTTCCCGTAGTTATGAACAGGGTGGGCCGGACTGCTTCTATCACATCTTTAATCAGGAGAGATATTGGCAGGTTCTCCCCGTCCTTGTCAAGGTGCAGCCCGGACTTGATGAGCAACACCCGTGCCCCGCCAACCCTGCAGGGAAAATACAGGCCAAGACTGTGATAATAACGCTCGGATTTCCTATCATTGAACGGAGCATTTGCCCCGGTAACAAGCGGAATATATTCGTTTACATTATGCCGGTACTGGTACCACTGTGAAAGGGAATATCCGGGCGACATCAGGGTTGCGAGGGTGACTGCTTCTGCAACGGTCCAGGTCATAATGACTGCATCGTACCCATTGAATTTTGTCAGATCCTCGTCCTCCGCGGGTATCGTTGAGAGCGGCGCTGCAACCGGTGCAGTCTTTTCCGGCCACGGGACCGGGCCCGGCAGTCTTTCACCCGCTGCATACGCGACACCTTCGAGACCGGCGGAAAGGAAACGTTCCTGTGGATTCTCGGGATCGTAGTTCAGAATTAAATCTTCAATATCGTACTTTTGAGTCATGCCTTCTCCTTGTTCCGGATATCTGGCAGGGTACCGGCAACCGGATACCGGTCCGGGTAACCGGAAATACCCTGAACAGGAATTCCTCAAGACCTGGAATTACTCGCGGAAACCGAGAGGATGGCAAAATAATGTTTGCCCTCCTATCCCGGCAAACCATATCTCCATGGAGGGATTATCTCCATTAAGGAAGTGAGCAGGGTGGAGTTCACCCTGCCTTGTGCAGCCACCTCAAACGGGAAACTCCAGAATGAGATGGGGAACCTACGGGGTCACGATGACGGTGCAGATAGCCGTCTGGACAATCGGGTGCCCGACCGGGGGTACCAGCTGGAAGGTCATCTTGGCGGGTGTTGCGGTCTTGGTGACACCACGGAATATAAAGTAGTGAAAGCCGGGCTCACCGGGAAATACGGGGCCTGGAAGCACAGGGATCCATCCATCAGCTGTGCGATTGATACAGTTCGGCATAGTGGGGAGGAGCCAGTGATACCCTGTGGAACCTTCCTGGCTGGGAAGGCAAACAACGCCGTACTCGCCGACTTTAATGTTCAGAGTGCATTCAATATCCGGTTTCTGTTCAGTTTTTGCGGTCATTTTTTTCTCCATCAGAGGCCATCCAGTCATATCGTAACTCTTTTGACGGTGGTTTTCCCCAAAAATCTGCTCCAGCACGGTAACTGACCGGAATAGTCTCCAAAAAATCTTTAATTTATAGATATAAAAAGATACTTATTTTGTTTATAATAACATCTAAGTAAGCTAATAAAAATAACATATTATAGAATAACAAACAAACAATTTTTGTTACATAATATATATTCTGTCTTTGAACTATGGTATAAATACTCGTTCTTGCTACGATCAGCGACCGGGGCAATCCGACAGGAACGGCAACGTTCATCGCACCCGGGTCAAACAAAATAAAAATTTATGTCGAAATATAAACAAATAACAATTTAACCCATAACTCCAGACACTAATCAATGGATCAGAAAGAACACGTCCATATCATCAGCGCCGGCGAGAACATCCACACCGCGTACCCGGCCATCTTCCGCACCCTCCCCACCATCACCCGCACGTACGTCCTTGCGGACAGCACCACCTACGAAAACTCGTCCAATCCGGATATTGAGGAACAGCGGCTTATGGTCCGTCATGCGGTCGATGCCGTGAAGGAGATCTCCGCATCGCTTGCCATCCCGTTCTCCCGGGAAACAGTTTTCCCGCCAGCCTACCCTTCCGTCCACACCATCCTCATGAAGGTCCACCGCGAATATCCCGGTGCCCGGTTCACCTTCGATCTCTCGGGCGGATCGAAACCGCTCTGCATGGCGCTCCTCTCGTTCGCGCCATGGCTTGGCGGGGAAGTCTATTCCGCATTTGATGAAAAGACAGCAAGGAGTGTCCCGTTGCCGGAACGATCGGTTAAGGGGATGATGGAAAATCCCAACTACCAGACTATCCTTGCCCTGCTCCTCAGGACAAATCCGAAAATAACGGAAGCTGGCCACCGACAATGGATTTCACGGGAATATATCTACAAACAACTCTGGTCCGTATATGTCCCAACCCGCGTGAAGAGGGCAAAGCCGGGCGATCCCCCGGTTCAGCCCGTCAAATACAAAAACGGTAGGAAGCCGGCCGCGGAACTTACGCACGCGACACTCTCAACCTTCATGCGGACACTTGAAGATGCAGGACTTGTTCTTGAACGGGTATCAGAAGATGAAAGGAGGGAGAGGCAGTATCGGATTTCCGAACGTGGCGGGATCGCACTTGGTTTTTTTGCTGATCCGGCAACCAATACGCTTGTCCGGACCGTACTCCAGAAACAATAATCCAATTCCTTTTGCACCGGAGTCTGCTGAAAAAATTTCAGGCAGGGTCCGGGGGTGTTGGTAAATCAGCCGTTTGTAGGTTAATTATCCTACAGTAGGATAATTATCTCACAGTAAACACTTTTCTCCGGCGTGAAGGTTCAGTCCATTGTACCAGGGTCTGCCGAAAAAAAAACATGCAGGGGGTTGGGGGATGATTGAAATTTTTTTGCCGGAGATCGATTGCAGTGTGAAATCTGTCAACAAGTCCTGATCCCTGATGGACCCCACATACCTCTGCCAGAAAAAGAAAACTATTAGTCAGACAACGGTCAACGGTGATCTGCAAGTGGAGATACCGTCTGCCACCAGGCAGCATATCCCGATAAAGGACGTCTGTTTTGCAGGAAACGCCGGGGATGGACGCATGGCAGCGGATCGACAATAATCACAAAGGAGGTTTCGAGTAATACCATGTCACAACAACTCGGTGGACAAAACATCATCATTGTCAGGGAAGGAACAACGAAGACCAGCGGCCAGGAAGCCCAGAACAGCAACTTTGCAGCGGCCAAGGCCGTGGCAGCAGCGGTCCGCTCCACGCTCGGTCCACGCGGGATGGACAAGATGCTCATCGACGGGATTGGCGAGATCACCATCACCAACGACGGCGTTACCATCCTCAAGGAAATGGATATCGAGCACCCCGCAGCCAAGATGATTGTCGAAGTTGCAAAGACGCAGGATGCTGAAGTCGGGGACGGCACCACCACGTCCGTCATCATTGCCGGCGAACTGCTCAAGAGTGCCGAGGGACTCCTTGCCCAGAGCGTCCACCCGACCGTTATTGCCGAAGGTTACACAATGGCAGCGGCAAAAGCGCTCACCATTCTCGACGGGATTGCCATCACGGTCAAGCCCACCGACACGGCAATGCTCAAAAAGATCGCCGGGACGGCCCTGACCGGCAAGAATGCCGAGGCATCGAAGGACCTGCTCTGCGACATCATCGTCAAGGCAGTCACCTCGGTCATCGATCCCGACGGCAAAGCGGACCTCGCCCACATCAACGTGGAGAAGAAAGTCGGCTCTTCCGTAGAAGACACGGAACTCATCGAAGGCATGGTCATCGACAAGGAGCGGGCCCACCCGTCCATGCCGGAGTCTGTCAAGAACGCGAAGATCCTGCTCCTCAACGCGGCCATCGAGTTCAAGAAGACCGAAGTGAACGCGAAGATCAACATGACCACGCCAGAACAGGTGCAGGCATTCCTCGACGAGGAAGAGCACATGGTCCGGGTCATGGTGGACAAGGTCATCAAGAGCGGTGCAAACGTTCTCTTCTGCCAGAAAGGTATCGACGATGTTGCGCAGCACTACCTGGCAAAGGCCGGCATCCTCGCCATCCGCCGGGTCAAGAAGAGCGACTGCGAGAACCTTGGCCGGGCAACCGGGGCAACGATTGCCAACAGCATTGATGCAGTCTCGTCAAAGGACCTCGGCACTGCCGGGCTTGTCGAGGAGCGCAAGGTCTCTGGCGGCGAGATGATCTTTGTCTCGAAGTGCAAGAACCCAAAAGCGGTCTCCATCATTGTCCGGGGCGGTACAGAGCATGTGGTCGATGAACTCGAACGTGCAATCCACGACGCACTCATGGTGGTTTCCGTAGTAGTCGAGGGCAAGAAGATCGTTGCCGGTGGCGGCGCACCCGAGACCGAGCTCTCGCTGCGTCTCCGCGAATATGCCGCAACGGTCGGGGGCCGGGTCCAGCTGGCCATCGAAGCGTTTGCAGCAGCAATGGAAGTCATCCCGAAAACACTCGCGGAGAATGCAGGGCTCAATGCAATCGACATCCTCGTGGATATGCGGGCAGCTCATGAAGCAGGCAAGAAGACCTTCGGGGTCGATGCCGACGCAAAGAAACCCTCCGATATGCTCAAGCTCGGCGTTGTCGAGCCCCTCCGGGTCAAGACGCAGGCAATCTCGAGCGCGGCAGAAGCTGCAGTCATGATCCTGAGGATCGATGACGTCATCGCCGCCGCAAAGTCCGCTGCTCCGGGTGGCGGTATGCCCCCCGGCGGAATGGGCGGCATGCCACCGGGCATGATGGGATGATCTCACCCCCGATCTTTTTTTTAAGATGCCAGACCGTTCTGGATAAAGATAGTGTAATTATTTCCGCCATCACCCGGAGGGGCGCGGATATAAACCCTGCGATCTTTCGGATAAACGCCGGGATGAACCCTGGCAGAATGCTAAAATCTCAAATCTCAATTACACCCTGATTTATCGAGTGGATGATGATCCAGTTCAGACCTGTGATATGCGGTTAACGTCAGTCACAGGATATTATGCACCTCTCAAAAGGAAATAAGAGGGAATGCACGGTAACCTAAAAGACCAGGTAATGTTCCCTATTCTCGGGTCAAGAAGTGGAGTATTGAATGAAAATGCGGATACTAAAAGCACTCTGCGCAGAATCTTTACCCCAGAAAAATTTCTTCACGGCTTCGTTAATTCATCCTATTTTCAGTTTCCCGCTCAACGCGCCGTATATTATTCAAAGAAGATAATCTATGACAATATTAATAAATAAATTATAAATATTTTAATTAGAAATCAATTTGTGGGGATAGCCGGTGGTTGTCCCGAAAAAGGAAGAAGGACGGGTTCACCAAGCGACGAAACTCTGTTGAACCCGGTCCTGCCCGTAGGCATGAGAACCGGATCTTCCATCCTGATGAAGATTTTCCATGCCTCTTAAAGACATGCAACATATTCCTGGAGGCAACGAAACTGATGAAATCAGATTCTCTCATTATCCTTTGCATCATAGTCTTGTTTTTGGCATTTTTTGAAATGCCAGTAGTCGGTGCTGATGAAATAGTCAAAACGGCAATCCCAATGAATGCTACGCCGGTATTGATTTTGCATGATATGAATATCGGGTCCCCCATAGCAAATGTTACCGGTTGGGATAACAAAACCCTCATCGATACTTCAACAGCGTTTAAAGGAAATAATTCTCTGAATATTCCCGTGCACGGAAAAGAAAAAATCCTGATATCTGATACTGCAAACGGGGTTAAACCGGAGGTTGCGAAATCAGCAATTGACCTATCTCCTGTACCTACGAAGGCGAAACAAAAAATACATGAAAACCGTACAACGAATCATTCTGTTTCCAAGAGAGGATTGGTGTATCGATCCAATAACGGAATCCGGGAAGTCCTTGACCGGAGAGGGAATAAAATATTTTCTACGGAAGATTTCAAAAATAAATCGATTATCATTCCGGCGACTCATTCCAAAACAATCAGGAATACAAAACAATATGGAACAAATCTTTCAGAACGCGCGATAAATGGACAATTTGATCAGGTAACTGAGACGTATGAACAGGAAATCCTGAATGAGCAACAAGGCATCTGGTGGCCACCAATACCTGATGGGTGGACATTTACCAGTGAAAACGGACCGGAAATGTATTGGGAACCTGATGACTGGGAGGCGGACTATTCAGATTATCATGCCACAGTCATCTTCTGTCATACAGGTGATCGGGGGACAATGCAGACAACTCTTGATGCAACAGGGGGTCAGTATGTACGTGTTACCATGGGACTCGGTTACTATGATTCTGAACCTATAGAAGTATACCTCGACAACATTTTACTGGGAAACATAACCGCGTGTGATTCTACAGTTCAATTTGATATTTCTGACAGGTCATGGACAACTGCAAGTACCCTAAAAATTGTTGCAGCAGGAAATCAGTGGACAAATAATCTTGTACGAAGCATTTCCCTGATGGCGGAGGATACGATCGAACTACCTGTTGCCGAATTTAATGGTACACCACGTTCCGGAAACATGCCGTTAGACATTATTTTTACTGATGCATCACAAGGAGATCCTTTAACGTGGTTTTGGTCTTTTGGCGATGGTGGGACATCAACGCTGCAGAACCCGACGCATACGTATTCGAATGCCGGGAATTACACGGTCAGCCTGACCGTTACGAATGCCGGCGGGAACAATACCATGACAAAAGTGGGGTATGTGGTGGTGACGGCGCTGATATCGAATCAAGCAACGGATATTGCGGGTCGTTTAATGCATCAATCAGATATTGAAGATGCAGCAAGTAAACAACAATTGATGAATTATAATCCAACAACATTCTATAACGCAGATCCTATAACCATAAAATCAAGGCTTCCAAACGATCAGATATTCTTTTTTAGTGGCCATGGTAATCTCGGGGAGATTCAGCTTAATGATTCTTTCTTTGACCCTGGCCAGACTCTTTTTTATGCGAAGAATAATACGAATAGTTTTGATGAAGCCAGTACATCATACAGCAATATGAAACTGGCGGTTTTTTTCGGATGTCATACTGGCAATACATCTGCCGACCATGGAAATCTTGTCGATGTTGTAATATCAAAAAGTGCCGGCTGTGCGATGGGATGGACTGAATTGATTGCAGCTGATGGTATGCATAGTTATAGTTCTGCTTTTTGGAGTGCACTACAAAATGGAAAAACGATACAGCAGGCTCATGAGGATGGGAAAAATGCAGCAACAGAAGATTCATATTGCAAGTCTCTGGAAGGTCCAATAGATAATCCAGATAAGTACCAATATTGTCTTTTTGAACATCTTTATTCTCAAGGATCTAGTTGTTCACAATCTCTTCCCACAGGTGCTGTAAATCAAATGATCCAGCGTTTAAAATTGGACCAGTCAGAACAGGAATCCTCACCAGCTAGTGAAAGTCTTCTAGGAAAATCCACTTTGCTAAAAGAACAACAATCAATCCGAAAATTTTCTTCTGATAATGATAGTAAAGGTCCGGTATATCAGAAAACTACACATTATTCATACGGCTACTTGGATACATTCACAGCTGACAATGTTACCTATAATGTCAACCGTAATACGGGAAGGATACAATCTCAATATACAAATGTGATCGAACCCTCCACGGGAAATAATATTATCAGCATTAATCAGGGATTGTTAATCGCTGATAGTTATGCCAAAGAAAAATGTCCTGAATTCTGGGAAAATGAAACAAACAAAGTGATTAAAAAGATTAGTCAGATAGCAAAAGACAGTGGATTCGTATATTCGTGGAGGCAATATTTTGTTCTTCCAAATGAATCATTAACTGATTCTAAAGAGATTGCTGGATTTAATCAAATTGATGTTACTCTTGATGCACATGACGGGAAAGTCAAATCCTATCATGAATGGTACATTCCCAGGGATGCAAATCTCAACCTGAATCCCGATCAATCGGAAGAACAAGCTTGGGAAAAGGTGAAAAAATATTTAGAAGACACGGGAATTAGAGCCATTGGCGTGACCCAAAGGAAAAATCTTGGGTTAGTCATCGCTATTGATGATAATAACATCCAACATCTCGCATGGCAGTTTGAAATCAAACAAGACATGATGAATCCAAATTTTTATGGCGGGCAGATCATTGTTGATGCGCATAATGGGCAGATTGTCCGGTATATTAAATTCGGATAAGCGGAGAATGTTACATGAATTTTACTGGAAAACCATCAAAAATTTTTCTTTTTTTATTAATCATCGTAATCACCATGATTTCAGGGTGTATTGTTAACAATGAACATCTCGACTATCAACAAAAAACAACCTTTTCCACTATATCGACGACGTTAAACCAAACATCTGGAACAACCCCATTCACTATTCAGGCTGAAAATATTATCCGTAATTTTACCAGATCACCCGAAATAAACCTCACGTTTACCGGCATCAGGAATTACTCGTATGCGGATTTGTATGAATTTGAATCCGGAAATTATTCATTCAAGGTAAATAATGTCACTCGCAGAGTACAGTCCATGTCATCATATGACACAGGATTAAAGATCAAGAACGAGACAATCAATATCAATTCGGGATTAATGATAGCGGAATCATATGCCAAAGAAAAATGTCCTGAATTCTGGGAAAATGAAACAAACAAAGTGATTAAAACGATTAGTCAGATAGCAAAAGACAGTGGATTCGTATATTCGTGGAGGCAATATTTTGTTCTTCCAAATGAATCATCAACTGATTCTAAAGAGATTGCTGGATTTAATCAAATTGATGTTACTCTTGATGCACGTGACGGGAAAGTCAAATCCTATCATGAATGGTACATTCCCCGAGATGCAAATCTCAACCTGAATCCCGATCAATCGGAAGAACAAGCTTGGGAAAAGGTGAAAAAATATTTTGAAGGCATGGGTATTAGAGCCATTGGCGTGACTCAAAGGAAAAATCTTGGGTTGGTCATCGCGATTGATGATAATAACACCCAACATCTCGCATGGCAGTTTGAAATCAAACAAGACACGAGTAATCCAAATTTTTATGGCGGGCAGATCATTGTTGATGCACATAATGGGCAGATTGTCCGGTATATTAAATTCGGATAAGGGGAAATAATGGATCGGAATGATGTAATAATCCGGAAAGTATTTTTTTCAGTCATCATTGGACTCATTCTTGGTACCAGCGGCTGCATCGGAACTCCGCAACCGAATGCAATTAATATTTCAGCAAACACTCGCCCGGAGACTCATAACGCTCTGTCCACTCCACAACAACCGCCGACATCAGTCTCCCCGACGCAAAACCAGACAATAACTCCCGTCACTGTCGTGACTACACTCACTCCCCATTTTTACGGGACACTATCCTTTGGATCCAACCGATCATCTGCATTGACGGAAGATCAGGCATGGAAATATGCAGATGCATTTTTTCTGAAGATTGGACTACGGGATCTCCAACCCGCCGAGATAGTCCCACTTGGACAAAAAACCTGGAAGGATATGGATGGGAACCAGGAAATGGTTTGGTCTTTTCATGTTCACAGAATAGTTATGGGAACTCATGAAGGGGGGATGATTTCTATTGATGCATACGATGGACATGTGGTAGATTTTTCCGGATATCAATGATGATGGTAACACACCCGGGTTCCAGTTACAACGCAGATCATGAATTTTTCTTCCAGAAACCATCATCTGCGTAAAAAAGTGAGAATTTAATCCAAGTCATGGTACAGGGCCGGGTTCTGCCTTCGTATTCACCAGCGGCGGGCGAACACGATTCCCACACCCAGAATCACGATCGCCACAACGTCAATAATGATCGAACCCGTAGTCTGCATGAAAGCCGGGTGTGGTAAACCGGTGAGTCTGGATCAAACCCCCCGCAATTTTACCGGGCGACCCCCCGTCCGGAAAAAGAACAGATCGTGCACTGGAACGGGACTAAAAAGGCCGTTTTTGGGGGCTGAAATGCCCATCAAATGCGCAAAATAACGATGATTTGGACAGTTTTCAAAATCGGTGTGCTGCAATTCGCAAAAGAATGCAACCCTCCGAAAAACCGGTTTTGCAAATCGGGCTCCGATTGCCAAAAGGAGCATTTTTAGAGGAGATCATTCCGTATGGGTTTTGATGCCCGGCACGCTCCCACATGGGGGGTTCCTTTCGGAGTCCTGTGCATTCATTCGTTCCATTCCTTCCAACCCCCCGGTTTGTGAACTATCACAGGACCGGGTTTTTCCGGGTGGAAAACGTCCGAAAATTTTGATTGCAATAAAATGTCGGGCTGGGGGTTATCGCAGGTTATTCCATCATCACGCACGAGTTCTTGTCGCCATGCCCGGTGCCCTTGTAGAGAAAACCCCGGCACGTATGCAGGCGCATCGATCAGATTGCACCTGTCCCGCACGTTCCAGGGCCTCCCTGAATAGTGCGATAACGTTCAAAAGCATGACGAAAAACCATCAGCATGGCAGGTCACACACAGAACCCCTTTGAAAAAACGTGATGTGAGGGAGATGGGGTTTTCAATCGGGATTTTTTAACAACCACATATTGATCGGCCATTTCTTTTTCCCGGCCATCCCCTCATCAATTACCGTCTATCTTATTCGGTAACTATAATTACTTTTATACTACATTTTCAAAAAGTGTGATTGAAATGGCTGAAAACACGGGTAATGGATTCAAACTGTCGCTCGTCGCATTCGTTCTCATCACGGCAGCAGCCCTGATGAGCATACGGACATTTCCGACCCAGGGCGAAGTCGGATGGCAGTCGATCATCTTCTGCCTTCTCGCAATCGTTATCTACCTTATCCCCGCATCCCTCGTGTCTGCCGAGCTTGCAACCGGGTGGCCCCAGGAAGGCGGGGTCTATGTCTGGGTTAAGGAAGCATTCGGTGAGAGATGGGGTTTTACCGCTGTCTGGCTGCAGTGGTTCCAGATGACCATCGGGTTCATCAGTATTCTGACGTTCATTGCCGCAACATTCTCCTTTCTCTTCAATCCGGATCTCGCGAACAACAAGCTGTACCTGTTCATCGTAATTGTCGTGATCTGGTGGGGCCTCACGTTCCTCAACTTCCGGGGGCTCAAGGAATATGCACGGATCAGTTCCTGGTCGGTGGTGCTCGGGACATTCATCCCGGCAGCAGTCCTGATCATCGGGGGATTGTGGTATATCCTTGCAGGTAACCCGGTCCAGCTCACGATGCACCCCGCAGTCAGCGACTTTATGCCCGATTTATCTTCAGCGTCGAATCTTGTTCTCCTAGTCACCTTCGTGTTCGTCTTCATCGGCATCGAGATGACGGCAACGCATGCAAAAGAGATCAGGGATGTCCAGAAGAACTATCCGCTCGGCATTCTCATCGTGGGCGTTGTCATGGCGGTCGTGAGCATCATAGGGGCACTCATTGTCGCCATGCTCGTCCCGGTCAACAACCTCAACCTGCTTGCCGGTATCATGCAGTCCTTCAATGTCATCTTTGCGAGCATTCACCTCTCGTGGCTGACCATGCTCTTTGCCCTGCTCATCGCAATCGGGGCAATCGGGCAGGTCTCGACCTGGATCCTTGGACCGGTACGGGGTCTTTTTGCCACCGCGTCTGAGGGAACGCTTCCCCCGGTCCTGCAGAAAACCAACAAGAACGGTATCCCGGTCAACATGCTGATCCTCCAGGGCATCCTCATCACGTTCTGGGGCGCAGTCTATGTCCTCCTGCCCGGTGGCGTGAACAGTTCATTCTGGATGCTCTTTGCCCTGACCACGACCGTGTACATCGTCATGTATTTCCTGATGTATGCAGCAGCAATCAAACTCCGGTACTCCCAACCCGAAGTCAAGCGGGCATTTACGATTCCCGGAGGAAAAGCCGGCATGTGGATAGTTGCCGGCTTCGGGTTCCTCATGATGGCCCTCCTGTTCATCCTGGCCATGCTCCCGCCTACCCAGATCAAAGAGGGAAGCAGCTTTGTGACCTTCATGGTTGTAGGAACGATCCTTGTAGCAGTCATTCCCTTAATCATCTACGCATTCAAGAAACCGGCATGGAAGATTGGAAAAACTGCTGAAGAGACAACTGAATAATCATGAACAATGGTGATCCGATTATGGCTGAGAAAACAAAAAAAGCAATAAAAAAACCAACCAAGAGCACGCAGGCAAAAGCAGAGGATGTTGACGTAAAGGCCCTGTTCCTCGGCCCCCGGTCAGAGAACCGGGACTATTTCAAGAACATGCTCTCCTTCCTCATGGATGAGCACCTCCACTGGCGCAGGGACTTCCACCCGGAAGACCCTAACGTGACATCCGCTTCAGAGATGCGCAGCGAGCACTTCCAGGCAACCCTTGACCGGACTTCGGAAGTCCTGCTCAGTCTTTCCGCAAAACTCAAGGAAGATTCCATGCCCTGGTTTTCGGCCCGTTACCTCGGGCATATGAACAGCGACACCCTCATGGTTGCAAACCTTGCGTACATGGCCACCATCCTCTACAACCCGAACAACTGTGCCTATGAGGCTTCTCCCGTGACCACGGTCCTTGAGATCGAAGCGGGAAAAGACATGGCAACCATGCTCGGGCTTGACCCGGAAACCTCCTGGGGACATATCACCACCGATGGTACTATTGCCAACTATGAGGGACTCTGGATGGCCCGGAACATCAAATCGTTCCCTCTTGCGGTAAAAAAAGTGAAACCCGAACTGGTCAAAGGGATGGACGACTGGCAGCTCCAGAATATGCCCACGGGAAAAATCCTTGATCTTGTAGATAAGGTACGAAAAGCCGGGTGTTTCGATGCCGTCAGGAACGAGACCGTCCGGGGCACCGGGGTCGGGAAGGGAACGCTCGGGGTTGTCCTCGTTCCCCAGTCCAAACATTACTCCTGGGTCAAAGGGGCCGATGTCCTTGGTATAGGGAACAAAAACTTGATCGAGATCCAGGTTGGCGATAACTTCCACATGGACCTGGATGTCCTGAAAAAGACCATCGATGACCACGTTGCAAAGAAGATCCCGGTAATCGCTGTTGTTGCGGTTGTGGGAACAACGGAAGAGGGATCGGTTGACGAGATTGCACGGATTGTAAAACTCCGGGACGATTACGAGAAGAAAGGGATCTCCTTCTACTTCCACATCGATGCAGCCTATGGCGGCTATTCCCGTGCACTCTATCTCGATGAAAACAGCAGGTTCATGGAATACGATGAGCTCAAAAAGCGCCTGAAATCCGACAAGATATTTATCCATGACCACACCTACCCGAGCAAGTTGATCTATGACTCCTACAAAGCAATGGGAAAAGCGGATTCTATCACGATAGATCCCCACAAGATGGGATATGTCCCGTATGCAGCAGGAGGCATTGCAATCAGGGACCGGCGTATCCTCGACCTTATCTCCTACTTTGCAGCCTATGTCTTCGAATCCGGTGAGAACGCCCCCACGCTTCTTGGGAGTTACATCATGGAAGGTTCAAAAGCCGGTGCAACTGCCGCGGCAGTCTGGGCCAGCCACCGGGTCATTCCCTTAAATATCACCGGGTACGGCCAGATCATCGGACGGAGTATTGAGGGGGCACAGATGTTCACCCAGGCACTCCAGAAAACAAAAAGCCTGAAAGTCAAGGGAAGGGAGTTCATCGTAGAACCGCTCGTGGGAACACCGGATTTCAATATCGTCTGCATGGCGTTCAACGAGAAGGGAAATACAAATCTCGACAAGATGAACGATCTCAATGAAGCCATTTACAATGAATCCTCCTACATCAGCGGCCCGGTGTACAAGAATGACTGGATCACCTCCAAAACTGCCTTAAGCGATGCCGATTATGGCGTTGCCCCCAAGGCATTTGTCAAGCGGCTGGGCATTTCGGAGAAGGAATGGAACCGGGTCAAATCGGTGTATGTCCTGCGGATCTGTATCCTCAACCCGTTCCTCTCCCATTCGGCACATATTCCGGTTGCATGGGAGCAGTACCTTGAGATCATGAAAAAGAAGATAGAACAGGCAATAGAAAACGAGAAGTAACCCGGAATGGGTTAATACCGGGGCATAGCAGGAGTCATCGGAGGAGAGGAGGTTAGCTTACTACATGGATGAAGAAAAGAGATCGGCCTTCCGGATGGGGCTTGCGGTATTTACCCTTCTGACTCTTGCGGCCCTGTTCAATATCCGCAAATATCCCAACATGGCCGAGACCCAGTGGCAGCTGATCGCCTTTTGCCTGCTTGCCATCCTCCTCTATCTCATCCCCGCATCCCTTGTATCAGCCGAGCTCGCGACCGGCTGGCCGCAGACCGGCGGGGTCTATGTCTGGGTCAAAGAGGCGTTTGGCCAGCACTGGGGGTTTGTTGCGGTCTGGCTGCAATGGTTCCAGATGACGATTGGTTTTGTCGCTGCCCTGACCTTTATCGCTGCAACCTTTGCTTACGCGTTCATCCCCCAGGTTGCCGACAACAAGATGTACCAGTTCATAATCAGTGTTGTTATCTGGTGGGGCATGACATTCCTGAATTTCCGGGGGCTCAAGACTTACACCCGCATCAGCTGGTCATTCCTCGTTATTGGTATGCTGATTCCCGCGGCTATCCTGATCGTGGGGGGTATCCAGTACATATCTGCAGGCAATCCCGTCCAGATCACCCTTCACCCGACAGTAAGCGACCTGATGCCGGATTTCACCAACATGAGCAGCATCGTTCTCCTGCTGACGTTCGTATTTCTCTTTATCGGCATAGAGATGACAGCCGCACATGCAAACGAAGTTAAAAATGTAAAAAGGAATTATCCCCTTGCAATCCTTATCGTCGGCATGGTAATGGCCGTCGTGAGTATTGCCGGATCGCTCGTTGTCGCACTCCTGGTGCCTGCCGGCAACCTGGATATCCTTACCGGCATCATGCAGGCATTCGAGATCATTTTCGCCGGTGTCCCATGGCTTCTTCCCCTCATTGCACTCCTGATCGTGCTGGGTTCCATCGGTGAAGCCTCGACCTGGATCCTTGGCCCGGTGAGAGGGCTCGTATCGACTGCGAGAGACGGGAACCTCCCGCCGGTACTGCAAAAGACCAATGCCGAAGGGATTCCGGTGAACATGATGATCCTCCAGGGTGTTTTCTTCACGTTCTGGGTTGGGGTATACGCAATCCTTCCCGGGGGGGTCAACAGTTCCTACTGGATTCTCCTCGCGCTGACAACGATCGTGTATATCGTGATGTATTTCTTCATGTATGCCGCAGCGATAAAACTCCGGTATAACCATTCCGAAGTCCCCCGTTCATTTGTCATTCCCGGCGGAAAAGCAGGGATCTGGCTGGTGGCCGGCGGGGGTTTTGCAGCAATGGTCTTCCTGTTTATCCTGGCCCTCATCCCACCAAGCCAGATATCCTTTTCGTCATTTTCTTCATTGCACTATGTACTCTTCATGATTGCGGGGCTCCTTATCGTAGTGGCCATCCCGCTGATCATCTACCGGCTGAGAAAACCGGGCTGGAAACCGGAGGAGAGCGCAATTTCCCCGGAGTGATCCTGGGGGACAGGTTGGTTCTTCGGGACTGCAACCATATCTGTCCTTCAGGAACAAATAAGAACAAATAACTAACGATCTCTCAAGAGGTATCTTATTCCAGGGGAGCAGCCGGGCATGAACATTGAGGACCTGTATGGCGGCATTGCCGTTGTAGTCAACCGCTACCCGAAAGTTATCCTGGCAGTGATGATGGTTCTTGCCATCATTGCTGTCGGCTTCATGACAACGATCCCGTCCCAGACAGAATCCGACGCCTTCATGGACAAACAGTCTCCCTCCGGGGTTGTCTATGACCTGTATAACAACCGCTATGGGCAGGATACCTACATCCTGCTCATCAAAGCTTCCGATCCAACGGATCCTGAACTCTTAAATCGCCTTCTTCTCCTGGAAAAACAGATCGGACGGATAAACCAGGTCAGCTCCACGGAGTCTATAGCGGATATTGTTGCTGAGAACCATGGAGGATCAATCCCCTCCTCCCGGGCAGAGATCCAGAAAATCATTACCAGCCTGCCCGTGGCAACGCAGGAGCAGTTCGTTCCTGACAAGGAGACGGCCCTCGCCTATGTGTTCATCGACCAGGGGGTGTCTACGGATGCCTCGCAGAATATCGAACCGTTTGTTGTCAGCGCGATCCGGCAGGCCACCCTCCCGCCGGGCGTATCCATCGAACTGACCGGCAACACGCCCTATAATATCCAGCTGCAGGATGCCATGATGGCAAATTTCAGCGTCCTTATCCTGGCATCTATGGCGTTCATGCTCATCGTGCTGGCACTTCTCTACTCGAAAATCCGGTTCTGGATTCTCCCGATCGTCCTCCTCACGTTCGGCCTGTTTTATACCTTCGGCATCATGGGGATCCTGCAGATACCGGCAAACGACGGGGCTGTTGCGGCATTCCCCATCCTCCTCGGTCTTGGGATCGATTACGCGGTCCAGTTCCACTCGCGGTTTGACGATGAGCGCAGGCAGCGCGATGCTCCGTCTGCCCTCACCGAAACGATAATCCGGACCGGGCCCGCTGTACTCATTGCCCTCGGCGCAACCTCGCTCGGGTTTGTTGCCATGTATATCACGCCGATTCCGATGATCCAGACCTTTGCCACGGTATCCATTCTCGGGATCATCTGCTGCTATCTCACCTCCCTCTTCGGGTTCGGAGCATTTGCCCTCCTGCTCCAATATGAACCAAAACCATCCGGCAGATCGATCACCGAACGGCTCGCAACCGCGTACGAGAACGGGCTGTCCGGGGTGGCATACCGGGTGGTCAGGATTGCCGCCCCGGTAGTACTGGTAGCAGTAGTCATAGCATCGGTCGGCATTGTCCTGGATAAAGGCATCCCGGTCAATGCTGCAGAAAAATCGATCGGACCTGCTGACCTGCCGGCACAACTGGTTGCCGATGAAGTCCAGTCCGTGGGGGCATCCTTTACGCCGCTCCCGCTCTACCTCCGGGGGATTGATACGAAAACGGTGCAGGGTGTCAGGTGGACCGACCGGCTGTGTACCGATCTGACGGGTAATTACCCTCAGATTTCCGGTATTTCCAGCATCTCGACCCTTGTCCGGTCCTACAATAACGGCGTGATTCCCGTAAACCAGGTTGATCTCGACCGGGTGCTCAAGACCATCCCGCCCGACCAGCTCCAGCTGTACCAGCTTGACGATACAACCTCGGTCATCACCATCAGTACCATTTCGATGACCATCAATGAACAGCGGGCCCTTTCAGATAATATCGTCAAGGATATCGCATGGCTTGAACCCCCGCCGGGAGCGGAGGTCGTTCCGACCGGCGACTTTACGCTCTATACGATCCTGACCGACCAGATCGTGCTCAACAAGGACCGTATGACCTTCATCGGGTTTGTCCTGATATTCATCTTCCTGGTCCTTGTCTACCGCAAGGGTGTTGCGCTGACGCCGCTTGTCCCGCTCATCTGTGTCATTGGCTGGAACCCGCTTGCCATGATCGCCCTCGGGCAGGAATACAGCATCATGACCGCCGTTCTCGGCTCCATGACCATCGGGGTTGGATCGGAATACACCATCCTCGTCATGGAACGATACTTAGAAGAGCGTAAAAAAACAGGGGATCACGTCGAAGCAATCCGGGAAGCGGTGCGGAAGATCGGCTCGGCAGTCTCGGTATCAGGCCTTGTGACTGCGGCCGGGTTTGCCGCACTGCTGCTCTCCACATTTCCCGTGCTCTCGGGTTTTGGTCTTGCAACCGTGATTGTTGTCGTCTTCTCCCTGGCAGGTGCAATCGTCATTATGCCGGCCACACTGGCACTTGTCGGGAATCATAGCAAGACCAGCACCTCCGATTAGAGGAGGATCACGAGGGCTCTGGTGCAACAGTACTACCCGGACCGCATTTACAAGGAGAATTCTTTTTAAAGTGGGAATTCCCGGACCGGTTTTCGGCCGGAGGATGGAGAAGAAATCCATAAAACGAGGGATCTGTTTCGGGAATACGACCGAATGAAGAAACGGAGAATTCGTTCCCGCACTACTATCCCTTTTTCCGGCGCAGCGTCCAGACCGCATAGGCAAGAATCGCAAGTATCCCGGCAATAATGATGAGGAGGGCCGGGTTCGAGGTAATTGCTGCAAGACCCGTGGGATTCACGACATCCACTCCGAAACTCATCTTATCGGATAACATCAGGGCATCCAGGGTGTCCCGGTATTTTACTTCGGTATCAATGACGTATCGTTTTCCCACAATAGCGGAATCTGCCGAAAGGAGGTAGTACGCAGTCCGGGTTTCATGCGGGCCAAGGTTCCCAAGAGAAGCGGTATCCGTAACCGGCACGAGCACCTGGCTCCCGATAATCCGGACCGTTGCATCCCGCGCTGTTGTATCCCCGGTATTCGTATACGAAACCGCGATTGTCTGTTTTCCTCCGGGGCCGATAGTCAGGTTCCTGGTCACCGCTTCAATAACCGCTCCCTTTGCAACCGGGATACCAAGGGGAACCGACGGGGTTGTACGGGAAACCCCGTCTGCGTCACGGTACTGACCCACAAGAACCGCCGGGTATGAGCCGGCTCCGGTATGCTCCTTGACCGCAATACGGGCCCGGACCGGGGCAACATCCCCGGGGCCGAACCTCCCGAGATACACGCTCTGGTCCACCATCTGGAACGTGGCATTATCATAAGGAATGATAAAGAACGTCATTTCACTGCCGGTGGCATAACCGATGTTTTTGACATCTGCGGTCAGGTAGCCCTGCGTTCCAGGCACCAGGTTCATGGCACTCTCATGGATAATTGCAGGACGAACCTCGCTCTGGATATGGAACGTAACCGGCAGGGTCTGCACTTTCTCGCGATAGAGCATATCCACCGAGCCAAAATCAGAGCCGATCATGGGGATAGCATATACGTACTGGCAGGTCACCTCAAGGGGGATTACGTAAATGCCAGGGGATGCATTCTGGTGAACAGTGCCCCGGATTGTCACCGGGACCTGATCCCAGGAACCGATATCTCCGGCAACGGTTGGCAGGCTTTTGAGGGTGACCGGGGCATCGGCGGCCCGGGGCCGGACCGTGACACCGAGCGCAGTACTTGGGTCATAGATTCCCGGAGACATCATTGGAGCCACCTGCATGCTGGTATCCTTTCCCTTGTTGGTCAGGATAACCGTCATTGCAAACGAATCCCCGGGATAATACCGGGTTTCGCCTTCCGCATGGGCAGAAAGGACCGGCTGGACCCCGGAATCCAGATAGGTCCATCCCGCTGCAAGACAGGGAGGGCAGCACAGGACAAGGGCGATTATAAGGCACCCGAGCACACGTGCAGGTGCACCCGGAGAGCGCACCTCATAACGGGGGAGGAAGCGGATCATGGGACTGTCACTTCTGATCTGCCGCTTTCTTGTTCCGGAACCAGAAGTATGCCCCTCCCAATATAGCGAGGATGAGCAGAACCATGACAATAACCCATGGACCGGAAGCCGGCTGCACTTCGATGAGCACCGGAATATTGTCAGAAGTAAATGCCGTATTGGCAGCATCGGTATATTGGATTTCAGAGGCAACCGAGTAGGTCTTGATCGTTGCTCCGGCAGTTGTCTGGACACTGAATAATGCATCTGCGGACTGTCCCGGTTTCAGGTCGCCGAGATATGCGGTGTCATCATCGCTGGAGAACGGGTCGATGACACTGATGCGGGCCTGCGCATTATAGACCGTTGCATCCCCGGTATTTTTATAGGTGACATGGACGATACCGGTCTTTCCCGGATTGATGACCGAAGGTGAGCTGGTTCGTTTGAAGGTCACTTTCTTCCCGAATTTAACACCGGCGCTTACAGGGGGAGATGTGGCAGTGTTGCCCTCGTAATCGCGATAGACCGCATACAGGGAGACCGGGTAGTTCTGCGAAGGGTCGGCATTGTCCGAGATCGCAACCTTGAACCGGGGCTGAACCGTTCCACCCGGGGGGAGATTCCCGACATAAATCCCATTGCTGTAAGGAATAACGGGGCTTGCGCCTTCCGGCATGAGATAGACTGACGTGCGGTTACCCGTGTCCTGGCCGGTATTCCGGATGGTGAAGGTGATAAACCCTTCACCACCGGCCGGGAGGTTGTTGCTCCGGACGGAATCTACCGCGAGAACAACCATCGGCCGTACCACAACTTCAACGGGACGGGTGGTTTTTGCGTCCTTGAAATAATATTCTATATCGGCAGTTGTCTGCTGTTCCACCTGCGGAACATACTGATAGCTGATGATCGCCTCCATCGTGTATTTTCCGGCTTTGGCATCCTGCGGGATCTCGACAACAAATGCTGCAGGTACGAGTGAGCCGGACGCGATGTCCCCTACAATCTGGGGATTTGATTTGACCTTGATCGGAGCATCCCCCGGGACAAGCCGGATGGTTGCAAATTTTGCTGTTGACGGGAGGTAATCCGGCTGGAGGGTGTAGGCATTGTACAGTTCCATCGTGTTCTTGCCTTTGTTCTCGATCACAACAGGCAGTTCAGCGGTAGTCCCCGGGATAAGCTGATTGGTGGAATCAAGCGAGACAAAAAGATCGGGCCCACCGGAGATATACCGGACACCCGCCTGGCAGGGAGTAATGCAGAGTCCTATACCTATGCAGAAGATGCATAACAGCAGCAGTTTTCGTTGCAGCCCCGGGGACAGCATATTTCAGTCGATCTCCGTTTTAAGGTTATACGGATCACGGTTTGATTAAATTACCGATGCAGTTCAGCGTTGATTGGGACGTTTTGTCCGATCCTTTGCATAATCCCGGTTGGCAATGATTCGGGTACGAAAAAATCAGGTCCGGATCAACCCCCCGCCATTTCACCGGGCGACCACCCGTCCGGAAAAAGAACCGTACGTGCGCTGGAAAGGGACTAAAAAGGCCGTTTTTGGAGGCTGAAATACATCCCGATGCGCAAAATAGTGATGATATAGCCGTTTTTCAAAAACAGTGTGCTGTAATTCGCAAAAAAATGCGACCCTCCAGAAACCCGGTTTTACAAATCGGGCTCCAATCGCCAAACGGAGCCATTTTAGAGGGATTTGTATCGCATGACTTTTGAGGTCCGGGACGCTCCCGAAAAATGAGGGTTTCATTTCAGAATCCTGTGCATTCTATCGTACCACCCCTTCCAATCCCCCGGTTTGTGAACTATCACAGGACCGGGTTTTTCCGGGCCGGAACGCTTTTGAAAAAAATGCTTGTTAGAAAAATTCATCGGGGCAGGATTTATCGCAGGTTATTCCACTATCGTGTGCGAGTTCCTGTCGCCCCGGCCTATTCCCTTGTAGATGAACCCGGCCCGGATATAGATCTCGGGATCAACCATATTACGCCCGTCAACAATTACCGGGTGCTTCTTCCCGGTCAGGTTCCGGAGATAAGGTGCATCCAGGCCACGGTAAAGATTGTGGCCCGCGAAGATCACGATGGCATCGGCATCGCGGACCGCACCTTCCACGAACGGCTCGAACGTCAGGCCGGGATACTCGGCAACATAGGGATCGTGGATGCTGACAATTGCACCTTCCTTGACAAGGAGGTCGCGGTAGGGTTCCGAGGGCGTATTCCGGGTATCGTCGGAGTTCGAAAGGAACGCCCAGCCCAGGAGGGCGATCTTCGCACCTTTCAGGGGCCGTTCCGCCCGTTCGAGCGCTTCCTTCGTGAGCCGGAACATGTGGGTGGGCATAAAGTCGTTGATCCGCCGGGCAAGTACGTAGAGGGACGGTTCACCCTGCGGGTAATCGAGCCGGCCGGGCCCCAGCACCTGCACCCCGCGTTCAAGGTGATAGGTGTCCTTCGTCAGGCAGTGACCGCCAACTCCGGCCCCGGGCCAGAGCAAGGCCCGCGTGATTCCCTCCCCCTTGAGGCTGTCGACACCGGTCCGGACATCGTAGACATTGATTCCCATAGCCTCGCAGTAGAGCGCCAGCTCGTTGATGGCCGCAATCTGGAGATCCCGGAACGTGTTCTCGGCAGTCTTGGTCACTTCCGCTGCGGTGGATGACATCGGGATGACCTTTCCCTGGGTAAGAACCGGGGAGTAGAGCTCGGCCGCCCGGGCCGTGCTGATGTCATCGATACCCCCGACAATCCGGTCATGCTCCCGGATATTCTGGAGCAGCCGGCCCACCATTACCCGCTCGGGAGCGTGTGCAAGAGCAAAATCAACACCTGCCTCAAGGCCCGATCCCTCTTCAAGGATCTCCCGGGCAAGGCCGGTTGTTGTTCCCGGTGTGATCGTGGATTCGAGCACGACAAGCATACCGGGTGTGAGGTACTTCCCCACGTTCCGGATCCCCTCCACTAATGCCGAAAAGTCAGGCAGGAGATCTTCCTTGTTCAGAAATGGGGTCTGGATCGAGAGCGTGACCGCGTCCAGCTCCCGGATCTTCGAGAAGTCCGACGTGCAGGAGAATTTTCCCGAGGCAGTGACTTTTGCAAGGAGCTCTTCAAGACCCGGCTCCTCGCCTTTCAGCGGGCTCTCCCCCCGGTTCAACATCGCGATCTTGTAGCCGGATGACGGCGAATCGCGCTGGAACCCAAAGACCCGGTCAAAGACCGGTGCATCTGCAAACAATGCTGCTGCCGGTATCCCGACATAGCCCATACCGATAACGCCGATCTTCTTGATCGGCCCGCGTTTCCTGATCTGATCTGCAAGCATGAAAATCTCCGGACTCCCCCGGTTATAGCCCTGATAAGATGGTCTCGCACACCCGCAGGTTTTCCATGCCCTGTTCAGGAGTGACCGGGAACGGTTTTCTTTCGCGGACGCATTCAACAAAGGTGGAAAGTTCGCGTTTCAGGGGCTCGAGCTTGTTGACCATCACTTTCTCGATGATATTCTCCTGCACGTACCGCTCCGCCTCGAACTGGTACTGCCCGGGCTTGCGGTAGATGGTGATCTCCTGTGTCATGAAGTCGCCTTCGACCGTGAACTCTTCCTCTTCAATGTAGATCATCCGGATCTTCTTTGAGGATTTGCGGCTGGCCGACAGGGCAACGGGCATGGTCCCGCACGTTGCAAGGACGCTGCAGACATCCGCGTTCCCTGCGCTGTGAATCGTGTCCGGTTTCCCGAACAGGCTTATGAGCAGATCGATATCATGGATCATCAGGTCCTCAACCACCGTGCTGCCGGTCACCCTCGCCGATGCAGGGTTATGCCGTTTCATCTCGACATAGAGTGGCGTGTCCACGATCTTCCGGATCTCCTCGACGATCGGGTTGAACCGTTCTATATGCCCGACACCGACTGTGATTCCGGGCGGGAGATGCGTGAGGAGAGCAGTTGCTTCAGCAGAAGTTGCACAGATGGGCTTCTCGATGAGCACGGATAATCCTGCATCGAAGACCTGCCGGACCACACCTCCGTGGAACTGGGTGGGAACGCAGACGCTCACCGCATCGCAGGCATCAAGGAAGGCATCCATCGACGGGAACGCGGTTGCACCGTGCTGGTGTGCGATCTCCTCTGCTGCAGCAGAATTGAGGTCATATACCCCGACCGATCCCACGCTCTTGAGCTCGGAATAGACGCGGACATGGTTCCTTCCCATCATGCCGGTGCCGATGACCCCGACATCCATTCATCTCACCTTGTTGATGGTATCGCAGATGTAGGCCAGCTGTTTCTGGTCAAGCAGCGGGTGGACCGGCAGGCTCAGGACAGATGCCGAAAGTTTGGTCGAGACCGGACAGGGATCGGGACCGGTTGCCGTATCGTACATTGGCTGGCGGTGAATCGGGATCGGGTAGTGCACAGCAGAACCAATTCCCTTGGTCTTCAGGTAGCCCTGGAATTCATCCCGTTTCATGGGAAACTCTTCCGTGAGCCGGACAACGTACTGGTGGTATACGGGATTGTTGCCGGGCATGACTTTCGGGAGGACCAGCCCTTTTGCGGTGAGGTTGGTATTGTAGTACTCGGCATTCTTTCTCCGGCGGAGATTGAACTTGTCAAGCTTTTTTAACTGGACAATACCGAGAGCCGCGGCCATGTCCGTCATCCGGTAATTGTAGCCAAGCCGGGTGTGAAGATATTTCTCTTTCTGGCCATGGTTGATAATCAGGCGCAACCGGTCGGCAAGTGCCCGGTCATTGGTTGTGACCATCCCGCCTTCACCGGTGCTCATGTTCTTCGTTGCATAGAATGAGAAACAGCCAAGGTTCCCAAGCCCCCCCACTTTTGCATTGTTGCAGGTCGCGCCATGGGCCTGGGCTGCATCCTCGATGAGTTTTAAGTTGCGCGAATCACAGACTTTTTTCACGGCATCGACATCGAAGGGCTGGCCGAACAGGTGGACCCCGATCACGGCCCGGGTCCTTTCGGTAATCCGCTCCTCGATCCGGGCGGGATCGATCATGAAATACTGTTCGTCAACATCCACAAAAACGGGTTTTGCCCCGCACATCGAGACCGCGGTTGCCGTTGCAATGAACGAGAACGAGGGCACGATAACCTCGTCACCGGGACCAATGTCGATGGCAAGCAGGGCCGCATGGAGGGCAGCAGTGCCGTTATTGAGAGCAATCGCGTGCGTTGTCCCGCAGTAATCGCCAAACTTCTGTTCAAACAGGGCAACACGTTCACCAGCGGCAAGCATCCCGGATTCGAGGACTTCGGTTACCGCCAATATCTCTTCCTGGCCTATCACCGGCCGTGCAATGGGTATGGTGTCCACGAGTATTCTCACCACTTCGGATGAATTGTATAAAATTGTGCGTGACCATCCAATAATATCATTCCTGCATGTACCTCAATGGGGACACCGTATTATTTTCTCCCAGGCATACATGCCGACCCGGGGCAAGGATAGATAATTACGGCAGGAAAAACAACAGATCCTGTACACAGAATCAGGGAGGAGTGGGAACGCAGCACATCATTTCCATCGGCGATTTTGACCGTGACGGGATTGACCGCCTGCTGGATCATGCAGGCCAGATAGACAAGAAAAAGTTTGATCCGGATGCACTTGCAGGCAAGATCCTTGCCGTCCTCTTTTTCGAACCCAGCACCCGGACGCGGATGAGCTTTGAATCCGCGATAGCGCGCCTTGGGGGAACATCCATCTCGGTAGGGAGCGTTGATGCCTGTTCCATGGCAAAGGGAGAGACCCTTGCCGACACGATCCGCGTGGTGAGCGGGTACGCGGATGCAATCGTGATCCGGCATCCCAAGGAAGGAGCTGCACGGCTTGCCGCGGAGTTCTCCACCGTACCGGTCATCAATGCCGGGGATGGTGCGGGCCAGCACCCGTCCCAGACACTCCTCGACCTGTATACGATCCGCCAGTCAATGCCCATAGATGGCATAGACATAGCTCTTGTCGGCGACCTCCGGTACGGGCGGACTGCCCACTCCCTTGCTTCAGCGCTCTCCCTCTACAATGCCCGGCTGCACACGGTCTCGCCAAACGGGCTTGAGCTCCCGCAAACCCTTGCCGCGAAATTGCGTGACAGGGGAATGGAAATAATTGAACATGACGACATCCGCGAGGTTATCCCGGATGTGGATGTCCTCTACGTCACCCGCATCCAGCGGGAGCGGTTCCCGGATTCGGCCTCGTATTTCAACGTCTCTTCAAGCAACCGGATCACACCGGAACTCCTTGAGGGTGCCAGGAAGCACCTGATTGTCCTCCACCCCCTGCCACGGGTGGACGAGATCGATCCAAGGGTGGACAATTCCCCCCACGCAAAATACTTCGAGCAGTCCAGGAACGGTGTCCCCATGCGGATGGCAATGCTCCTCCAGGTGTTACAATGAAAACGAACGAATCTGTGGAGAACGAAGGTCTCCTGGTGCGGAGGATCAAGAACGGTACGGTGATAGATCACATCGACGGTGGGGAAGCCCTCAACGTGGTCAAGATCCTCGGGATCACCGGAGCAACGCAGGAAGCCCTCTCCATTGCAACGAACGTGCCAAGCCGGAACATGGAGAGAAAGGATATCGTCAAGCTCACCAACCGCGAGCTCTCCAAGGAAGAAGTCAACCGCATTGCCCTCATCTCCCCTCACGCCACGATCAACATCATCCGGAATTTCAAGGTCTGGGAGAAGAAAGGGGTCGAGATCCCGACCCTGATCGAGGGGATAGTCCGGTGCCCGAACCCCGGGTGCATCTCCAATACAAACGAACCGATAACAAGCAAGTTCGAAGTGACCTCAAAAGGACTGCACTGCAAGTACTGTGACTGGGTTATCACCAAAGACCTGACAAGTCATATCATCTGATTTCCCAATCCTTTTTCTCAGACAACTGGTCATTCCATCCTGCAATGCAGGTTTTCTTGTATACGCTATATTGATCATTCATAGTACCACCAATCGTCTTGAGTGATGGTAATAAATATCATAACATAAATAGAGATTCACGGTGAAAACTATGAGATCGAAAGCACTTTTCTGGTTAGCAGGATTGGTAATCCTTCTGGCCCTGGCATTTCCCGGGGCAATGGCAGCGGATACCACACAAACGGGATATATCGTCGTAGGACTGAGTCCGGTAGCACAGTTTGATGCACACTACGCGTTTTCCACAATCCCGACCCGGGTGGACTTCGTGGACAATTCCCTGGGATCGGCCCCACTCAGTTATTCCTGGGATTTCGGGGATGGAGCAACCTCCACGGAGCAGAACCCCAGCCACATGTATAACAAGCGGGGAACGTACAGCGTGACCCTGACGGTCAAGAATGCATACGGCACCAGCACCGCAATCAAGAAGGATTTCATTTCAATCGGTATGGCACCGGCACCGGACTTCACCGCAAGCCCGACATCCGGCAACGTCCCGTTTATTGTGAAATTCACTGACCTTACCAAGGGACAGGTCACTAAATGGCAGTGGGATTTTGGCGACGGGATCTCGTCTAATGAGAAGAACCCGGCCCACTCGTACCGTAACCCCGGCGTCTACAATGTCATCCTTACCGTAACCAACGATTACGGTATCTCGGATGTCACCAAGACCAAGTATATCACGGCAATTGGCGGCCTCCAGTCAAAATTCCTGGCAGACCCGAATAACGGTAAAGCCCCCCTTGCAGTGAAATTCACGGATCTCTCCTATGGTAATCCCACCTCCTGGAAATGGGATTTCGGTGATGGGGCGGTCTCCACGGAACAGAACCCCAGCCATATGTTCACCAAAGGCGGGGCATTTGATGTCCAGCTCACGGTAACCCGTGACACTACCACGAGTACCTCAAAGCAGGTCGTGAATGTCGGCGGAGTTCCCGTAGTGGATTTCGCAGGGACACCCGTCTCAGCCAACCCGCTTGAGACCATCAAGTTCACGGATAAAACAACCAGCTCACCCACCTCCTGGGCCTGGGATTTCGGGGATGCAGCAACTTCCGCTGACCAGAACCCGAGCCACGTGTACCAGTTAAAAGGTGTTTACACGGTTACGTTGACTGCCAAAAATGACAATGGCAGGGATACGGAAACCAAACAGAGCTATATCAACATCGGCATGGGACCGGTAGCCGATTTCATCCCGACCTTCGCACCGTCAGAACAGTATAATGTACCAATGAAGGTGAATTTCATTGACCAGTCCGTTAACAACCCGACATCCTGGTCATGGAACTTCGGCGATGGACAGACCTCCACTGAACAGAATCCATCCCACTCCTATACCAGCGAAGGGATCTACACGGTCACCCTTACCGTAAAGAACTCCTTTGGGACTGACACCAAGACCATGAAGGATCTCATCACGGTTGGCAAGGGTGCGGCCGTTGATTTCGTTGCTGACAAGACTACTGTCGGGGTTGGCAGGATTGTTACCTTTACCGACCTGTCCAAGAACTCCCCCACGGACTGGGTCTGGGAGTTTGGCGACGGAACCGTTGGAACCGGTTCAAAGCCTGACCACACATACCGTGCAACCGGGGTCTATGATGTTACCTTAAAGGCATCGAACCCGTCAGTAACCAACACGGTGACCAAGAAGGCATATATCAAGGTCCTGAACCTTCCGCTTGCAGACTTTGCAGCAGACAAGACCCGCGGTGGCACGCCCATGACCGTTAAGTTCGCAGATGACTCAACGGGAAGCCCGACTGCATGGAAGTGGGACTTCGGCGACGGGGCATCCTCCACTGAACAGAATCCCAGCCACACCTATTCAAAGCTCGGGATCTATACCGTGACCCTGACCGCATCGAACGTTAATGGAGCGGACACAACATCCAAGGCAGAATACATTGTTACAACCCTTGCCCCGGTGGCAGACTTTACTGCAGACCGCCAGCAGGGAAAAGCCCCGTTCATAGTCCAGTTCAAGGACATCTCAACCGGAAGCCCGACAAAATGGTCCTGGGACTTCGGTGACGGAACATCCTCATCCGAGCAGAACCCGCGCCACATCTACCTGGCAGAAGGAGCATATGATGTCCGCCTGACCGCAACCAACGATTACGGCAGTGACACGATGTTCAAGACGGGAAAGGCGCCCGCAGTTACTGCCGCAGTAACAACGAAGGCACCGGTAACTACGCCACAGACCACTGCCGCAGCAACGGTCGTGACAACCCAGGCAACTCCGACACCAACCAAGTCACCGCTGCCCCTGGCAGTAACCGTCATGGCACTTGCGGTTGCACTCTTTGCAGCGGTGAGCGTGACCAGGAAATAATCTCTTTTTTTCTTTACCGCCGGTTGCGGTCTGTTCCGTTCTAAAAAAACAGGAAAAATGCTAGTGCAGCAGGTGTCCGTGGATATCAATCTCGCCCCGGAAGATCCGGGTGCTGGAGATCCAGCGGCCATCGTCGGCAAGCACGCAGCTGATCTGGTGAATGTCCACTTTTTTTGCCCCTTTCTGCCTTCGGAGCTTGTTGATCTCCACGGCAACGGGAAGGGTCTCCTCAGAGACGACGATCGCATCGAAATCCGCATCAATGGCAGGACCGTACCGGTCGCTCAGGGGCTCGATGTGCCATGAGGCCGGAAACCGGCTGTTTTCAATAAAAATCACGAGTTCTGCTTTTCTCGTGGAAAATGTGCGTATGGGGTGAACCTTCCGGCTCGCAAAAGTGTCCGTGGTGAGCCCGATAGTGACCTGGCCACCGGCTCCTGCCAGTTCGAACGACCGGCCGAGCAGCTGCTTGTGCCCGTCATGAAGCGGGTCGAACGTTCCCCCGACCATAACCTTCATACTCTTTGATTCTTAATTTCCTATGTTATTATGCATATGGATACAAAGGTCTCCGGCGTGCCGTTTTTCAGGGCGGCAAACGCCACGGTCATTGGTGATGTTACCATCGGCAGCAGGGTGGGAATCTGGTTCGGGGCAGTTATCCGGGCTGACAGGGACAGGATCGTGATCGGGGACCGGTCCAATATCCAGGACAATTGTGTGGTCCATACGAGCAAAGGGTTTCCGGTCTGTATCGGAAACGACGTCTCGGTAGGCCACGGGGCCATCCTCCACGGGTGCATCATTGGCGACCAGGTTCTCGTGGGCATGGGCGCAATCGTGCTCAACGGCGCAAAGGTGGGAAAGGGTTCCCTGATAGGAGCCGGTGCGGTTGTGACCGAAGGTATGGAAGTCCCCGAAGGCTCCGTTGTTGTCGGTATTCCGGGCAAGATAATCAAGCAGACCTCCGAGGCCCAGAAAGAGCACATCCTGAAGAATGCAGCATCGTACTATGAGCTTGCCGGGGAGTACGTACACCATGGGTAATGTTGTTGTCATCGGTGCGGGTATTGCCGGCATCCAGGCTGCACTGGATATCGCCGGCCACGGAATCCATGTGGACTTGATCGAGCGGGAGCCCTCCATCGGTGGCCATATGGCACAGCTCGACAAGACCTTTCCCACAAACGACTGCTCCATGTGCATCCTCTCCCCCAAGATGGTTGACGTTGCCCGCCACCCGCGGATAACAATCCATACCTGTACTGACGTTGAGAGTATCGACGGCGAAGTCGGCCATTTCCGGGTTATCCTGAAAAAACATCCCCGGTACATTGATGAATCCACCTGCACCGGCTGCGGCGACTGCATCCAGATCTGCCCGGTTGAAGTGTACAACCGGTTCGATGCCGGTATCGGCGTGCGGAAGGCCATCTACAAACCCCATCCACAGGTGGTGCCGGACCTCGTTATCAAGGACCCGGAACACTGTATTGAATGCGGTCTCTGCTATGACATCTGCGGCCCCGGATCAGTCCTGCATGAGGACAAGGAGAAAACGTTCGAGATCCGGGCTGCCAGCATCCTGATAACCACCGGGTATGCGGTCTTTGACGCCGGTAAAAAATCCCAGTTCGGGCACCTCATCCTGCCGGATGTCATAACAAGTCTTGAACTGGAGCGGATGATCAATGCGAGCGGGCCGACCGGGGGCAAGATCAGGAGGCTCAGCGATGGCAAATCCCCGGAGTCCATCCTCTTTATCCAGTGCGTGGGATCCCGGGACATGACGATAGGCCGGCCCTGGTGCTCGTGTGTCTGCTGCATGCAGGCCTTGAAGAACGCCATGCTCATCAAGGAGAAGAACCCGCAGATGGAGATCATCATCTGCTACATCGATATCCGCTCCTATGGCAAGGGATACGAGGAGTACTTTGAACGGGCAAAAGCGCTGGGCATCCGGTTCCTGCGGGGCATGCCCTCCGATGTCCTCGCCGACAGGAACGGCATGACCGTTCAGGTGGAGAATTCAGAGAACGGGGAGGTTCAGGTCATTCACCCAGGTCTCGTAGTGCTCTCGGTCGGGATGGGCCCTGCCAACGGGACCTCCTCAATTGCTGACAGATTTAACATCCCGGTCGAAGAGAGCGGGTTCATCCGTCCCGCAAACGATGCCGTGGATACGGTCGGGACAATCCGCCCGGGAATCTATGTTGCCGGGGCCGTGACCGCCCCAAAGGACATTCCCGACAGCGTTGCCTCGGGCGAGTCTGCGGCAATGCGGGCCTATATCGATGCCGTCAGGACGCGATCTGCTTGACTGACGAAGCAACAGCAACGCTCTGGTGGGATACCCCCTCACAGAGCATCCGGTATATCGACCAGACCCTCCTTCCGGGAGAGTTCACGATTGTTGCCTGCACAAGCGTAAACCGGCTTGCAACAGCGATCCGGCGACTTGAGATCCGGGGAGCACCGGCCCTGGGGGTGGCCGGCGCATACGGGGTTGCCCTGGCGGCAGCCACCAGCACAAAGACGAATCATACCGCATTCATGGAGGAGGTATCAGCAGCTGCCGGCATACTGCGCTCTACCCGCCCCACGGCCATCAACCTTGCCTGGGGAATCGACCGGGTCCTTGGGAAGATATCGCCATTAACAGATGCCCGTTCAGCCCGGGAATATGCCCTGCAGGAAGCACAAACCATTGCACGCGAGGACACGGACTGCTGCCACGCAATCGGGAAACACGGGTCCACACTTCTTCCCGACACCTGCACGGTTCTCACGCACTGCAATGCCGGGGCCCTTGCCTGCTCATCGTGGGGAACGGCACTCGGGGTGATCCGCTCGGCGGTCCGGGAAGGAAAGAACATAAAGGTCATCTCGTGCGAGACCCGGCCGCTCCTCCAGGGCGCCCGGCTGACCGCGTGGGAGCTTGCGCGGGATGGCATCGACGTAACCACCATAACCGATTCCATGGCAGCCCACTTCATGCGGGCTGGTGCAATCGACGCCGTGATTGTCGGGGCAGACCGGATCACAAGTGATGCCGTCTTCAACAAGATAGGAACCTACATGCATGCGGTCTGTGCCCGCCACCACAATATCCCGTTCTACGTTGCTGCGCCGCTCTCAACGTTCGATTGTGTAAAGACGGAACGGGACGTCATCATCGAAGAGCGAGGGAGGGAGGAAGTTACGACCATGGGGAACCGTGTCTATGTTCCTGACGGTGCCCACGTGCGGAACCCTGCGTTCGATGCCACACCCATGGACCTTGTTACAGCCATCGTGACCGAACACGGCATCGTGCGCCCGCCGCTGGACATCCGGTCGCTTTTATCCCACACCAGCACAATATAATCCTGCATTATCACCATCATGGATTTTGACCTGGCTACCTGGAACCACCTGATGTATCTCATCGGTGAAGTGACGGTCCTTCTCATACTCGGGGCCATAGCCATCGCGTTTGTCCTTGTCGTCATCTCGCTCTATTCCATCAAAAAAGGCAGGCTCTACTTCCCGAGGGTCATCAAAGCCGGGCTCGTCTTTCTCGAGGGCTGGATGAAATCCATGTTCCGGCTCCTTGGCCTTGAGGACCGGGAGATGTTTGCGTTCTTCATCAAGCTGCACAACTCGATGAACACTGCAGCTTTTGAGAAGATCCCCGTGAGTGAACGGGCGGTCTTTATGCCCCAGTGCCTGCGTTCATCCCAGTGCCCGGCCAACCTCACTCCGGAAGGCATCAAGTGCCGCTCCTGTGGTCAGTGCAGCGTTGGCGAAGCCCGCGTGATGCTTGAGCAACTCGGGTACAGGATCTTCATCGTGCCCGGGTCGTCGTTCATAAAAAGAATGGTAAAAAAGTACCGCCCGAAAGCCATTATTGGTGTGGGGTGCCTTGCCGAAGTCAAGGAAGGTATCGACATGGCCGACAAGATGGGTCTTGTCGTGATGGGAGTAGTAACCTTGAAAGAGGGATGCGTCGAGACGATCGTCAACTGGCCGGATGTCTACGAAGTAGCAATTCTGGGGATCGACCCGGCATCAATTCCCGAGGACCTTCATATTCTTGCCAACTAGGTTGCCGCTCTTTATCCGGCCGTGGACAACAATGGTATCCTGACTGGTCACATCCCCGACACTGACCCCCGTGCGCAGGATAACCCTCCCGCCAGCCAGGACGGAATGGATTGTTGCATGGTCCAGGACAACGACATCTCCACGGGCAACTATAGGACCCTTAACCCTGCACTGGCTGCCGATAACCGCGTTTTCGCAGGCAATATCGAGTGAAACGCTGGAGCGGGGACCCAGCTCAAGGTTGCCGACGATGTTGAGCCGGCCCCAGAAATGCGTCCGCGGCGGCACTATAAAGTTGCCGTCAATTTTCACGTTTCCTTCGAAATACGAGCCTTTCTTGGCATAATACGTATTCCCTTTCTGAATTACCGTTGGCATTGTCTCGTATGGTACCTGTGGAACGATCAGGGGATAAACTTGTTGCTCTCATTTCTGTGGGCCGATGGAAAATTCACCCGAGCAGAACCGCAGAAAGGGTAAAAACCACAAGGGAGGCAAACATCCCGTATTTCAGGAAGGTGGCTGCTTTTGAGGCCCGCACGCATGCCGGTGTTTCGCACCGGAGAGCCAGTGCCGCAGCGCCAAGGAGGAGTGCATCCACGATGAGGATACCGGCAATGTACCAGCCGCCCCACCAGGCTGATGGGAGGAGACTCGTGATCGCTGCAAGGACCATGAACCCGAATGCGATACGGGCGGTTTTCTTGACTCCAATCCGGATCGGGAGCGTCGATGCCCCGCAGGCAGCATCCCCGTCCACGTCCTCGGCATCTTTCAAGAGTTCGCGCACCATCATGGCAAGGAAGGTCATGAGCGCTATCGGGATCATGTGGAAAAGCCCGGCCGCGCCATTCAATGCCCCGCCGAACAGGAACATGCTGCCCGCAAGGTAAGCAACGGCAACATTCCCGAAAAGCGGGGTGGTCTTGAGCCGTGCCGCATAAGCGATGAGCAGGAGGGAGTTGATGATCGCAATCCCCATGCAGAGGGGATTTGTCAGGGTGCAAACCCCGATCCCCACAAGGAAAAGGATAAGGGAGTACCAGAGTGCAGCGGAGCGCGGAACCTGCCCCGAGGGGATAGGCCGGTCGCTCCGGTTGACGGCATCGATCTCTGCATCAAAATAATCGTTGATGGTATTACCCGCAGCGGTGATGAGCGCAACAACGATCAGGAGCAGCAGGCTGGAGGGGGTCACCGTTCCCGTTGCAATCAGGTATGCAATTACCGCTGCAATACCGGCAACAAATGCATTTACCGGGCGCGTGATCGAGAAATATCCGTGCAGGCTCATTGGTTTAGACTCCGTCAGACTTGCACATAAAATGAACGATCAGGAAAAACGGGCGAGGGGGGATTTGAACCCCCGGCGTTCAGCTTAGGAGGCTGACGCTATGTCCGGGCTAAGCCACTCGCCCTGCTCATATCCATTGCAGGGGAATATGTATAAGTTTTGCGCGCTGCAACATCTTTCCGCAATGGATTTACAGGAGTCACGGGAAGGGAGCACCTCATTTTTTGTCCCGGTACAGGATGATACTACCCAGTTTCCCCCGGGATCAGCCCCGATCTTCTTCAACCGGCGGATGGAGCTCAACCGCGACATCACCATCCTTCTCCTCTCCCTCCTGGAGCCATCCGATTACCTCGATGCAATGGGTGCCACCGGCATCCGGGGCATGAGGGTGGCCAATGAGTGCGGCATCCCGACAACGATCAATGACCGTGACCCGGCAGCTGTTGAACTTATCAAGCAGAATATCGAACGAACAGACTTCCCCATAACGGTGACGGGGCGGGACGTCAATGCCCTCCTCTCGGAGCAGTCTTTTGATGCCGTGGACCTCGACCCGTTCGGCACCCCCGCATGGATCATTGATGCGGCTATCCGGGGCTGCCGCAGGTTCCTCTTCGTGACGGCAACCGATACGGCACCGCTCTGCGGGGCGCACCTGAAAGCCGGGATCCGGCGGTACGGTTCCCTCCCCCGGAACACGGAATACCACAGCGAGGTAGGTCTCCGCATCCTCCTCGGGTTTGTTGTCCGCGAGACCGTGAAGTACGACCGGGGCATCGAGCCGGTCTTCTGTTACGCCCGCGAACATTTCGTCCGGCTCCACCTCCGGATTCTCCGGGGGGCAATTGCCGCGGATGAGTCATTAAAAAAGCTCGGTTTCGTTCTCCAGTGCCCGGCTTGCCCCTACCGGGTGGAGCAGCAGGGTCAGTTCCCGAGAACTACCCCGTGCCCGGTTTGTGGCGAAGAACTCAAACCAATAGGGCCGCTCTGGCTTGGCAGTATCTGGCGGGAGGGAATTGCAGAAAGCCTCAAGACCCTTGCGGAAAACCGCGAACTGGGATCGAGAAAAGATATCGTAAAACTGCTTGAAACCTGCCGGGAGGAACTCCCCATGTCAAGCTTTTATGACTACCATGTCCTGGCAAAACGACTGGGCTGTTCCCCGCCCAATATTGCAACGGTGCTCGACCGCATCAGAAAAGAAGGGTATGCAGTGAGCCGGACCCACTTCTCGGGGTATGGGATCAAGACCGAAGCACCGCTGTCGGTCATCCTTGACGCGATCAGCGCTCAACAATGATAGACAGGATATCCGAATCCGTGATCGCGTGGGTCAGGCCGACACGCTGGCCGGGGTGTTTGACGGATTTTCCCCAGACCCGGGCATACCGGAATTTCTGGACAAAGTCCCGGTGGAGCTTGCTGCAGATATCCTCAACCGTACTGCCCTTCCGGATAATCAGGGGCTCTTCGAGATCGGCTTCTTCCCCGTGAGGTTTGAGGTAGACCCGGATAAACCCGAGACAATCGTAGATCGCATCTTTGGTTTCCTCAAGATGATACCCGGCAGCGGCGGATATCATGAGAGGCGGACTCCCGAACCGGCCGGCAATATCATGCTCGATCTCCAGGTACCGTTCCTTGTCCACGAGGTCGACCTTATTGACCGCAATGAAGGCCGGGATATAGACCCGGTTGCCCTGGACTGCATCGATAAGATCGTCCTGCGAGGCATTGCCGCGGATAAGGATGTCAGCGTTCATCATCTTGCTCTCGGCAAGGATCGAGCGCACTTCCTCGATATCGAGGTCGAGCGTGCCCACGGCGTTGAGCCGGATTCCTCCGTGCGATGATTTCTTGATGGTGATATCCGGCTTGGGGACATTGATCCGGATACCGGCATCGTAGAGCTCCTTGATGAGCACATCGAAGTGGCGCTCGTTGAAGACGTCTACAAGGATGATGATGATGTCGGCCCCGCGGACAACCGCGATAACTTCCTTGCCCCGGCCTTTGCCCATGGCCGCACCGGCAATAAGCCCCGGTATATCGAGGAGCTGGATCTTTGCACCCTTGTGCTCAAGGGCACCGGGCACGACCGTAAGGGTCGTGAACGCATAGGCACCAACGGCACTGTCCGTACCGGTAAGCTTGTTGAGCAGCGTGCTCTTACCCGTTGAAGGGAACCCCACGAGTACCGCAGTGGCGTCACCGGATTTTTTCACCGAGTAACCTTCACCGCCACCCCCGGACTTCATGGCCCGGTTGACCGCTTCATCCTTGAGCCGCGCGATCTTGGCCTTGACCCGCCCGATATGCTTGGATGTAGCCTTGTTGTACGGAGTCTTGACTAATTCGTCCTCAAGCTCCTTGATCTGCTCTTCAAGACTACTCATTCCTATATTAATCGCCGCATGTCCGAGATATAGTTGTTCCTTTCAAAATCCTGCAGGAGTCATCGGACCCTCCAGGTATTCCGGGGACATATGCGATTATGTGAAGGGGAACAACAGATATGATTATTAACAGGTTCCAAGGAAAGTGATGCATATCCATCCGGCTCGTGAATGGTATGATATCTGTCCTGTACGTTGATGATGAACCCGAACTTCTCGAAATTGGCAAAATATTCCTCGAACAGAGCCAGGAATTTTCCGTTGATACAACAGTTTCCGCACTTGATGCCCTGAAGCGGTTGCAACAGAAAACATTCGATGCGGTCTTGTCCGATTACCAGATGCCGGAAATGGACGGGATCCGGTTTCTGCAGATCCTGCGGAGCCGGGGAGATCCGATCCCATTCATTATTTTTACCGGGAAAGGAAGGGAGGAAGTAATCCTCGAGGCACTCAACAGCGGCGTTGATTTTTATCTTCAGAAAGGCGGAGATCCGACATCGCAGTTTGCCGAACTGAAAAACATCATCAGTAAGTCCGTCCGACAGAAACGTGCTGAAGAAGCACAACGCCAGTCCGAGAAGCGGATCTACGATATCCTCAACCACCTGCCGGATTCCACGTTTGCCATCGACCGATCAGGCCAGGTTATTGCATGGAACCATGCAATTGAGATGATGACCGGGGTTGCTGCCGCAGCAATTCTCGGAAAGGGAGATCATGAATATTCGATCCCGTTTTATGGAGAGAGAAGACCGATTCTCATCGATCTGATCTTTGAAGACTTAACAACAATCGAATCACGGTACGTGAATGTTCAAAGAAATGGGGACATTCTGGTTGCAGAGGCTTCTGTGCCCGGTTCCTTTCAGGGAAAGGGGGCATACCTGTGGGCAATCGCATCCCCGCTCTATGATACAAAAGGAACTATTATCGGAGCAATTGAATCGATACGCGACATCACTGACCGGAAAAATGCTGAGGATGAACTGAGAGCAGCATACGAACAGATCACGGCCACAGAAGAGGAACTCCGGGCACAGTTTGAAGAACTGAAGGCTATCGAAGCAGCGCTCAGGAACAGCGAGAGGAGATTGCAGGGTATCGTGCAGGGCTCCCCAATCCCGCAATTCGTTATCGATAACAACCACAAGGTAATCAGCTGGAACAATGCGCTTGAACAGTACAGCGGGGTTAAGGCAGCGGATGTCCTTGGTACCCGTCAGCAGTGGAGGGCTTTTTATCCGGCAGAGCGCCCCTGTATGGCAGACCTGCTTGTTGAGGGCTCGTTTGATAAAATACCTGAATGGTATGCCGGAAAGTTTCACCGGTCAAAATATGTTGAGGGAGCGTACGAAGCCACCGACTTCTTCCCCAATATGGGAGAGCACGGGATCTGGCTGTATTTTACGGCCTCGACAATCAAAGATCCACAGGGTACCACGATTGGCGCTGTCGAAACACTTGAAGATATCACTGCAATTAAAGAAAAAGAGGCAGCACTCAAAAAAAGCGAGGAGCAGTACAGCTCTCTGTTCTATAAGAACTATTCCATAACGCTCCTCATTGATCCGGAATCCGGCCGAATTGTGGACGCAAACACTGCTGCCTGCACCTATTATGGCTATTCCTGGGAAACTATCACAACTCTGGGAATTTATGACCTGAACCGGCTATCCCAAAAGAAAGTCGTACAGGATTTGCAGAGGGCACGGTCCCAGAAGGAGAAACACTTTTTCTCAACACATTACCTTTCGGGGGGGGAACAGCGGCAGGTCGAGGTCTATTCGGGCCCGATTACGGTCAAGGACAAGCCGATGTTCTATTCGGTAATCCATGACATCACCGATAAAAAAAATGCAGAAGACGCACTCAGGGCCAGTGAAACCAAACTCAGTACACTCCTTCAGGGTTCCCCTATCCCCCAGTTTGTTATAGATGACAATCACCGGGTTATCCACTGGAACCGTGCCCTGGAAAAATACAGCGGGATTCGGGAGAAGGACATTCTCGGATCGAACCTTCAATGGAGAGCGTTCTATCTGGAGGAGCGTCCCTGCATGGCAGACCTCCTTATTGACGGGCAGACCGGGATGATTTCCCAATGGTATTCCGGTAAATATAAAAAAACCACCCTGATCGAAGGCGCATATGAGGCAACCGACTTCTTCCCGCACATGGGTTCATCAGGAACATGGCTCCACTTCACGGCAGCCCCCATCCATGACGGCAATAACAAGATCATCGGCGCTGTCGAGACGCTTGAAGATATTACTGAAGAGAAGAGAGCGGAAGAGGCGGTGCGGCAGAGCGAAATACAATATCGCAGTATTCTTGAGAATATCCAGGATGTTTTCTATCGATCGGATTGCAGCGGGAACCTGACAATGATATCCCCCTCCGGCACTTTACTGCTCGGGTACGATAACGCGGGTGAGATGATGGGATTGAGTATTGCGGGGCAGGTCTATGCAAATCCTGAGGATCGTGACGCATTCCTCAATGCAATGAACGAGAAGGGTTTTGTCCAGAACTATGAGGTGGATCTCAGGAAAAAGGATGGATCCGTGGTTACTGTATCCACCAACAGCCATTTCTATGCTTCCCCGGATGGAACCATTGGTGGCGTGGAGGGAATATTCCGGGATATTACTGATCTTAACCACACAGAAAAATTATTACAGGAGTCTGAAGCCCTCTATCGTACGATCTTCAACAACACCGGTGCGGCAACGATCATCATTGCTCCGGATACCACGATTCTGCTTGCCAATGATGAGTGGGAGAAGATTACCGGTGTCCCTAAACACCTGCAGGAACAAAAAACCAGCTGGACTGCCTTCATTGACAAGGATGATATTGAACGAATGAGGCAGTACCATTATGCCCGCAGAACCGATCCGTCACTCGCACCACGGGTATATGAATGCAGGCTCATCGATGCTCAGGGGAAGGTTCACAGCTGTGTGGCGAATGTGCTCATGATACCCGGCACATCCAACAGTGTGGCATCGCTGGTTGAGATCACGGAACTCAAACAGGCGGAAGAGGCACTCCGCCAGATCAACAAAAAACTCAATCTTATGAGCAGTGTGACACGCCATGACATCCTCAACCAGCTCACGGCCTTGTCCGGGGTTACTGAACTTTTAAAACCGGATCTGTCGAATCCCCGGGATCTGGCATATATTTCCCAATGTGAGGCCGCCATACAGAATATTGAGCGGCAGATTACCTTTACACGATTATACCAGGATATCGGGGTCAACAATCCGGAATGGCAGAACGTGGCAGAATCCATCAGGCAGGCTGAGAGTCACGGGTCGGATGGAACGGCTGTCATCAAAAATGCACTCAATAATCTCGAAATATATGCCGATCCCCTGCTGGTCAAGGTGTTTTACAACCTCATCGAAAATGCACACCGGCATGGGGAAATAACCGCGGGAATTCAGTTTTCCTGTCGGGAGACTCCACCGGATATTGTCCTTGTCTGTGAAGATGACGGCGTAGGTATCCCATATCATGAAAAAGAGCGGATCTTTGACCGGGGTTTTGGCAAACACAGCGGATTTGGCCTCTTCCTCGCGCGTGAAATTCTTTCGATCACCGGCCTTACGATCAAAGAGACGGGTGAACCGGGCAAAGGCGCACGGTTCGAGATTCATATCCCGGCCGGAACATTCCGGTTTGTCGCTGGCAAGGAGAGATAGACCAGACCAATTCCGGGCTGTGAGACTTTCCCCCCACAGACATCTTTAAGTAAAAATATCGCCCACATAATTGGGCAACTGCTGTTATAGTGTAGACCGGCCAATCATGCGAGCCTCTCACGCTCGCGACTGGGGTTCGAATCCCCATAACAGCATTTTGGCGCCGTACATTCTGTTCTCTCCCTGTTTCTTAAAAAGAGCGTAAGCGAGAATTTTTTGGATCCGGAAAAAGACCGATCGGTTTTACCGTTTTTCAGCAGATTCTGAATTCACAGGTTTTGTTCTCGTTGCAGTTCCGGCAGATTATGAGAATTATTTCGCAGGTTGAACAGTTCGGTTTTTTCTCCAGATCGCAATTATCGCAATCCGGTTCTTCCGAATCCTCGCAGACAACGTCAAGACCCCCGGGTGTGCCAGAATTTCCGGTTTTTTTCCTGAACTGTTCCGCACACGCATTACAGATGGCGTCAAGGCAGGATTCGCATTCTTCTGTCAGGGGGGTGCATCCCCAGTTCAGGTACGTCATGAGTGTACCTTACGGTTGATTTCGGGCATACAAAAAACCGATTGCGGGAGTGTGGTTCTATCCACACAAATCGAATTTTCACTCACAAAAATCATACGTTTTTTAGGAAACGACAGTCGCTTATATTTGGATTTCCTTTATATGGTTTTAATTGTCGGTCAGTTTATATTCCTGTTGCAGATGCCACTCCTGCGGGAAAGTGCGTTTTGGCAAATTCCTGACATCGGAAGGGATCCTGTTTTTGCGGGTACGATCGTTAACGAAGGGGGATATACATCATACCAGGGAACCGTTACCCGTTATTCCGCCAGTCCGACCAGTGACCGGATCAGGCTCTGCGTTTCCAACGGGGTTCCGGTCGTATTGACCAGGAATGCGGTTGTCCGCTCCAGCAGGCTTGCGATAAATTTCTGCCGGATGGCGCTCTTCCTGGGGTTATTGACGAGGAGATGGGGATTGAAACAACTGTTTTTGCAAAAAAGCGAAAGAGCTTCATCCGGATCAAGGTGCCGGCTGGTTTTCGGGTCAACAGGGTCCCGCTTGAGGATGATGAGCGTTTTTAAGGTGGTAAACGGGAGCTGACGCCCTTTTCCGACAACCCACCGGAGATTTGCAACAGCCCTCCTCTCGGCATCATATTCATCCGTACCGACAAGTCCTCCGAACTCTTTCCAGATACCGGTCAGGTCTTCCCGTATGTAAAAATTCTTCTCGGATCCATAGGCAAGGATATCCGGGCCGTATACCCGGGCAAAGAACCAGTCGTCGGAGATCACCCGGCAGCGCGGATCGTTGAGAAGGCCATAGGTCTGGGTGGTCTTCCCGGCCCCGGAGGTCCCGATTAAGCAGACCCCCCGGCCCCCGGCATCAACGCAGGCTCCATGAATGGAAGAGATCCCGTGTTCATCCTCAAGGATGTCACCGGCAAGGCCAAGGGCAATGGATTTGATCCAGCCATAGTAACTGAAATTGAACAGGAACGCAGTTTTCGAATAGGGATCCAGCAGGAGGGTATTGGGTGGATAGTCCTGATCGTTAAAAACGAACATACGCCCGTGGGAGCGGATGCTTTCGGACATTGCGTAAAAATTTTCCTGCCAGGTCTCTTTTATGACATGGCTGTCCGAGAGCAGCTTGATGCAGCACCCGTAAATATCGGATTTGATCTCGTACCGGACCCGCGGGAGGTACTGTTCCATCAACGGCTCTTTCTCTTCCGGGGATATCAGGGATATGGTGTAGGTCATGGGAATACCCGTGCAGATCCGCGATCTTATGAAGATAGAGTGTGGTGGATAGTATTATCTTTATTCCCGCGTATTCGAGCCATTTCATGCAGGATACTGACAACAGGGTCTCATGAGAGCCGGTTGAAAAATTCCTTGTAAGAGATACCGCGGCTCATCTCATGCGGATTGACCCAGAACATACCACGCCAGTTCCGCAATGCAGGCCGCTGAGCAGACAATGACGAGAGCGCAATTCAGGGATTTCTGCCGGGAGGTCATATCGGACCACCGGGTTTTCTGCAGCCGGGCTGCGTAACCGATAAGGAGGCCAAAACAGGTGCCGCCCAGGGTGCCGAGTGCAATAATCATCAGGATCTCAAACAGCGTTGCACTCATACCGGATCGTATAATCCCATTGCCTTTTTTTCATTATAAATCCGTGGGAGTCCGGGTTATTCTGCCCGGCATCCCATTCCCTCCTACGGGAATCCAGTTACTGCAACGGCCTGCGATACCAGATCCCCAGAAGGATGGCAAATACGGCTGCACCAATCGGGAGCAGGATGAAACCTGCTGCCCGCAGGGGGGACGTAGCAGACGGAGCAACCGTGGAGAGGACAACCGTAACAGGTACAACCCGGTCCCCTGATACGGTGACATTCTCCTGCGCGGTTATGTACCCCTCGTGACTGACAAGAAGCACATGGCTGCCGGTTGAAAGGTTGGAGAGGAGGATGGGTGCAATGCCCGCATAAACCCCGTCAAGCTGGAGGGTTGCACCGGGGGGAGTGGTATTGACCACAAGTGAACCTGCCTGCGGGACGAGGGGGGCATCTACCGTGGTGGTCTTCCCGGCATCCAGCCGCAAGGGGGTTGTTATCTTTGTGTATCCGAATTTTGAGATGGACAGGGTGTACGTTCCGGGGGTACGGTCCGGAATGGTCAGGGGTGTCATGCCAAGATATTTTTCATTGAGCACAACGGATGCCCCGGCCGGTTCCGTGAGGATTTCGAGGGTTGCCGGTACAGCGGGGGTATCCACGATAATCGTGGGAGTTCCCATGTTCACCGTTATGGTGCTGAATTCCGCTTCGCTTAAGCGGGAGCGATCATTGGGCCCGTTCACTACCCAGATCGTATAAGCACCTGCATCGAGCCGGCCTCCAACGTTTGCCGTGTTCCACTTGTAGGTCCAGCGATCGGTATTCCCATCAACATCCACAATCGTGAAACCCCCTTGGTCGGCCCGCCGGTTGATATTGTCCAGCGCAACGCCGTTTGCCGGGAGGTTGGGACCGGTAAGAAACAGGTAGGCATACTGGCTGCCATAGGAATGACCGGTAAGGGTGACGACATCCCCCATTGCGGTCTGGATGCCGCTTACTGCCGGTACGGTGGCAACAAGTCCCAGACAGAGTAGCAGTCCGATAAGAAAGATTCTATTTTTACCCATGAAAACCCCATGATCCATCAGTAACATCTCCAAACAGGATTTGGTTTTTTGTAGCATAAGAACTAATTCCCGCCGGGGGGAAAATGCCAGGATCGGACATAATTTACTCCCCCTTACCCATGAGAGACCTGCTGTGGAGAACTCACGGTATCTGTCACCATTTCAACGATTCCTGTCAGATGATTGCGGATCCATCGGGATCATTTCTGATACATTCTGGAGCAATACCCCCACCCGTTTTTGCACAAAAAAATTCGCAATCAATCTCCGGCAAAAAAAATTCAATCACCCCTTCACCCCCTGCCCAGAATTTTTCAATCGCACCTTGATTGCATTTTCCTGACCGTCGCGTCGGAGAACAAAAAATTTTGTCGCATGTACCTGCCGATTGTCGGATAATTATCCGATTATCGCCTCATCAACTGACACCCCATGATCGCGATTGAAAATTTTTACGCAGGGTCTGCCATGAAGCTGTGCTTGGAAGCATGTACTAAAAATATGATGCAGGGTTCTGCTCAGGTAATTTTGATCATTTTTTGATGATGGCACGAGTGTATCAGCCATCCATTCTGCCGGAGAAAGATCGCCGGGGAGGACTTCTTTTCGCCATTCCTTCCCCCACACGTTTTTAAAAAGGTCCGCTGCCAAAGCCGTTGATATCCATTGAACACGGCTCAACAATCTTCCGGAAGTCCTTTGTAGTGTTGCCCTCAGCATACCGGGAAAAAACGACCAGGACCTCTTCTTCCTGAACAGGGGAAAGTACCAAATCCATTCATGCGAGATGGATTTCATAATCTTTCCAGAATGGATGTAATCCCTCTTATGGTGTATGGGTTCCGGTGATTTCACTGATTTTTTGAAAAATCTGAAATTGCAGATACTATCGATTCAGATTCCGGAAAATTTCTATAAAATCATGTTTTTTTGAAAATAATAAAAAGGAAATGTTTATTTATTATTACAAATCATTGGCATTATTGCGCGTTAACGGTTTCCTATGTATTCAGTACTCTATGTCGATGACGAACCTGATCTCCTCAACCTTGCCCGGTTATTCCTCGAAGAATCTGGTCTTTTCACGGTGGACATAGCGGATTCAGGGGCGAGTGCGCAGCAGAAACTCAACCGGCAGCGGTATGATGCTGTCGTTTCCGATTACCAGATGCCGGGCATGGACGGGATTGTCTTTCTCAAGTACATCCGGCAGCATTTCGGGAACGTGCCTTTCATTCTCTTCACTGGCAAAGGGCGCGAAGAGGTGGTTATTGAAGCAATCAACAATGGCGCCGATTATTACCTGCAGAAAGGGGGGGACCCGGACTCGCTCTTTGCAGAGCTGATCCACAAGCTCCGGCAGGCAATCCAGCGCCGGAAAGATCAGGCAACCATCCGTATGAATGAAAAGCGCCTGCGGAGGGCACAGGAGATCGGGCACACCGGCTCCTGGGAATATTCGATTGCAAACCAGACGATCTGGGGATCAGATGAGGGATTTCGGATCTTCGGGATCAATTCCCCTGCAGGAGAAGTTCCTGTCGGGCAGGTCGAGGCCTGCATCCAGCAGGCGGAAGTCTCGCGAAAGGCATTGTATGACCTGATCCATCTCGGGAAGGAGTACAACATTGTCTATACCATTAACCCCGCTGATGGCTCACCCCCCCGGAACGTGAGGTCCATTGCAGAGCTGGAAAAAGACGGGCAGGGCAATCCGGTAAAAGTGCTGGGAATTATCCGGGACATCACGGAACAGACAAAAACCCGGTCTGCCCTTGTCGAGAGTGAAGGGAAATACCGGAGCCTTGTCGAACATTCGTTCCAGGGTGTTGCGATCTCCAGGGGCACACAGGTCCTTTATGCCAACAGGACCCTCCTGGAAATGTACGGGTACGATTCTTTTGAGGAATTTGAAAAAATCCCCGTTCTCGACCATCTTACCCGGGAGAGTCGGATCCGATCCATTGATCTCATGAAACGGTTCGCTCGTGGCGAGACCCTGGAAAGCGAACTGGTCCAGGACATCATACGGAAAGACGGGGCGGTCCGGACCCTCTCCTTCAATGTCACCCCGGTCGAGTTTAACGGAGAAAAATGCGAACAACTGACCTTCCTTGATATCACGGGCCGAAAAGAGGCACAGGAGGCGCTCTTCAGGAGCGAACACCGGTTCCGTGATATTTACGAGAATGCCCCGGTGGGGATTTTCCGCTCAACCCTTGCAGGGAGATTCATTCACGCAAATCCGGCCCTCGCGCGGATGCTTGGATTCGATTCTCCGGGGGATCTGATGAGCAGGGTCAACGACTCCGGCATACCGGAGAGCATCTGGGAAGAGGCATCGGGCCGGCCGGATTTTATCCGGGATGTGCTCAAACAAAAAGGCTGGCACAGTTCAGAGCACCGGTTCCGGCGCAATGATGGCCAGATCATCATTGTGAACCTGCTTTACCGTTCTGTTCTCAATTACCAGAGTGGTGAACTGGAACTTGAGGGGTTCTGTGCAGATATTTCCGATCATAAAAAAGCGGTTGAAGCCTTGATGGAGAGCGAGACGCGGTTTAAGGATGTGACAAGGAATACGGGGGAATGGATCTGGGAAGTCGATGCAGATGGCATCTACCGCTACAGCAGTCCTGCGGGAAAGACCATTCACGGATATGATGCCGAAGAGCTGGTGGGAAAAATGCATTTTTATGACCTTTTTGTCCCGGAAATGCGGGAAGATCTCAAACAACAGGCCCTTGGCGCCTTCCGGCAAAAAACCGGATTCCGGCATTTCATCAACGTTAATCTCCGGAAAGATGGCGGGATCGTTATCCTGGAAACGAGCGGGACGCCTATACTGGACGACGAGGGGGCTCTCCTTGGATACCGGGGGACAGATCTCGATATTACCAGTCGGAAAAAGGCGGAAGACGAACTGGTGAAAAATGAGGCCATGTTCCGCCAGCTCGTGCAGCAGCTGCAGGACAGTGTAATAATCATCTCCTATGGCGGGACCATCCTCTTTGGGAATCCCTCCGCGTACAATCTTGTCGGATATCCGGTGAGTGATACCATTATTGAAACCGACCTTTCCCGGTTTGTCGATAAGGCCACATTCGAGCAGGTAATGAGCGACCTTAAGGATATCGCAGCAGGAAATCCCCTGCGGGTTGCCGAATACCGGATAATTACTGCCGCAAACACGAGCCGGTGGGTCGAAGCTTCCGGAACCCGGATCAACTACCAGGGTAAGGATGCGATCATGGTTGCAATCCGGGATGTCACCGAACGCAGGCACGCCCGGGAAGAACTGGTGATGATCAATAAAAAGCTCGAGCTTCTCTCCAGTATCACCCGTCATGATATCATCAACAAAGTTACCGTGATTCTCGGGAATCTCCGGACGGCCCGGAAAACCATGTCCGAACCGGAGATCGTTGCTCTGCTTGACAAACTGGAGTCTGCTGCAAAATCGATCCGAAGCCAGACAGAATTCACACGGATTTACCAGATCCTCGGCAGTCATGAGCCCCGGTGGCAGAGTATTAACGATATCCTTCCGGTCAAATCCATACCCCCGGAGATTCATGCTGAATTCCCGACTGCCAAAATCGAGATCTTTGCCGACCCGATGCTTGAAAAGGTGTTTTACAATCTCCTTGACAATTCGATCAAGCACGGGGGACACGTCACGGAGATCCGGCTCTTTCCTGAACTGGTACCGGAGGGGATACGGATTATCTGGCAGGATAATGGATCCGGGATCCCGGCAGGAGACAAGGAATACATTTTCGAGAGGGGATTTGGGAACAACAGTGGTCTTGGGCTTTTTCTCTCCCGAGAAATTCTCGCTATTACGGGTATCGGGATTAAGGAGACCGGCACATTTTTAAATGGCGCCCGGTTCGAGATAACCATACCCGCAGATCATGCACGAATCCACGAATAAGAAACGAGAAAAGCAGGTGTCCCCCGGAGAATAACCGGGGGATATCCGGAACCGATTATACAATGCAGGTTCGTTCAGGTTGTTTTATGGGCATCGCGGGAACCGGTTGTCTTCCCAATAATCTGCCGCAGCTGGGTGAATTCCGAGTCAGGATCGCCGCCACGGTGGATATAATAATCCGCCCCGCTCTCCATGGCGGACCGTATATCTGAACCGATGTTGTGTCCGGAGTACAGGATGACGAGCGAGATACAACCGTTGCCTCTCAACTGCCGGATGAGCTCAGTGCCGTTCATCCCCGGCATGCGCCAGTCGGCAACGATCACATCGTATTTTTCATTTCTGGTTTTTTCCAGAGCTTCTGATGATGCGCTGCAGGTATCGACAGCAAAGGCTGGATCGTCTTCGAGATCAAGACGCATGATATCCAGTATGTCTTTGTCATCATCTACGAGGAGTATGTGGATCATCCTAGTACCGAAATGCTATTCCCGTATCTCTGTTAAGGACGGTGATATTTATGCATTGTTCTTTATGTGCCGGAATATTGCTTTTTTCCGTACTTTTTCTTTTAAAAAAAATCCCTGAAAATTCACACATCAGTAAGATTCCCTGTAATACGTGTCGGGAATCCCAATCTCAAATCGCGTGCTCGTCCCGTACAAACCGGTTTCCATTAAGGTGATACCGGTGAGGGAGAGGATTTCGCGCGCCATAAACAACCCCCGGTTTCCGAAAGCCTGCACTTCGAAAAGCCCTTCTTTGGCTTCCGGCTTTACCCCGTCACACTCGTACTCGATAACCAGGATGAGACTCCTCTCTTTCCGGATGGAGCCGATGCGGATATGCCGGGGCGCAGCATCCGGCATTATCCCTGACCCGAACAGCCGGTCAAATACGCGATCAATCTGTCCATCGGCATAAATTTCAGTTTCTGGCAGATCGATGGTGAATGTCAGTATTTCCGGATTCTGCTGTCGGATAACCCCATCCAGGACCGACCGGACATTCTGCCACTCGGGGGGCCTTGCCCCAAGATCCTTGAAATCCCGGGTCAGGTTGATCTCGTTTCGTATCGCCTTTGCCGCCAGTTCCTGCCGGTCCAGGTATTCCAGAACAACCGGATCCTTTACCGCTTTCTTTGTCCGTCCCAAATATCCCAGTAAGACCGTAATCTTGTTCTGAATATCGTGTCTGGCTATGCTTGTATAGATGTTGAGTTTCTTGTTTGCTTCCTGAAGTGCCCGTTCCATTCGTGTGCGTTCCGAGAGGTCCCGGGAAAAACAATACGCAAACTCCTTTCCCCGGTATTCCAGGGAGGTGAGAGTAACTTCCGCCGGGAAACGGCTTCCGTCATTCTTTATAAGGACCGTTTCAGAAGACAGGGTACCGGTTTTTTTGAGTCCCGCCCAGATCTCGTCCCAGGATGAAAGAGAGTACAGCGGAATAATCTCCGCAAAAGGAAGATTCAGGATATCCGGGCCGGTATACCCGAGCGTTTTTATCGCAATTGCGTTGGCGTACTGTATGTGAGCATTCCGGTTTACCCAGAAGATCATGTCCGCAGCATGATCTATGGCAAACTGCGTACGGAGCAGTTCCTCTTCCATGGTTTCACGCCGTGCAATCTCTTCATACATATGGCGGTTGATGGTCCGGAGATCTTCAGTCCGGCTGATGATGGTCTCCTCAAGAGTCTCCTGGGTCTTCTTGAGTTTCTGGCCTGCAACCACAATGTCGGTAATATCCATGCCGCACGAGGTGTAGTTTATGACTTCGCCCCGGGTGTTGAAATGGGCGCGATCCTGCCAGCGCAGATGTCGTAATTCTCCGTTCGCAACAATGGCCCGGTACTCGATCGTGCCGACCGGATACTGGACCGTGAGATGATCCAGGTGTTCCCGTATCCGCTCAGAATCATCAGGTGACACGAGGGGTTTGAATGGTCTTCCTACCAGGTCTTCCCGGCTCTTTCCCACCGCTTTACAGTACGACTCATTTGCAAAGCGGATGATGCCTTCGGGAGTGTAGGTAACAATATACTCTATCTCATCATCCAGAAGACTCACAAGATCCTGCGTTGCCTGATCTGCAGGGGACGGTTTTCCTGAGGGTGCAGTATCTTCCATGATCAGGGAAATACCGGGTTTTCCTGTTTCAAAGACAACGGGGAGGAGAAGAAGATTGCAGGGCTGGGTTATTGATCCAACCCGTACCTGCGAACGAACCCGTTGTTCAACACCTTTGAGCGTTCTTTTTAAGACCTGCTGGGACGTGCCCCCTTCCAGGAACTGGATCGGAAGGGAATCAACGGGTTTCTGGAGTACCTGGTCGGAGGAGAGGCCGGAATATGACTGGAACTCCTGGTTCATATCCGTTACAATAAAATCCTGATTACACACAAGAAGGGGTCGCGAACAGACTTTCCGTAAGGAAAATGCAGGAATGCGCTGGGAGTGATAATAGATCTTGGAAGTCCCGATCTTCCGTCCGTCAACAGCACCCTGTATCTGGAGAATATCCATATATTTTGCAACCGAGTTCCGGTTCAGCTGCAATTGGCCGGCTATATCCGTGATACTCAAACCTTCCGGGTGAGTGGAAAGGATCTCTTTGATACGGTCAATCTCGACCCGGTATTCTTCCATAGTACCAACCTGGCAGATATTCATCAAATTTCCATATAAATCTATTTTATTTGCCGTGCGTATTAGCCATGCGCATGCACATATTTATCACAATTTTCTTTCACATGATGATTTGTCATTCTAAAAGGCATGGCAAATCCAATGCACGATTCAAATTCAGGTGAATGAAATGGTAACAGACTCAACAGACGCATCATCCGGTGGAAAGATTTCATTCTCGCACAGGCAAAGCAGGGATGGTCTTCAGGAACAGGTCATCCTCCTGAACCAGCTGTCTGTGAAACTCGATGAATATTTCGCTTTACGGACTTTCGGGCCCGGCAATGACAGGACGGGGTAGTATCATGTTGCCACAGGATATGAAACAGACCGGCCAAGCCGGCCTCTGGAAAGAGATGCCAATCCATGTGAAGAGCACCTCCTCGGATGCAGGACGGGCACAGCTCCTCTACGGCTGGTTACACATCACAGGTATGGACGAGATGAACGAAATTCAGGGAAGTTGGTGATTACGCATGCAGACAACAGTTGATCCAGTATTTAAGAACGAGATGAGAATTTCTGACAACACGGCAAACCCGGGTGCACTGGGTCTACTGGCATTCGGGCTGACAACGATCATCCTGAATTTGCACAACGCAGGCCTTTTCGGTATGGGATCTGCGATCTTTGCAATGGGTATATTCTATGGGGGTATCGCCCAGATCATTGCAGGGATTATGGAGTGGAAGAAGAACAACACGTTCGGTATGGTTGCTTTCATATCCTATGGGTCGTTCTGGATCGCGCTTGTGTTCATGATCCTGATGCCGATCCTGGGATGGGGTGCTGCTCTCCAGAAAGAAGCGCTTGTATCGTTCCTTGCAATATGGGGCCTCTTCTCGCTCGTGATGTTTATCATCACATTCCGGCTGTCAAGGGCACTCCAGATAGTGTTCGGTCTCCTTGTGCTGCTCTTCCTGTTGCTGGTTATTGGCAATGCTCTCGGGAACGAGACGATCCTCCATATCGCGGGTATTGAAGGGGTCATCTGCGGGCTTGCAGCAATGTACACCGGCCTTGGTGAAGTCATGAATGAAGTGTGGAAAGAGAAAATTGTCAAACTCGGGTGAAGATGATGGTAGATCTCCAAGAATTTTCAGAAATGTTTGAAAAGAATCCGCTCGCCCAGGTGGTTATCGATGCGGATCTAAAAATTCAGATGGTGAATGATTCGTTCATGAAACTGGTCGGGTACGGCCGGGATCGGTTACTCGCAATCCGCTTCAGCGATTTCCGCACACAGAACATGATAAAATACCTTAAGGATTCCGGTGAATCTGTTCAGGACGCTATAACAACAAAAAGAATAACACGTGGCGAGAGCACCTTTGAAACCCCTACGGGGATCCATGTCATTGTCAGGGCCAACATCCCCCTTCTGGATGAAAAAGGGAATGTGAAGTACGTTTACATTACGTACAACGAGATCACCAAAATTGTCAAGTCCCGGGAGTTCATGGCAGGTCAGGTTGATATCCTGTCCCAGGCATATGCCAAGATGGCAGCTGGCGATCTCACAATCCGTGTGGATCTTTTAAAACCGGATGAGGATACCAAAGACGTATATGAACAGATCATCAAGCTCCGGGACGCGGTCCGTGGCATTGTAATCAGCCTTGAGAAGAATATCGCAGACGTCAACAAGCAGATGCTGAACCTGACCTCCACGGCAGACAACGCCACCAGGAGTGTTGAAGATGCCTCAAAGAGCGTCAACCAGATCGCAAAGAACTCAAGCGTTGTGTCAGAAAATGCCCAAAAGTCCTCCGAGGGTGTTGAGCAGATGTCCAAGGCTATGCAGGACATGAGCGCAGCTGTTGAGGAAATTACCTCCAGCATGGAAAGTGTCTCCACCCAGGCAAACACCGCAAACGCATCAGCCAAGAGCGGTGCCATCCTTGCAGAAAAAGTCAACAAGGATATGATGGATATCACCACGGAGTCCGGCAGGACATATGAGGTCATCAAGGAAATCGAGAAACAGATGACCGATATCGGCAAGATCATCGTCCTGATCCGCGACCTTGCCAGCCAGACCAACCTGCTCGCTCTCAATGCGGCGATAGAAGCTGCCCGTGCGGGAGAGCACGGCAGGGGCTTTGCGGTTGTTGCATCGGAAGTCAAATCGCTGGCACAGGAGTCCCGTTCAAGCGCGGAAAAGATCGAAGAGATGATCACGCAGCTCAACATTGCCACCAAGAAAGCAGCGGATGGTATGGAAGGTGCCCAGGTTCTGGTCAAGAAAGGTGTAGAGGAGTCACAGCAGGCCCTTGAAGCCTTCAGGACAATCCAGAAAGCTGCAGAGGCGGTTGCGAACAGTGCATCCGAAGTCGCCGCAGCAACCGAGGAACAGGCAGCAACCACTGAAGAGATCACCGCGAGCGTGCACGAAGTGGCAAACCTGATCGAGCGGACGGCCAAGGAGTCCGGAGACACGGCCGCGGCAACAGAAGAATCTGCAGCTGCGATCGATGAGATCACCCGGATGATCCAGACCGTCAATGACGTTGCACTCCAGGCAATGGAAGCCAACAAGAAATTCAAGGTGGATTGACCGGGAGGAAATTGCCCATGACAGCAAAGGTAAGTGAACCTGTTGCAACGGCAAATACCCCCGTTACTTCCGAAAGAGACATGACAAGTACCATTCAGGTTGTGGAGTTCGTGCTGGGAAGCGAGCACTTTGCCGTGGACCTGTTCGATGTGAAGGAGGTTGTGGAGTACACGACCATCACAAAACTCCCCAATGTTCCTTCTTACGTAAAGGGCATCATCGACCTGCGGGGAGAGATCACCATGATCATCGACCTCAAGCACCGGTTGAACATAACCGAAGAGAGTGTGACCAGCATCGATTCGTCCCGGATCATTGTCCTTGATGATAAGATCGCCAGGTCGAAGATCGGGATTCTTGTTGATGATGTGACCTCCGTCTCGACATTTGAGGGGAACCAGGTGGATTATACGTCTGCTTCAGTCAGCAAGGAGGAGACATCCATTATTGGTATCATCAAGCGCAAGATCAAGGTCAAGGACAAGGAGATCAACGAGCTTATCATCTGGATCGATATCAAACAGCTGCTCGGCGATATCGACTCCGGCCTGTAACCGGGAATGGCGGACATATGATGCTGGTGCTGTATGTCGATGACAACCCTGACGCTCTCAAATCAGGTAAGAAACGCCTGGAGGTGTCAGGAGACATCGCGGTAGATACAGCCCTGTCAGCACACACGGCTCTGGAAATGCTAAGACAGAAGTCCTATGATTCGATTGTCTCGGATTTCCAGCTGCCGGATATGGACGGGATGTTGTTTCTCAAAGAGATCCAGAAAAACGTACCCGTACTGCCGGTTATATTTTTTTCATGTGAGAATGCAACAGACCCGGCTCATGGAAACAGGATTTATCCGGAAATACCCGACCAAAAAAAATCCGAAGAAAACACGTCCCGCTATGACGGTTTGTATCGGACTCTTCTGGAAATGAAAAAGGAGTACCGGGAAAAGAAACAGTACCGGCAGATCATTGAGAATGCCCGTGAGGGCGTGCTCCTCGTACGGGAGGGTGTAATTATTTATACCAATTCCTCAGTCAGACGATCTCTTGGGGCATCTGCCAGGGAAGAGATGGAAGGACACCGGCTTATGGAGTTCGTTCCGGCAGAGGATCATAAGATGATTCCGTTGCTGTTGCAGGAACGATCCGGGGAAACCGGGCCGGAAGAAGAGATCACGTTCAGGGCACTTACCCGGTATGGTCTTTTTCGGCTCTTTGTTTGCACAAGACTCTGTATCGATTGGGATGGCCGACCCGCAACCCTGCTGTATCTTTCAGACATAACCGAGCAAAAAATGGCGGAGAATGCATTCGTGCTCGTGAACAAAAAGATCCGTATCCTCAATGAACTTACAAGGCATGATATCGCCAACCGGCTCACGGTTCTGCGTGGAAGACTGAAACGATCGCGGAATGCTGTTACTGACCCGGAGGTAATCCGACATCTCGATGAGGTGGATACTGCCGGAAAAGAGATCTTCAGCCATCTCGAAATGGCCCGTATGTACCAGGAACTAGGCAAGCTCTCCCCACAATGGTTCAACCTTGGTTCTCTCCTTGACGTTGTCATGATCCGGGCGGAAGTGCCGGAACTGAAATTACTGATAGAGACTAACAACATTGAGATCTATGCAGACCCCCTTTGTCCCCGGGTGTTTGAGAACCTGATCGATAACTCCCTGCGTCATGGAAACAATGTTTCAGAGATCAGAATTACCACCAGAGTTGCCGACAACTGCCTCGTGATCACGCTGGAAGATAATGGGAGTGGCATACTGGCAGAAGACAAAGAGCGCATTTTCGAACAGGGTGTAGGGAAACATACAGGCCTCGGGCTTTTTCTCAGCCGCGAGATTCTTTCTATTACCGATATCACCATACGGGAGACGGGGAGCCCCGGTTCAGGTGCACGTTTTGAGATTGCTGTTCCCAGAAGAGTGTACCGTCATAGCCGTCACCGTCAGCAGACCGGGTTGTCCTGCACCTGAATGACACGTATCTGGAGACGGAGCGGGACCGGAATTTAAAAAAAAATGCCCGGCGGGGATTCTGCTTCTATGTGGTAAAACGGTACCCCATTGCCTGTGCGAGGGTTATCATCTCCATGACCTGCTCTTCCTGCTTATGAGTCAGTCTCCTGCCCCTCTGGATGAGTCGGCCCATTCGCACAATCTGCATTCTCTGCTCCTGGGAGAGTGCACCGGAATGATGTGACCAGCGGAGGAGATCAAACCACTGGGCTCGGTTGAAGGAAAAACCGGGTTTAACCACATCATCAGGTTCGCCCGGCATATCCTCCATGGGCTCTTCAGCACTCTCCTCATATTCCGGTCCTGCAGATTCCTCATCATCCGAATCTTCAGTGTACTCTGAACCCTCTCGCACTTCCTGAACATTGTCGAAGGAAACACCCGGTTCTTCATTAAATGAATCCGTTTCGGGCAATACGGATTCAGCTTTTTGGCTGCTGATAACGTAATCAACTGTCCCGGGGAAGGCCGTTTCTGTGGGTTCTTTCCGTACGATCTCAGAAACGGGGACGTCATCTTCAAACAGATCTTCAACCCCGGTGATTCTCACAACATCCGGTTCGGGTTTTTGGGGGATTTTCATGGGTAAAGATGCCGGCCGCACGACCATCGGAAGATCTGGGCCTTTCACAATGACCGCCCGCTTCTTTACCGGTTCCGCTTCTGTATCCTTTGGGAGTGCCGGACCGGCGGGTCGATCCCTCACTTCGGTTGCCACCATCAGCTGTTCCTGGGCATTCATGTGGTCCTCCCATTCATCCGCAAGAGCAGTCCTGGCATGATCGATCTCAGTTGAGAGAGAAGAGATGGTATTTTCAGCAGCCATTTTTTCATTTACGTGTTCTTCCCATTCATCCGCAAGAGCAGTCCTGGCATGATCGATCTCAGTTGAGAGAGAAGAGATGGTATTTTCAGCAGCCATTTTTTCATTTACGTGTTCTTCCCATTCATCCGCAAGAGCGGTCCTGGCATGATCGATCTCAGTTGAGAGGGAAGAGATGGTATTTTCAGCAGCCGTTTTTTCCCTGATGAGAGTCTCAACACGTTCTTCAAGCGTCTTACTGTGGATGCGGGCAGAATCAAGATCTTCAGAAAGATTCTGAATTTTTTCTCTCTGTTGTGCAGCCTCATGTTCCTGCAGTTTTTCCATTTCCGCATGTTTTTCGCTGATTTTTTTCAGGTCTTGTAATGCAGCATCCTTTGCCCGCACTGTATCGGAGGAAGATGCCCTTGCAGATTCCAGTTCTTCAGAAAGAAGCCGCATTTTCTCGTTTTGCTGCAAGACCAGAAGTGACTGTTCTTTTTTTGTTTCTGCCAGTTCTTCACGGATTTTTGCCAGATTTTGTAATGCAGTGTTCCTTTCCCGCTCAGCGTTGTGGGTGGATGCCTGTGCAGCCTCAAAGGCGGCCTCCAGGGAGCCCCGTTCGCCCCGGAGGCGTCCGATATCCAGGCTGGATCGCTCATGGGCCGCAAGGGCAGATTGCATACTTTCTTCGGCAACACGGCGCAACCGCCTTTCCGTTTCCAGCGCCGCGCGGACCTGTTCCAGTTCCTCCCCGAGCGACCGGGCCTGCTGGCCGGCCTGCGCCTGGCCTGCCGAAACGGAGTGGATCTCCTGTTCAAGCAGATGGATCTTAACCTTGGCATCCGTCAGCGTGTTTTCGAGATCGGTTTTTTCCCTGACCACAATGTCAAGGTTGGACCGAGTCTGGACCAGGTCCGTCCGGTGAAGGTCCAGATCGCTTTTTACTTCGGTATGTGCCCCCTCTAGTGAATGGAGCCGGGCAGTCTGTTCAAGGATCACGGTATTGAGTCTCTCCTCAGATCCACGGCGTTGCTCCCTCTCGTACTGAAGTTCGGATTGGATCTCACTCAGTGTTTGGGAAAGGGCTGAGGTGGTGGCAGATGCCCGCTCTTTTTCTGATGTCATCTCAGCAATCTCATCTTCGCGTGCAGCCAGGTTGAGTTTCTCTTCCGTCAGGGCAGACCTTGTGTCTTCAAGTTCAGCGGTGAGACTGCGGACTTTTTCAACAGTCTTGTCCATCTCAAGGTTCAAAGCGGCAAAATTGACATCAAGGGATTTGAAGGCGGTTTCTTTCTCTTCAATGACGCCGGTTGCTGCACTGAACTGGACCTGTAATTCTTCGAGCTGTTCCCGCAGGTCGTCGATCCGGGCACCCAGTGCAGATTCTACCAGTTCTTTTTCTTTTTCCAGAGAGGTGATCTGGACTTCAAGATTTGCACTATGGGCCTTTGCATCTGCAAGATCCTCGTTCAGCCGTGCAATACCCGACTCCTGCTGTTTTGAGACCCCGGTCAGTTCCTCAATCACACGGGTGAGTCCGGTGTTTCGCTCTTCCGTTGAAGTGAGTACGATTTTTATCTTCTCTTCAGCCGCAAGTGCCCGGGTTTTTTCTTTCTCCCAGGCACTTTTCATATCATTATATTCCTGCAAACGGGTGGCAAGTGATACATCAGCCTGATCCTTCTGAACCCTGAGACCGGCCAGATCCTTTTCGGTTTCAGAACACCGGCTTGAAGCGAGTCGGAGGGAATCCGTTACACGTGCATGCTCATGAGTTAAAGAATCTATTTTCCCGGAAAGGTTTGTAATCTTTTCATTCAGGGTTCTGATTTCATTGTTGTGCGAAACGAGCGCAGCATCCCTGGCCTGTGTCAGTGTGTTCAGACTTTTTCTGGTATCCGTGAGAAGAGACTGGGTAATCTCAAGATCTTTTTGGAGGGTCTCTTTTTCCCCTTTCAATTCTGCATTCAGCTGGTCTTTGTCTGCAATCTCCGATTGGAAAACACGGATATCCTGATCTTTTTGATTCACGGTTTTGTTCAGAAGTCGGATGGCCTCCTTGTTTTCCTCAGTAGCGGATTCAAGTTTTTTCACGGACTGATCAAGGAACCGGATCTGCTCTTTTGCCCGCGAGATCTCCTCATGTTTGGTGACCGCAATCTCGAACGAGGAGAGAAGGAACTCGAGGAGTTTCCTGCGATCCGCAGTAATGACGAAGATATGGTCATTATGCTGGATCTTGAACTGAGTTTTGATCTGGTCTGGTGTCGGACGCTCCACGGGGGTATCCCGCATGCCGCCAATGAGTGAGAGGAGATAGGGAAGATCATAGGGAAGTGAGATGAAATTGTCCGCATTGCTGTCCAGCACAAACAGAAGATCCGATAACGCTGAAGCGCCGGTAAGGATAAGGACGGGGATTACCCAGAGATCCCGGTCAGCTTTCATCTGCCGGCAGATATCAAAGGCGGGCAATGCCGAATCCGTTGTATCACAGATGAGGAGGTTTGGTTTTCCCGTTTTTAAGGTTTCAAGGAGGTGTTCGCCGTCATCGAAAAGGGTTACTTGATATCCATTCTGCTCCAGATGCTCCCTGATCATCGGGGCAAGGGTTCCACTGGTACTTAAAACGAAAATATCAACGATACCTTCGTTTCCATTTGGCGGGGGGCCGTTCATCACAATCGCTCACAGGACTGAAATCTCTCACTGGTTTTTATCTTTGTTTATATGTTCTTGTATACTCTATTATAGCATTTCTGGTCAAAATCGGGATGTCGGGGCAAATTCAGCGCTAAAAGCGTGAAATGAACAAATAGCAACAATAGAAAAAATGGATCCATCCGGAACGTTCTCTCGATCATGAGGATGGCTGGATCTCCATTTTTGATCCGGCAATCTATTTATCGTGTTGTTTAGGAGAATCGTATGCCGGATCCCGGAATCGGCATAAGTGAGTATATCGCATACTCCGTCGATCTTCTTCCCGTCCGGCCCCGGGTAACCACCTTTTTAGATCCACCGGATGTTTTTTTAATAGCGTTGCCGGTTACCAGGAAATTCCGGATCACTGCGCTGCGGTGCCGGCGAACCGGTACATCCTTTTGGGAACGGTAATCTCAAACCGGGCACCGGTGCCGGCCTCTCCGGTCTCCCGGATTGCCATACCGGATGCGGAAAGAAATTCATGAGCAAAGAACAGCCCGAATCTTCCTTCCCCCGCAACAACCCGCTCAAAGATGTGCGCTTTTTCCTCTTCCGGAATACCGCTGCCATCGTCATTGCAGATCAGCAAAAGACCCTCCGGGATCTCCTGGTATCCAAAGGAGATTCCTGTTACGGTTCTGCCATGCCGCACTGCATTATCAAGGAGATTTTGAAATACCCTGCCTATCAGGGGATCAGACCAGATCTCGATTGCATCAAGACGGACCGACAGGGTGATCTCCTTATTCCCTGCGAGCACCGAGGCTTCCTTTTGGATAATCTGTTCAAGATTTATCCACCGGGACTGGTCAGCACCCATTCTCAGGTAATCCTTTGTGTTGGTTATGAGGTGGTGGATGGTCTCCAGGATCTCGCTCATGGCAGGAAGAAATGAGACCCGCTCCTGTCCGGTCCCGCTCTTCTTCATGAGTTCCACATATCCTCTCAGGGCGGTAACCTTGTTCTGGATATCCTGGTAAGTGATATCTGTCATAAGGGCAAGGTTGCGGTTTGCGAGAAGAATATTCTCTTCTGCAAACTTGCGCTCAGTGATGTCCTGGACCACACCCATCAGATGGGTGACTTCTGAGTTTTCGTCAACCGTAGCAAACCCTTTCGTGGAAATATACCCCATGGTACCGTCAGGATGGATGATGCGGTATTCACCGGGTTCATAGACATGCGTCTCTGCCGCGGCTGCAAGGATCCGGTCGTGTTTGTCGAGATCATCGGGATGGATCCGTTCCCGGATCTTTTCCAGGTCCAGAACAATCCCGCCGGGTCTGTACCCGAAGATCCGGTAGAGTTCGTCCGACCAGGTAATGACATTCTGCCGGAGATCATAGTGCCAGGAGCCAACATGCGCGAGTTCCTGCGCCTGGGAGAACGCCGTATTGGTTTCCCGGAGAGCTTTTTCTGCGTTCTTACGTTCCGTGATATCCCGGAGGAAGAGGACAAGACCTCCCTGGATCTTATCCGAATACACGACACTGACTTCAACATCGATAAGGTTTCTGTCCCTGCACCGGTACTGGGTCTCGAACCGGTCTGAACCCGTCCGGGTGATCTCCTGTATACGCTCCGTGATCTGATTGGGTGTCAGTTTTGTCTCAATCTGGTGAAGGGAACGGCTCTGCATCTCCTCCCGGGTATACCCGAGCATTTTGCACAAGGTGTCATTCACTTCGATGAACCGGCCGCTCCTGTCAATAATGCAGAACCCGTCCAGAGCGGTCCGCAGGATCGTACGATACCGCTCTTCGCATTCCGGCATCCCGACGTCCCCCGATCCGTTTTTTGTGATATCATCCATTGTATGTGCCCGTATGCTGCCACACTTTTGCCGTGAGCGGGATCATATGACCGTGGCTGACGATATCCGCTGGTCAGTTGTGTTCTGTGCGTCAAGGGATATAGTTTTTTTCGGCATGTTTTTTTCATGGACCGTAATGTCAAAACCTTCCGGAAGTGTTGGTTTCCTGCGTGCGACCCCGGGTTCCCGGGAGTTCAGGACCTGAAAACCCCCTGAAAACTATCTCCTCTTAAAAATGCCCCGTTTGCCAATTGGAGCCCGATTTGCAAAACCGTCTTTTTGAGGGTCGCATTTTCTGGCGAATTACAGAACACGGGTTTTAAACTACGGCAGCATTGGCCGTTTTTTATCCGTTTGTGGTGCATTTTGACCTCTGAAAACGGCCTTTTTAGTCCCTTTCCAGCAGAGGTCCGCCAGTTTTTCCGGACGGGTGGTTGTCCGGAGAACCGGTGGGGGGTTATTCCGGACTCAACGTTTTACCGCACCTGAGCATCCTGCCAAACCGTGACTTGTGATCCAGAAAACCCCGTAAAACGTCCGGATTGCCAAACGGGGCATTTCCGAAAAACCACGTAAACCGCCCGGATTCCATCGGTGCTCCATTCGGGCCCGAAATGACGTAAAGGAACTATTTTGCCCTTTTCAAAACCTGCGTGAGTTTTCACATCCTTTTTTTCGTTGGACTGAAGGTCGCACGAGCGAAATGGAAGCCTGCCAAACGCTGCTATGAGGCTCCGGAGTGCATTATATGCGGCCCAATTTGAGCCCGGTTTGGGTAATGGGGGACGATTTGTGGGTTTTTCTTCGACGGAGAGTCAGTTTTACGACGGTGGGGGAAATGTGGATGTCCTGACCGGAATCTCCGTTATGCGGTGAATGGTTTGAACCGATACGCATGAAATAAAATAATTCAAAACACTTTCACCCGCTATCGTCCACCATTATAACCAATCAAAATCCTATTCGTTGTTACATAAAAAATTTCAGACCCGGAGGAATTTTTAATGACCGGAAAACTATGCGAAGGAAAAATTCCCGTCACGGGCGGGAAGGTCTGGTACCGGATATTCGGCCCGGAAAAAACCGGAACACCGCTGCTCGTGCTGCATGGCGGCCCGGGCATACCGCACGACTACCTGCTGCCGCTTGCAAAACTTGCGGACGAGCGGCCGGTCATCTTCTACGATCAGCTGGGGTGCGGGAACTCCGGCCCGGTTCCGGATGAATCGCTTCTCACGGTTGAACGCTTTGCAGAAGAACTCGCACAGGTACAGAACGCTCTTGGTCTTGATACGTTTCACATTCTCGGCCAGTCCTGGGGGAGCATGCTTGCCGTGGAGTACATGCTCCGGAAGCGGCCCGCGGGAGTGCAGCGGTTAATTCTCTCAGGCCCCTGCCTCGCGGCCTCGCGCTGGAATGCCGACCAGCGGCAGTACGTGAGCGAACTTCCAAAAGAAACCCGCGATATCATTCTCCGCCACGAAACAACCGGGGACTTTGAATCACCGGAGTACCAGGACGCGATGATGGCATACTATCGCCTCCACATCTGCCGGATGGATCCCTGGCCGGACTGCCTGATGCGCTCAATGGAGCGGTTCGCGATCCCGGTGTACCGGTACATGTGGGGCCCAAGCGAGTTCACCTGCACCGGGACCCTCGGCTCGTTCGATGTTACGGCCCGGCTCCGGGAGATCACCGTTCCCGTGCTCTTCACCTGCGGGCGGTACGATGAAGCGACACCGGCCTCAACTGCGTATTACCAGAAAATGCTGCCGGGTTCGCAGATCGCAGTTTTCGAGGACGCTTCGCATGCCCACCACCTGGAAAAAGAGGACGAGTTCCTCGCGGTCGTGCGGACGTTCTTACGCGGTGCGTGAACCGGCCGGCATTCCGTTCACCACGGCGCAGGGCCGGAACCGGCCATCCCCTTTACCCCACAACCATCAGCCAGCCCGCGTACACGATCAGCTGCAGCACCGTTAAGGGGAGCCCGACTTTTAAAAATTCCATGAACGTCAGGGTCACGCCCTGCTTCTCCGCGTTCTGGATAATGATCACGTTGCTTGCAGCACCGAGGATCGTGAGGTTGCCGGCAATCGTGCTGCCGGCAGCAAGCGCCATGAGCTGGGCCGTGCCACTTCCTGCTGCCATAACAAGCGGCTGGAAGAGCGCAACGAACGGGACATTGGAGATGAACTGGCTGAAGACGATACTTGTTGCAAGCAGCGCCGGGACGGAAGTGAGCATCCCGTTGCTGACCAGGGACTGGAAGACGCCGGTCTGCCAGACGCTCGCCATCAGGACGAACATTGCAGCAAAGAAAACAAGCGTGCACCAGTCGATTCCCCGCAGGATGACAAACCGCTTCTCGGAAAAGAGCAGCACGGGCAGGGCTGCCCCGATCGCGATCAGCGGCAGGGTAACGAGCATGGAACCGGTGAGGAGCGAGGCGAGGATGTTGACTACTGCGAGCACGAGGACGACTGCAAGCGAGATCTTTGCAAGCAGGGCAAGCCTTGGATCGGGTTGTTGCACGGCCTCCGCCTCAAAGGTACGGGGCTGGAACTCGTCCCGGTAGAACACGCGGAGCACGGCATACGCGATAGCGAGACAGGCCAGCGTCGGGATAGCAAGGTAGAGCGCAAACGTGACAAATGGCGAGGCCATCCCTGAGTTTATCGCAACAAGCAGGTTCTGCGGGTTTCCTATCGGGCTCATCACGCTGCCGGTGGTGATCGCAAACGCAAGCGCAAGCAGGAGCAGTTTCTTTGATATCCTCCGGCCTGCGGCAAGGGCAAGGACAAGAGGCGTGCCGATCACGGCGAGCGTGTCGTTCATCAGGAGCGCCGAGAGGATGCCCATCCCGAAGAGGATGCCAAGAACAACCTGGTCGGGATTTTTTGCCCGGGAAAAAAAGCGGTTGGCAAGACTGGAGAGGTACCCGCTCGAAACAAGTGTCTCCCCGACAACGAACATGCCGAAGAGGAAGAGCATAACGTCCGGATCAATTGCCCGGAGTGCATCGGCGGGTGCGATCTGGCCGGTCAGGAGGACTGCGATCGCTCCGCCCAGCATGATCTGCCAGATCTTCAGGCTGAACCTGCCAACCTGACGTATGGCGATTAAGAGGAATACGATTGCAAGGACGATGATGGCGATGTACGTATACCAGTGTTCAGTTGTTAAGGGAAATGAGCCTTGGGTTCTTGTAAAAAAACACTGTTGACCGTGGATTAATCGAAAAGAAAATTGGCTGTTACGTGCTGCAGCACAATCACCGTCTCGACCGGCCAACCCTCAAGGCCAGGAAATTACCCGCTCCGGCTCAATGAGGGCTATGGTCATGGACTTACGCATACCGTAGGCATATCTGACGGGATTTTTGCTGTCCTCGTTGCTTACGCTGTTCGCGGGCGCGGTGGAGCGCAGGGTGATCCTTGTCGGGATTACGGGCGTGGCCAGCTCATGTTCGGGGGCGGTTGGAGCGCAGCTTGCTGCATCGGGAGATCAATGACAACGTAGTGGACTCCTGCAATAATACAACCGAGAATCGCCAGATAAACCATTAACAGAACAATTTTCTTAATAACTTCGTCCATAGCATCCAATGGTATGGTAGTAGATAAAAATAATTTCGGTCTATAGAATTCCTCGGTAACCTCTAAAAGATAAAGATCGTGAGAATAATTTTCGGGATGTTGGAGAGGATCAATTTAATTATAAATTTATAACCGTCAACAATGTGTTCTTAAAAAAAATTTTCGGAGAGACGCCGGTTATTCTTCACACTTGAACTCGATGTCCTCATTCATGTGGTCATACCCCCAGTTGCAGAGCTGGTCGAGGATCGGGATTAAGGATTGTGCTGTTTCCGTGAGAGAATACTCCACTTTCGGCGGAACCTGCGGGTACACCTTTCTCGTGACAAGGCCGTCTTTCTCCAGTTCGCGGAGCTCTTTTGTCAGCATCCTCTGGGTGATCCGGGGTGTTACCCGGTCTGCGATCTGGCTGAAACGCAATGTCCCGTCCCTGAGCTGGTAGATGACCAGCGGTTTCCATTTGCCCCCGATCACATCCAGGGTTGCCTCAATGCCCCAGCTGTACTTGTATTTTTTCGGCGTAGACTCAATAGTTTCATTCATGTTAGTATGACACATCTTTGTCTGTATGCACTATATTTGCCATACATACTAGATATATACTGTAGTTACATCCGCGATACGGGCAGAAGCGGTTGAAGGAGGAGTTAATCAATGAACCAGAACGTGTTAGTTTTATCAGCGAGTCCAAGGAAGGGTGGAAATTCCGACCTGCTCTGCGACCAGTTCATGAAAGGTGCAACGGAAGCCGGAAACCGTGCAGAGAAAATTTTCTTGAGAGAGAAAAAGATCCATTTCTGTCTTGGTTGCATGGCATGCCAGAGTAACGGAGGGAAATGCGTCCTGAAGGATGACATAGCCGGAATCCTTGAAAAAATGACTGTGGCCGATGTTCTCGTAATGGCAACTCCCGTATACTTTTACACCATGAATGCGCAGATGAAGACACTGATTGACAGGACACACCCGAAATATCCTGATTTCGGCACCAAGGACATCTATTTCATCGTCACTGCAGCGGACCCCAGCAGAGACGCGCTTGAAAGGACGATTGAAGGATTTAGGGGATTCACATCCTGTTACCGCGGCCTGAATGAGAAAGGGATCATCTTTGGGACCAATGCAGGGAATATTGGGGCCATCAAAGGGAGCCCGGCGATGGAGCAGGCATATGAAATGGGAAAGAATGTATAAGGCTAGAAAACGGGTAACCGATTGGCAATTTTAGAAAATAGTAACGAGAATGCGAGCATGAATAGAAAGAAAATCCATACAAATACTGCAAAATGCCTGATCGCGTATTTCTCGCGCCCGGGCAACAACTATGTTGGCGGGACAATCGTTAACCTGCCGATCGGCAACACCGAGTCGTGGCAAGGATGATCCGCGAAATGACCGGGGGCGACCTGTTTCCCATTGAACCGCTGCATGCCTCCTGAGGATTATTCAAAAGCCACCGAAGCAGCCAAGGAAGACCTTCGCATCAATGCCCGGCCGAAGCTTTCCCGCCACCTGGCAACCCTGGATCCCTATGACCGGATCTTCCTCGGTTACCCCACCTGGTGGGGAACAATGCCGATGCCGGTCTTCACCTTTCTGGAGGAGTACGATCTCGCGGGAAAGACCATTGCACCCTTCTGCACGCACGAGGGAAGCGGCCTTGGGGGAAGTGTCGCAGATATCAAAAATCTCTGCCCGAAGTCAGTCGTTCATGACGGTCTTGCCGTCCGGGGCCGTGCGGTATACGAGGCAGCAGATCAGGTTTCTTTATGGCTGCGGGAACTCGGGATGACGAAATTAAAACCATCAGGATAATCATGCCGGAAAATTCCAGTATCATGAACCGTCTGAAAAAAAATGTGAAAAAGAGCGTGAATGAACATGTTATACCGGAAAATTCCCAGAAGCGGGGACGAACTTTCCATCCTCGGGTTCGGATGCATGCGTCTTCCCATGAACCCGGACGGCTCGATCGACGAAGAGAGGGCCACACGGCAGGTACGTTACGCAATCGATCAGGGTGTGAACTATGTGGATTCGGCCTGGCCCTATCACATGGGTGAGAGCGAGCCATTTTTAGGTCGCGCCCTTGCAGATGGATACCGTAAGAAAGTAAACCTCGCAACAAAACTCCCGTCATGGCTTATTAAGAGCAGGGAGGATATGGACACGTACCTGAATGCCCAGCTCGAAAAACTCCGGACCGATCACATCGACTATTATCTGATCCATGCCCTTGTCGGGGACCTCTGGGACACGGTAGAAAAACTGGGGGTGGCTGATTTCCTTGACAAAGCCAAAGCAGACGGCCGCATCCGGAATGCAGGCTTCTCCTTCCACGGGGCTGGCGAGGATTTCCGGCGGATCGTGGACGCCTGCCCCTGGGACTTCTGCCTGATCCAGTACAATTTCCTTGACGAAAAGAACCAGGCCGGTACCGCGGGCTTAAAATACGCTGCCTCAAAAGGTCTTGGCGTCATCATCATGGAGCCCCTCCGCGGAGGAAACCTGACAAAGAACGTACCGCTGGCTGCAAAAAAGATCTGGGATGAAGCTGATTACAAGAGGTCGCCTGCGGAATGGGCCCTCCGCTGGGTCTGGAATCACCCTGAGGTCAGCGTTGTCCTTTCAGGTATGAACGAGGAAGAGCACATCGATGAGAATCTCCGGATCGCTGATCAGGCATACCCGGATTCGCTGACAGACGCGGAACTGGATCTTGTAAGGCGCGTTGAAATGAAATACCGTGAACTGATGAAAGTCGGTTGTACCGGCTGCCGGTACTGCATGCCCTGCCCCTCTGGAGTGAACATTCCCCTCTGTTTTGAAATTTATAATAACCTGAATCTGGTTGAAAATCCCGACGGGGAAAAATTCATGTACGCTGCCCGGCTCGGCGGTGTGGTTGCACTCGGGACTCCCGAGTTTGCATCATTATGTGTCCAGTGCGGGCAGTGCGTGGAACAATGCCCCCAGCATATCGACATACCGGCCGTGCTCGAATCCGTTGTAGCAGAACTCGAAGGACCCGATCTGGAAGAGCGGGTTATGATGGCAAAAAAGATCTTCAATCCAATATAAATTCGGGAATGGTTCTTAACTCTGGCATATGTTCCCCTCCTCCGGTGTTCTGAACTATTGCAGGATTACCTGTATGACTTATGAGAGTTACCCTCCCCTCTCGCGGTTTTTAAAATGTTTTTGGCAGAGGAGTCTGGATCCCCCGAGGTATCTGCCGGCTTTGCCGCGTGTGAGCTGCCTGTCCGGAAAATCCGGTGCGCGGTTTCTGTCTCAATGCTGTTCCTGAGGCCTGCAGGTTCTCCGGGCTTCGGCCGGTATCACAATTATCAAATATTCTTCCCGCGGAATGCTTGTCATGAAACTACGATTTCTGTTTATCGCATTCGTGCTGATTGCAGTAGCGCTCGTTGCTGCCGGATGCACATCCCCGTCAACTCCCGCACCGGCTGCAACGCCGGCCCAGACTCCCGCTGTTATCGAAACCACCGCAGCCCCGACCGCGGTTGCGACTGCAGCCCCGACAAAGGCTGCAGGTTCCCTTGAGCCGTCCCCAACGGATGTTGTTCCAGAGGGCCAGGCCGTCTCCGTCAGCGTTGAAAAAGCCGGAACCTACTCAACAACGATCATGACCTCGTTCAATGGTGGCAAGGGCCTGATGTCCGTTTCCCGCATGGATGTCCGCGTCACCAAGCCCGATGGCACCGTTGAAACAAAAGGTGTTGACAAGCCCGTTATGGGTACCATCGTTGAGATCGAGGGAACGAAGGGCAATGACCGGACGGAAGTTATTCTCACCATGAGATCCGGCAGTGTCTACAAGGTCTACGACCAGCTCGTTGCCTACAAAACCAGAAGCTGAATCAGGGCGGGAACATCCCTCCTGATATCTTCTTTTTTTAGAAAATTTGGGACTTATGGAACCTGTACCGGTTATCCGGCAGATGGTTTGTAGTCCGGTCTGGAAGTCAAAAAAAAGGATGAAAAATTATTCCGGACGCAGGACTTTCCAGTGCAGGAGAATACCGTCTTCGATCCTGCGGGACTCAATCAGTGTGAGCCTGCAGAACTCCGATTCCTTTACGAATCCTTCCCCGTCCGCAAGCGTGGGAGCATCCCTGCCCCCGATGATGATGTTGCCGATAAAACTGTAAATCTCGTCAACCAGGCCGGCTGCAATCAGGCCGGCGATCAGGGTACCGCCGCCTTCCACCATCAGGCGCTGGATTCCCATGACCCCCAGTTCTTCGAGCAAGGCCCTGAGATCAACTTCTTCCTCTCCGGCTATGATCACGGTCGCATGCTTTCTGAGTTCGGCCACATGCTTCTCATCGGCCTTTCGGGAAACGGCGATGATCCGTCTTCCCTGCCCTTTGTGCAGGATGGAGGCTGAAGGGGGTGTCCGTGCCCGGCTGTCCACCACGATGCGGGCCGGGTGTTCATCGGTACCCCGCTCTTTCCTCATCCTGCGACAGTCCTCAGATTTCACGGTAAGCGAGGGGTCGTCGGCAAGAACGGTACCGATCCCGACCATGACCGCATCGCAGCCGGCCTTGAGCCGGTCAACGCGGGTAAAGTCCTGCGTGCCGGAGATCTTGACCTGCCGCCGCTCCCGGGTTGAGAGCTTGCCGTCGGCACTCATGGCCGCGTTGATTACAACATAGGGACGCATCCATTACCGGGTTACCCTGCGGGTTATAAGAACCCACTGATCGGCAGGTTCCTATTTTTGTCCTCTGCCGCCACGGAAAAGTCTGTTGCCAACCTGATATTTTAATAATCTGTATCCCAATACAAGAATAACCAATGACCCGTACAACGATGGACAATACAATAATTCCGCACATTCATCGTTCTGTTACTGACACCGACCTGGTTCGGTTTTTTGTCATCGTGTCGCTTGCGGTCTGCTGTACGCTCATCACGGCCCTCTCCTTTTACCGGTCCCTGGGTTTTGTCAATTATCCGCTTTTCTTCCTCCCGATCATCTACGCGGCCTACTTCTACCCGAAGAAAGGGATCTATGTTGCAGCGCTCTGCGGCATTGCGTTCCAGGCCGTTGGGTATTATTTCAATTACCCGGATTTCGTTGCCATGATTGGCGTTACCCTGGAAGCCATCTTCTTTATCGTCATTGCGGTGCTCATTGCTACCTTCATTGAGAAGATCCGCTCTGGTGAGATCCGGTACCGAACGGTCTTCGAACATTCCCAGCTGGGCATTGTGCTCTTCGACCGGGACAACTTCTCCCTGCTCCAGGCAAACACCCGCTTTTTCTCCATGCTCCATTACAGCGAGGAAGAGATCCGGTCGCATACCCTTCTTGGCCTGCTCCACAATCCCCGCGAGAAAGAACGCTTCCTTGAGCGGATCCAGAATGAGTCCTCAACCGAGGATTTCGAGACCCGGTTCACCACAAAGGAAGGGGATGCCTGCTGGGTCAACCTCTCCTGGAGTTCCGTTGATGACAAGACCTTCAGCTGCACGGCTATCAATATCAATGGCCGGAAGCTTGCGGAGAAAGCCAACAACGACAATATGATGAAGTACCGGCAGCTCACCGAGCATTCCCCGACCGGTATCCTGATCATCGAGGATGGCAAGATCCGGTTCTCCAACCCGGCCTTCTCCGACTTCTCCGGGTTCAAACCCGTTGAGGTCATGGGAAAAGACCTTCTCCAGCTCATCGACCCGGAGGACATGGAAAAGTATACTGAGTTTTCGTCAGGGTGGGGGAAAAAATCCCGCATGCCGGAAAAAGCCCAGTTCGTCTTCATAACCCAAGGTGGTGAGAAACGGATTGGTACCCTGTTCACGATGCCGATTGTCCATGTTGGCAAACCTGCCACGATGATAAGCCTGGTTGACGTTTCAGAGAAACAGAAACTCGAGGAGAAGATCCGGCTCGACAATGAACGGCGGCGGGGGATCATCATCACGGTTGCCCACGAGATGCGCACACCCCTCCAGCCGATCCTCGGGTACTTAAACCTCCTTACCTCGGATCCCGCCGGTTTCGGCATTACGGACGAGACGAAAAAGATTCTTGACCGCTGTCTTGTCAGTGTTGACCGGGAACGACAGATCATCGACCAGATGCTGGAACTCTCGGTGCTGGAGAGCGGCAGGCTCAATCTCAGCTACTCAACCTTTTCTCCTGCAACTCTTGTAAGGAGCGTTATCGATGCCGGGGGATACCCGGCCAAAGCCGAGATAGCGCTCGACATCCCTGCAGATCTCCGGATCTCTGCCGACAGGGACCGTTTGTACAGTGTTTTTGACTCGCTCTTCTCGAATGCCATCAATTACTCCAAGCCTCCGCGGAAGATCGGGGTGTCTTACCGACCGTCACCCGATGGATCGCATCACCTTATCTCTGTCCGGGACAATGGTATTGGTATTCCGGAGAGCGCCTTATCTTCCATCTTCGAGCCGTTCCAGCTCGCGGATGCAGCAAAGTTATCGCGCAAATATGACCGGATCGGGCTGTCACTCTCGATTGCCAAACGGATAGTTGAGATGCACGGGGGAGACATTTGTGTGGAGAGCACCGTGAACGCCGGAAGTACGTTTACCATTCACCTGCCCGTGGAGGCACACCATGTTGCATAAGATCATGCTTGTCGAGGATGATTTGCCCATCCTTGAATTGATGGAGCTCCTGCTCGGGCGGCTCGGCTATGAACCGGTTCTCGTACCGGATGTACTTGAAGCACTTGTCCGCATCCGTACCGAGCCGCCGGATCTTCTCCTGCTCGATATCATGATGACGCCCATGAACGGCTGGGAAGTTTTGGAAAAGGTCCGCGAAGAATATGGCATGAAAGATCTCCCGGTGCTCATCTTCTCGGCATCCCCGTCAGTTGACGAGAAGATTGCCACCCTGAAAGATAAAAATCTCGGGGTGCTCCAGAAGCCGGTAACCCTTGCGGAACTCAGGTACGGCATTGAGCGTTTCCTCGGGCCGTTGTCCTGATTGCCCGCTGTTTATTCGTTGTTCGCTGTTGCTGATGGTGCGGGGGATGGCTTCTGGACTTCCCGCGAGACCTCCGGGCCGGGCCGTTTAATCCCGCCGTTCAACTCATCGATCTCCTTTCTTATCTCGGTTTTATGGATCTCTTCTTCGGTCCGTTTCATCTCTGTTTTAATTTCATCAGAAAGGTCCATCTCTTAATTTCTCTCCGTAGTCCTCTTACGTTTATCGTACAGGAATAAATCCTTGTCCGCTTAAAAAAAACGTCCGGGCCACAGGTCAGTCCGGCTAAAAAAGATGGTTATTTGTATATGAGGTGGTTGACCGGCCTTGGTGCCCGGGGTTTTGCCCTCCCGAAGAGTATCGTGAGGATACCGATGATGATTGCAAAGATTCCAATCATCGTGACCAGGAGAAAACTGTCTATAGCCTTTGGGGCTATGAGGATGAGGACCCCGGCTCCGAGCGTAAGAATGCCGGTTGCCGCCTTGATGCTCCGCTCGGCTCCCATGATTGAGGAAAAGACAAAGATGATGTCGCTTGCGCCGGCGACAATCGCCCAGATGCCTACGATATCCATGGCACTGACTGCCATGATCCTTGGTGCAAAGATGATCGCAAGCCCGATAAGTATCCCGACAACCCCGGCAAGGGTAAAAAGCCACCCCTGCCTGCGGTTCCCGCTCTTCAGGGCAAGCCCGGTCATGACCAGGTTTGCCGACATGATGATTGCGTAAATCGCAAATACGTATTCCAGGAGTGAGAATGCAAGCACCGGAAAGATGATTGCAATGATCCCGAGGATGATTGCAGCAATCCCTGCAATGATACTCATCTGCCCTTTCGGCATTTCCCATGTGGTCAAGACTGTGCCTCTTATCCACTGATAGACAACGAGCCTATATATCGGTTGCGAAAAACCGGTGTATCCCCGTACCCATGGGCTCAGTCCTGTTTCTGGTCCTGGCCCGGAAGATCCTCCGGCGGGATCCCGATGCGTTCTGCCGTTTCCAGGTAAAATGAGGCAAAGCCGCGGTAATCGCCCCACCGCTCCGAAAAGAGCCGTGCCTCCGCAGGTGAGACCTTTGCACCGTTTAAGTAAAAACGCGAGATGAACCTGCGGACCGCCACGTCGTCAGCCGGGAACGCATCCGCCCGGTGAAGCCCCCGGAGGATGGCAAGTTCGGCAGTCCAGCGCCCTATGCCCCGTATCTTCACAAGTTCGCTGATAACCGGTTCCGTATCCGGATCGTTCCGGAAAGCTTCCGGGTCAAGGTTGCCTTTGAGAATCTCCCGGGAAATCCCCCGGATATACTCGCCTTTCCGGAGCGTGAGGCCGCAGGAGCGAAAGACCGTGTCCGGCACTTCCGCAAGAATCGCTGGTGTCGGGTAGCAGTAATAGATCCGGCCCTCCTGCGAGAGGGATCTTCCGACTGCCTTAATGAGACGGTTCTCGGCACTCCTGGCTGCAACCAGGGAGATCTGCTGCTCGATGACCGAGTCAATGACCGCCTCGAAGACCGTGGGTGTTCCCGGACAACGGAGCCCGCAGAGCCTCCGGGTAAGGGCGGCCATGACCGGGTCAGCCGCCATTGCCCGGTAAAACAGCGCAGGGTCATCAGCAGTACTGAAGATTGTTGCAACTGCCTGGCGGATCGTTTCCATGGCAGTTTTCCTTATCGGCCTCTCCGCGTGGCAGGTGACAAGGATCTGCGGCTGATCCCTGGTTCCCACTGAACGGACTTCTACGAGAACCGCTGTGCTTTGGATATCCAGCGCCTGAAAGAAGAGGCCGTCCTGGAAGATGCGGATCTGCGGGTCGCCGGTGGCAAAGATCGCGCTCGTGAGATCGAAATCAAAGGGCGGGATTGGATCAAGCGTGAATGTGGCAGTACTCATATGGCCGGCCGCTCCGTATCCTTAAATACACCTTTGAGGGCGGCATTATTCTCCTTTTTCCCGTTCAAATAGTGAAGACATGGCCTGTGCGGTCTGGTCTGTTATGAACATGATGAGGACTTCTCCATCCTGGAGTCTCCGGGTGGGAGCGATATGGCTCGTGGTCTTCCCCTGGCTCCGGATCCCGACTTCCATGACCCCGAAACGGGATCCAAGACTCAGTTCGCCGAGGGTCTTTCCCTCCGCCTCGGACCCGGGCTCGACATGGAACGAGTGGATATGCCGGTCGTGGAACATGGTGTTGGGATCTTCGAGTTCCGCCTCGCCATCGTCGCTCTTCGTGAACATGGTCTTGCCCAGTACTTTTGTCCGTTTGATGATGTAGCCGATCTCTTCTTCGGGGATCTCGTAATTCCTGAGCGCCCGGGTAAAGATCTCCAGCGACGCCTCGAACTCCTCGGATATGATCTCATCAGCACCGAGCTCCAGCAGGTAGCGTGCCTGCCGGACATGCCGTGTCCGGGCCAGGATATGGATGTCGGGGGCCATCTGCCGGGCCGTGTGGATTATTCTTGGGATCGCTTCCTCGTCCGAGATAACGATGACCAGCGTGCGGGCATGGTGGATGCCGGCATGTTCCAGTATCTCCTCCTGGACCGCGTCCCCGAACAGGAAGTTGGGGCGGAAGGTGGAGCGCTCCTGGCGGATGATCTCCGGGTTCAGTTCGACGACCATGGAGGGAATGCCGGCAATGGCTGCTGCCCGTGCAACGCTTTTGCCGGTGATACCGTAGCCTATGATGATCATGTGATCGGAAAGGCCCTTTTCTTTCACCTCTTCAGTATCCACCCTTTCCCGGGAAAGCCGGCCTGGTGCGATCCGGTAGATCAGGTCAACCACTTTTGGCGAGGCGTTCATGGCAAAGGGGGTCAGGGCCATGGTGATGATAGCTCCTGCAAGGAAGATCTGGTAGACGGTATCCGGTATGAGTGCGTTATCGAGCCCGTTCTTTGCAAGGACAAACGAGAACTCCCCGATCTGGCAGAGGGCAAGACCGGTGAAGACGCAGACCCGGGTGGGCATCCCGAGAACCTTCGCAGCAAGAACGCCGGTCAGGATCTTGAAAACAATGATGATGAGCACCATCATTGCCACGTAATAGAAATCGACAAAGACGGTCCGGGTGTTGAGCAGCATACCTATGGAGAGGAAGAAGATGGCTGCAAAGACGTCCCGGAACGGGATGATATGGCCCAGCGCATCGATGTTGTATTCGGACTCCCCTATGATGAGGCCCGCGATGAAGGCCCCGAGCGTGAACGAGAGTCCCGCCTCGTTTGTCAGCCAGGCAATGAGTATGCAGGTGCCGGCAAGGGTGATGAGGAAGAGCTCCCGGTTCTTCTCCCGGGCTACCCGGAAGAGGAAGGCCGGGATGATCCACCGGGCCATGACGATGATGATGAGGATGATGAGCGCGACTTTTCCCACCTGGTAGGGAAGTGCATTCATGTCGGGCCCCCCGCTCCCGACAAGCAGGGGGGTTATGAGCATCATCGGGATGATGGCGAGATCCTGGAAGATGAGGACCCCAAGCAGGGTCCGGCCCCGGAGGGTGTCCACCTCGCCCTTCTCCTGGAGGATCTTCATGACAATGGCCGTACTTGAGAGCGAGACGATGAACCCAAAGATCAGGGCCTCGTTGAACGGCATCCCGGAATATCTGGATATGAGGGTGATTGCAATGATTGTGGCCAGGACCTGGACCGTGCCGCCGATGATCACCGTCCGCCAGGACCTCATGAGTTTCTTGAACGAGAACTCAAGACCTATCGTGAAGAGAAGGAGCACGATCCCGATCTGACCGAAGGTGTCGATGGATTCCTGGTTGGTGATGAGCCCGAGGCCGAATGGCCCGACAAGCATCCCGATGATGAGAAAACTGACAATGCTCGGCATCCGGAGACGCTGGCCAATGTACAGGAGAGCTATTGCCAGCAGCAGAATACTCACCGATGCTATCAGAAGGTCCATACGAAAGTCCCCCGGCTATCGTTCGCCGCTACAGAAATAACGATGAGATCTCTATTATAGTTTATGCGGTAGAGCACGTTGTACCACTTTCTGGATTTCTCCCTATGCCGGAGTCCAAAATATCTCGGAGCCCAAAAAGCCCCTGCGCACGAAAAATATGACTATTTCAAGCGTAAAACAACAAAAGAAGTGCCCCAGGCCTGATTTGAACAGGCGACAACTAGATCTTCAGTCTAGCGCTCTCCCAAGCTGAGCTACTAGGGCAGGACTATAGTGTTGTCACTTTTGATTAATAAATGATCTGTTCCGGCATGCCCTTTTGGCTCCCGTTCTTTTTTTATATACGGGGATGACAGTATTAACCAATGTCGCTCCCGAAGGATGGTGCAGGGGACAGCGGGCTTCTGAATGCGGTAAAAAGCCGCACAGCGCATGTTGTCCACCTGACGCATAATGATCTCGATGCCGTGGGAGCGGATGCGATCCACCGGATGAAATACGGTACCGGCGGGGTCTTTACCATCTGGAGTTCTGTCGGGAAATTTACCGCACTCTTCTCCCTTGTGGCTGCCTGCGAGGGCAAAGGGGACATCCTCTCGATCTCGGATCTCGGGTACCACCGGGGGACGGAGGAGACAGCCGCACAGGCAAAAAAGAACGGCTGGGTCGTGGAGTGGCGGGATCATCACCGCTGGCGGGATGAGGAAGTGAGCCTGATCGAGCCAATCGTCTCCCTGCTCCACATCGATACGTCGGTCTGCGCAACCGGGATTGTTGCCCGCGACCTTGCGCCGGAGAACCCGGTGGCGGGAGAGGTGGCCCGTGTTGTCTGCGATTACGATCTCTGGAAGCATGCAGACCCGCGTTCTGCCGTGCTCGGCCAGGTGCTCCAGCGCAAGAAGAACCGGGACCATGTCCGCGACTGCCTTATCACCGGTATCTTCAGCGACGAGCAGATCGACCGGGAAAACCGGGAGATCACTGCCGAGATGGAAGAGATGATGCACCGGAGCCTCAAGCAGGCTACCTTCCTTGGGAAAAAATACCGGATCGCGTTTGCCCCGCTCTATGGCTACCCGAGCGAGACTGCCCATTTCATCCGGGACGAGAAGAAGACGGATATCGAAGTGATCATAGGAAAAGACGGGAAGTTCTCGATCCGCTCCGTGCCGCCGATAAGCCACCTCATTGCCCGCCAGTTCGGGGGCGGTGGGCACCCGGGCGCTGCCGGGGGCTCGTTCAATTTCACGGTGGTCGAACGGTTCACCTGGTGGCTTTTTAAGAAGAGCCGGCATTTCAGCGAACTCGTCCGGGTGGCAGAAGAGCTCTGATCCGGCCCGCGGTTTTCCGGATCCCTCCATTCCGGGCTTATTCGCCACGAAGCATTTAATCTTGGACTGTCAATCTAGATCCGATCATCTATGAAAAGGGTTTACCTATTACTTGCGTGCCTGTGTCTTCTGGCATTCGCAGTCATGCCCGCCCAGGCCTTCACCGCCAAGTCGCTTACCGTAACGCTCGCACCGAACGGCGATGCAGTCATTGATATGCAGTACGATCTCTCGTTCCTTGAGCAGAGCGCCGTCTTCTTCCGGATGGCCGACCCGGCAACCGAACTCAAGAAAGCCTTTGACTCCAATACCAACCAGCAGATCACCGTCAACAGCGTGACGAGCTCCTCGGCAAATATTCTCGTGCCCTCCTATGCACGGGTCTCCCAGAAGGATGGCTCTACAACCCTGTCCACTCCCGCAATCTCGTTCGAGAGGGCAGAGACCGTGCTGAAAACCTACTGGTTTGCACCGCTCATCTCCGCGGATTTCTCCCCGGGCGTGACAACCATCATCTTCCCGGACGGGTACAAAACAATCTATTACGAAGCCCTCTCGATGCCGACCGTCACCCATACCCTGAGCGCATAAGCGTTCTTTTTCCTCTTTTTTTTCGTGACTCCTATAAAAACGATCCCCGCCCACCAGGCAGTACCATCGCCGGAACCAGTCATATATTAATTTATACAAACCCGCCCATTATTCCGGTATACAATCGGTAGTGATGCTATGAACCAGAACCACGGAATTTTCATCCTTCTGACACTTACTCTAACCGGCCTTCTTGTACTTCCCGCTTCAGCGGCACTTCCCGGGGGCGGGACTGCTCTTGTCTTCCAGTGCGCTAGCGATCTCACGTCATCATCCTGCAATGCCAACGGGGCCTCGGTCTCCATTGGCGGAACGGTCATGGGAACGATCTCCGGCGGGCAGCTCGAGATCCCGTACGAGAGCGGGTATTCAAGCTACCTGATCACAAAAGACGGGTATTACGACCAGTCCGGGACCATTCCGGAACCTGCACCGGGTTCGAGCGGCGACATCACCGTCACGGTCTCCCTCTCCGAGAAACCGGTTGGGAGCGGCAAGGGCTGGCTGAAAGTCCAGGCGAACGTTGCCGACGGCACGGTAGCGTTCAACGGGGTCTCGCAGGGAATCATGAGCGGGACCACCGAGAAATCCTTCGAGGTTGCAACAACCGGAACCCAGTACAGCACGTTCACGGTCAGCAGGAACGGGTACGTGACCTACCAGGGGACGATTGCCCGGATGCCTTCCGATGGCGAGACCATCACCCTGTATGCAACCCTGAACCCGTCCACAACTGCGACAACTGCGGTCCCGACAACTGCAGAAACGCTGATCGGCGGGGATGTGAGCTGGATTGCCGTGCACGAGAGTATTGATGGCGCTTCTGTCTATTTTGACTCAACCTACAAAGGCACCATCTCGGGAGGAATCCTCACCGTTCCCGTCTATACCACGGGCACGCCTTACAAGACCTACCGGGTGGAGAAGAGCGGGTACGTGACTGCCTCCGGCTCCCTGCCGTCAGCTCCTGCCAAGGGACAGACCGCGGGAGTCTGGGTCACCTTAACGCCGGTCTCCTCGCCTACCTATGTGACCGCACCAACCACCGCCACCCAGATCCCGGGAAGCGGTCAGGGATACATTGCCATCCACTGCTCCGTTGAAGGAGCCAAGGTCCTGCTCGGGTCCACCCCATCAGGATTCATCCACAGCGGGATCCTCACCATTCCGGTTGCAACGACCGGTACCCCCTTCTCCCAGTTCACTGTGACAAAAGACGGGTATGCAACGGCAACCGGCACGATCCCAAGGCAGCCCGGTGTTGGTGAGACCGTTGATATCTATGTCACTCTTACCCCGGGAACCCCGACCCCGGCACCAACTACCCAATCACCGGTTTCGCTGCCGGTGATTGTTGCCGGTATCCTTGGTGCCGCGTTTGTTCTCGTCACCCGCAGAAACTAACGAACACGGAATAATCCTCTCTTTTTTCATCCGGCAGAACACCCGCAACCCCGTCTATCCCCTCAAATCGATCCCTTGGTTTCGGGAACCGAAACGGGGATTATTATAACTCCTGCCATCTATCGATCATTTAACCTCCTGGTATCAACACCAATCTCCATGAAGAGACTTTATCTTGCCGTGGCGGGACTCATAATCCTGGCATGCACCGTTATGCCCGCCTCAGCCTTTACCATGAAATCCCTCAGCATCACCCTTGCGGGAAATGGTGATGCACAGATGGATATCACTTATGACCTCTCGCTCGTGGAACAGACCGCGGTCTTCTTCCGGCTCGCCGATCCCGAGGCTCAGCTCAAATCCGCGTTCGAGGCCGGGGGTGTCTGGCAGCCAACCGTCAGTGACGTCAGCAGTTCGTCAGCCCATCTTGTGATCCCGTCCTTTGCGTCCGTGAATCCTGTTGCCGGCAAAACCACTTCGATAACAACACCTTCATTATCGTTCGAGCACGCCCAGGCAGTCCTCAATACCTACTGGTTCGCTCCGCTCGTATCCCCGGATTTCTCTCCGGGCGTGACAACCATCACGTTCCCGGACGGGTACCGGGCCACCTACTATGAGCAGATTACTATCCCCTCGGTCACCCACCAGGTGTCCGGGTAATAATCCCCCACATTTTTCACGGGATGGGAAAACAGGGGGGTATGGGCAGAAAAAAGAGTGAAAGATCAGCGTCTATATACTGCCGCTGCCACAAGGTCTTTCCAGTAATCCTCTCTCTCTTCCGTGCAGTATCCTCCGCAAACAACCTGATCCGGATCGAGATGCGACAATGCGAGATCAATGGACCGGGGATCCGGGTCGATGATAAAGACCTTCTGGAGCGTGTATTCTTCCGTAAGACCAAAGAGCATCTCCAGGTACTTCTTCCCGATCGCAACCTGTCGCTGGCATTCCATAAGGTTAGCGAGACTTTCCCGGTCGGGTTCCGGCTGGAAGAAGAAGACGTTCTGCCGGGATAATGCGGCAAGTTCCTCTTTTACCATGCAGTCCCCGATGAGCACGTGGCCGGCAACCCCGGTATCCCGCATGGTCCGCATCAGCGTGCGGTACGTGCCGCAGAGGGCGTCGCTCCACTCCTCGTCGTCATCGTAATACGTATCGGTGATGCTGAGAACATGAGGTGCGGGGATGGCACACCAGGCCCCTTTTTTCTGGACAACGATCCCGGCTGCATCCTCGATCAGGTCGGCGGTGTCCAGGTAGAGTTCCCCGGTTGCCCTCCGGTCGCTGATGCCGGCAATGCACTGCAGGATACGGTCTGCGTAGAATTTCCCGCCCGCACAGGGTGAGAGGATCCCTGCGGGGATCTGGGGTGCAAGCGATCGGTCGAGCCGGAACGTGAGGATATCCGCCATCCGGCCCCGGTGTTCTTTGATCCAGGCCGCGAGTGCGGCCACATCCGGCACCCCGGGTTCCGACCCGAATGCCCGCGTTGCCAGGTTGTGCCGTTTTACCATATACAGATCTTATTACCCATAAGCATCTAAAAAGTACTGATGAATCAACAGCCGCTGCTCGTCACCTGCGGGCTTCCGTATACGAACGGACCCTGCCATCTCGGCCATCTGCGAACGTACGTCCCTGCTGACGCTTACGTCCGCTACATGCGGCGTGCGGGTGAAGAGGTCCTCTTCGTCTGCGGTTCCGATAACCACGGGACCCCTATCGTGGTCTCGGCCGAGGAGTCGGGTATCTCCCCCCGGGCGCTCTCGGAACGCTACCACAAACATTTCGACGAGACTTTCAAGCGGATGAATGTCATGTTCGACCGCTTCGGCATGACCGACGACCCGGCAACCCACCACCGGGCGCAGGCGATTGTTGCCGAGCTCGAGAAGAACGGCTACATCTACAAGCAGGTAGTCCACCAGGCGTACTGCACGAAATGCAAACGCTTCCTGCCCGACCGGTACGTTGAGGGGATCTGTCCCCACTGCGGCAAGCCCGCCCGTGGCGACGAGTGCGACCAGGGCTGCGGCAAGCACCTTGAACCGGGCGAGATCAAGGATCCGGTCTGCAAGGTCTGCGGCACGAAAGCCGAGTTCCGCGACCAGGAACATTACTTCTTCAAGCTCTCGGAGTTCAAGGACTTCCTCCTCACCTACCTCGACACCGTCCGGGGCACGACCAATGCCAAGAACTATGCCATCGGCTGGATAAAGGACGAGCTCCACGACTGGTGCATCACCCGGACCCTTGAATGGGGCGTGAAGTTCCCGGGCCGCGATGACCTTGTGGTCTATGTCTGGGTGGATGCCCCGATCGGCTACATTGCGTTCACCGAGGAATGGGCGAAAGCAAACGGCAAGGACTGGAAGCGCTACTGGTGCGGAGAGAACCGGGTCACGCATTTCATTGGCGGCGACATCATCTACCACCACTCGATCTTCTGGCCGGCGCTCCTCAAGGGGGCCGGCTACGGGGTTCCCCACGCAATTGTCGCAAGCGGGATGGTCAAGGTGGACGACCACAAGTTCTCGAAATCCCGGGGCTACGTTGTCTGGACCAATGACGATTATCTCGACAAGGGCCTCTCTCCCGACTACCTCCGGTATTACCTGCTCGCGTACACGAGCCATACCAAGGAACTGAACTTTTCGTGGAAGGTCTTCTCCGAGCGGATCAACAACGAGGTTGTCAACATCTTTGGCAACTTCGCGTACCGCACGCTCTTCTTTGCCCACAAAGAGTTTGCGGGTATTCCGGAAGGTCCGGTTGATCCCGCGATCATGGCCGAGATCGCAAAGACGCTTGCCAATGTTGACACCCTGATGCGGGACTACGAGTTCAAAGGCGCTGTTGACGCGATTATGACGCTTGCCGCGTTTGGCAATACCTATATCCAGACGAATGCCCCGTGGAAACTCATCAAGACCGACCGGGCAGCAGCAGCGCAGGTGATAAAGAACAGCGTCCAGATAGTCAAGGCCCTTGCGCTCCTCCTTGAACCGGTGATGCCCGATGCAGCCGAGCGGTGCTGGAAGATGCTCGGGTTCCTTGACCACGTGGCAGCGCACCCGGTCAGCGATGCCGTGCACCCGGTGCCCGAGACCTGCCTTGCCGCCCCGGCCCCGCTCTTTGCCAAGATGGAAGATTCCCAGGTTGCAGAGCTCGAAGCCCTGCTCCAGAAACGTGTCGCGGAGGCGAACAAAAAGATGGAAAAGACACCCGCAATAACCATTGAAGATTTTGCAAAAGTTGAGATGAAGACCGGTAAAATTCTTGCAGCTGAGGCTATCCCGAAGTCCAGCAAGCTCTTAAAGTTACAGGTGGATATCGGCGGCGAGACCCGCCAGATTGTGAGCGGCATTGCCCAGTTCTACAAGCCAGAAGAACTTGTGGGCCAGAACGTGATCGTGCTCACGAACCTGGCACCGGCCAAGATCTTCGGTGTCGAGAGTAACGGCATGATCCTTGCGGCCGGGGATGCGGCATCGCTCTTAACTCCCTTAAAAACCGTAGAGCCGGGAACAAAAATCCGGTAATTTCTCTTATTTTTTGAATTTTTTTAAACCTGCATGCCGGGCATTGCTCCCGGCACCGGTTTCTGGTGAAGAAATGCTGGTTACTGTTGTTCTGGAACACATCTGTATGGGGCGGAACTGCACGGGTGATGATCTGTAGGAAGCTGGTGCAGTGCCGGTTTCTGGCTGGTCTCAAAAGCCCAACCGGCACCTGTGTCCCGTGCAGTTTCTCATTTGTCGGGATTGCATTTTTGAATTCATGGTGTAATCTTAAGGCCGCTCTGGCCATGCCCGTGTGCAGTCAGGCAGGATGGCGGCCCTGGTTTTTCCCGCCGCAATCCGGGATCCGGGTGGGGCAGATCTGCCAGGGAAAGCGATCCGGCAGACCTGCCCGCGTCCCGGGTCTCTGGTGGTTGGGGGATATCGAGTGCCTGGCAGGTTTCCCTGTGCCACACACTCTGATCAGGAATTATGTGCCGGCGCACTTATAATGGTAAAATGGCCCGGGTGCATGGGTTGCACCTATCGGTTCAATGGCAGAACCAGAAAAGAAAAAATGCGCATCCACGCGGTTTGTCTTCCTTTCGGCTGCCCTTACACTCCCGCGGGTTTTTTGTTACTCGTCAACCTGCCGGCTCGTGCAGTATCCCCGGGCGCATTTCTCGTAGAACTGCTGGTGGCACTCCTCTGCCGGCCAGAATTGTGATGCAGGTATCACTTCGGTGACGACCGGCCTGTCCCGGTATTTCCCTGACCGGCTCAGGCGCTCCCGTGATGCGAGGGTTGCCACTTTCTGATCCAGATCCTGGTAATAGATCGCGGAACGGTACTGGGGACCGGAATAATCCCCCTGGTCTTCCTGTCGGGTTGGATCGTGCATTGCCCAGAATGCGTTGAGCAGCTGGTCGTAGGCAATCGTTCCGGGATCAAAGATGATCTCGACTGCTTCCGCGTGACCGGTGGTGCCTTTACTCACCTGCTCATACGTGGGCTCCGGGAGGGTACCGCCGGTATACCCGGTCCTGGTTGCGACAATTCCGTCCAGCCTGCGGAACGCGGCCTCGGCATCCCAGAACGATCCTGCGGCAAAGGTTGCTCTCCGGTACCGGTTGGCATCCTCCATGCCTACACTCTTGGGCCCGGGTATTTTTGGGTGTTGCGATCCGGTAACTCCCGTGCCAACCGGCACCTTTTTGCCCCGGGACATTCCAGCGTCTGTTCATGGTACTGCGGCAGAATGACGATAATGAAGAGCTGACCGATGCGGCCAAAAACTGGCTGGCCATTGACGGCCTCTGGTTCCAGGCAGTTGAGCAGGCCTATGGCATGGATGCTGCCGTGGCAATGGACTGTGATGTCTGGAAACTGTTCGCAGCAATTGAAGCCCGGCGGATCAGAAAACGCCTCCACCTTCCGGAGCAGGGTGGGCTGGACGCTCTGGAGATCGCGTTGAAGAACCGGCTCTTCACGCATGTCAATGAATACGAGATCCGGCGGCCGGATGGAACGACCCTTATTGTTGCAACGAAGACCTGCCGGGTCCAGGCTGCCCGGGAACGAAAGGGATTGCCGCTCTTTTTCTGCAAGGCCGTAGGGCTTGCAGAGTTTCCTGTCTTTGCCCTGACTATCGATTCACGGGTTGTTACCGAATGCCTGTCGTGCCCGCCCGAGCTACAGCCCGGGACGCCGTATTGTTCCTGGAAGTTCACCCTTGCAGCAACGCGGGTAAAACCACCCTTTCCGGATAAAGAATACGAAGAAAAATAGGAGAAATGAAGATAGGATTATGCTCTCTTTCCGCTGGATTTCTTGGCATCGTTCTTTGCTGCTTCGGGCGCAGTCTTTGATGCGGGAGCAACTGCCTTCTTTTCTTTATTCGACGTGATTATCACTTCCTTTTCAGTTATTCGTTCGTTGTGGTTTTTGCCACATACTCTTGTTCTCTTGGTACCGGGATATACGCTTTGTCCCTGTACTGGAATTTAAACGATGGAAACGGTTTATTTTTATGGACCGGGGGCAAAGAACGCGCCGGGGGAATTGAGGATGCTCTCTCGCTCATGCTGATTGGGATCGATCGTTCTCTTCATTGATTCCCCGGAATTATTCCCCTGCCTCACCATCGATCACCGCGCTTCCATGTACCTAAACTCATGGGGGATCAGGCCCGGCTATCTCTTCTCCGGGATTTTCCGGATCATCTGCACATCCTGCACCGTGACAAGCCCGTGCTCTACCATAGCTTCAACTTCGGGCAGAATTTCCTGTATCCGCTCGCGGGTGTCGACAACATCAATGACCACCGGCAGGTCAAGCGAAAGGTGGAGGACATCAACGGTCCGGATCAGTTTCTCATGGCCAAATCCTGTCATTCCCCGGGTTACCGTGCAGCCGGGAAAATTTCTCTTCAAGAAAAAATCTGTCAGGTACTTGTAGCCCGGCACGGAATGTATCCGGGCCGATTCCGCCATGTAAATCCTCAGAAGCATACCGTCCTGCATTGTCCTCATCCCGTTATACCCAGACCCGTGCAGATGGCAAGCGCAGCCATGACGCTGAGAATGCTGCCTGCCCCGTTCGTGAGGATGTTCGATACCATTCCATAATAATCCTGATCCTCCAGCATCCGGAAGGTCTCGTAACTGAATGTCGAGAAGGTTGTAAAACCGCCCATGCCCCCGATACCAAGGAAGTACATGAGATCGGCCGGCGCCCGGGAGAAGACAACGAGGCCGAAGACAAAACTGCCGAGCACGTTTACGAGCAGCGTCCCTGCCGGGAGTCCCCGGAACGGCTGGATCTTCGAGCACTCGTACCTCAGTATGGATCCAAACGCCCCTCCCAGTCCGACAAGCAGCACCGGGTCCATATCAGCGCCTCCCGTGCAGGCCTACGATGGTGCGGCCCAGGAGTATACCGAAAAGCCCGAGCAGCAGGGTTGCAGCAACGTAGACTGCCGCAACCACAGGTGGTTGTTCGACTGCGATCAGCGCAAGACCTGAGAATGTTGTAAATGCCCCGAGAAACCCGATGCCGATGAGCATCCGGGCATGGCGGCTGAACCGCCCGGTTGCCATGGACTCGAACATGAAGATCCCCATGAGAACCGAGCCGAGCGTGTTGACGATGAGGGTGCCGGGCAGCGTGGAGAAGACCGCGTTGATAGTATAGTGCAGGACCGATCCGCAGAACCCTCCGGTGCCAATGAGCGCCCAGGGGGTGAGGTTGAGATCCGGCCACGGCGCTGGATTTCCGGTCATAATGCAATCGTGTCCTATCCTGTTAGCTTCAGGTAATGATAAGGTTCATGACCCGGCATACATATCGCCAAAAACCCGCCGGCATCCTGATGGAGCGGATAGACCTGCGCTCCTTAATGCGGATGATGTTTGCGTTAAAAAAAAGGGATCGATTCACTGTTTTTTGCTGGTAAATTCCAGTGCCCCGGTCTCCGCCATCTGTTTTGCGGTGATCAGCCAGTGCAGTTCCCCGGAAGGCAGCCCGGTAAAAGAAAAATTCCTGATCTTTGCAAGCCCGCCTTTCGTCATGACGATGCCTGCCCCCTCGCCACCGGTGATTATCCTGCTGATGAGCGTTGAGAGGAGCGGTTCATGCCCAACGATCAGGATCCGGTTGTCTTTGGGAAACCGGCTGATCTCGTGGCAGACGGTATCCGGGTCTCCCCCGGGAACAAGGCACTCCCAGGTTGCAACCTTCTTTGGCCCGCCAAGGGTTTCTACAACTATCGCAGCCGTTTCCTGCGCCCGGATGAGCGGGCTTGCGGCAATCACGTCAAACTGGTATTCCTGTAATGCCATCCAGAGCGCAACAGCCAGGATATCGCCCTGCCCTTTTTTGGTCAGGCTGCGTTCTTCATCGGCCATTCCTTTGCCGGGTGTCTCTGCTTTCCCGTGACGGAGAATAAAAAGGTCCACACGATGACTGAAGCCTGCGGAAAAATAAACCTTGTGCTAAAAAAAACGAAAAAAAATTTGAAGAAATGGATTATTCGAAGAGCCGGTAGTTGGGCGCTTCGTCAGTTATCATGATGTTGTGTGGGTGGCTCTCGGTCATGCCCGCATTCGTGATCCGGACAAACCGTGCGTGCGTGTGCATATCGGCAATGGTCTTTGAACCCGTGTAGCCCATCGCCGATTTGAGCCCGCCGACAAGCTGGTAGATGACCTCGCTGACATGGCCAACGTAGGGGGTGACACCCTCGACGCCTTCGGGCACGAACTTCGTGCTGCCGATTCCCTTCTTCTGGAAATACCGGTCGCTCGATTCCCCGCTGTTCATCACGCCAAGGGAACCCATGCCCCGGTACTGCTTGTAGCGCCGGCCTTTCATGCTGATGACTTTGCCGGGCGACTCGTCCGTCCCGGCAAACATGCTGCCCATCATGACGGTATCTGCACCGGCGGCAAGGGCTTTTGCCACATCGCCGCTGAACCGGATGCCGCCATCCGAGACAACCGGCACATCGGCAGCATGAGCAATATCGGCAACCTGTGCAACGGCAGTTATCTGGGGGACACCGGTCCCGGCAACGATCCGGGTAGTACAGATCGAACCCGGGCCGATCCCTACCTTTACACCGTCAACTCCGGCATCAACAAGGGCTATTGCCGCCTCCTTTGTGGCAATGTTGCCGGCAACCACTTCTGCCTTCATGCTTCCCTTGATATCCTTGATGGCCGCAACGCAGCGCATGTTGTGCCCGTGTGCGGTATCCACGACAAGCACGTCCACGCCGTTCTGGTCGAGAAGTTCGGCCCGGGCAAAATCGAACGGACCTACCGCGGCTGCCACCCGGAGGTTTCCTTTGGCATCCCGGCAGGCCTGGGGGTACTGGCGCTTCTCAAGGATATCCTGCATCGTGATGATCCCGATGAGTTTGCCCTTGTCGTCTACTACCGGCAGGCGCTCGACCTTGTTCGTGTACATGATCTCGAGCGCTTTTTCAGCAGAGATATCCTCTTCGGCCACGATCGGTTTCTTCGTCATGATCGCGGTGATCTTCTCGTCCCCGCGCTTCTGCACGATTGCCCGGACATCCCGCCTGCTGACAATCCCGATGATCTTCCCCTTGTCGATGACCGGGACGCCGCCGATGCTGTACTGGTGCATGATGCGTTCAGCGTCGGAGACGGTTGCAGTACTTTCAACGTAGAGAACTTCGCGCTCAATGAGTTCCTCTGCCTGCTTGACGAACGTGACTTCCTGCAGCGATCGTTCTGCGGGCATATTGCGGTGGATGACGCCAATCCCCCCCTCGCGGGCGAGGGTTATGGCCATGGTCGCTTCCGTGACCGTATCCATTGCTGCAGAGACAAGCGGAATGTTCACGCCAATCTTCTTCGTGAACCGCGAGCTGACATCCGCTTCGGAAGGCTCGAGCCACGAGGCCCGGGGTTCGAGCAGCACATCGTCAAACGTTAATGAGAGGGGGACATCCAGTTTTTCAACGTACATAATTCACCTTATCATGGCGAGTGCGGTCTTGATCAGATCCTCGCGGACAACCGCATTCCGGTCGCCGCCACAGACCATGCCCCGCACACCGATAATTTCCGGGTTGATGCGCTTTAAGGCATCAATATCTTCAAACTTCAGGGCACCGGCAAGAGCGGTCCCGAGACCGAGTTTCCGGTTCTTCTCCGCAAATGAGCGGAGCGTCTCCTCGTTCATGAACGCAAACGTGCTCTGCCGGTCTTTTATGCCGGTATCGACCATGGCAAAATCAGCCCCGCATTCGGCGGCAATGGGTGCCATGTCAAACGGGGAGATGGAGTGCATCCGTTCAAAATCCGAGTAAGCCGCAATCACGACGAATTTTTCCGGGAACTCGTCCTTGACCGCCTTGACAACGGCATCAATCACATCGTTTGCCTTCTCCACGCCATCGAATGCAAGACCGATCTTCACGTAGTCAGCCCCGGCACAGGCCGCCCCGTAGGCAGCCAGTGAAGCCCCGCCGGGTTTGTAATCGAAGTCGCCAATCGCCGCACTTACCGGCTTTTTTGCAAACGATTTGATCTCGCGGATAATCCAGGGGAAATTGGCTCCCAGGGATCCTTCGGATGGCTTTTTAACATCGACTATGTCAGCGGCAGTGGAGTGTCTGGCTTCATTGATAGAGCTTGGGCTGACCAACAATTGCATAAAGTTTAATGATCTTTTATCCTAATAGTGGTTGCGTTCTCTATGGATCTGGTCCTTGCTCTTGATTTGCGCCATAATCTGGTCGTGCACGGGAAATCCGGGCACCGTGAGACTTACAAACCGTTAAACTGGGGCTGTTCCCCGACGGCAGAACCGCTGGGTTTTCTCAAAGCCATTGCCCCAAAATATATCTATATCGCGGACCTCGACCGGATCGAAGGTGATGGGGCGCATGATGCCATTGTTGCGGAATGTGCCCGGCAGGTCAGCGCCTGCTATGTTGACCGGGGGTGCCGTTCTCCCGGTGACATGCTCCACGGGGAGAACATTGTTAATATTGTCGGGACCGAGACCGGGGGGTCCGACCTGTCGCAGTACCACGAGGGATACCTCAGCCTCGATATCAAGGACGGTCGGGTCATTCCTTCCTTAAGCAACCCGGCGTTGATGCTCCGGAAGGCGGACTCCTGGGACTTTGACGGCTGCATCATCCTGAACATCGCGGCCGTGGGAACCCGTAACGGCCTTGATCCCGGGTTCCTGGAAACCCTGCGATCTTCGTATAACGGGCGGCTGTTCTATGGCGGGGGTGTGGCTACCGTCACCGACCTGGAGCTGCTCAAAAAGGCCGGGTTTGACGGGGCGATCATTGCAACGGCACTTCATTATGGGGCCGTGCCACTGGAATGGATCCGGAGGGGAACCCTGTGTTAATCACCCTCGAAGGAATCGACGGGAGCGGCAAGAGCTCGCTTCATGCGGCCTTAAAAGAACTCCTCTCCGACCTGGACCCGGTCTTCACCCGGGAGCCCGGGGCAACCTGGGTGGGTGACCAGGTCCGGCGGGCCATTGCCGAACAGATCGATCCCATCACGGAGGCAACGCTCTTTGTCGCCGACCATGCAGCCCATCTTGCGAAGGTTGTCCGGCCGGCCCTTGCCGAAGGCCGGCTTGTCATCTCCGACCGGTACAGTGACAGCCGGTTTGCATACCAGTCCGTAACATTGCAGGGTATTGTCCCGAATCCCGAGGGATGGATGCGGGCCATGCACAATGGCTGGACGGTTATTCCTGATAAGACGTTTCTCTGCGTTCTCCCTGTTGACGATGCCCTGACCCGTCTGAAACCGGATTCTCAGCGGGAGCATTTCGAGAAGCGCGAAACTCTGGAAAAAGTGCAGAACAATTATCTGTCCTATGCCCGGAATGAGCCCGGTCGGTTTGTTATCGTGGATGCGATGCTTCCCAGGGAGACTGTTGCCCGGTTCGTGGCGGATGCTATACGGATGATGGTGGCGGAAGGGAAGAAGAAGCGGAAGAGATAACACCGGGCCCCACTCTTCGAAAAACGGTCGATACGATGCGGCTCTCCACTGAAAATCCCCCTATTTTACGGGAAATAATCCTGAACTGCTTCCCCGTCCAGGGAAGGGTTTGCAGGTCCGCTCCTATTCCGGGCCGGAAGGCAGGCTTTCGGCAGGGAAGAGCCATCGGGCGAAGAGCCGGGAGGCAAATGGCATGACGACCCATGTGAGCAGGACAACCAGGAGAGTGACGAAGACCACTTTCTGGACCAGGAACGACTGGGAATCGAGAAATGGGCCGGTGATGAGCGAGATGATGATCGAGACCGGAAGTGCGGCTATCCAGGTCACGGCAGCCTGGCGGGCCTTTGTGGGAGGTTTCAGGATATTCTGCCCGGGGAGCGTGAACCAGGTCTCGAGGCCGGTGAGTTCTTCTGTGCGGGGCGGGGCGATTGTGAGCGCCGTCTCGGTTTTCATCCATGCAAGATAGGTGGGCGAGGCATGCCACCGGTCGAGTTCCGTCTTGGATGCGAACTTGTAGACTATCCGGTACACTCCGTCATGATGCAGTCCCGGCCGGAATATCGAGATCCCGAGGTTGGCCGGTATGGCAGTGAATTCGTCCATGTGTTTTTTCAGTTCCGCTTCGAACTGCGGTTCGCAACCTTCCTTCACGTAATGGATGCGGACAACCGTGATCGGTGTGTCAGGGGATGCAGCCAGTCTTCTCACCTGTCGGGATATTGCTGATGGCTTCCGCTTAAACCTGTCGAAAAATACCCGATAATTCCTCCCACTCCCTGATGGGGGTCGCCGCGACGCCTCGTCGCGTCGGAGCTGGGCAGATTACCTGCATCGGATTATTTGATAAGGAGATCGCTGTGGGGGCGCCCCAATTCGGAGGTTGTGAAAGGGCATCGTAATCGTATACTCCAAAAAAGGACGGAATATATTATCTCTGCTGAAACAAAACTGAAGCATTACAGGATTCCCGGACAACGGAATTTCCGTATCTGGCCGCCCGATGCAGCGGACACTCCGCGTTGAACGGAATACGTTTCACGATTCTTGTATTTCTGCCGGTGATGTCTCTTGGGAATATCTCTGTATACAAGGAAATGTGCCAACAGCCGGGTTATGAGGAAGTGAGAGTACGTGATGAAACCATCCGGGCAATGTGCAAGCAGGATCGTATACCTGCTGTGCATTGTCCTTGTCCTTGGTATTGCAGCGGGTATGGGGGTTCCGGTCTGTGCAGGAGCCGACGGAAATTCCGGGGAGACTTCGGAGTATCAGGGAACACATACAATCATGCATTTCACAAAAGAGCAGCTGGATCAGATACAGAATGCGATCGACACAGCACCAACCTATTCTGCTCCAGCGCGACGTCTTCTCCGATCCTCCCCCGCCCGTTCTGTAACCCTGCTCCCCTATCTTCCCTATATCCCGTCAGAACGAGACCAGGGGAATTGTGGAAACTGCTGGATCTGGGCATCAAACGGCGCCCTTGAGATCGAACATAATGTAAACAACGGGATACACGACCGGCTATCAATCCAGTACGTCAACTCGAAATACCAGTACAATACGGGCATATATGCATGCTTTGGGGGGTATGTGCAGAACTTTACCGCGTTTTACAACCAGGACAAGTCCCCGATTCCCTGGACAAATACGAATGCATCGTATCGCGATTACCATCCGAATCCCGATGGTTCAACTGCAGTACCGTTTCGCTCCATTGCAACCTCCCCGTCTTACTCGCTCAATTCCCTATCAAATTCCACAATAGTAACCTTCGGGGTGGGGAACTCGACTGCGATTACGAATATCAGGGCAGCCCTGGATGCAAATCATCCCGTCCTGTATTTCTTCTATTTACCCTTGGCCGGATTTATGGATTTTACTGATTTCTGGGGTTATGGATCAAACACGTCCATGTTTGACCCGTCCCCCTATAGTGGCCAAGAGCTTGCCGGGGGACATGGCGTGATCATTGTTGGTTACAACACTACGGATCCGGACAACCCGTACTGGCTTGCTGTGAACAGCTGGGGCGCACCCACAAACCGGACGGATGGCACGTACCGGCTCAACATGACGATGAATTATGATGGCGTGGCGTATGAATCCGGTACCCCCCTTCAGCAAAACTCTTTCCAGATCCTGACGTCGGTGTTCACGGATACCTCCGCGGTTCCGGTCGTGAGCAGTGTCTCACCGGGTTCCGGCATGGCTGTCGGCGGCACTGCGGTTACCATCACCGGCATGGGCTTCACCGGAACAACGAATGTCACCTTCGGGAGCACCCCGGCAACGTCGTATACATTCAGCACGGCGGATACCGATTCCCAGATGACCGCGATCGCCCCGGCCGGGAATGCCGGGCCCGTTCACATCACCGTTACCAATGCCTATGGTACATCCACCCCATCACCCGCCGACCAGTACACCTACACAGAACCCCCCCTTGATGGAGGATCGGATAACGGCCCGGCAGCGCCAGCGGCACCGGCTGTCCGGCAATCTGCCACAACGGAAGTGAACGTTGGCGGGAACTCTGCCGTAAGCCGGGTTGACGTAACCGGCACCGGTATTGCCGATCTGATCGTCACCGGCACGGTGCCGTCGGCCCTCCCCGCGGGTGTCTCCCCTGCCCCCGGCAGCATTTACGAGTATATCAGTCTCGTGCCGGCCCGGTATACAACCATCACCGGTGCAACGATCACCTTCACGGTGCCGGACTCGTATCTCGCGGAGCACCACCTGTCCCCGCAGGATATTGTGATGTACCATTACACCGGAACCGGTTGGACCGCCCTGCCGACAACGGTCGGATCAACGGCGCAGGGTGAGGTTACGTTCACGTCAACGAGTACCGGGTTCTCCCTCTATGCGATCAGCGCGTTGCCCGGGACCGGCGGGAACAAAACAGCCGTACTATCCGGAACAACAATTGGCGATCCTGTAACAACGTCTCCAGCGGTTACTGTGTCACCGGAAATTTCTTTACCGGTAACGCCGGCACCGGCCGTGCAGCAGACTACAGTTGCTCCGGCCTCACAACCGGCATCGGTTTTTTCGCCTGCCACTATCGCAATTGTGGGGGTGGTTGTCCTGGTACTCATCGGAAGCGGATTCCTTATCCTGCGCTGGTGGAGACGCAGGCAGAACCCGGCACTGTTCCGGTGATATGATTAGAAGAGACCACCTGCCTCATTTCCTTATCGAACCGGAAACGGTTGTGCGGATGCGGCCTGCCGACCCTGGGAAATTATTCTCTGGCGGGGGGTCACTCCCTTCCTGAAAAACAAAGGCCGGGGGGGTCCGATCATTTTAAAAAAATAATGGTGGGGGGGTTACCCGGGGACCCCCCTCCTCAAAAGTGGTATTGCACAGGTATTGCACACCAGAATGTGTGCCCGGTTCCGCAGGCCTCCGGCGTGATCGTTTTCCCGGCGGGCTACTTGATCCTGATAGGGGGTGGTCCTTTTGATCTGAAGGGGGGAGGGGGTCGTCGGCATACCACCCCCCTGTGTGGGTGGGGGGGTCCGGCCGGTTTTGAAAAATGATGGAGGGGGGGTAGGTGGGCTACCCCCCCTACTTTGTACTGATCTTAATTACTCCGGAAAATACCGGAAATAAAAATTATCCCCTGAGTGAAACTTCACCGGCAGAGGAAGGTGGCGCATGCACCGTTTTTTCCGGCGGTCGTGCCACACAACACCCTCAATTTTCCGGGAGATTACTGCGATCAGGTTATCGGTTGAAACGTTTCGTTTGAAGATCCTCAACGGCCTCAAAAGTGAAATCGCCAGATTTATGGGGTAAATAATCCAGAACGCAACAACATATGTCTCCCGTGGATCCAGATACTACACTAATGGATGAAAAAGACCCGGATAACAATAAACGGGGGAACGTCTTCAGAACTGTGTTATCGCTTTTTGCTATTATTGCCATAGTTTGCGGTCTTTTTCTATCGCAATTTGCAGGACCAACCTATTTCATACTTGGCGTGTGTCTGCTGGGAGCTGGGGGTATCATCTTTTTGTTCCTGACCTTTGGCACAAATAATTGATCAAAAAAGGAAACTGGTTATTTTCATTGCTTGGCAATCGTCACGATCACATCGCCGACCGTGATAACCTCAACCTTCGCACCCTCTTCCATGTAGGAATATTTTGGCGTAAACACGTTCTCGGGCATGGGGGTTTCAATGCCGTTGAGCATAATTGTCTTGGGCGGGTTTGCGAGCTGCTCGGGGGACAGGGCCTTCACCGCGTCCATGAAGGCCTGCCCCTCTTTCTTGAAGGTCTTGCCAACGATCGAGCGGTTGAAGTCGATATCGGTGATCACCCGGTCGAGCTTTGCAATATCCGTGCGCCAGTGGACGTCCGCGTTGAGCGCCCGGCCGGTATCTCCCTCATCGTTCACCGTATGCGGGGCATAGATGGTGACTTTGCCGAGCGGGGCGTTGAGGGCGAGGCCGGCATCGTGCTTGTACTTGCGCACTCCGGCTACTACCTGAATGAGCAGGTTGCCTTCCTTTCGTGCGGCTTCGTCATCGTAGGTGAACGAAACCCACGGCTGTTTGTGGACGCTCTCGCCTTTCAGGTATGAGTAACACTCCTCGGCAAAGTAGGGGGTGAACGGGGCGAGCAGCCGGCAGAGTGCATCGAATGCGGTGTGGAGCACGAGGCAGGCGCTCTTACGTGAATCGTCCTGCAGGTAGAGCCGGCCCTTGACCAGCTCAATGTAGTTGTCGGCAAGCACATCCCACGCGAACTCGCGGATCGCCTTGAGGGCGATATCGAACTGGTAGTCCTCCATTGCCTTGCTGACCTGCTCGGCCGTGTCCGAGAGCCGGACCAGAAGCCAGCGGTCGGCAAGCGCCGTGACCGGCTGGTTCTCATCAAACCCGCCCTTCTCCAGCTGCATGAGGGCAAACTTGGTTATGTTCCACATCTTGGTCTGGAACCGGGAGGCTGCGACCACGTCGTTCCAGTTGAACATGATGTCGGACCCGGTGGCCGCGCCCATGGCGCCCCACTGCCGGAGGGCGTCTGCGCCGTACTTGACCAGGATCTCCTCGGGCACGATGATGTTGCCCCGGCTCTTGCTCATCTTGAAGCCATCTTCGCCAAGCACCATGCCGTTGACCAGGATCTCGTCCCAGGGTTTGGATCCGGTGAGCGCAACCGAGCGCAGGATCGTATAGAATGCCCAGGTCCGGATGATATCGTGGCCCTGCGGGCGGATCTGGGCCGGGAAGAACGGTGGCATACCGCTGCCGGTCCAGCCGGTCACGTTGAGGACCGAGATGGAGGAGTCCATCCAGGTGTCGAGCACGTCTTCTTCGCCTTTGAACGTGGTGCTGCCGCACTTCGGGCAGGCATGTTTTGGCTGGATGAGGGTCGGGTCTATGGGGAGGTCCTTCTCATCGGGGAAGACCATCTCGCCGCACTTCGTGCAGAACCAGACCGGGATCGGGGTCGCGAAGATACGCTGCCGTGAGATGCACCAGTCCCACTCCATCTGCTCCACCCAGTTCTCCATCCGGCGGAGCATGTGCTCGGGGTACCACTCGACCTGGTGGGCGGCCTTCTGGATCTCCTCGGGCTTGATCCTGACAAACCACTGGCGTTCGGAGAGGATCTCGATGGGGGTCTTGCAGCGCCAGCAGGTGCCAACGCGCTGGGCGAGTTTCTCCTGACGGTGGAGGATCTTCTTCTCCTTCATGTCGGCAAGGATTGCAGCCCGGCATTCCGTTGTATTGAGTCCCTTGTACTTGCCGGCAATCTCGGTCATCCGGCCCTTGCGGTCAATGGCCTTCCTGAGGGCGAGGTTGTGCTGTTTCCACCAGTGGACATCCTGCTTGTCACCAAAGGTACAGATCATCACGGCACCGGAGCCGAAGGCCGGGTCAACCGCCTCGTCCTGCACAACCGGGACATCGTGGGAAAAGAGCGGCACTTTCATGGATTTGCCTTTCAGCTTGTGGTAGCGCTCATCGCCGGGGTGCACGGCAACGGCCACGCAGGCCGCGAGGAGTTCGGGCCTTGTGGTTGCGATCTCCACGCCATCGAAATCAAAGTAATTGAGCTGCGTCTCGCGGTCCTCGTACGAGACTTCCGCAAACGCGATCGCGGTCTCGCACCGGGTGCAGTAGTTGACCGGGTGCTCGCTCTGGTAGATGTAGCCGGACTTCTGCATGCGCAAGAATGAGAGCTGCGTCTTGCTGAAGTACTGCGGCATCATCGTGATGTACTCGTTGCTCCAGTCCGTGGAGAACGCCATCTTCCGCAGGGTGATGCGCATGGCCTCGATGTTCTTGATCGTGAGATCGCGGCACATCTTCCGGAACTCTTCCCGGGACACATCGTTCTTTGTTATGTGGTTGAGTTCCTCTACCTTGACTTCGGTGGGAAGCCCGTGGCAGTCCCAGCCCTGCGGGAACATCACGTTGAACCCCTTCATCCGCTTGTAGCGGGCAAAGAAGTCGATGTAACACCAGTTCAGTGCGTTACCGATATGGAAATTGCCTGTCGGGTAGGGCGGGGGGGTATCGATCACGAACTGCGGCTTTTTCGAGTTCTTGTCAAAATAGTGATCCTCATCGCGCCAGATCCCTCTCCAGCGCTCCTCCACTTCAGCGAAATCATAGTTCTTCGGCAGTTGATCAGATGGCACCATTCGGGAGAAGGTTGGCTCTTGGATAAAATATAGTGATCGTATCTGCCACCCGGCTAACGGGAGCCGGAGACGCAGATCCCCTGCTCCTGACAATGCCTGGCATAATAAAACTCTTTTTGCTTGAAGACAAATGACTGATTAATGCAACGGCAGCGGGGACTCGGGTTCGCTTCAGCACTGGTAGGTGGCACGATCATCCTGGGACCTTACCTCCAGCCCGCGTGGCTCATGGCCCTCATCATCATCCTCTTCTCGCTCCTTCTCTGGCGGTTCTTTGATACCAAATACCTGAGCTATACGTTCTGTCTCCTTGCCGCACTCTACGGTGTCGGGCTCCTGCCGTTCTTTGTCGTGGCAACCACCCTTGCAATGCTTGCTCTCGGCGAACTGGTATTCCAGCGGGGGGCCGACGATCTCAATACCTATCTCTACTACATCATCTCCACGGGATGGGCCGGCGTGCTCGTCATGACCTATCTCCACACGAACGCGATTCTCACCATCATCTTCGGTATCATTGCGGCTGTGCTCCTCAAGGTGATCCTGCTCAAGTACGAAGACTCCCTCATGATCGAAGGCGTGGGGATAGCGATGACCATGTGGCTGATCCAGGAGCTCAACTACCAGGCAAACCTCCAGATGGTGGTTGCTGCGGTCATTGTCGGGTTCACCTTTGGCTATTTTGCGTTCCGGTCAAAAACTGCCGACCTGTCCGGTCTCTTCTCTGCGGCCCTTGTCGGGATCATCCTGCTCGTCTTTGCCGATACGCGCTGGTTTTTGATCATGCTCGTCTTCTTCATCCTCGGTTCTGCGGCAACCAAGTACAAGTTCGAATACAAGAAACGGATCGGGGTTGAGCAGGGCCAGAGCGGTGCCCGGGGATACAAGAATGTGTTTGCAAACGGCATTGTCGCAGCCGCGGCAGCCGTCCTCTTCGGCGTCTTCCAGGAGCCGATCTTCATTGTTATGTACGTTGGCTGCGTTGCAACGGCGGCAGCAGACACCCTTGCGAGCGAGATCGGCGTGACCGGTGGCGTGCCGTTCATGATAACAACCCTCAAAAGGGTTCCCATCGGGACAAACGGCGGGGTTACGCTCGTTGGTGAGGGTGTTGCTCTTCTCGGGGGTTTTGTAGTCTCGCTTGCAGCGCTCCTCCTTGGCGTGATCGACCCGTGGATGCTGGTCATCTGCACTCTTGCAGGTTTTGTCGGCACCAATATTGACAGCCTTATCGGGGCAACGCTCGAGAACCGCGGGTTTTTGGGAAACGCCGGCACCAACCTGCTCGCAACAATTGGCGGCGGTCTCTTTGCGGTGGCGGTTTTCCTGCTCGTGAAATTATGAGGGCCCTTCAGAATATCGTAACCTACCTGGAAACACCCCCGTGTTTCCCAGAAAACACATTTCTTATGAAATGATGATGGGGGCTGATCCCACCATCCCCCCCGTTGCGATGCTCACCCACAGTTTCAACGGGGCCCGCGACGGATCCGTGACAACATATGATTCCGATATTGCCCCATCGTACCGGAACCCGGTGGTCAGGAGTACTCCTCCAATAAGGTTTTTCATGGTCCGGGTGTCACCCGCGGTTCATGTGCGTTTCTATCGTTCCGATATCAGCATCCACATACGGCTGAGTCTTCTCAAAAAAAGGGTGTTAATATTTGTACCAGCGGCCCTTGCTGTCATATTCGCCGGACACCGGCTGCTGCTCGATGGTAATCGTGCTGCCAGCGCTTCCGGCTGCAAGGTTCCGGAAGAAGCAGGCCTTGTAACAGTAGAGCACGGGGACGAGCAGGAAGCCGGCAAGGAAGAGGACTGCCGCGGTGATTCCCGTGCTGTCCGGGCCCAGGAGGGCGATGAGCTGGTCCGGCGTGATTGCCTGGATCTGGGCCTCCGTGTACCTTGTGAGGGGTTCGAGTTTGTCGAAGAGGAGCCCCTCCCAGAGGATCATGAGGGGGAAGATGATGCAGAACGCCGCCATTGCGCTGATCACGAAATAGGCAATGACCTCGGCAAACCGGGTTGAGACAAGCTCAATGCTCCGCTTGATCGATGCAAAGACCGGGCGATCTTCAAACACTGCGGCCGTGTCGAAGAAGAACGTGAAGATGATGACCGGGATCGCAATCCCGAAGATCGTTCCGCCCAGTATCGCTGAGTCTGCACCGAGGCCGATGAGCGCAAGCGTTGCTGCGAGCAGGAAAAAGACGATCAGGATCGAGAAGATGATGACGAGCATTGGCAGGAGCACCCGGAAAAACTGCCGGACGCCCCCGCGGACCAGGGCTGCGAGGCCCGTTGTGTTCTCTTTTACTGCAGCAAGCATGCCGGCAACAAAGAGCAGGATTACCAGTCCCGCGATGACGAGCAGCCGGGCTGCAAAAAACAGGCCGGAGAGCATCAGCATGACCCAGATGAGTGCGGCACAGGCCCCTGCAACCAGCCCGGGAATCCAGAGGACCGGCGATCGGGCCAGGAGCTGAATGGCTTCCTTGAACTCTGCAACCGCCATTGTTACCGGACCCTTGGCATGGCCACGATCTCGCGCACCTGGAGATCAAAGAAGTTCGCGGTATTGGCAGTGCGGATAACGCAGACCGTATCTGCACCGGTTGCGGTGCCGCCGACTGCGATGACCTCGTCCTCAATTCCAATCGTTCCATTGTCTGCGGCAATCAGGACACATTCGACAGCAACTTTGAGGCCGATGGCAACTACTTTCCTGAGCGCCTCGGCAATGGCTTCGGTACGGGAGCCCCCGCCAACTTTCGGGGACCGCGAGAGTGCGCGTTCAAGACCCGAGAGGGCGTGGGTGCCGGTGACGATCGTTACTCCCTCTGCCCGCAATGTGGCGGCAGTCTCCTTTGAGAACTCCCAGACGCCCGGTTTTGCAAAGCCAAAGACATGGGTCACGACAACGAGGCGGAGGCCGGACCCCTTCATGGCCGCATGAAATACTTCGGCGGTTGTGCCTGTTGTGCTGGCAACGACCAGGGTTTTTATCCCGAGTTCCCGGGCCCGCTCAACGGCGAACCGGGCCGCGTCAGCGGAGTTCTCCGCCCCCGGCTTGTCAAAATAATAGCATTTTTTCGCAACGAACGTCATAAGTACCTTTTAATAAGCCGGGATGAAAAACTTTGTCAGATTTTGTCCGGCCGGATTGTGCCGGAATCTGTTATCATAAATCCGAGGACCCCTCACATGATTACCCTTGCCCTTGCAGGAAAACCGAACTGCGGAAAATCGACCTTTTTCAAGGCAGCAACCATGGCCAATGCCGAGATCGCCAACTACCCGTTTACCACCATCAACCCCAACTTCGGGGTTGCCTACGTGCGGACGAAGTGCGCCTGTTCAAATCTCCCGGTCAAATGCAAACACTGCACGGACGGCAACCGATTCGTTGCCGTCAACCTCATCGATGTTGCCGGGCTCGTGCCCGATGCCCACAAGGGCAAGGGGCTGGGCAACCAGTTCCTCGACAACCTCCGCCAGGCAAATGCCATCCTGCATGTCATTGACGCGAGCGGCGGGACCGACAGCGAGGGAAACCCGGTGGGTGCCGGTAACCATGATCCCGATGAGGATGTCTCGTTCCTCCTGTACGAGATGACGATGTGGGTCCATGGGATCCTCGACAAGCACTGGTCCCGGATCAGCCGCCAGTCGCAGGGGAAGGGCGCGGTGATCGAGCAGGGGATTGCCGACACTTTCGTTGGCCTCGGCATCACGCTCGAAGATGTGCGCGACGTGGCCTTACAACAGAAGCTTGATCTCGTGCACGCGAACATCGAGGACCTTGTCCCGCTCTGCGCCGAGATGGTGAAGATCTCAAAGCCTATGCTGGTTGTAGGGAACAAGTTCGATGAGGCGCCGGAAGCACTGCGCGTAAAACTTGCCGCGCAGAACGTGGCGTTTGCAAGTGCAGCATCCGAGCTGGCACTGCGCAATGCGGTGGCTGCGAACGTGATCCAGTACCTGCCGGGCGACGAGCAGTTCCGGGTGGGCAATGAGGTCACCCTCTCTCCCGCCCAGAAAGCCGGCCTTACGAAGATCGCCGATGTCATGAAGCAATGCAAGGGCACCGGTGTCCAGCAGGCCATCAACCGGGCAGTCTTCGAGCTCCTCGACATGATCGTTGTCTACCCGGTTGAGGACGAGAACCACTACTGCAACAAGCAGGGCGATGTGCTGCCGGATGCCTTCCTGATGCGGCGGGGCTCCACGCCCCACGATCTCGCGTACCAGGTGCACACGGAGATCGGCAAGGGATTCCTGTATGCAATTGATGCCCGCACCAAGATGCGGATCAAGGAAACCCACGAGCTCAAGGATGGCGACATCATCAAGATCGTGTCCGCTGCCAAATAGGAATCTCCTTTTTTTTTAATGCGCTGCTGAATACAATCAGAGCGCGTAGTTTTTTTTTTAAGGATTCATGCATCGTGGTGGATACAACATCAGGAACCCTGGCACGTCCATGGGCGCCCGTAAAGGATGGAACAGCGGTTCAACCGGGTGATGGGAGATTATTCCCCAGGCATCGATGTGCCTGAAGTGCGGGATGAGGGTGAAGGATTACCAAGACTTTATCACACCGTCTTCCCATGAGATGTATATCCGGAGATGGAGAGATGTCCGAAGCACAGCAATCCGATACACTGAACAATCTCGTGAAATTCATCATCTGTCTTGCCATTCTCGGCACTATTCTTGCACTCGCATGGTATTTTGCCGTGGACCTGCCCGTTCAGCAGATGGCGATTCACGCGCCGATGAACATCCGCTGATACCCGGTACAATGGAGCCGGGAGACCGGTTAATCGTTTCCCGGCAGGATTCAAAGATACAACCGGTCCTTACGAGGACTTGTGCGGCGGGTTGCCGGCGGAGTCTGACAATTGTCATGCTGCTGTCTGACAAATCACCCGCCCCATTGCCGCTCTTTTCGAAAAATACCCCCTCTCCATCCATTTTTTCCCGCTCAAAGGGCATTTTCCCCACAAGGTTTATAACCCGAAAGTGTGAACAGGAGATTTACCGAGAGGATGAAGAACGGTAGGAGGTGGATTCATGAGTGGAGAGATATACCAGGCCCAGGTGATTCGGAATTTCTTTGACTGTATCACCGGGACCGACCGGAACCTGACCCGCATCTACATGTGTGTCATGAGCCTTGCAAAACTCCGCATGGAATCTCCTGAAAAGATGACAGCCCTGATCGATCAGCTGAGGAAGAGCAAGATCCAGAAGGAGCTGTCGGTCGACATCCTCGATTACATGTGCGATGCGGCAAATGCGCTCGAACTTGAACAGGTGCAGACTGCGTTCGGGGTCAAGGATATCAAGTCGGTTGCGCAGGACTTTGCCGGGATCAGTATGGACAGTTTGTAAGACCGGGCTTGAGATGGTCATTTTAATTTTACGGACGGTTAGCCGTAAATATAAAAAATATTATAATGGTTCGAATCCCCCAACAACACTTTAACATCGATAATACGGCTCTAAATTTTGAATAATAAAAAGAAATAGCGAAAGTGGACTCATTCTCTCATTATTTTTGCATAGCTCTGAAAAAATGAGATGTTTAATTTATCAGATTTCTCATTTCTTCAATACTCAACACATTATTTCGAAATCTATGAATCATGCGATGACAATTTGAACATACGGGTACTAGGTCAATTTTTGGATCCACTTCCACTTCCTTTTCAAAGGTACTAATCGGTTTGATATGATGAATCTCAATAAAGCCTTGACCTCTTTGTTTATACTGTTGAGAGAAATCGAATCCACAAACTGAACATTGCGTTCCATGATATTTGATGGCCGCTGTCCGGTTTTTTGGATCCCGTTCATAGCGTTTCCCATAATAATACACGAAACCCCCTTCTTTTGCCCGCCGCTCTTCTTCAGAAGGATCTATATCCAAATCAACGTCTTCTTTCATTTGAGGATATACTGATAATTTTCTTTTCTCAATCTCTTTGGATAATAATTCCCATTCAGATTCGGTTACGGGAAAATTGGTTCCGTTATGCTGTCGCATTATTGAAAGATCAGATAATTCTATTATTGTTTTAAGTTCCGATTCAAGCAATGGGGGCTCTAACACGGTCATATAGCCTAAATCAACTATTAATTCCTTATAGTCCGTCTCATCAGTTTTCTTTAGATTGACCCAGGATTCATCAATGTTGACTTTTCGCATTAGAGGTTCGGAGATAATGTCAGATATTGCATAAATTCCACGTTTTTGTCCCGCTATCCACAATAAGGCCAAATCACCCTTCGCAATTTTGTTTTTATATTGTCGTATGGGCCAGATTGAATTCATCTTCGATAAATCATCAAAATCTTTTATGAGATCATAATATTTTGGATTCGATTGAAATATCCATACATTCGGTTTTCCTTTATGCTGTTGCGTTTTTTCTCTTGATTGAAAAATTTCTGGATGGTTTTCAATTGCTTTAGTTAACTCGGGGCGCAATATCCAAGGGAAATTATTGCCCTCTTCATATCCTAAAAATGGAACATGCCACCATCGAGGCTTTCCGTCTTTTCTTAATGGAGGTTGTGCTTTAGTTTTTGCGATTACACGTTTACTAAACCAACTTATGAGTGAATTTATCGGACCGTGATGTGTATAACTTGTCATCGGTACGATTTCTGAAGCTCTAATTTCATGATTTGGACTTTCGTATACAATTTTTATAATTTCTAAATCTTTATCAGTAGTAACTTTTTTTGTTCGTAAGTAAATCAGTCCAATCTTCAACACTTATATCAAGATGATCATTATAAAACATAAAATCTCGACGACCTATTATACTAATAATGATTTGTTATAATTCAATTTTATTATTGACTTTTTCAATTATTATCCTGTGGTTTATTCTATATGAACCAAGGTTAGACCCCAAAGGTTTTTACAACTTCTCGGGGACATCCGATTGGTGTGATCGGCCTATTGCGGTGCATCTTTTTTACTATCATCCCGGATCCCGGTAAGTGCGTAGCGCAAAACCCGCCGAGGCGTTTTGCGCGTAAGGCATCGCTCCGGTGGAATGAATCGGACCGGTCCTTTCAATCCCGGCCCGGCTAAAAAATATTTCAAGAAAAAATTTTTAGAAATTTTTTCTGATCGATCACTGTTGCCACAATTTTCTATCGCATTACGATGCCTACCGCCGCCCCCGGCGGGGCGCCCCCGCGGCGGTTCAATTACCGGGAACCTCCGGCCAACTCATTCCAAAACCGGGAAAAATTCTGTCAATCCCCGCTCCCCCGTCTCCGTCGTAAAACCCATCCTCCGACGTAAAAACAACTCCCATACACACCCAGAATGCCAAACAGGGCATAAATTGGACCGCATATAATGCGTTCCAAGGCACCATAGCATCGTTTGGCGGGCCTTTTTCTTGGACCCCCGACCTTTGGTCTCACGAAACATCCGGAGCGAAAATTCACCCTGCTCCTGAAAACGACCAATTATGCTCTATTCGCTATTCCGGGTCACATACGTTGCCCGATGGCATCCGGGTCCGTTTCGGGCATTTCCGGGAAATGGTCGGATTGGCAAACCGGGCATTTTGCGGGTTTTTCTGGGTCTTATCTCCTATTCTGGCATGGAGGTGGGGGCAGGCACCACGGATGATATTTGGTGAATAACCGTGGGTTGTCGGGGTCTTCCTGGGAACCCTGTTTTGTAACGACCCCGCTGAAAAATTTTCAATCATGGTGCGCTCAAAAAATTTCCATCAAAGTCTGCCGAAAATTTTTCAATCAAGGTCCGGTTAAAAAATAAAAATCAAAGTCTGATTGATCCGGATCCGGTTTTCAATCGCGATCGTGATCGCGCTGATTTTTTTTAATCAAGGTTTGACGAAAATTTTTCAACCAGGGTCTGCCCAAAAAATTTCAATCATGGTGCGGTTGTGAAAAGTTAACCACTATGCCTCAACCGGACCTGAGCGTATCAGGAGTGAATGCGTCCGTTTGTCTCATTTTTCAATCATGGTGCGCTGAAAAAATTTCCATCAAAGTCTGCCAAAAATTTTTCAATCAGGGTCCGGTTGGAAAATAAAAATCAACGTGCGGTTGATCCGGATCCGGTTTTCAATCGCGATCGTGATCGCGCTGAGATTTTTGAAATCAATATGTGAAGAAAAAAGATGGGAGTTATTCCAGCCCCAGCGCTTTTTTGTAATCGGACAGGATCCGGACAATGAGCTTGCGGTGCTCCTCAAGAGCTTCTTCGTCATCCTCGGACGTGATGAGGGCAACCACGTAGATCATCACGAGCGCATTGTCGAGTTCGAGCGTGCCCGGGTCCTCATTCTTGTCCGCGGGAATAATCACGGGAACAAACGCCCGTTCGGCCTCCGTGAATGCAACCGAGAGATCCGCAGTCACCTGCGAGTTGTTCCGGTCCGCGGCATTGGCGCTCACAATGGCGAGTGCCTTTTTCAGGCCGGCATTTGCCGGGCTGTCCGGAATGAGCGCTATGGCATGGGTACACTCGCGGACCGCATTTTCGTACAGGCCGAACTTGTATGCCAGGAATGCGGATGCAATCTCGTGCGCTGTTGCAGGGGGAAACCCGGGAAAGCGGGTTCTCATTCGTTCGATATATGCGTCAAGGAATCGTTCCATGGATTGTGGCCTCGTGGTTTTTGGATTCATGCCCTGCCGCAGACCGGGCCCGCGGGCTGGGACATGCAATCCCGTTACCCATACGTTTGACGAGGTCTCACATCAACGTATTCACAGACAAAAGCCATTGGTTGAACCGTAACCATCCTAGGTATATATGAAAGAGAAGATCCAATAATTTCGCTACCGGTATGGGTGCCATAATATTTTCTGACGTGCACGCAGATGCAGCCGCGATTGGTGCGCTTGCAACCTGCATTCGGGATCCGTCATTCTCCGAGACATTTGGTCCAGTCGATCTCCTGGTGAACCTTGGCGACCTCCTGCATCGCGGCAGCCGCCCCCAGGAGACGCTGGAGAAGGTCCATACCCTCTCGCAGGAACACCGCCTCGTCTCGATTCTCGGCAACCATGACCACGCCTTCCTTCATGGTATCCTCGTGAGCGGCAGCGACGCCGCGAGCACGTACCGCCACGAGCAGCTGCGGGACTCCCCGCTCCTCTCCATCTTCAATACCATGCCCATGGAGTGGACCGACCGCGAGATGCTCTTTGTCCACGGGGGGCCTCTCGACCTCGGGAACGATACGCTCCGGCTCAAGTGCTGGCAGCGCCTCTCGCACGAGGCCGGCGACTTTTTCACCGGCTACCATTACACGGCCCCCATGGCCTTCGAGAACCTTGAACAGCGGGGGCTCACCCACATGTGCTGCGGCCACCAGCACGCCCACATCTGCTGCCGGAAGACAAAAGACGGCATTGTGAAGCACGAGCTCGATTTCCAGCCGGTGACCCTGGCGTCTGACCGGAAGATCCACCTTGACGTATGCCGGGTGCCGCTGGATGTCCCTACGCTCCTGCGCGTGGGGGGCTGTCACGGGTATGCCCCGGAGTTTGCGTACACCGACTCTACCACCTTCTCCTTTATCCGGTTTGCATCCCGCTGATGCAGTCCGCATCGGACGGCGCTCTTTTCCCCCGCGGTACCCAGTCGCATCCCGTACGATATCGCGGCCGGGTAATTCCGGGGGGCGGCCGCGAGCACAAAAAAGCAATTCCAAAAAAGGTGTGAGGGCCGGTTGCACTCACGGAAGAGAGCGATCAGGACCCGGTTATCTTAACCTGCACGTTCTCACCGGCAAGAAGGCCGGCCTTTTTTATGAGATCCTCAAAGATGACCGGCATCTCATCTTCGGTTTTTTTCCGCCACTCTGCCAGCTCGTCCTTGTTCTGCCCCTCTTTTGCAAGCATGGACTGCTGCTGCTTTTTCTCCCGTTCAAGGGACTGGATGCGGGAGAGGAGCGGATGTGCTGCAAGGTTCTTGCCGGCAGCAATGCAGGCCTCATCGTGCGTCCGAACCTCCCGGCTTGCTGCGCACATATCCGAACAGAACCGGGGGGTGTCGGAAAAGAGCGCCCGCTCCTCTTTGTTTTTTAAAGAGATGTCCCCGCTTTCGATCATCCGCTCGGCAATAGGGCAGGCAGCTTTCAGCGCGCCTGCAAGATCGTTTTCGTCCGGGATGTCGTGATCCGAGAGGAGTTCCATAACCCGGCGGAGTACTGCGGTCTCCGGCGGGTGGTGCTGCTTCTGCGAGATCTTGTCCGCCTTGCGGAAGACATGCGATGCCGTCATCGAGAGCGCGGCATACTGCCGGACCGCATCGTCGCGGGTTTGCTCAAGCATGGCGAGCGCGGATCTCTGCGCCTCGATCTCCAGAGCATTCTCACCGGTATTAAGGTTGGCAAGCTCTTTTTCAATGGCTGCTACCCGGGCGGTAATTTCATGGATCCGGTTATCCGACCGTGCGTCTTTCTCAATGGACCGGGCAAGATCCTCTTTCATGGTGCCAAGGGTTGTGTGCAGGGAGCGGATCTCCGTAGTGAGGGTTATCTCCTGCCGGTACGCTGATAACGCGGAGGTGAGCCCGTTGATCTCGCGACCCATGGTATCGATGCCGGTCTTGACCGACTTCATCTCTTCGGGAAATACGATCTGGAGGTAGCGCCCCTGTCCCCGCATGCTGTTCAGGCAGCTCTTCACGCATTCCACTGCGGCAAGGTAAAACTCCTCCCGGTCGTCCGGCAGTTCCTTTGCCAGGGACGAGTTCATCGCCTTCACAAAGAGGGGCAGGGAATTTTTTGCAATGCTCTTGATCTTCGGGTGGAGCACGGGATCGTCCTCGGCCCCTGCGATATTGTTCACGATGAGCTGGAGCCCGGCTGCCGCATTCCGGATGTTCCGGACCGGCTCTTCCGTTATGGCAACGAGCCGCTCATGCGCCCTCTTCTCGCGGTCATCCAGCCAGGAAGGAACCGCGCTGGATGCAAGGGTGAGTGTCTCGGGCTCTTTTCTCGTGAAGAGTTTCTTTATCAGTTTGTACATCTGGACTCCATCTGGGAATTCAATCCTCGCGTGCAATCTGCCGCAGTCGTTTTACCCCGTCTATTTCCTTGATGACCTGGACAACCTCGGGGGGGACAAGTTTCTCCCAGGATTTGCCCGCGAGCATGCGGTTGCGTATCTCGGTACCGCTCAGCAGGTCCCGCTCGTACATTGCCGGCGACTGGACTTTGATGCCCGCATCGCGGAAGAGCTGGACAACGAGCGGGTTCGAGGAGTAACAGATATCGAATGGCGGGGCCATGGACCGGACATGGGCTACCCAGAGGGCGTTGCGCTGGATATCCTCAATCGGAATCACATAGCACGGGCATCCCAGGTCATGGAGCGAACGCGTGATCATGAGCACCCGCTCGCCCGCGGTGAACGGGTTGTCCACCTGGTGCGAGAGCTGTGCGCTGCCAACGCCGATGATGATCTCGTCCACTTTGCCTGCTATGTGTTTGAGCACGGTCTGGTGCCCGTTGTGGTATGGCTGGAACCTCCCGACATAAAATCCGCGCTTCATGGTTTTACCCCCATATTTGCTATCCGTGCGGCAAACGCCCCGGCCGTGAACCCCGCGTCGATGTTGACCACGGCCACGACCGAGCAGGACTGGAGCATGCTCGCAAGAGCCGCCTGCCCCTGCCCCATGTAGCCGTATCCCACGCTCACCGGCACACCGATAACGGGCTTGTCGACAAGCCCCGCCACGACCGCAGGAAGCGTTCCCTCCCTGCCGGCGCAGACAATAAATGCATGGGCCGAGAGGAGCGGCTTTAATGCCGGGAAGAGCCGGTGGATCCCGGCCGCGCCGACATCGTAGGCGATCTTCACGTCGCATCCCATCTCTTCGGCAATGACCCGCGCCTCTTCGGCAACGCGGATGTCGGACGTGCCTGCGGTGATGATCGCAACAATCCCCCCGGCCGGTGCCGGTGCGGGCCGGCTGCCGAGGATCAGGATCCGGCCGGACTCGCGGTGGGTAACGGGGATGCTCTCGGACTCGGCCCGGCCCTGGACTGCGAGCACCTGCTCGGGAGTGACACGGGTTATGACACAGCGCCCCGCGGATCGGGCGAGCCGGACTGCGATCTCCGCGAGATGGCCCGGATCCTTGCCTTCGGCAAGCACCACCTCCGGCATGCCGCACCGGACATTGCGCCCCAGGTCGAGGCACGCGAAATCGCCGACCCGCTCGAGCCGGAGCCCTTCTATGGCTTCGGCCGCAGCTTCGGCACTCAGTTCCCCGCATTTGTACTGGTCAAGCAGATCCTGCAACGCCCGGTTTGCTGGCATGATTGTAATAATACAGATATGGATCGGCGTATAATAAGTTAGTTCATTGAAATGTCGTATCTCATCTATATCGCGATGTTTGGTTTTGGCGCCACGATCTTTCTCTGGCTGCGCGATGCCCGGATCTTTTTCCGGACCGGTCTTCGGGGATACCGGAAGGCGGCATACTGGGGGGTTCTCTACGGTGCCCTGTCGCTTCTGGGCCTCCAGATTGCCCTGCATGTGCCCGACTTCGAGATCCTGGGTCTCGGCCTGATCCTTGCCGGCATTTACCTCATAACCAACCGGAAAAAGGAGAAGATCTGGACAAACGAGGGAACTCTCCAGAGGTTCCTGGGCAGCGTGCCTATCAACAGGACGAATAAGAAATAAGAGATACCATAAGTACAGGACAGGGATTTTTCATCATGCTCCAGAAACCACGGGGAACACGGGATTTTTTACCGGATGAGATGGAAGCGCGCCGCGCTGTCGAGTGGCGCCTGCGGGAAGTTGCGCGCCGGTGGGGCTACCGCGAGGTCTGCACGCCGGAATTCGAGGATCTCGAACTCTTCACCATGCGCTCGGGCGAGGGGATCATCGGCGAGATGTATGTCTTTGAGGACAAGGGCGGCCGCAAGCTCGCGCTCCGGCCCGAGATTACGGCTGCCGTTATCCGGATGTACGTCAACGAGGCAAAAGTTGCCCCAAAGCCGCTTCGCTGGTGCTATTATGCCGACTGTTTCCGGTACGAGCGGCCCCAGAAGGGACGCTACCGCCAGTTCTGGCAGTTCGGGGTAGAGCTGATCGGCGCCGATACCGCAGCTGCGGATGCGGAAACGATCCTGCTCGCGTCCGATATGCTGAACGCAACCGGTGTAACCTACGAGCTCAAGGTCGGCCACCTCTCGCTCATGAGGAACCTGGTAAAAGACCTTGAACCGGTCATGCAGCGCAAGGTGCGTGCCCACCTGGACAAGAAGGATTTCGACGGCCTGAACGCGACCCTTGAGTCCCTCAACCGGACCGACCTTGCAGCCTCATTAACCGCGCTGGTTTCCACCCGTAACCTGGCCGAGGCATTCGAGATTGCAGGAGCGATCCCGGAAAAAGAGCGGCTCGAGCAGACCGTGGAATCGCTCGATGCCTCAGGGGTAAAATACGAGCTGAACTTCGGGATCGCCCGGGGCCTTGACTATTATACCGGCATCGTCTTCGAAGGTTTTGCCCAGAACCTTGGGGCCGAGAACCAGATCCTTGGCGGCGGGGCGTACCGCCTTGCCCAGTTGTTTGGCGGCGATGATGTTGCCTCGTGCGGGTTTGCCGTGGGTTTTGACCGGGTGATGGTCTCCCTTGGCGAGACCGCGCTGAACCGGAAGGACACGGTTGTCGGCCTTGCCTGCATGAGCGAGGGGAGGAAACGTGCGCTTGCAGTAGGTCGGGCATTCCGCGATGCCGGCATCCGCACCGAGATGGACCTCATGGAACGGGGGCTCGGGGCCCAGCTGGCCCATGCCGCGAAGTCTGCGGATTTTGCAGTCGTCATCGGCAAGCGGGAAGCCGAGACCGGCGAGGTGACGCTCAAGAACCTCCACACCGGCGAACAGAAGACGGTCGGACTCGACGAGGCCATTGCCGAGGTGCGTGCCCATGGTGCTCGCTGATGAGCTCGCCAAGCAGCAGCGCAGCATCAGTGTAGCGGAATTCTTCGAGAAGAACAAGCACCTGCTCGGGTTTGACTCCCCCACCCGGGGGGTTATCACCACGATTAAGGAAGCGGTGGATAATTCGCTGGATGCCTGCGAGGAAGCGCAGGTTCTTCCGGACATTTTTATCAGCATCAAGAAGACCGGCACCGATCTCTTCCGGATCATTGTCGAGGACAATGGCCCGGGGATCGTCCCGGCGCAGATCCCCTTTGTTTTCGGGAAGCTCCTCTATGGATCACGGTTCCACCAGATCCGCCAGACCCGGGGCCAGCAGGGTATCGGGATCTCGGCAGCGGTCCTCTATGCCCAGCTGACGAGCGGTCTTCCCACGATCGTCATCTCCCGCACCGGGCACAAGGAGCCGGCGCACAGGTTCGAGATCCAGATCAAAATTGAGACGAACGAGCCGGATATCATCTCCCAGGGACCGTTCGAATGGGACCGGATCCACGGCACCCGCGTGCAGATCGAGTTCAAGAGCACGATGGCGGCGAAGAAGAAGCTCATCGAGTACCTCCGCTACACCTCCGTGGTCAACCCCCACGCCCGCTTCCGGGTGGAGCTCGATGACGAGGCCTTCACGTTCGAGCGGGTGAGCCAGGAAGTTATTGCCTGCCCGGTTGCCATCCAGCCCCATCCCCACGGCATCGAATTCGGCCAGCTCAAGCGGATGGCTGCCGCAAGCAATGACAAACTCCTCGAATTTCTCATAAACGGGTTCAGCCGGGTGGGTAAGAAGTCGGCGCAGGACATGTGCGACCAGGCCGGCCTGAAAGCCACCCTGAAGGTAAACGGGCTTACCGCAGAGCAGCTCAAGGCGCTGCTTGCGGCCATGCAGGCGATTGCCGTTCCCGCTCCCCCGACGTCCCAGTGCCTCTCCCCCATTGGCGAGGAACTGATCCGGCGCGGTCTCGACAAGGAGTTCCAGATGGATTTTGTGGCCGCCCGCACCCGCCCGAGCTCGGTCTTCTCCGGCCACTCGTTCATGGTCGAGGCTGCGATCGGCTACGGGGGAAAACTTCCCTCCGAAGGAAACGCGATCATCCTCCGCTTTGCAAACCGCGTCCCGCTCATGTACCAGCAGGGCGCCTGCACGATCACGGACTGCATCTCGCGGGTGAACTGGAAATCCTACAACATCTCGCAGCAGGGCCTCCCGATGGGCCCAATCCTTATCCTTGTCCATGTCGCATCAACGAACGTGCCGTTCACGAGCGAGAGTAAGGACGCCATTGCGAGCATCCCGGAGATCGAGAAGGAGATCATCCTGGCACTCCAGGATCTCGGCCGCGATCTCAAGCTCTTCGTCTCCCGCCGGGATAAGGGCAAGCTGGCCGAGGACCGGGCCCGGGCAGTCTGCGCCATCATCCCGGAGATTGCCGAAAAGGTATCCGAGATCGTTGAAAAACCCCTGGTCGATACCACCCCCATTGAAGGAAAACTGATGCGGAAACTGATCGTCAAGAAAGGAAATCGCGACGGCAGGGTGGCAATCGAACTCGCCAACTACAGCAATTTCGATGGCGAGATCTCGGTCTACGACATCTCGGCGGACAATGCTGCCGATGCAATCCCGAAGGCCGACTTCGTGAGCGAGATGGACGGGCAGTTCACCAAAGTGTGGAAGATCGTTGTCCCCCCCAAGGACGTGGCCCGGATTGCCTATTCCGGGAAGGGCGGGGGCATCCTGGAAATCCGGGGCATAGACGACAACAAGAAGATGGTGGTGGATCTCGATGTCTAAAGAGGAACTGGACAAGAAGTCGATGGCAGCCCTGCTCGGCATTGCAAGCGCCTGGTACGAGCAGATGAAATCCGGCGAGATCCCCTCGATCTCGCTTCCTTCCCGTACAAAATACAATATCGAGTTCGACGATGCAAGCGAGGTCTGGAAGTACGGGGACAAGGAGAGCATGCGGACGGCGGCGTCTGCCAAGAGCGCCACCCACCTCCTCAAGATGGCCTACGTTATCGGGTTCATCAAGCAGCAGCTCAGAGAGAACCGCTCCTCAACACTCAGGGAGATGTATTACATCTCCGAGGGCTGGAAGCGGGCGAAGTTCGGGGCACAGGATGAGAGCAACTTCTTAATTGAAGATCTGGAAATCCTCTCGGACGTGCCGCGCGAAGGGTTCCATCTCCATCCCGAGGAGAACGGGGCATCGATCTACGGCCCTATGCGGATCCGGGAAGAGACCCGGCGCGGGATGAAGACCCTCCACTGCCAGGACGATGTCGGGCAGGCCGGGTATACCATCCCGAACAATGTGGAGAACATCGAGTTTGTTGACCACGATGCCAAATTCGTGATTGCCATAGAGACTGGTGGTATGTACGACCGGTTGATCGAGAACGGGTTTGACGAGGAGTACAACGCGATCCTCGTCCACCTCAAGGGCCAGCCGGCCCGTTCTACCCGGCGGATGCTCAACAAGATCAGTTCGAACTGGGATCTTCCCGTTCTCGTCTTTACTGATGGCGACCCGTGGTCCTACCGCATTTTTGGGTCTGTTGCCTATGGCGCTATCAAGAGTGCCCACATGTCGGAACTGCTCGTGACCCCGAAAGCCCAGTTCATCGGCCTCCAGCCGAGCGATATCCGGGACTACAACCTCCCGTCCGATAAATTATCGGACAAGGATGTTGAAGCATTGAAGGCCGAACTGACGGATCCCCGGTTTGCAACAGACTACTGGAGAAAACAGATCAACCTGCAGCTCAGCCTGGGCCTCAAGTCGGAACAGCAGGCCTTTGCTGCCCGGGGGCTGGATTTCGTAACGAAGAAGTACCTGCCGGCACGGCTGACTGATATGGGGATACTGAAGAGCTGAGGGATTATGAGTTCCGGGAATATGTACACGGACGGGGACTATCTGAAGAATAACCCGACCTGGGATAGTGAGGATGCCCCCTGGAAAGCCGATCTCATCTTCCGCATGATCGAAAAACACCAGATCCAACCAAAAACAATCTGCGAAGTGGGGTGTGGTTGTGGCGAGATCCTGTTCCAGCTCCAGAAAAGACTTCCGGACTCCACCCGGCTTACCGGCTATGAAATCTCTCCCCAGGCAATTGAACTCTGCAAAGGGCGATCGAATGATCGACTGTCATTCAGCCTGAAAAATTATTGCGATGAGCCGGATAATTCCTGTGATCTTATCCTTCTCATCGATATTATCGAGCACCTGGAAGACTATTTCCGGTTTTTGCGGGAGATCAAACCAAAAAGCCCGTATAAAATCCTCCACATCCCGCTCGAAATGTTTGCACTCGCGGTCCTCCACCAGCAGTTCCTTCTCGGCCAGCGGAGAAAAGTCGGCCATCTCCATTTTTTTTCACGGGATATCGCCCTTCAGGTGCTCTCCGACCTGGGGTATGAAGTTGTGGATTTTCAGTATACCGCGGGGTATTTGCTGGCTCGCGAATACGGGTTGAAGGACAAGCTTTTGAAAATCCCCCGGTTCCTCCTGTTTCCCCTCTTCCCGGATTTCACCGTAAGGGTTTTTGGGGGATACTCACTTCTTGTACTGGTGAAATCATGACGATACCCGTGCACCGGGAAAACCGGATAACACCGGGGGCCGGTTATGCCTGACTATACGCTGGGTCTCTTTGCCAACATGTACCCGGCGTTTGAGGGGGACTACCGGGGGATCTTCATCCACCAGATGGTTCAGGATCTTACGGCGCGTGGCGTCACGGTAAAAAAAGCCGTGAAAACCGGGCCATCCGCTTTTGGATACGCACCGTTTTATTTTGATTCTCTTCTCATTGCACGGGACAAAAGTCTGGATCTTATGCAGGCGGAATACATTCCCCACAGCAGCCTGGTACCGGCCATCTTCGGGCGCCGTAATGTTCCCCTTGTCCTCAAGTTCCACGGGGACGATGCACGGATATTCCCGTTCAGGAATCCGGTGTACCGGCATATCACCCGGTCAATGATCCGGCGGGCTGCGTTTGTGATCACGGCAAGCGAGGAGATGCAGAAGCCATTGCTGGAACTGGGACTGGACCCCGACCGGTGTGCAGCGGTCCATACCGGCGTGGATACCCGCTTCTTCATCCCCGGATCCAAAGAGGAAGCCCGCGGGGTGCTCGGGCTGCCCGTGGAGAAAACAATCTTCCTTTTTTTAGGCAGGCTCCATGCCTGGAAAGGGATCTTTGAGATTATCGAGGTTGCACGGATGTGTCCGGACTATTCCTTTATCTTTGTCGGCCCCGGGCAGATCCCGGATCATCCCTCCAACTGCCGGTTCACCGGCCAGAAGAACCGGGAGGAGATAAGGACCTGGCTCACTGCTGCGGACTGTCTCCTCCTGCCGACTTACACGGAAGCGGCTCCTGCCGCAGTCATGGAAGCGTTTGCCTGCGGTCTTCCGGCAATAACCTCCGATGCCGGCGGCTGTCCTGAGATTGTCGAGGAAGGGAAAAACGGGCTCCTTGTTCCGGTACGGAATGTACCTGCCCTGAAAACGGCCGTGGAGTGGATGCACCGGAACCCCGGTGACCGTCAGCGCATGGGCCCCCGTGCGAGGATGACTGTCTGCGAGCGGTATGACCATGATGTCCTGACGGAGAAACTCATTTCCGTCCATTGGCAGCTGCTGGAAAAATAGACGGGATAATAAACGGGGTTAAGGAGTTTTTATCTTGAACACATGTTCATAAAACTCTTTTTTCAGCTCTTCGAATGCAGCATTGCCTTTCTCATCAAAGGTTTCAACCAGGCGTATCCGATCAAAGTCGGGATCCGGTAACATCGTGTACAGCGGAAATGCCCTCTGGATCCCTTTCAGTTGCTGGTAACTGAGGGGCTGGTTTTTCAGTTCCGTCCCGTAGATGAGCTGATGAACTGCTGCATCGGGCTCAAGGTATCCCTTTTCAACACAATAATCGAAGAGCGGGGTTCCCCGGTATGCTGCAAATATATACACATTCACCGTTGTGGGATGGACCTGGCGGATGATATCGATGGTGTCAAAAATATTTTCCCTTGTCTCATCAGGAAAACCGATAATGTTGTTGAGGGTGTACTGGATCTGGTATTTATCGAGGATCTGGAGGCCTTTGAGGATATCCTCGTTGGAATAGGTTCGTTTTAAAACCCGTTTCCGGAACGCTTCACTCCCGCTTTCAATCCCGATATTCATGTTTTTGCAGCCCATGTCCTTTAACAGCGCCACTTTCTCGTCATTGAGGGTCTCTGGACGGGTCTGGCACCAGAACGGGATGCCAATCTCTTTTTTATACCGGGCTGCAAAATGTTTCAGATCCTCAATGGGCCGGGCAAGGAATGTCTCGGAGTTGAAATCAATGTAGCCGGGACTATATTTTTTCACGAGGGCTACCATCTCGTCCAGGACCCGGTCAACATTTTTCTGCCGGTAATACTTCCGGCTGGTCCGGGTCTGGTACAGCTCTCTTAACCGCGGAGAAGCGCAATAGGAGCAGTTGTAGGGACAGCCGCGATCGATCTCGATATGGATCATTGCATACATCTTCCCCTGCATGGGCCGGTAAAGACGTTCTTTTTCAAAAAGATCAAAGTCAATGTAGGGAAGTTTATTGATATCCGACGGTCGTCGTATCTCGTTTTTAATGATGCCCTGATCGGTTTTGAACCACAGATTTTTGATGGATTTCACATCTCTCTTCCGGTACATACCTTCACAGAGTTCGAGAAGCGCCTCTTCCCCTTCACCAACACAGATAATGTCAATGCCCTCAATGGAAATGGCCTCTTCGGGACAGAGGGTTGGAAACACCCCTCCGGCAATCACGGGAATATTCGTATCGCTGATTGAAGCGAGCAATTGTTTTGCAATGCCAATGGTATCCTGAACTATGCTGAACGAGATCAGGTCGGGTTTGTATTCATTAACCAGCTGAACAAAATCTGCCGTCATATCCGTTTTTTTAACGGTGACGCCGACATCCTCGTAACTGAATTTTCTTAACTGGAGGAGGTCGACTTTTTTCATGTCGAAGGTGGTTTCTTCGGTTTTGTAGAGGGTGGTATCAAAGAGTTTTGTCTGGAATCCAGCATTTTTGAGGCATGAATGGAGGACGGGTATTCCAACCGGCAGCAGGGTAATTAACATTACATTGGGGTAAACAAAGAGGACCCTGAAATCCTTGTGAGGGCTGATGGGTTGCATCTAATCATTAATTATTATCGTTGATTTAAAAAATCACTCTTTTCATGAGAGACCGGAGTATTTTGGTTTTTCCTGTACATTTTTTGATAATCACGACGGGTTTTGGGTGATGAGGTGAAAATGGCTGACGGGAAAGAATTTTTTATTAATTTCACCCATCCTTATAGAGTAGTGAGTTGCAGAATACCTGAGGATCGTTCCATGAAAAATTTTTATGCGGGGAAAAATATTTTAATCACGGGCGGGGCTGGCAGTGTCGGCCAGGCACTCTGTGAAAAACTGCTGGAGTATCAACCCAAAACCATTGCCCTTTTTGATATCAATGAGAACGGGTTATTCAACCTTCGCCAGAAATACGGCACGGAATATGGCAACCGGATCCGGTTCCTGCTCGGGGATATCAAGAACCTTGACCGGCTCCAGTATGCCTTCAAGGGGATTGATATCGTAATCCACGGGGCTTCCTACAAGCACGTTCTCGAATGTGAATATAATCCGCTCGATGCCGTTGAAACCAATATCAACGGGACAACAAATGTCATCCAGGCCGCAATTAACCAGGGCGTGAAAAAAGTTGTTTTCACCAGCTCCGACAAGGCAGCAAACCCCTCAAACACGATGGGAACAACCAAACTCCTTGCAGAGAAACTGATCATTGCTGCAAACGATTATGGAGCCCGGACAACCGTTTTTTCCTGCTGCCGTTTTGGGAACGTTGTCGGGACCAGCGGTTCGGTTATCCCCCTCTTTAAAAAACAGATTCTTGAACAGGGAAACCTCACGATCACCGACCCCGTCATGACGAGGTTCATGATCACCCAGGAAACGGCCATCGACCTCGTCCTCAAGGCGGGGGTTCTTTCTGAAGGCGGCGAGATCTTTATTTTCAAGATGCCGGTTGTCAGGATCGGGGATCTGGCGGACGTTATGATCGGGCGATACGGAAAAGCCAAAAAGACCATCATCGGCAAAAAACCCGGTGAGAAGATGTACGAGGAGATCATGACCGAAGAAGAGATGTCGCGGGCTCTTGAAGGAAGCGATATGTACGTCATCCTCCCCCAGATAAAAACCGGGGATTTTGCCAATTATGCGGATTATGCTCCGGTAAAAACCATGAAGACCTCTTCCCAGATGGACCTGCTCAAACCTGCGCAGATCCAGCAGCTCCTCGATGAGGCAATGGTATGAACGTTCTTGTTACCGGCGGAGCAGGTTTTATCGGGCGCTGGGTTGTCAGCCGTCTTTTACAGGAAGAAAATTCCGTTGTTGTCCTGGACGACCTCTCCAATGGAAGCCTGGAAAATCTCCGGGAATTTTCAAACAACCCGAACCTGGTTGTAAAAACGGGAGATATCAAAAACAAAAAAACCCTCTCCGAGATCTTCCGGAATAAATTCGATGTTGTCATCCACCTTGCGGCAAATATTATTGTCCAGGAAAGCATCGACAACCCGCAGAAAGTGTTCGACAATGATGTTATCGGTACGTTCAACCTTCTTGAAGAAGCAAGAAAGACAAACTCCCGGTTTGTATTCATGAGTACCTGCATGGTGTATGATACAGCCTCCTCGAAAGGAGCGATTGGCGAAACCCACCCCACAAAAGCCGCCTCGCCCTATGCCGGTGCAAAACTTGCCGGTGAGAATATGGTCCAGTCGTACTTCCATGCCTACGGGCTTCCCACCGTGATCCTCCGCCCGTTCAATACCTACGGCCCGTTCCAGAAAAGCACCGGCGAAGGTGGCGTTGTCTCGATTTTCATTGACAAAGCGCTCAGCAGGGAACCGCTCAGCATCTATGGTGACGGAACCCAGACGCGTGACCTGATGTATGTGGAGGACTGCGCGGAATTTGTTGTAATGGCTGCGATGAGCGGGCAATGTACCGGGGAAATCCTGAATGCCGGCCTTGGAACGGATATTACCATCAATGACCTTGCAGCAATGATCTGCACCGATGAATCCCGGATAAAACATGTCCGGCACATCCATCCCCAGAGTGAGATCCCCCGGCTCCTGTGTGATCCCTCAAAGGCAAAACGGTTAATCGGCTGGGAACCAAAAACGTCTCTTCAGAAAGGAATAGGAAAAACCCAGGCATTTATCAAAAAATCCCGTTCAGGATAATTTTTTTTAAACGCACCAATAAAAAAAAGCGGATTATTTGTAATTCATCTTGAACACTTTTTCATAAAATTTCGCTTTGAGCTCTTCAAAGATCCTGTTACCTTCATCATCGAACACTTCTGCTCTCCGGATCAGATCATAATCGGATTCCGGGAATTTTGCATAGAGGGGAAATGTCCTCTGGAGACCCTTGAGTTCTGCATACGACAGTGGCTGGTTTTTCAGTTCCGTGCTGTCCAGCAGCTGGTGAACCTCGGCATCCTTGTCCAGGTATCCGTTTTCCACACAATAATCAAACAACTGCGTTCCCTTATAGGGGGTAAACAGGTAGACATTCATGGTTGTCGGATTGATCAAGCGGTTTATTGCGATCGTATCAAAGACGAGCTCCCGTGTCTCTCCGGGAAAACCAATGATGTTATTGACCGTGTATTCAATCTGGTATTTCTCAACGGTTTTCAATGCCGCGAGCATCTGTGCATTGGAATGGGACCTGTTGAGAACCTTTTTCCGGAACTCCTCATTTCCCTGTTCAACCCCGAACTGCAGGTTCTTGCATCCCATGTCTTTCAGGATTGCAATCTTCTCGTCCGTAACCGTCTCAGGGCGTGACTGGCACCAGAAAGGCAGTTTTATCTCCTTTTTGTACCGTTCGGCAAATTGTTTCAGCTCAGGAACCGGGCGGGCGAGGAATGTCTCGGAATCAAAATCGATATACCCCGGGTTGTACTTGTCACAGAGGTATTTCATCTCATCAATAATCCGATCGGTTGATTTCTGCCGGTAGTAATTGCACCCGGTTTTTTCCTTGTACTGCTTTTTTAATTCCGGTGCACCGCAGTAGGCACAAAAATAGGGGCATCCCCGGTCCAGCTCCACGTGCAGCATGGCATAGATCTTCCCCATCATCGGGCGGTAAATCCGCTCCTTATCAAAAAGGTCATAATTGATGAAGGGGAGGCTGTCGAGGTCAACCGGATCGCGGATCGTGTTTCTGACGATCCCGTTTGGTGTCTTGCAATACAGGTTTTGTACTGAAGAATAATCTTCCTGCCGGGACATCTTCCGGCAGAGTTCGACAAGGGCCCCCTCTCCTTCGCCAACGCAGATGATATCAATGCCATCAATGGCCAGTATCTCTTCAGGACTGAAGGTAACCGCAACGCCTCCGGCAATTGTCGGGATCTTCCAGTGCCGGATGTGGCTGACCAGGTCTTTTGTCAGGTTGAGCGTGTCCTGGACAATCGTAAAGGCAATCAGGTCCGGCTGGTATTCCGCGATCATGGTATTGAGATCGTCGAAAATGTTTGTTTCTTTGAATTTTACCCCGGTGTCCTGGTAGCTGAATTTCTTGATCTGGAGGAGCTGGACTTTCTTTTGCTCGAAATTGATCTCTTCTGTGTGGTAAAACGTTGTATCGAACAATTTTGTGTCGATCCCTTCCCTTTGGAGGCAGGCATTCAAAAGCGAGATATTGATCGGGAGCAGCGTTGCCATCATGGTGTTCGGATACACGAACAACACCCGGAATTTTCTATCAGTCTTGTTTTTCATCAACCCACCTCTTCAGGATGCCAGATACGGTTTTCATCGATTTTTTATCGCCAATTGATATTCGTATGCACTGCCTGAGGATGCCCCAGTTATACCCGGGACGGATAAGTACGCCATTATCTTCGAACTTTTTGATCAGGGGCTGACACTGCGCCTCCCCAACAACAATGTTGACAAAATTCGTTCCTGACGGCAGGACGGTCAGCCCGAGGGCTTCTACATTGCGGACAAAATCCTTTTTGTTTTTCAATAACTGCCGGACGGATTTTTCTACGACTGGATAATGTCTGATCAGGGTTGTACAACACAGTACCCCTAACGAATTAACCTCGTACATTGGTTTGAATTTTGCAAGGAGACCAATTATCTCCGGGCGGCCTATGGCGTATCCGACCCGTGCTGAAGCGAGCCCGAATGCCTTCGAGAACGATCGCAGGACAATGAGATTCGGATATTCCTTTAACAGGTCAACAGCGGTAGTTCCGGATATCGGGTAATATGCCTCGTCCACAAGAACGCCGGCGTCACAATCCGATGCTGCATCAAGCAGTTGCCTGATCTGATCATTTGAGAGGAGAACCCCGGCAGGACTGTTGGGGTTTGAGACGATAATGAGACGGGTTTTCCGGCTGATCTTTTTGATTACCTCGCTGATGTCGAGGGTCAGTTTTTCAGGATGGTAAAAAACACTGATCTCTTTGGCCTGGTACAGGTTTGCATACACCGTATACATTGCAAAGTTTGGCTGGATGTTGATAATTTCATCCCCGGGTGAGACAAACGCATCAAATGTGGCCCGGATAGCCCCGTCGGAACCCGCTGCCGGAAGAAAATGATCCTGGGGAAGGGAATGGAAGTCGGAGAGGGCATCGTATAATTTGTAGACCTCGGGATAGCAGGACAGGAAATCCGGTGAGATCTCATTTTTGATCCGGGCCAGTAGCTTCTTTGGAAGGGGAACGGTCCATTCATTTTTATCCAGGCGGATATATGAGGAGCGGGGCGTCCTGTCAACAGGGGTGCGGTAGATGTCCGGCAGGTGCGCTTTTGGGATCACGGATCAACTCTCCTTTTTTCCCTGCCGGTATTCCTTGATCCAGTATTCCACCTGCGGCAACTGCCACCGGTAGTCCACGTCGCATCCTCCCCACTGCTTGAGGGGATAGATATTCTGGCCCATCCATTTCTGGGGGAGGAGCCCGTTTTCGATATGGTCAAGGCAGCGCGGACGCACAATGGATACACCCATATCCGCAAACCAGACATCTCCCTGTGAATCCCTGTCACAGTTCAGGGTTTTTGGATTCCCGAAGGTTTCGAACGGAACAAAGGGATGAAGCAGTCCGTCAGATCCGATCTTTCGTGCCCGCAGCGGGCTCCACATATTATACCGGGATACCGTGACTGCGGAATCATACTCGGGATTTTTACGGAGAACTCCGACACCCTCGTCGATAGTTTCCGGAAGGATTGTGGGTGAATTGCAGTGCATCAGGATGATCTGTTCAATGGATTTGTTTTCCTTTGCCAGTTCCTCTTTGATAACCTGGTAGCCGTGCACAAAGACATTCTCTCCGAGTGCCTTGTTTCCGCACAGTTCATCCGGGCGATCGATGATCGAAGCCTGATGCTTCCGTCCGATCTCCTTAATTTTCTCGGAATCCGTCGAGATGTAAACCTTGTCAACGGTTTTTGCCTCAACAGCTGCTTCCAACGGGTATTCCATCATGGGTTTTCCAAGGATGGGATAGATGTTCTTCCCGGGAAATCCCTGGCTTCCTTCCCTGCCAATGAGTAATGCAACGATCATGGTATCAGTTTCCTTGTAATTTCCGGATTTCGCTCTCCCGGTAAGGGCAACGATCACAGCGCTGGATCATGTGGGCATTGCATTCCCGGTGGAGGTTTCTGAACTCGTTTTGCCGGGCACTTGTCCAGGCATCGGCAATTGAAATATCACCGATCTTTCCAAACGAGTCCCATTCGAAAATGTCATGGATGCAGGGCAGGATCTTCCCGTCCCAGGTTATGGTCATCCGCTGCCAGAGCATCGGACATGCCCAGTCACTGTGTATTCCCCGGTGATCCGGGTTGCCTGCTTCGCTTTTCATGTCAAGATAGGCCACTTCATCCACTTTTGAGGCCCAGAACGCTGCATATTCGTTCTCTTTTCCCTCAAGTTCCGGTACGAGGACGGTCTGGATCCGGACCAGCGGGGATTTGAGGCCGAGCTCTTCTTTGATGCTTTTGAGAAGTTCCAGGTTGTGAACAACGGTCTCAAAGGTGGATCCGACCCGGTACTTCTCATAAATCTCTTTTGTATATCCCTCAAAAGAAACGGAGATCCGATCCAGCCCGGAATTCAGCAGATCCCGGATGGTCGGCTCGTCCAGCCGCAATGCATTTGTATTGAAATACACATCCTGGATGCCTGCATTTTTGGCATAGGATACCATCCGGGCAAGGTCGTTGTGCAGCAGGGGTTCGCCGCGAAACGTGAATTTGAGTGAGTTCAGTTCCTTTTTTCCCGCTTCATCAAGAATCCGTTTCCAGATCTTCTCTTCCATGAACCCTTTTGCATATTTGTTATACGTTGTTGCACAGAATGGACACCGGAGGTTGCAGGCATTTGTTGGCTCAACATCCAGGTGAAGGGGAAAATCCCCATACTGGCCGGTCTCCGGCCATTCGTTCCATTTCTTCCGGTAATCTTTATACCGGGCATCCTCTCTCTGCACGACACTGTGCCCTGCAATGGTATGTAAAATTGAATCAACTGCCTTTGCCATTCAGATGTCTCCCGGTTTTCCTGATTCCTGCTGATCAATCTCGTTCTGGACCGCCCGCAGGCAATCGAGAATCCCTTCGCTGATATCGATGTATTCCGACAGGTTGATTCGCGTGGCAACATCCGCTTCGAATGAATATGGCGTCATGACATAATGGGACTGAACCAGTTGCGGGTTGTAATGAATTTGTATCTTTTTGCCCACGATCTCCTCAAGCATAGCAAAAAGTTCTTTGATTTTTATCCGCTGATGCCCGGTGATCAGGACTGCTTTATTGGCAAATTCCTTTTCACTCGCAATCCTGACGGTCTCATGTGCGGCATCGTTGATATGGATATATTCCCGTTCTGATTCAGGGGAACTCATGTACGTGAATTCGCCGGTGGTGAGGACCGCCTTGCAGAGTCCGTAAATGAAGTTCCACTGATTTGATTCACGCCCGTAGAGGCTGCCATAGCGAAGAATGGTATATTCCAGTCCATGCTCTTCGTAATAGGTTTTACAGAGCGCTTCACTTGCCTGTTTTGAGACCCGGTAAAATGAGCCCTTTTTCCCGGCAGTATAGGCCGAGCTGGCATAGAGAAAGCGGGAAATGGCATGCTTTTTTGCAGCTTCAAGGCAATTCACGGTTCCCATCACATTGATCTGCATTGTCCTGACCGGCTGATGCCGTGACTCTTCAATATCCGCGATTGCCGCTGTATGGAATATGGTATTGCATTTTTTTACTGCACCATCCACCTGATCATAATCCAGGACATCGCCCTGGATATAGTCAATTAACGGGGAATTTTTCAGAGTGGGGTTCTGATCGAAAAAATCCGATGGTTCGGCAAGATCAAACACAACTGTTTTGATCTTTTGCTTTACCAGTTCGTTTACGATATGGTGCCCGACAAAGCCCGCACCACCCGTGACAAGAGCTCTCATTTGCTATTCCTCAAACGCCGTAATAATATTATTAACCGCTTCTATTTCCATCTGCTGTCGTGATTCATCCGTATTCGATGCAACGTGGGGCGTCATTACAACCTGGGGAAATTCAAGCAATCTTCCCGAATATGGCTCATGGGAAAATACATCCAGACCCGCTCCCGCGATCCGCCCGGATGAAAGTGCGTGGATCAGCGCAGGCTCATCAATGAGGGATCCTCTTGCGGTATTGATGACGACAGCGCCATTTTTTATCAGACTGAGTGACTCCGTATCCAGTAACGGCTTTTCGCTCTTATGAGGTGTCATATGGAGGGTCACGATGTCTGATGTTTCCAACAGCTGTTCCATGGAAGAACAGGCCTGCCAGGTTTCCGAAAGCCCGGTCATTCTGAACGGATCGTAATATGCGATGGTACACCCGAGTGCACTGGCAAGAGTGGCAACCCGGGTGCCGATCCTTCCAAGCCCGATTATTCCAACCCGTTTACCGGCAAGCATCCGGCCGGTCTCAACATGGAAATCCCCCCGGTGGATATTCGTGTTGTAGGCGGTGATTTTTTTCAGCAGATCCAGTATCAGTGCAAGGGTATGTTCTGCCACGGCCTGAACCGGCGCATCAGGGGTATTTTTAACGGCAATTCCCCGCTCTTTTGCGGCATCCAGGTCAATTGAATCCAGTCCGACACCAACCCGTGATATCACCCTGAGATCGGTTGCGGATTCAATAACCTGGCGGGAAAAGGGTTCCGTGCCGGCAATCACACCTTCAATGCCTTTGAGGATCTCAGACAACTCCGGTCCGGTCAGACGGTTGCCGGTTGTATTGATATACCGGAGACTGCAGGTTTTCTGGAGTTCCTTCTGGTTTTTAAGATTCAATCCAAACGATCGGATGGTGATTGCTATCGGGTGTTTTTTCATCGGGGAATGCCTCGGGCATGGTTGTTGCTGTGCTATAAAATGGATAGTGCACTTACTTATTTATCACGATAGAACCTTAATTTTTAAGGTAATTAAGGAATTGCGATGGGCCGAGACGGGAAGAGAAAAATTATCATATCGTATGCCGACGAGCACATAATACAGAATTTTTTAGCCGGCAATTCCAATCCGGGGGCTTTTTCCTGGCTCTATCTTGGGAAAAATGTTCCTCTCTGTCTCTCTCTTGAAAAAAAAATGCCCGGGCAATCCTCACGAATCGATATTGGCAACGATCTTCAGGATAGCGCCCTGCGGCTCCGCCAGGATTTTATTGATTATATCGGGCAGCTTTCCTGCAACGGAACCGGCGTGTCCTGGTGGTGGACCTCCTTATCCGAGAAAAATCCCTTCATTTCCAATGCCTTCCTCCATTTTTGTTATCTTGATGTTGCCGTAAGGGTAGCCCAAAAAGAACCTGGAAATCTCCTTATCCTCTGTGAGTCCCGGGGTGTTATGGCAGGTATCCGCGATGCCCTCTCCCATGATCCTGCAATCGACCTCGTCCTCCTGGATTCACCGATTAACCTGTATTGGAAGAAGAGCAGGATGCTGGTAATCTCTCTGGTAAAAATGGCATATTTTATCGTAAGGTGGAGTGTCCGTTCAATTCTCGCACGTATTTTTGGTCTGATTTGTTCCCGTTACCGAAAATCCTGGCCGCGGGAAAATGTGAGTCTTATTCATTCGTTAATCGACAACCGGACCTTCCGGAATGAAGGGAAATTTGACGATATTTTTCTCGGAAATCTTGGAACCCTGTTAAAAGAAAAAAACCAGAATGTGATGTACCTCTGCACGGTTCTGCCAACCCTGTTTTACCCGGTTGCCCTCACAAGCCTTTACAAAACCCGCGAAAAGTGTTTCCTTTTAGAGGAGTTCATCTCACCCCTTGATCCCCTTTTTGCGCTGGTTACCACCCATAACGGCTATCCGCGGATACCTTTTGCACCCCTCTTTCATAACCGGAATGTTGATCCCATTATTCAGGAAGAGATTCATGAAGATCTGTTGAACACCCGATCGGCCCAGACATTCCTCTATTACCGTGCTGGTGAGCGACTCGCAAGGAAGGTATGGATCTCAGTTTTTATCTATCACTTTGAAAATCTCATGTGGGAGAAGATGTTTTGCCGGAGTATCCGGAATACCCGGCCGGACTGCCGTCTTATCGGGCACCAGCATTCCCCGGTAAGCCCGATGGATATGATGTATACGCTTTCGAAATCGGAATTACCCGCTATTCCATTACCTGATTTAATCGTGGCAAACGGAGTCCGGGCACAAAAAACACTCGTTGATGCAGGATTTGATCCCGATCATATCATTATCGGGGGTGCGTTCAGATATTCTGCCCTGAAAACCTCGAGGAAACCTTTGCCAAAGGTAATACCTTACCCTGTACTGGTCGTCACTACGGATGATGTCAGCCTCTCTCTCGAACTGGTAACCAAGTGTATCCATGCATTCGGCGAGAAAAAGCAGTTTCATGTGACCATCAAATTCCACCCTACCCTCCCCCTCCGGAAGATTATGCCGTTTATTCCTCATCTTCCGGGAAATTTTGAGATACGGAATCAACCCATCGACATCCTGCTTTCAACCACACATCTCATTCTCTACACGGCGACAACCGTTTCTGTGGAAGCTCTTGCACAGAAAATACCCCTTATCCATATTCGTTCGGACATGGTAATTGACCGGGATATTTATGATGAATCAGATTCCATCCCGTCCGCTGCAACGCCAAAAGAGATCTACGACACCGCTTGTTACCTGCTCGAAAAAACCGACCCGGCACCTGCGGCATCGTCCCGGATCGCAGAGGAGTTTTTTACGCCGGTTACTGAAGAGTGTTTAACCCTCTTTTTCCCCCACACTTCATAGGGAGGAACGCGGGAGTTTGGGAAAGAGATTGCTGGAGGGAAGATCTGTTTTTTAAATATCGGCTAAAACCATGACCGGTGATCCATCCTCCGCCCCGAGAATCCAGGGATAGACATGGAGGTGAAAGGGCGTCACGGTTTCCGGCAGTGTGCGCAGGTCCGCATCCTCAAGAAGAAGAATGCCCTGATCTCCGCATAAAAATGCCCTGTGGCAGTCATGCCCCATTTTCCGGTGATCCGGCCGGGAAACTGACAGGATATCGATACCAAACAGCCGGAGGTGCGGATATGTATTCCTGAGAAATTCCGGAACATCCGGATGGACCCAGGGATGATTATCCCGATACTTCAACGGCTCCTTATCGCGGATATGACAATATCCCGTCCGGAGTATCAGTGCATCAATGTCCGTGATGTTCTGCAGTTGTTTACGGATGCAATCGGCAGTTATGCAGGTATCTGATCCGGCGGGAATGCTGATACAGATGGTTTTTTCATAAACCCCTTGTGTTTGCAGGCATTCTGCCAGGGTCTTTCCCGTGGGGCAGAAATGACGGGGAGCATCAATGTGAGTGCCGGAATGTGTCCCGAACGTGACAACACTGGAATTTGCTGAATCCCCGAACTCCATTGACCGGTTTTTTGTGATGGTAACCTCCGGATTCCCGGGATACAGCGGAGAATCTTGCGTTAACGGGTAGGAAAGAGGAATCAGCATGTTACATCCCTGATGTACCTGTCAAGATCCTGGAGGTTATTAATCCTGTACTCAATACCGGCCAATCCCATAAACCGGTCCGGTTCATCCTCCTTGATTCTCGCGATAAACCTTATGCCCGCTTCTTTTGCCGCACTATAATCATTCCGGGCATCTCCGACAAAGATGAATGTCGAGGGATCGCAGGAGGAGCGACTCGCAATATTTCTGAGATGAACCGCCTTTTTTTCCGGGGCCCCGTGAACACTTCTGAAATACCGGAGCAGGTTCCGCTCCTCAAATATCTCGAGCAACTCCCCTTCAGGTGTTGCCGAGACAACATGCAATGCCAGCCGGTTGTGATACGATTCAAGGAACTCTTCTGCCCCGACAACAAATGGTGATCTGACCACGTTCTGATGGACAAGTGATGCAAAATTATGGGAGAGCTCTTCAAACCGGCTCTCCGTAAGCGGTTGTTTCAAAATATCTGAGTAAATATATCGGAATTTATCATACCTTGACATTCCGCCGTTATTGAGATGATATGCAATAATCTCCTCTTTTTTTCCGGCAGCAAAGGAAAAAAGTTCAGCAAAGGCATCTGTTTTGACTGAAACCGATTCAAGGATCACGCCATCGCAGTCAAGAATTACGGTGGTAACCGGTCCCGGAGTTGTTTTTGGATCTTGTCTGAACATCATCACTGCCCCCTCTTTTGTGCACCCGTTTTTTTATGCCTGTTTTCTGAAATTCACATCAACCTGGACCATATCCCCTTTTATGATCCGGTACAGGCCAGTGATATTACCCGCAGCCAGCAAAAATCCGCTCCCATCCAGGTCCCGGATACTCTGCAGGATATTGATCAGAATTTCCCCAAAGGATGCCCAGAAAAAAAACAGGACTGAAAGTTCTTTGTTTTTTGTAACAAAATAGTAGCGATTGATAACGGCCATCATCCCCAGTTGTTTCTGTTTTGTCTTGTTGAACGGGGGTGGGTTGTGCGTTACTTTTGCGGAATGTATTCCGGCAAGCCGGTAGTGTTTTGACACCCGGTAACTGAAATCCGCATCCTCGTGATATGCCCAGCCGGCAAACCATTCATCAAAGGAGAATGTTTTGAAAAGTTCACGTCTCCAGACTGTTGCACCCCCGCAGAGCCAGTTACAGTCAACATCAGCATCCATGGGGAATATGGAGGTACAAAACCCGGATTTCAGTACTTTTCCCGGAACATCCCCATCAATTAAAAACAACTTCCGGATGAATGTGATGAGCTTCTTTTTTGGGGGGACATTGATAATATTGAACGAGGCACCTCCCATATCCGCAGGTGCCGTCTCAAAGAACGAGAGAAGAGCCTGGACGGCGGCCGGTTCCAGCTCAATATCATCATCCAGGTACCCGATCAGGGTGATATTTTTATCCAGGTGTGCCAGTCCGGCATTTCTTTGTTTTGTGAGGGATGGCGGGAAACAATGAACATAGATTGTATTGTCCGGAAAAAAAGCTTCAATCCGGCTCCTGATCGGGAGATCGCTGCCATCGACAATGATGGTCTGGTCGGGCAGGACATCCTGCATCTGGATGCTCCCAAGCAGCTTGAGCAGGATTTCCGGGCGGTTGCGTGTCGGGATAATAAGCGCGAACTTATTGCCGAATGGTTTTGACGTAAGGGGGTCCATTATTCCTCGTATTGGGGATCATCCCTGGAACTGTTTTTTTTGATTTGTCTGCTTTTTTTAACCATACATGATGGATAAAACAACACACGGGATCAGGAAAAAGGATCTTGGGAGGCTGTTTTCAAGGCTTCCTGCTCAAGCTTGTGACAGATCCCAAGCAGTTTTTTCCGCATGCGATCTCCCTCCTCTGTGGGGGTCTCAGCAATTTTCAGATCCTCGAAATATTTTTCCGGTAATTGTATATACAGATTAAATGTTCGTACCATTCCGGCGATCGTATCGGCGAATTCCTTTGGGAATTTTAAGACTGACTGCTCATCCTGATCCTGCGAGGAGGTATATGCCTCGTCACCCAGCAAACCGTTCTCCTTGCAGATGGTATAAAGGTCACATCCCCTGAATGGCGTGAATACACAGACATTGCTCTCCAGTCGCGGATTGCGCTCATATAACTGTCTGTTCAGGCGGATTGTATCGAAAACAAGTTCCCGGGTCTCAAACGGAAATCCGATGATGTTATTCAATGTGGCACCCATGCCCAGATCCCGCAGAATTTCCATCCGTTCAAGAAACAGCTTGTTCGTATATTTCCTTTTGAGAATGGTTGTCCGGAATTCCTCGTTCCCGTGTTCCAGACCAAGGGTGATCCAGAGTAACCCGATCTCCCGTAATGCCTCGAGCCGCTCTTTTGTTATTGTATCAATCCGGGTCTGAATCCAGAATGGTATTTTTATTTTCCGGTATTCGGTGATAAACGTCTGGAAATCGTCTTCTTTCATTGACAGGAAATTTTCTGTCGAGAAATAGATAAAGTCGGGATTGTGGACCTTGATCTCGTATTGGATATGCTCAATCAGTCTTTTTGCCGTGAGATGCCGGTAATATAATCCACAATCGTATTGCTTGAAAAATTTTCTTAACTGGGGTGCACCACAAAACGTGCACTGGTTCGGGCATCCCCGCGACGATGCGATATTGATCATTTTATACATTTTTCCCTGCATGGGTTTGTAGAAAAGACGGGGATCAAATTCCGTAAAATCGGGAAACGGGAGGGTATTGATATCAAGAAGTCTGGGCGGATCGTTTTTATGGATGACTCCGTCTTTCTTTACCCAGAGTCCCGTCACATCAGTATAGCCGGATTTTTGCGCGAGCCTTTCGCACAACTCATTGAGAATTGTTTCCCCTTCTCCAAGACAGACCATATCAATGGATTCTTCTGCGATAACAATATCCGGTGAAAGTGTTGGAAAAACTCCCCCGGCAACGACGGGTATGGTATTGAAGTGTTTTTTTATAAACCGTGACAGTTTCAGGCTCTGGTCATAGGTTGGTTCAACAATGGAGAATGCGATGAGGTGCGGCTGGTATTTCCTTATGGTTTTAAGAAGATCTTCTTCAACCGTTGTCTGGTTTACGGGCATATAATGATCTTCGTCCGTAATCGGCTTGGACATCAGGCGTTCGGTGCGGACGATGGTCTGGCTCTTTTCTTCCGTAGACCCATAAAATGCAGTATCAAAAATTTTTACCGAATGGCCATGGGCCTTTAAAAAAGCGCTTAATGATGCGAGCCCCATGGGAAGGCCGGTAATTCTAAAGCCCGTGGGATATATAAAAAGGACTCTTGATTTCATAATATCAGTGTTACATTTGCTGTGCACATTTTTAATTATGCGGACTATCCGTCTGAATAAAAAAATGTATTGTGGATTATCCGCGATAACCGGGTTTTTCTTTTTTTCCTCCGATACCATCAGGAGTTATTTCCTGTTCTTAACTGGTGCGGGGGTAAGAGATCGAAACGGCTATGGGCTGGCAGGATATCAGGTCATGGACAGAGAATGATCACCGCTGCACCGATGAACATCAGAGTTGATCCAACCAGTCTTGGTTTGATCTCTTTTTCAGCAAGCATGATTGTCCCATAGAGGACCATAAAAATTATGCTCAGCCGCTTGATCGCGATAACATAGGGGACAATCTGCAGGGTGAGCGCAATGTTGATGGAAGCTGCTTCGATAGCGATGAAGATCGCCATGAGTGGTATCAGCCACCAGTACGAATGCTTTGATCGTCTGTGGATGCTGCCATTTTGTTCATTCGGTGTATCAGCCGACGGTTTCGTTTGTCCTGAAATCAGGCTGCTGATCCGTGAGGAACCGGCCAGGATACAAAAAGCAAATCCGGTTGCAATGAGGGATAAGGCCATACCGAAAAAGGGATCGGAGTTGGTGATCACGATTTTATCGTAATTGATCGAGATCGAGAAGAGAAATGCTACGAGCAGCATGATTATGCTGCTACGGTTTTTTATCATTGAAAAAACAGGGTCTCGGAGACGGTTGTGGCTGCCGGCAATATTGAGCACATACGATCCACCAACAATGATACAAATGCCGGTAACCCCGGCAGCAGATGGCAGTTCGTACAGGAGGAGGAATGAAGTACAAATCAGGAAGACCGGCGTGAAGGACAGGAGGGGTGCCGACAGAGAGAGATCCGACGATTCAAGGACTTTGAATATCAGGCTTAAACAGACGATATTAAGGATCGTTGTTATTGCCACCGCAGGGAAAAAATCCGGCCCTGTCTGGGGAAAACCCTGGATTTTTGAAAAAACCAGTAACAGGCATCCCCCCATTGCAAAACTGGTCCCTGTCAGGATCCTTGGATCCAGGTGCCGGCCATATCTCTTGATGATAATGTAGTAAGCCGCATTCGAAGCAGCACCCATCAGTGCAAGAACCAGCCAGAGCATCATGGAGAATCTGAATTATACTATCCTGTAATGACGTATCGGTTTTTCCTTTTTAGATAATTACTTTCAGACTCAAACAAGAATATGGAACTGCCCTCATGGGAACTCATAGTAAAATTCAGGAAATTGTCATTATCCCTGTGGCAATCTGGCCAGATCTGCAGGACTTGATGATTATCCGGATTCCAGGGGTTGGGTGGCATCGCGTGTAGAACATTGATTCCATGAATGAACTAATAAAAAAAAGGGGGTTACCCCAAATGGATGATCCCCGGATCAGGATTAATTCCCCAATGACTGGTCGCCAAATGCCCACGTGGGATGCTCAATAAATCTTGACATTGTCATAAAAAACTGAGCAATCCTGCCACGACCTCTGAAATTTGGGATTTTCCTGCCATTGCGAATGATTGACTGCAACTGACTTTGGATATACTCTCCTTCAGCACTCTGGAACATTGAGGCCGAATGATCTAACAGTTGTAATGCATAATCATAATACCCGTAAATTAGACAAACCGAGATCGCTTTTACAATTTTTTCTTTTCTCCGGGATGCGTCATGATCTTCTGATACCTGCTGATAAAATGATTCAATATTTTTCAGGTAAAGTGCGTCGCCGACGATAAGCTGACCTTTGTCATTCCCGTATTTTTCCCCGATTGCACGTTTCCAGTAACCTCTCCTTATATCGAACAGTTCAAAGCCATGTCCCCGTAAATACTGGTCAACATCAGAGAAAACCGGCATTTCGTAACGTATCTGTGCAAAATAAACTTCAAGTTCGATACCGAAAATCTGCTCCGATAATGTGTTTTTTGCCCCATTCAGTATTGCTAATTCGTTCCCGTCGGTATCAATTTTCAAAAAATCAACATCCGTCTTGGGTCCATCAGACAAAATATGGTCAAGGGAATCAACAGTAATTTTTTCAAGGCCAATAACTTCAAGCCGTTCAGCTCGTGGAAACTGTTTTAACAACGCTGTTTTTGGTTTGTAAATGGATGAGGCAGTCTGTTGCCGGTAAAGGTTAAAATCAATTATATTTTTTTCTGAATGAACCCCGATGTTGAAATATTTTATTCGCTTATTATCTGCTGCGGCCAGCTCTTTATACGCCCGGGGATCCGGTTCAAATCCAATCACTTCAAGGGATTCTTCAAATGGTTGCCAGTTCGGGTTCAACCCCCCACTGGCCCCGATATCAACCAGTTTGATTGGATTTGTTGGAAAAAACTTTTTTGATAGATTATTAACAATTGCCCCGCTTTTTGTCATGAGAGACTAGTTTATTTTTTTATTATTTATTATGTACGAGACGATTAAAATAGCTGCCTGGATAAACCTGATCTTCCGGCTCGCTGATTTCTTAATTGTCTCCTTCCTATTTAACGACACATTAAATGAAGGAGATACTGTATCTTAGATCTCCGGTTGTCGGTACAACGTTGTTTTTGATTAGGATTTCAACAGAGCAGGCATTTTACTATTACCGGGTCTGATTGTTGTCCAAAATACAAATTCGGCATAACTCTTGCAGATCAATGCAGCCTTACTCCCTCACTGTAATGCCGGTTGAAATGAATCTCGACTCGCTCCATGCGACCGGAAGATATGTTGTTATCGAATCATAAGTACAAAAAAACATTTCGGATCCCGGTAAATACTACATACGAGAGTCTGATACGTTTTTGCATTGAAGGAAATAAGGAAACCGGTTAACCTTTTTTCCATCAACATAACTCATGGCTTATCTACCCAGATAATGTTCCTTGAATTTTTTTACGATCAGAGAAAAATTTCCTTTTTTTATGTAGTCAAAAGCACTGATACTATGAGAAATGATTACAGGTCTCCCAACTCCAAATATGGAATTAATAATTACCGATTTCACATGCAAATATCCCAGTATCAATACCGGAAAAATCCCTTTTGAAAAAACTGCCGTTTTCACCGTTTTGTCATTTTCATTGTTGGTTCCAATCAACCAGATTATATTTTTAAGGGCATTTAACCGTGAAACCGGAAATAATTTGGACCGGTATCTCCAGTTTTTCATTGTTTTTTCAATTAAATTTTCCATGTGGGATTCATCCGGTTTAATGATATTGTCCTGTATTGCCCGGTTCGTTAAAGGATAATTCGGGAAAAACTGCATTGAAAAGAAATTAATATGCAGAGGCTTTGGTAATTCATATAACAGTTTGATGGTTTCTTCCAAGTCTGCTTCAGTATCATAAGGTCCATCTAAAATCAAATCAAATTTTAGCGTTATGTTCCGCTTGACAATCTCTTTTGCAAGCGGGATAATCTCTTTATTGGTCCCTGGCCGGTTGTAGATCACATTTCGAACGTTATCTGATCCCGATTGGATTCCAAGATCAATGGTATCCAATCCGGCAGCGACAAGGGTGTCTAAAAGTTCTACATTAAGCAATTTCGGATGATATTCAACGTAAAATGGTAGGCCAATTTGAGTTGGATATTGTTTTATGAATTCATCCAGCCAGGTTTTATCAATGGAAAAAACTTCATCGACAAAAAGGATATATTTCGTGATCCCATTTGTTTTTTCAAGGAATTCTTTTATCTCGGAAATTACATTGCCAACCGATTTTCTCCTGACAAACATGCCGAGATCCTTATACAATGGTTTCATCAGGCTGTTGACACAAAATGAGCATCTCCATGGACAGCCTCTTGATGACTGTATCAAATATACGCTATTAGATAAGATTGGATCTTTTTTTGATGTTGAATTATTCTCAATAAAAAAGAATGCGTCACTTCCATACAAGGGAGTTGGGAGCGAGTCAAGGTTCTGGATTAGCGGACGAAGGGGATTTTTAACGATTTTGTCATCCGTTTTGACCCACAAATTGTTGATGTCACAATACGACTCATTTTGCTGGATTTTTGTTACAAGATCAACTATCGCGCCCTCTCCTTCACCAACACAGACAATGTCTGCTTCGTTGACACAACTTTCTGGATAAATCGTGGGATGGATCCCGCCCCAGATAATAATAATATCCGGTTGCTGCTGTTTTATCAAAGATGATAATTTTTTTGCTACAGAAAAATAGGGGGATAGTACGGTAAAAGAGACTATTGTTGGATTCAATTCGCGGATCTTTTCCAAAAATATTTTCTCTTCGATCGTAGTCGGATGGTCAAAAGTATTTACCTCACAATTTTTCAGAAAAACCGAGTACGTTTTTACATCTGGTTTTTCTCTTTCAAGTAATGGATGCAAGATCCGTACAGGAAAATTTTGGTACGAGTATAATGCAACAAAAACAACTACCGTTTTCATACGTATTCACCGCATCATTTTTTTGTTATTATTGCTGGAAGGGAATCACATATTCATGATTTTGAATGTGATTATTTCTGATAAAAATCTGAAATTATACAATTTCATTATCTGTGACTATAATCATTTATAGAAATATTCATGTATATATCATATTCTATGTTATTCGCGGTATTGTACAAATCGCAAATCCGATCAGTGATTGTCCAAATGAGCCTGAATTCTGGTGGAATTATGTCATACAACTCCCCTGCAAAAATTAACAATCATCTGATATAGGACTTATGCACATTCTCCAGAAAAATTAGAGTGCGTATTTTGGATGAGCCAGATCGTCCTGTATGGGAGATCTGCCAGCAGGAATCAGGGATTTTTTAAAAACCCGGGAAGTATCCTTTCAGCGGATCCGGGCAGGTGCCCGGTCTTTGCAAATGTGCTGCAATCCGTCCTGCGGTGCCACGACCCGCACAAGGCTGGACCGGGCTAAAACATACTTTGGGGAGCTGGCAAGCCGCCCACGTATCAACGGGGGTCACAAGGTACGGGGATGGGACTCCTCTCCGGTACGTGCTTTTCCTATTCACAAACAGATTACGGGTTCCGGAAAACAAGAGGACGGTTTATCTCTTCTGATCATAGTTCCGGAACAGCGCCGGGTTCTGTCTCCGGATCCACCAGCGCCGGATCAGGAAAACGGCACCGGCAAGCACCAGGATGATCACAGCACCCGCCGCAATGGCAGGAAGCGGGACGCCGGATGGTGGCGGGGATGCCGGTACGGCTGTTGTCTGCCGCACGACAGGTGCCGTTGTTGTGTATGACGGAATTTCGGACCGCGTCGAAACCGGTGTCAGATCTTCGATAATCCCCGTGGAGGCAGATGCTGTCTGGTTCCCTCCGGTCCCGGGTGTTGCGCTGATCGCGTACAGGGAGAACCCCGTACTTACAGACGTGAACGTAACCTCCCCCTGCGCTGTGGACCCGACCGTTGTCGGCAGGGCTGTCCATCCGGTGCCGGTGTAATGGTACATCACAATATCCTGCGGGGTCAGGTGGTGCTCCGCGAAATACGAGTCCGGGATGGTGAAGATTATCGTTGCACCGGTGATGGTCGTATACCGGGCCGGGACGAGACTGATATACTCGTATATGCGGCCCGGGGCAGGGGAGACACCTGCGGGTAGAGACGACTGCACTGTACCGGTGACGATCAGATCGGCAATCCCGGTGCCGGTCACGTCAACCCGGCTTACCGCAGAGTTCCCGCCAACGTTCACTTCCGTTGTGGAAGATTGCCGGGCTGCCGGTTCCGCATGCGTTGCCGGGCCGTTGTCAGATCCACCATCAGTGGGGGGATCTACGTAGGTGTACTGGTTGGCGGGTGAGCGTGTGGAGGTGCCATAGGCATTGGTAACGGTGATGTGAACGGGTCCGGCATTCCCGGCCGGGGCAATAGCGATCATCTGTGAATCGGTATCAGCCGTGCTGAATGTATACGACGTTGCCGGGGTGCTGCCGAAAGTTACATTCGTTGTTCCGGTGAAGCCAATGCCCGTGATGGTAACTGCAGTACCGCCGGCAGCCATGCCGGAACCCGGTGAGATCCTGCTCACGACCGGGGCTGCGGTGTTTGCCGCGAACTCCGGATTCAAAAGAAAAAACGTGTTCTGCTGGATGAATGTACCGGAACTATTCAGTTCCGCATCATAATTCAGGCTCATATTCAGCCGGAACGTGCCATCCGTCCGGTTTGTGGTTGTGCCCCAGCTGTTCACAACAAGCCAGTACGGGAGGAGCGGATCCGTGGTATTATAGCCTACGATAACAATGCCATGTCCTCCGCCATATTCCTGCCCATTGTATGGTGACGGGTCAAACTGAGACTCGTTCAATCCATACCTCCAGAACCTGGAGAAATCAGTCCATCCGGCTGAAGGTAATCGCATCGAATAATAAATGGCTTTATGCGCATCCAGGGCGGCCCTGATATTTGTAATGGCGGTGGAGTTCCCCACCCCTTTGGTTGAAATAACCGAATACGACACTGAATTCAGGGTGTAGGCGGGAGAAGTCGCAATGGTACTGATGGGTACCTTTGTTGAATAATCGGGATTTGGATAATAATCGCCATACGATGCATTTGTATTTGTCCAGGGGATGGGAGACTTGTCGGTAGAATACCAGTCTGAAAACCTTGATGCCGATCCCCCGTCGCACGCAAAGTCTCCCGTGTCATTCTGGAATTTTGAGTTGAAGTACTGGATGGAAAGCCGGTCCCAGACCGAATTGTTCAGGGAATGCTCGATCTCAATGACCCCGGTCGATGCCCAGACCCAGCAGTTTCCGCACTGCCCCTGGTTTCTTTCTGACGGGATATACGGAAGATCGGGAAGAAGGCTTACAGAACCCGGGGGGGATGACCGAAGACGCCGCACGGGTGCAGAATATTTTGGCGCTGCATCGATTTGTCTCTGCTCCTCCAGCAGCTGCTCGTGCGTGAGATGCATGACCGTATACGTTTGCGGATCATCAGGTGTTGTTTCAGCACGAACCGTAACGCCAATACCGGCCGCGACTGCCAGCACCAGAACAATGCACAGTACGAATACGAGCCTCTCCGCACCCCCCCGGAACGAGTTAATCACGACATCCCACTTCCACTAACCAGATAGTTGTTCCATGTATGATGTGATAATCCCAACGTGTATCCGCAGCAGAAAAATAATGCCCGACAGACAAACCTGTTGAACGCGCCGGGTTCATCGGGGCGTCAGATGCCGGAACGCCATTATGATGCTCTCCAATGCATCCTTTCCTGGAGTGAATGACGATTCCCCTCACGGCATTTTTTTATGTGGGATGGAGCCCGGCCCGACATTTGGCCCGGTGCCTGTTACGGCTACAATCAATTATATGAAGATGGGAGTGAACACGGATACTTGTCAAGAGAGATGATGTATGCACCACTACCAGATCGCCATTATTGTCGGGAGCCTCCGGAAGGATTCGTTCAACAGGAAACTTGCATCAGCTATCGTAAAACTTGCGCCATCGGATTTTTCCCTTACGATGGTGCAGATCGGCGACCTTCCCCTGTACAACCAGGATGACGATGAGAACCCGGCTGAGCCCGTACGGAGGATGAAGCAGGAGATCCAGGCCGCTGACGGCATTCTCATTGTGACACCGGAGTACAACCGTTCGATCCCCGGTGTGCTCAAGAATGCCCTGGATCAGGGGTCACGACCTCCCGGTCAGAGCGTGTGGGCGGGAAAACCGGCCGGCATCCTCGGCATTTCTCCCGGTGCAGCCGGCACCGCCATGGCCCAGCAGCACCTGCGCAATGTCCTCTCGTTCCTGGATGTTTCCGTGCTCCGCCAGCCGGAAGCCTATCTCCAGGTCCGTGAAGGGATGTTCGATGATGCCGGAAATATCGGTGAGGCAAGCAGAAAGTTCCTGCAGAACTGGATGGATCACTATATCGCGTGGATAGAGAAGCACGGGGAACAATGAGCCGGTAGGGTATATTGCAAAAGCAAGGAGTCCGAATTGGAGAACCAGATACTTCGTCTTTTCTACCAGAGCGCCTGTTCTGCCATCTTTCATGGGGGGATACCGGCGACAATGACAACGACGCCGATACCCGCAAACACATAAAAAAACCCTGCGAAAACAAAGAAACGCTTATCCCCGACTGCTCCCTAGGGTCAAAAAGAGTATGGTGCAGAAGAAACGGATCGCAATCACGACCGCTGTTGGAATCCTGACCGGCGCCTGGTGTGCCGGCAGCCTGCTCATCGCTGCACCCCAGGGAATCGTGCCGGAGACGTGGTTCATGCTGATGATCTTCTATTCCCGGGTCCTCCAGGGCATAGTTATCGGCTTTGCCGATGGGATTTGCTTGCACCCGGTTCTCCGGGGAGCCGGGCTCGGCGCATTGTTCAGCCTCCTGCTCTGCATTGTCCCGGCATTTGCCCACAATTATTTCGGTGCAATAATGCTCTTTGTCTTCGGCATTATCTACGGGATTCTTGCCGATGGCATTGCCAGCTGGGCAGTCCGGCGGGAAGAGCGTTCCGTTACAAAAACGTAGTGTTCCCGGGGAGTACTGGAAAACCGGATGCGTGCAGGGCCCGGAACAATTCCGGATTCGGGGGATTTTTGGCAGGGACTTAATGTTCTTTAGAAAAAATTATCCCCGGCGCCGGTTCCAGACAACAATTCCCATGATCAGAACAAGTGCTCCGACTGGAGCATACTGGAGCGGGGCCGACTGGGTCGGATGTTGAACCGGCGTGGTTGCGGCTGGCGATGTTACGGGTGTTGAAAAGCCAGCATCGACAACCCTGAACGGGATTACGGTATATGTGTCATCGCCCGTAGTGTGGTCACGGATCGCAGCAATGATAGCCTCTGCCGCGTCATTGCCCTGCAGGCTTCCTGTACCCCGGAACCTGAAGAGATTCGTGGCGTCCGTCAGATTTCCATCGGCGTGTCTGAGCATTTTTACCCAGTCCCCGCTGGTAAGGATATCAATCTGGGTATTCTGCATCGGGTGCTGGGCGATGAGATAGCATTGTCCTTCCGGAAGTTGCCCGGAGAGTCTGGTATCCCCATAATACATAAATGACGAATCCGGATTTGTCGAAACCATCGTATTATACAGGAAGTTGTCGCCGACAATCCAAACCTGGACCGTCCGCGGATTTCCTTCCGCAGATCCATTGACCCAAAACGGCTGTCCTTTTAAAACGGGTGAGGGTGAGATCGCTGCTGTTATGAAGGGTCTTTTGAGGATTAGGCTGGTCGTGCCATAGATTGTCAGATTATCGAACTGGTCTTTTGATTTTGGCTGGCTTGCGGCATAGATGGTATACATCCCGGCATCCAGCAGAACACCGGAAGTATACAGGGTGTATTCCCAGGTGTTACCCGGTTTTGTTTTCACCACGGTGAATGAACCGGGATCCCCGCCTACAGGATGTTGAAACGGAAGAGTCAGGTTTCCGCCGGCATCGGGAAGGTTGGGCCCGGTCATGAAGAGATACGTGGTGTCTGAAGCGTTGTTCATACCGGAGAAGACTACTTTTTCCCCCCAGTAATAGGATGGATTTCCACTCGTGGCAATAGTAACCTCTGCATTTGCCAAAACGGGAGCTACCAGAAATAATGCTGCACTGATAATGAAAAGCGGTAGGATGATCTTACCAATCCCGAACCGGTTGTCGTTTACTGGTTTTACCATATGTCAATTTATTTATGTTTACAATATAAAACTTTTGACATTTGTTTCCGGGCAGGTGGTTTTTGTTGCACCGGATAATACTGCCCCGACAACGCATCACGCCGGCTCCCGGCGAAACAGCGGCGGTGGAATCGTTCCGCGGAATGATCCCAAATGTATTGATGCCGAATGTGCCGGTGCAGGGTTTCTCGCACCAGATGATCGCCTTATCCTTTTTTCGTTGCACCGGAGCATACAGGTACCGGTCGAGAATCCGGTTATCGGGTTGAAGGGGGCAGAGCAAGTACCGGAATGTCCTGATGGGGGTAATTTTTCCGGCTGCGATCCGGATAGGCTGCCGGGCGATGCACGAAGAGGGGGTGGGAATCAGATGTATCTTTTACAACACGTGTCCGGACAATGCGAGGTTCTGCCACGATAGTCCACTCACCCTGAAAGACTAATACGATCCCGGGCTTGTAACTGCACGGTTTGGCAATCCGGACAATTGTTTTTGCTGTACAGGAAATAATGTCCACGTCCCTGCAGAAGCCCACGTTTTTACATATTTTCAAGAACGGGGTTTGTTATGGCTCTATCAAACCTGCAAAACAGCGGACGTCCGGCACCCCCCGGTTTTGGATCGTGCATAAGGCCCGACACATGAAATGAAGCCCTCTTTTGCGGGGCCCGTATCCGGGGTACTCCCGGGGGGGAAGGAAAAAACGATATCGGCATCAAGGCTCAGGAAAAATCAACCGCAAAAATGAATGCAACTCAAATCCTGCCAGTATAATTTATTTTATATCTCACATTTGCCATAATATATTTATACAACATATAGCAATTCCGTAACATGGAACTGACAGTCATCCAGAGTTCTGTTACGCTTTTTGAGATCCTCTGCGTGATTATCGTCTTTGCTTCTATTTTCATGAGAAGCAGGTTTTTTAATGAGGTTTTCGAGAAACATCCGGCGTGGACCACACAGATACTCCTCATGGTTTTTTTCGGCATCCTGTCGATCTTCGGAACACTCAGCGGGCTCTCAATCTATGGCGCTGTCGTGAATGTCCGGGATCTCGGCCCCATGGCCGCGGGTCTGGTCTGTGGGCCGTATATCGGGATTGGTGCCGGGATTATCGGGGGTCTGTTCCGGTTTGCGCAGGGCGGGGTGTACATGTGGACCGGGTTATCCGCCCCCATCCTCTCGGGCATTCTTGGTGGCATCATATATTGCCAACAAACGAAAGTTCGTTCCCACGTGGGTCGCCGTGCTCCTGATTGGACTTTCTGAGACGCTCGTCTCCTGCTACACCCTCATTCTCGTGACAAAACCGTCCGAATTTTTCAATGTCGTCACAACTGTTGCAATCCCCATGATTGTCTTCAATGTTATCGGCATGGCCATTTTTGCAATGGTTGTCAACAACATCCTTGACGAAAAAAACATCCAGAGGAAGATCCAGTTACTTGAAGTCGAAGTGGAATCCAAGAGGAACCTTTCAGCAATCATCAACACCATTTCTCACCCGGTCTACGTCCTCGACCGCGATCAAAGATTTGTTCTCGTAAACGACAGCTTCTGCAGGTTTATCGGCAGGTTAAGGGAAGACATTCTCAAAAAAACGCCTCGTGATTTTTTCCCTGAGGGGGATTTGCTGTTCTACCAGGATATGACTGATGAGGATATCCAAAACCAGACGAGCCGGGAAAGGGAGGTGACGATAACGATACCGGATGGGCAAAAATGCACTATCATCTCGACATCTACCGTTTTTACAGATGCACCATGCCCGGGTTTTGTTGTCGGCGTTATCCAGGATATAACCGAACGCAAACGAATTGAAATGGCGCTGCGGGAGACAAACGAGAATCTCAAGGAGGAAAATGCCCAACGCCTTGAAGCGGAAGGAAAACTCCAGAAGTCCTATGACGAGAAAGTAATCCTTTTGCAGGAGGTTCACCACAGGGTCAAGAACAATCTCCAGATAATTATCAGCCTCCTCAATCTCCAGTCACGGTACATCAAGGATGAACCAACGCTTGCAGCAATAAAGGACAGCCAGAACCGGGTCCGGGCCATGGCACTTGTCCATGAAAAACTGTACCGGTCGGAAGATATCTCCTTTATCAGCCTCGAGGACTACGTCAAATTTCTCGGTACGGGTCTCTTTCAGACCTATGATGCCAGGAGCCGGGGGATCCTGTTCACCATGGAAATCCACAATGTCGATGTTGATATCGATGTTGCCATCCCGCTCGGACTCCTCATCAACGAACTGATCGCAAACTCGCTCAAATATGCATTCCCGGATGACCGGAAAGGTGAGATCTTCGTTGGCGTGAAAAAGGAGGGCAATACGCTGACCATCCTGTTCCGGGATACCGGTATCGGCATACCAGCGGATCTTGACTGGAGAAACGTCCCGTCGCTTGGCCTGCGACTGGTCACGACACTTGTCGACCAGATGGACGGGACGGTGGAACTGGACCGGAGTGCCGGGACATCATTTACCATTGTTGTGAAGGAAAGGAAGTGAGCCGGACTCAACTGAGATCAGAGGGAACGGGGATTCTTTGGACTTCTGTTCCGGGGGTATCGACAAACGGTCAATGAAAAACGACAATCGCTGCCGCTCCGGATAAAAGCCCCCGCGGCGGAATAATGAACGGGAAAACCGGATAGGGTAATTTGCCCGGTGAGGATTTGCTGAGGTGCCCGGCTCCCCCGATGCGTTTGCGGAGAGTTGGAATCGGAAAAAATAGTGCTGGTTGTTATTTTTAATCATATTTCCGGAACAGTGACGGGTTCTGCTTCCGGATCCACCAGCGCCGGATCAGGAAACCGGCACCGATAAGCACCAGAATGACCAGCACACCTGCCGCGATAGCGGGAAGAGGAAGACCTGGTGCCGGCGTTGATGCCGGTACAGTTGTCATCTGCTGCACGGCATGTGCCGGGGTCGCGGGTGAGGAGATTTTTACCGGCGTTGAAACCGGTGCCGGATTCCCGATTGTTGCCGTTGAAGCGGATGCTGTCTGGTTCCCAGCGGTCCCGGGTTGTGCGCTGATTGCATACAGGGAAAACCCGGTACTCGTTGATGTGAAGGTAACCTGCCCCTGGGTTGTGATCCCGTAAGTTGTCGGCAGGGCAGTCCATGCACCACCGGTGTAATGGTACAACACGACATTCTGCGGAGACAGGTGGTGGTCCGCAAAGGAGTCGAAAGGTGGCAGTCACAGGCAGTTTTTTCACGTGTATTTCCCACATGTAAACCTCCACGCCCCGTCCGGCACGGTGATTATAAACCGGGCGCCGGAGCCCGGCCTGCTGTTCTCCGCGATCATAATCCCTGTTATAAGCAGGATCTCCCGGGACAGATACAATCCCAGACCGGTGTGTTTCCCAAATCCCCGCTGGAACAGACGTTTTTTATCAGCATCCGAAATCCCTGCGCCATCATCTTCGCAGTCGATCACAAGGCCGGCCTCAGACTCGTAAGAGATGATGCGGATTGCTGTCAGTTTGTCGCCGCCATACCTGAGAGCATTGTCGATAAGGTTGTAGAATACCTTGTCAAAGAGAGGATCTGCGTACACTTCCAGATCGGTCCGGTCGAGTGTGACCTCAACGGTCCCCAGGTTAAGTATCCCTTTTGCCCGGATGATACTTAAGTTCACATTCTGCCATGCCGGTGCTTTCACGCCGATGTCCTGGTATTCCCGGGTGAACAGGATCTGGTGTTCGATAGTGTCTGCATTCTTCTGTTCCTGTGCAATGTACTTCCGCAGGGTTTCAGGATCGTGAACCGCGTCTACTGATAGTTCAAGATAGCCTTTGAGTACCGTGAGCTGATTCAGGATATCATGCCGGGTGATCGAACTGAGCAGATTGAGTTTTGTATTTGCCTGCCGGTATGCATCCTGTGCCCGGCGGAGCTCGGCAGTCCGTTCCAGAACCCGTTGCTCCAGTTCGGTATAAAGCCGGTGCAGTTCCTCTTCGGAGGCTTTTCTTTCGGTTATATCCCAGAAGATTCCCTGGATGCCGGTGATAGTCCCGTCGATATCTTTTACCGGCGTTTTGATGACATTGACCCAGCGCACCACTCCCTTCACCAGGTTCTGCTCGACAAACTCTTCAGCCTGGCCGGTTGTCATCACCCGTTTATCGTCATTCTGGTATTTTTCTGCCAGTTCGCGGGGATAGAGATCAAAATCCGTCTTTCCGGTAATGTCTTCGGGCCTGAGGTCCAGGGAAGCGGCAAAATTCTCGTTGCAGGAGACGAACACGGAATTAAGATCCTTCCGGATAATATTCAGCGGGATATTCTCAAGAAGGGTCCGGTATTTGTGTTCTGATTTCTGCAGGGCGAAATCCCGCTCTTTGAGTTCATTCAGGTTCGTTTCAAGACCTTCAAGGGTCTGTCGCAGTTTTCCGGTCATGTCATTGAAGGCAGCTGCAAGGAGGCCGACTTCATCTTCCGTCAGAACCGGGGCCTGCCGGCTGAGATCCCCTGCAGTGACCCGGGCAGCAGTATCGGCAATTTCCAGGATTGGCCGGGTTATCTGGCGGGCCAGCAGGTACATTCCTGCTGCAAGGATTACGGACAGGATAATGCCGGCATACAGTATGGTCAGGGCAAGCTCGCGTGCAGACGCAAATGCCTCGTCCTGGCTCATCTCCGCAAGCAGGGCCATATCATGGTTATCCAGCCAGCGGTAGACCCCGACCACGGGAACACCGGCATAATTCCGGTAAAAGCCGGAACCATCTTTGCCCCGGAGGGCAGCATCGATCCCTTCAGACTGCACGGATAGCAAAGATGTCCCGTTCATCATGAGAGGAGTTTCTGCAACAATCCTGTGGGACGGGTCAACCAGATAGGTTTCCCCACTGGTTCCAAGACCGGTACGTTCAAGGATGATGCGATCGATATGGGCAAGGGAAAGCCGTGAAGCCATTACGCCGATGCGTTTTCCCTGCATATCGAATAACGGAGTTGCGATTATGATGACCGGTTTTTCGTCTGGATTTGAAGAATAGACGGTTATTGCAAGCGTTTTCGATCTGCCCTGCAGGAAATACGGATCCGTGGCAACCGACTGCCCTTCACGAGTCCGGTCACTTGAGACCGCTATCGTGCCATTCATGCCGATAATGGATATCTCATCTGTGTAGGTTGTCCGTGAAACCACCTGCGGGAGGAATCCTGAGAGCTCCGCATAGGCCTGTTTTCGTTCCGGAGAAGTACCTGGCGATGAGAAGAGGATGCCGGATTGTTTGCGGATTCCCGGGATCCCCGCTATCATGACCACATTCTGCGTCTGGTCGTCAACCCAGTTGTTCAGCACGTCAGCTTTTAAGGTGGCGACTGCATCGAGCCGGTCATCCACCGAACGGGCAAGGGACGCTGTGGCCTGGAAATAGGCGATGAGTCCTACAAGACTTACGATTAAGAGGGATAAGAAGAGAAATGAACAGACCAGCCTCGCTGTCAGATTCCGACGCCAGAACCAGGTGTTCTTCATAGAGAGTCCTAACCGGGGATCTGCCCGAGTTCACTGGTATTGAACCGGGCGGTCTCCGTGACAAAATCCCGCCCATAGTATTTTTGTGAGAACTCAAGCAGCGTGCCGTCCTGGTTCATCTTCTGGATAATACCGGTCACGTTCCTGACAAACGAAGCCGGATCCCTGCCGCACTTTTTATCGACGGCTGCTCCGTCATAGTCATAAAAAACGGGCCCGCCCAGTTGCCGGATGGACATACCGTTTTTCATTGCGTCCTCGCCAAGGGGCTGGTTGGTGAGAACGGCGTCCAGCTTCACACCATCCCCGAGAGCAAGATCACTCAGGGCAACTGCTTCATTCTCGTAGGCAACAATTGTCGCATTTTTGATAGCAAAATCAATCTTCTGGCCGGGCAGGTTGAGCGTTCCGTCCAGGTAATGCTCAAGAATGCAGCCGGCGCATACACCGACTTTCTTTCCGGACAGGTCGCCGGGGTTTACATAGGCCGTGTTGTTCCTGTTCACAAAAAGGCTGACCGGGCCGGCATAATACGGCGGGGTGAAGTACATCACCTTCATGCGTTCCGGGGTAATCGCGAGCGACCCGACATGGATATCCCACCGGTCGGACCAGCTTCCGCTGATGATCTCGGTCCTTGTCGGCGTGACAAAACAGGGTTCAACACCGAGCCTCCGGGCGATCTCCACCGCGACGGCTACATTGTAACCGCTGAATTCATCGGCAGTATATTCGTTCCGGGTGCATTTCGTACCCGCGGTGCGGAGGGCCCCGGGTTTTAATTCCGAGTTGGGTGGATAATTGATGTCCGTTGCGATAACAAGCGTACCGCGTGCCAGAATTTCAGCCAGCTTGTCATCGGGTGTGGCGGGTCCCGGGGTTGTCTGCCGGGGCTGGAGGTAGGAACCCACAAAGAGGACGAACAAAAACAGGGCAATGATTATTCCTGCAAGAGCGATGCGCCGGTAAGACATGATAATTCCATGAGGATTTTTCTTGCCCGGCTCCAGATCCTGTCCAGTAAATAAACCGGGAATTACTCAACCTCACGTATGACAGGTTATTATTTTATTATATCTATTTATGATCCGGGTGGATCGCTGCGTCGGCGATTGCAAAGAAGGGAAATAAAACCGCAGGGAATTTCCCAAAACCAATAAGGATGAGCGATGAACGATCATTGCCCCAAAGACTACCCCGGGGCCGGGACGTTTTTTTGCCCGGCCTGCCGTTCGAAGAGGTACTGGTTCCCGTCCCGCCCGGATAATTTGATCAGGTTTAAATCGCTGCTCGAAAAACAGGTGGAGATCATTATGAAGAAAATTATTGGAATCATTCTCGCCGGTATCGTCTGCGCCATGCTGCTCGCTGCCGGATGCACGAGCTCGCCTGCAACCACACCAACAACACCCGCTGTCACTACCACGGCAGCACAGATCACCCTTGCGCCAACGTCCGCTGCAGCCATTCCTGCCAACGAGACGCCGTCCTGGACCGGGACCTGGAACACGTCTTACAGCATGGCGGGATCCGCTGATGTGATCGAGAAGCTCGTACTCAACCAGTCCGGTTCGTCCGTAACCGGAACCTATGGCAAGAGCAACTACCCGATCACCGGCAGCGTCAAGGAAGGAACGATCACCGGCACCTGGAACGAGACCGACACAACCGGTGCCTATTCCGGGTTCTTCGTGTTCAGGACGTCTGCCGATGGCAAGTCTTTTGAGGGCAAGTGGGTATACACAGCCGACGGTGCAGATGCCTTAAAGAACACCACCCAGTACTGGAACGGCGTCCGGGCCTGATTTCCCGGCTATATTCGTATCTTTTTTTTGGCCCAATGCTCAGTGTTAACCAGGGAGACAATAGACAGGGGACTCTGTAGTATACCACGATTAATGGTCAGACCGGCTGGCAGGTTACGACAAGTGATCTCACGAAAGGAACGTCTTCCTTTTACTTCTCTAACTACCTCTCAACGAATACGAATCTGGAGATTGTAAACACGCTGGAACAGGCTCAGGGAACAAATTCCAATCCGTATAATATGTGCGGATATATCGTATTCAACAATGTCAATATTCCTGCGGTAACACTCTCTTCAGGAACTATTACGAACCCCTCAGACTGGGCCGGGTTATTCAGTGTATATTTCAGTCCGAACCCGACACAGGTGACAATTTACACCCCCTAATCGGTTCGAATTCAAAACATGAGGAGGAACAATCATTTATTCCTCCTTTATCTGATATAGACAAACGAGCATATATCCGTGAAGACGAAGAGTGGATTTGTGAAAAACCAAGACGAATCTTCATGAACGAAAGCGTGAATGAAATGAGCCCCCAAAAATTATTTTTCCGGAATTGTACCCTATTCTTGACAGCTGTACTGATAATCTCCGGGGTATCTGCAATAAACCCGGACATTTCACCTGCTGCAACCCCATTTATTGCAATTGATCCTTGCGGAATCCACACTACCGGTGAGGAATTCGTTATTAATGGAACAACGAATCTGGCTGTTTCGAACGAATCCCTTCTCCTCCAGATTGGCACTGCCGAATTCAATCCCGGGGGATTTGGATCGTCGTTTTACATGGCAAATGTTTCTGTACAGCGGGGAAATAATGGCGAAAATGTCTGGTCTGCCGAGGTTCTGCCATCCCGCTGGCAGATGTATACCAAACCGCCGAATTATTATCCGGCGCCCACATTTGAGCCCGCAGGACCGGGAAATTATCAGGTCGTGGTTTCTTCCAAAAATCCATTCGGACCGGATATTATCGCAACGCAACAGCTTATTCTCGTATCATCAGAGACCGGGAACAATTCTGACTTTGTTCAACCGGTAGTGCCGTCGAAAAATGTTACCGGTATACCAGAGTTTTCCGATACGACACCGCATCCGTCGACCGCACGATCAGCGTCTGATATAGTAGTTCCGGGGATCGCCATTTGCATCGGAGTTGTTGCAACTGCAGGTTTGCTGAAAAAGAAGGATCTTTGATTTTTTTTAAAACGGTGAAGAAAAAATGAACTGGAACGTAATAACCGGGATAATAATTCTGGGGATAATTCTTGGTCTTTGTATTCTGGTCCCTCCGTATATGAAACAAAACGGGGATCCGAAGATGACCAATAATAAGTCACAACCTCATGTGTCACCATCCCTGGAGGCACCACATGTTCCAGATGAATGGGTCATTGCATCATTCGGTCTGGACGAAAAAAATCCGGGGCGAACGGTTTTTTTGAAAAATCCGGCCCTAATGGATGTATTCATCAATGCGTCCAAAGCTGATACCGGATCCGATAAATACCCGAAAGGACTGGTTCTCGGCTTTGCAAAGGACCGGGACGGTTCAATCGTCGTCCTGATGAACCCGAATGAAAGGGTTAACCAAACCGTTGTCGATGAGGTATATAGCAATATATCAGCACTGGGAAGGACATTCAACATAACGAGTGTTCCCTGCAAATTTATCCGAATGGATATTGTTGATGTTGAAGTTCTTAAGGATACAACACCCTGATTGCACACAATTCTGATAACGGTCAAAGGAATGACGGTTATTATAATGATATATAGTGATCGGGAAAGACAAAAACTCAAACTTACCGTACTCGCAGTTCTCTTTGTCGTATATTTCGTTTCAATTCTGGCCAGAACCACGTTGTCGGGAAGGATGCCAGAATTGTACCCGGCAAGGGTGTTGCACTTCTCATACGTGGTGCCGACCGATTTGGCATCCCATCCTCGTAGAAGAACTTCGCCGTGTAGGATTCGCGGGTCTTCTCAACGGCCGGGTGGTTCTTGCCGCGGAATTCCATTGATTGATTTTTACAGTTTTCTCGATACGATTGTTCTCGTGCAACTACTGGACAATGTGCGAAATGAGAGCCCCGGTCAGGTAATTGTTGATAATCCGGGGATTTTATTGCGTGTGTAAACTGACCTGTTCTTTCCTGAGAACACAATACGCAATGTCCATACCGGCTGGTGCGATTCTTTTAAGTTTTTGATAAATGCTTATAAAAAATAGTCCTGGAAATTTTCAGGGCCTCACCGATAAAGACTGGGAATAGGTGAGACCCCGGAATACCACGTTGGTATTCTCTTTGTTTTTAGCGAACTCCAGATTTAGATTCTCTGTCCACATTTTCAAACTGCCAGTTTGATGATGTGGACATGAATAATAAATAATCCAATTATAAAACGATCAGTGTGGACAGCCGGAGGTTGTCCCGGAAAAAGAGGACAGGTTCACGAAGCAACGAAACTCTGTTGAACCCGGTTCCGCCCGTAGGCATGAGATTTTTATCTTTGGTCCATATGAAGATTTTCCCATGTCTTTCGAGCAGAGCGATGCAAAAACGCGAAAGGAGTTGAAAAAGAATGGAACTACCTAAAACCTGGTTTGTCCTGCTGGCATTCCTGTTGGCAGCGATGGTCATAGTGCCAATAGTGAGCGCTCAAAGCAGCGAGTCTGGAGTAGTAACGCGACAACTATCCCCGACAGAAGGGGCAGCATTTACTGGTGCTAATCCTGAAGAGGATATTGGTGTTGGTGGAATGCTGAAAATCAAAACTGCAGTCCAGACTATGCCGTCAACCTTTGCAGCAACTGATGATGCACCTCACTGGAGCGCATATACCGATCTCTGGGAACCGTTCTATCCCCCGGACAAGCATTGTGATTCGTATTCCCGGTCAAGAACCAGTTCCGGTTCAGCATATGATATTGACAAAATCGCCTTACGCCAACGCGTCTGGAGAGACGGCGCAATTTATAATGACCAGCCTGATACAAAGTACAATTCGGCAGATGCACAAGTGAATTATGTGTATTCGGCCTTTTACACTGGGGGCACCTGGACTGCCCAGTCTGATCATACCTTCGAACTTTCAGGATATACCTCATGGTATCCGGTTACAACCGATTCCCTGACCTAACCCTTTTTATTCCCGAGGAAAAACGCATGAATACTATGAAACTATTTTCCTTTTTGGCTTTTTTGGGTTTTCTTATCATCCTTATCATCATCAGTATCGCAGGTATTCCCCACACGGACCCCCCCCCCTTTGGGAAATGTCAATTAATCAATCAGACAATGGCACGACATATTCGACAACCTATGACAAGAACCGAGTCATGGAAAGTTTCGGTGTCAGTATTTACCCGGGGCCGGTAAAGCAGAAAGAAACGACACGTACTGCGTTAATGAGAACTGGTCCTGATAACTCATTTGAAGCATACCTGTGGGTAAATAACCAGATGACAAAAAATAGTGATTTTCTTATTATCGGCCTCCTGGATTATCAGCAGATCCCGTTTGAATTCAATAACTCAGGCAAAAACATCCATCATGTCATTCATATGGCCCCGTTCGAAGAGGCATTCTACCGGTTCAGGCTTCCGCCAATGCCTGATGGTAGCCATGACTTTGAACTATTCCTCATCATGAAGCCGGATGAACACACCCTGAACAATTCATTCAGATTCAGTACAGACCAGGCACTTCTCGGGAGCCGGCGGGTGAACATAATCGTGGGAAATGCTACAGAATTTTCAGCACCGCGTATAACGACATATAACGGGCCTACGTGGTCCTGTGGTTCCGATTATGTCCTCAATGACGGATTACTTGTTACAACAAAACCCTGTGATAACAGGGCGCTGCTTTCATCAAACGTCACGCCGGACAAATTATACGATTATTCCATAAATATTGCAGCGGACAGTAAATACCCGATCTCTGTTGCGATCGTTCCCCTTCTCGATTATTACCAGGTTCCTCTCACAAAAAATATGAACGAGAATGTAGCTTTCTTCAATCTCAGTGCTGGTGAAAAAATATCTGTTCCCGCAAATATTGGTATCCCGCACGATACCGGCGTTCACGAACTTATGGTACTCTGGATTCCCCGGCCGTATTATTCAATCGATGATGATACACAGAATGCCCGGCAATATCACCAGTGGCCATGGTCTGAACCAAGTATCCGTGTCGGCCTGAACGTAAAATCCGATCTTCAGGAAGGGAGTTCCGATTCATTATGAGCGGATTTTCAACATTAGCTGCTACAAGAATCCCTTTTATCAGTAACTCCCGTACACCCCCAAGCGGCGATGCATGTTTGTGAATGACCCCCATTTTATGAGGATAATCATGGTACGGAATCACCTTATCTTATTACTTATCGTTGGAATTATCATTGTCATTTACACTTTTTTGACAATGCAATGGATTTTGGGAATTATAATTGCTGCTATCATAATCATTGCAATCATGATTGCTCCCCCTGTTGAACAATGGATAAAAACCCATTGACCTTTTTTTTCTATTGAGTGCCGATCCCGCTGACATCAGGATTACCATCGACCATGCAGATTCAAAGAATGAACCCTGTATCCCGTCCGCCGATTTCATCATGGGAGCATTGCATTACTACAACCGGACCGATGACGATATATTTCTGTAATTGTTCCGGGAAAAATCGCAATGGCATTTGATTATTTCAGAGGCCCAAAAAAGTAAATAGTTAACCCTTCCCTGCGGGGAGTGGGGGGGTTTCGCCCCGTGGGGAGTGTTCTCCATTATTGCGTTGCTGGCAACTATCATCACCCCTGTTGCATACGGCTGGCCTGTGGGCCATCGCTTTTCTATCAGGAATTAACTAAATTATTTCCCGGAACAATCATTTTTCTGGAGCGAGCATCCGTGCTGAATACCTTTAAAGTATCGCGGGGTGGTTTTGCGACCCGGCACTTAATCTTTCTAGCCGAGTCGTCTACCGATTCAGAAAATCAGTAGATGAGTTGGCTAAAAGGTTTATAATTCCCGTAAATAATTCGATCCGTGTGGATGGCCGGAGGTTGTCCCGAAAAGAAGTGAACGGATTCACCAAGCGACGAACTTTGTGTTGAATCCGGTCCCACCCGTAGGCATGAGAATATTATCTTCTGTCCATATGAAGGTTTTCCTCATGCCTCCGAGTGTAACAACCGAAAGGAGGTACGAAAAAATGAAACAATTCAAATGGGGTATCGTCCTGTTGGCACTGCTGCTGGCAGGGATTGTGATACCGATGGTGAGTGCTTCGGGGAATATTGATTATTCCTCAATAAAAGATGTAAGAGAATTTCGAATAACCCCACCGGAAGTACTTTATCTTATAACTCCGAACCAACGGTATGGAATCTCTTGTTGACTTTGCGTTACAGGAGCGATACAAGCAGGTAAAAGATCTCGGAGATCGATTGGGAGACCTTGCAACCCTCATTGAATGGGAACCATTATGCTCAACAATGAATGAACAAAGATTTGTGAAAATGCATTGATAAAAAGGATATTTTTAATGCAGGAATGAAGGAGCGTGAAATTCGATGCAAAAAATAAAAATGAACGCTTATTATCTGGGGGTTCTGGTTTGCCTGGTTATCCTGGTAATTGCCGGAAGTTATGTTGTTTACGATACGTATCTCCCCCCATATCTTCTTAATCAGAACCAATCGCAAGACCCCGGACGTCCGCTTCTGCCAACACCCTTTAATACAGCACCGGTTCAGCCAGTAACTTCAGCCGTACCGGTCAGTCCTACGCAGGAAATGGGATCGGTATGCAATCCTCAGGCCGCTTTACGGTTTCCGGTACCGGTCGATACCTCCATTCCAATCCAGGACCCGATGCCCGGAATCCGGTACACTCTGAACGAGAGCGCATCCGGTAGGACTATTGTGCTCGGGAAGGGAGATATTTTTGAGATCAACCTCATGTTTGCTCCGGGACTCCCCTTTCACTGGATCTTTTCGGTCTCCGGGTGTGGGCTCGAGATGGTGAATGACGGCAAATATATCAGTGGTGACGATTATTGGAATGCCTCCGGTCATTACCGTGCCCGGTACCGGGCGGTCAGCCCCGGGAATTCGATCCTTAACGGAAAATTAGTCATCACTCCCGAGGAAGAATCCGGGTATCCCCGGTTCAATCTTACCGTGATCGTGAAGTAGACCGGGTAGAACAAAAGCCGGTCTGGATGGCCCCGATGATGTAATCCGGTTCCCCCGGATCTATGAGACCGGGTGCAGCAACGGGACAAAGGATCAGGAAAAAATCCTGGAGACAGACCCGGATAAAATCATCAAAAACATCATGGAGAAAGGGAAAAAGGTTCCTGCTCCATGAGGCCCGGGCGCTCAAGAGTAATCAGGGTGCAGATTCGGTAATGCTGATGTTCACCACGCATGATGTAAACCGTTCATATGCGGTAGGTCCCGATCAGGGATACGCGGACAATACGGCGATAGGATACTGGGGGGTTGGATCTGGAGGTGTCTATTATTTCTCACAGCCTTTTGACTATGAACATGAGGCACTGCACCTTTGCGGGGCCTGGATGAATATACAGGATCACGTTCATGCAATACAGTAAGTATTCTTGCAGTTGATCCGATGCAGCAGTTCTGCGTAAACACCAACCATCTGTCCTGGGGTCCCGGATCAACAACCAGCGTAATGCGGGATCCGGGCGAAACCGTGATAAGCCTGTCAACAAAACGATTCATTGGATGGGGAGATCATGACAATGATGGAACGCTTGATCCATTTGACAGTTCCCCATAATTTTATATTTTTTTCCCGGGATTTCAGGTGCCCGCTTCTGGTTCTTATCACATTAATGCTGATAATCACCGGAACCAGCGCTCAATCTGAGGGCGTCACTTCGACTACCCCGGCCAATGATTCCACCCTCATTATCAACATCATTACTCCCCAGGAAAATGAGTTCATCTTATTGGATGTCGTTCCACACCATGTCCGTGTGACCGGCGAGGTGAACCGTCCAGCATTATTACGATCAATAATTATCAGTTCCAGCGAGGGATCGGCCAGTTGTGGCAACCAATCCCCGTTCGGTTGTGACATTGTTGTAGCAAAAGGTTCGGAAATAATCGTTGTCACCGCCACGGACAGAGACGGGAACCGTGTTTTCCGTACACGGAGTATTAAAGTCGAAACCGGGATGCCCTCCCTCCCCCCGAGGATAACCATTTCCGGGAAGATTACAACACCGGATGGCCGACCGGTAGAAGGTGCAACAGTCCGAACGGAATTTCCCCGGGCTTATGATACAAAATCGGTTACCGTGCAATCAGAAACCGATGGCACGTATCGTATCAATAACGCACATGGATTCAGCCAGAAGATCAGTGTGGAAAAAAACGGGTATGCAAATGTTACAAAAGAGATGACCTTCAACCAGAATCTCAATACCGCTGATTTCATACTCGAACCAACAACAAAACCCGCACCCGGATTTACAACGGTCTTCTGCCTTGGTGCGATAACCGGAACTCTTCTGATCATTTCCCGGAAAAAACCGGACGGGTAAACACCTATCAGAGAAATCGTTTATTTTCAGGTATCACATCACCACCTGTGGATAATCCGGGGTTATCCCGAAAAGAAATGGATATGAAACAAAGGGTAGCCATATCGCACAGGCTCCCGCCGGGTATTGGCCCCCATCACAGACATTCTTTACAGAAACCGGCTCTTTATCCATTTATTATTTTTTTTGCGTTCATGTATTCCGGTTTCGATATATGTCCACATGGATTCGGTCATAAGCCTATGTGCCCGGGGAAACCGGAACGGGAATAAAAACCATATTCGATGTCATGAGATAGGCTGTCAGCAGAATGACGGGAATGAGCATGGTGATGATGGCAATCGTGACGGCAAGGACCGCGTTACGGGTGCTGATTTCCTGTAGCTCGCGGATTCCCAGTACACCCAGTACCAGTGACCAGAGTGTGAAGATGATCCCGATGAACGGTATCCACCCGAGCAGAAGATTTGGGGTATCCCCATAGAGAATCGCTTTGAAGGTCTGCATGATTCCCTTGCGCCCGCCAAAAAGATACACCCAGAGGTGAATCCATGCGGTGAGGAGGAGGATAAAAATTACACTGTACATCATAATAATGAAAAAACCCGTGAGCATGGCCGTAGATCCGAGGGACATTCCAGACGGCAACAGTATATTCCGAATCCCGAAAAATAATCCGATACGTGCTGACAGGATTGCATTGAGCAGGAAAAGTGCGCCAAAATAGAAGAAGAGGACACGCGAGTCATCATCACGGCTCTTCCGGAAGGTTTCAACAGGATCAAGAAGAAAACCCTTCAGTCGTGCAATCAGGAGATCGATCATCGTGATTAATGGTTGTTACAAGCGGAATAAAAAAGAAGGAGTCTGGCCGGTTGGTGATTCCCCGGGGTGTGCGTATCGCTCTGTTGTCAATCGCGGCGATGTAAGCCGGTAATTTCCGGGAGGAATCTTATTCGAAGAAGAGTACTCATTCCCGGGAGGCCGCACGAGAGGATACCCCCCACCCCACCTTCCCGGAGGGACACTACTCCCTCATCGTCCAGCACCCGATGCAGAATTTGAACTTTGACCTCTTCCCCCTCGGGGAATGGGTGCAGATTAATGTTTCCAGTAGCGGAAGTCCGGCTGGCATGAACCTCTTCAAAATCACGGGGCGGGAAGCCTTCAGGGTCGTAACGCAGCAGAAGCGCTCATCGCAGCCTTCAACTCCCCCGGTGTGGATGACACCTACATAGTGATTCCCGTCACCGTCAGTGAGGCGGGTATGAACCTCGGGGCAACGGGCAATGCATCGCCCACCTCGCCAACACTCCCGGCACAGTCACCAAAGGCCACGCCGGTCCAGCACCAGACCCCGGCATCCCCCCTCCTGTATGCTCCCATTGGAGCGCTTATCCTTGTAATGGGAATTTGTGTTTTGAACCGTCGTTAGAATTCACTTTTTTATTTAGAAAAAAATCCGGTGAAAATGTATTGCCGGGCATATGGTTTCATTACGAATTTTTTTTACTGGGATCTTTTTCCGTGAAAACAATCTTGTAAAAAAAACCGCATGAAGTCAAAGACTTCGCACCAAAGCGATGAAAATTTTGCTTGCTAAACTCAATTTCCATTTGTCAGATTTATCGTCGGAAGATTTCAAAATTTTCATGACAAAAATTGATAGTGTGAGGTTGGGTTAATTGAAAAATTTCTGAAAAGAAAATGATTGCGATCTTCATTGTGTTGGGTTTTGATCCGGATCGATGAACGACTGCCGGACCGATGGGCGCCCCACCGTGAAGAAATTGCCGGAAACCCGGATGAGGGTGATCGGCCAGAGGGAATGTCAGGAGAAGATCGGGCGACCCTCACGCGGGGAAGAGAGAATCGCAACAACATCATAACCATTTATAATCCATTCCCGCCAAAGAAAAAAGATATTTCAGATTTGCAGGGATGGTTTTTAAATGTCAAAGACACGATCGCCGCTTGCACGGCTCATGATCGTTATGATCTTCCTGGCACTTGCCGGAAGCATAACTGGAGGCCTGCATTATTATGCTGTGGATCTTCCGCACCAGAACACCATACAGCCTCCGACCAACAGCAAATCCTGCACTGATCCGGAGAGAGGGTGTGGTCAGGTATGTTATCCTCTGGCACTCAATAGCCGTGAGAGTTACTATGACTGCCTGAGAGACCTTGGTTGTTGCTGATCCGGCAACCAGGAGAACCACGAAAATGGGGGAGGAGCCGGTTGTATCTTCTGACTATCGTTTCGGAACAATGCCGGGTTCGGCTATCGTAATCCCCCCGGAAAGACCATTACTATTCCGGGCCCGTAAATTGCCCGGTTTGGCAATCCGGGCAATCGCATTTTTTCTGCACAGGAAATGATGTCCACGACCCTGCAAAAGTTCACGATTTTAACGTATTTTAAAGAAAGAAGGCCATTATGGCGAAATCAGACCTGCTAAACAGCGGGCTTCCGGCACCCGCCTGTTTTTGGCCGTACATAAGGTCCGGTAAATGAAAGGAGGGCCTGTTTTGGGATCTGGCCGAAGGGGGGGTACCCCCCACTCCCCCTTCCGGTTATTTCCGACCCGGGGGGTACCCCCCTGCCAGGATCAAAGTGACCGGGGGGTGCATCCCCGCCTGATTTTGGGAAAATACTGCGAGCAACTCATTTCTGATAACCCCCTTCTCCACCCGGCAGCCGGTGATAATCCCCCGCGAAACATCGATCACTCCCTTAAAAAAACCCGCACGTTACTCATGGTTGCGGAGGGGGGACTGCCCCCCACCCCCCCTGCCAATTATTTCTGATCAGGGGGCTACCCCCCTCGCGGGATCAAAGGGACCGGGGGGCAGGAGGGGTGCCGGGAGAATCGGGTTTACGCAACTGTACCGGTCATGGAATCAATAATGAATGCACGAAAAGTTATGGTTTGACAGACACTATGTCGTTGTATGTCCCCGGCATTCGTCCCTCCGTCCGGCCCGGTTACGCGGGAGTCCATCCTTGCCAGCACGAAGCCCCGGTCCCTCTGGCGAAAAATACGGCTGGCGCTCTTCGATCTGGGCATTGGCAGGAACGGACATGGATTTCCCTGGGTGATGTGGGTATGGAGTAAGAAATAGTGAGAAGTGCAGGATGCATATCGTCCCCGACGGCGCGATGCACGGCTGCCGCTCCCAAAGGGCAGCTCCGCGGCGGTATCAATACCTGGAGATAATGACCGCTGCCGGGTAAACCTTCCGTAAATCCCGTACCGATTCTCAAGGTTTATACCGTGCCGGATACCATGGAAGATCAAAACCGGATGGACCTTCCGGGCCGGAGTCTCGTATGTCTCAATCCACCCCATCAACGCTAGCACGACTTGTGCTGTTCATGGTCTGCTTATCGATTGCCGGTAGTATCCTTGCCGGGGTCTATTGGTATTCTGTGGATCTCCCGCAGCAGAAAACGGTGTTTGCGCCAAAAAATTACGCTGTCACTCAACACCGGGACAACCCCACGCAAATCCCTATCGGTACACCTCTTTGTATGATAAGTATCGGTACTTGCTCAATTTCAACACCGGGAATTGTGAAATGAGCTGACGGGTCCGGTCCATGAATCTCCCTCAACCAGGTGGGGCTATCTCCCACCCGGCCCCCTGTCATGCCCGGTAGGCGCCCCGCGACGGATCAATTTCACGATCACGGAGCCCCACCCGGTTCCGGAATTCGCAGGGTAACGATCCCAAACAATGTTTTCAAATCATTTTCACGCCGTGCAACGATAATATAAAAATCCAAATGTCCTGGTAGAAATAAAGGACAGTTACCAGGAAGATCGCATGAAAATCTACATGGATGTCTGTTGCCTGTGCAGGCCGTTTGATGATCTCCAGAACAGGAAAATCCGGCTGGAGGCAGCAGCAATCCTCACCATCCTTGACCGGTGCAGTCAGGACTGGGAACTATTTGGCAGTGTAGTTATTGATGATGAAATCTCACGTCTCGCAGATAGGGAAAAACGGCTGAAAGTTGAGCAGAAATGTGCGCTCATCAGCGAATACATCGAACTGGATGAAACAATTTTTTTGATGGTTCAGGATTACCAGAAAGCCGGACTTAAACTGTTCGACGCTCTCCATCTCGCATGTGCCGTGAGCAGAAAAACTATTTTCCTCACAACCGACAATAGAATTATTACCCTGGCAGGAAAAATCCCTGCAATAACCATAACGGTACAGAACCCGGTACACTGGCTCATGGAGGTGTCAGCCGATGAAAACAATCAGTGAAGTGCGAAAGGAAGGCATTCAGGCGCTCACAAAGACGCTCGGCCCGGTGGATATGGCCCGGTTTATCCAGAGCTTCGAGACCGGCTCTGGAGATTACACCAAAGAGCGGCAGGAATGGTTGCCGGATAATCTTGATGCGGTCAAGAGCGATCTGCTTGAACGGCAGAAAAAACCAAAGACAAAGAAACAGGATTAATCGTACCATTCCTATGACGTGCGTCATCTGCAAACACGGCAAGACCAGAGTGGGCACGACAACCGTCACCTTTGACAGGGACGGTCTGACCCTTGTCGTGAAAGATGGTCTCGCCAGGGTCTGCACAAACTGCGGCGAGGATTTTAGTGGACGAGCATATTGCCCACGAGAGATTCTTGTTATTGCCGAACGGATGGCGAAGAGCGGGGTACATGTCGATGTACGAAGGTACGCTTCCGGCACTGCCATGCCGTGTTGATTATCTCTCTTTTTTTCATTGCGATTACCGGAGATCTGCCCCGTGGGGATTTGGTGGAGAGGCAAGAGACACTGGTCGCAGGAGAATTGAAAACCGGTATAAGTACCAGTCAGCCATCGAAAAAGAGAAAGGAAATAATCAGGTAAATTATCCCGTTGCCAATCCACCGGATTCCTGCACATATTTTAAGAGACGATCCGTGTTTCCCCCGAAATTGGAGAACTGTTTCTCGCATATATCGGAGAACTTCGCCAGTGTTTTCCTGTTGATCTCTTCCTGGTCTTCAAAGATACCGATGGATCGGAATTTCAGGCCCCATTTTTCAAACATGAGAAGATTGATGGTTGCTTCTCTCACCCGGTCGTCATTTGCCAGAGCATAGATAAGAATCGGCCCGGAGGGGGTCTCGATCATGTAATCAGCCGTATACCGGCTGTCAGGATCATGTGATGGATCGTGCCATTCAACCTGAAACCGATTCCTGGGAATCTTCTCTTCAAAAAACTCCCGGACATCATCCATGAACGTTGTACGGACCCGCTCCCGCGAGAGGTAGGATACATCTGAAATTTTCAGCAAGGCCTGGATATAACTGTAGAGTGCATCCCCGTACTTTTCGTTGCTTATCGAAAGGATCAACTCTCCATTCCGGTCCTGAACTGAGAATGCAGAGAGAGCATTCGAGATGATCTTCTGCCGTCCCCCGTTTCGCAGATCCTTATCGTCAAGATCATATGTCAGGTGCATGAAGGTATGACCCTCATCGGACAAGAGCCAGTTTCCGTTTTCCTGTTTCAGGATAACAACAAGGTGATCGCCGTCTTCAAAGAGGAAGGGGGTGAATACATGGTATCGATCGACACCTTCGGCTTCTACGCGAACCTGATCGCATACTTTCTGCCGGAAATTCCGGGTGATTGATTTGATCGACATTACTTCAGCCCCCATTGGGAAAGGTTATGGTTTTTCGCAGAGAGGGTAAATCCGCAATCGTTCAACATGCATTCGATTGCCCCGCGATAATCTGCGTACCGGTCTGTCTCTTCAGCATAGGTATCTTCCCGGTAACCGGATTGCTGATAGCGCTCTGTTGCAGTATGTATATGAAATTCATAGAATTTGTTTTTCTCGATATGATTGCCATGTTCGTGGCTTTTTCCGTTATATCTGCGGAGACGAAACTGCTGGTTTGATCCTTTCGGGACATAGACAAGGATAACAGAAAAATCCAGTGGATTCAGATCACTTTGCCGGAAGATTAACCGGAAATCCGATCCATTTTCTCCGGTGATATCTCTCTCGTATTCTTTATGGCCGTGTTTGGTTTTTAGTTTCTGGGGTGAGAAAAAATCTTCAGGAAGTATTTTTTTCTCAGCCAGTAACGATCCGATTTTCTCATCAGTCAGCTGGATCGTCATAATTGTAAATTTAACTCCGGATATAATAATACTGATTGTAAATCATTGGGCTCATCATTTTGCTTATGAGGGAAAAACAAGAAGCAGAAGCGGAAAGAAAATTATCTTTCCTTTTTCACACCCTTAAACGGCGTCCCGTCTTGTTTTACATCCATAAATCGACCGGTGTTTGTATCGCGTTTCACACACGGGTCGATCCTTGGATTGAGAACCAGACTTCGATCATCTACTGCTCCTCTTCGAAAACCTTTGTCTCTTGTTCTTTGCCATTTCATTTCTCCGTGGCAACAATCTTTGTGAGAATTTCAGAAAAATGTTGTCGAAAGATAATTATTCGTGGATAAAATGAAGTGTCGGTATATGGTGTGAAAGTAGATACAATTGCAATAACAACTGCCGCCCCGAAGAAGGGTACCCCGCGGCGGATCAATTACCGGGAATTTCTCATCACGGAGTGCCACCCGGTTCCGGAATACAGCTGGTAACGATCCTGGACCGTGGTCTCAAATCATTTTCACACCGTGCAACGATAATATAAAAATCCGAATATCCTGATGTGAATAAAGGACCGTTACCAGGAAGAACACATGAAAATCTACATGGACGTCTGTTGCCTGTGCAGACCGTTTGATGACCAGACATCAGGACGAATCCGTCTGGAGGTAACTGCCGTCCAGGAGATAATCCGTCGTTGTGCAATGCAGGAATTCTCGATGGTTACGAGTGAAGTTATCGATGAAGAACTTTCAAAAATTCCGAATATCAGGAAACGGTTGCGTGTCGGGAAGATCCTCTCCGTGGCAGAAGAATCCATACTCATAGATGAGAGAATAATCTCACGGATGCACGGATTGATTACTCTTGGTGGAGACGCAATGGACTCGCTGCACATTGCCTGTGCCGAACGGGCCGGCGCGGTGCTCCTCACTACGGATGATGGTCTGATAACATTTTTTAAGTCAAACCGGGACATACAAGTACATATAGAAAACCCTGTCATCTGGTTAAAGGAGGGAAGACAATGAGCGCCAAAACATTGCATCAGGTTCAGCAGGAAGGCCTCGATGTACTGGTGGAGAAACTGGGTCCGGATGATGCGATCCGGTTCCTCCAGATCTATGAGACCGGGAGCGGCGACTGGACGGTGGACCGTAAAAAAATCCTGGAGAAGGACCCGGATAAAATCATCACGAGCATCATGGAGAAAAGGAAAAACGTTCCCGCTCCGTGAGGCCCGGACAACTTTTTTTTACGATAATTTTTTGGGATTCTTGGTTTTTTGATTGAATATCCAATGAATCAATCCCCATTCGCCTCCGGGAAAATACCGGGTCGGTAATCTGTACAACGAGACGGATCCGGCAAGTTGAGTAGGGGACTCTGATTGGGGTCCCCCGGAAAAAACGACCTTCATATTCGCGTTCTGTTCGCGTTTCTCAGCCCGGATTGGCAAAACCCAATACCCAAAAAACCCCCTGCCGGAACACCATTAAAGGCCATTGTATGAGGTATATTTTAGCTGATTTCCGGCAATCCGGGCATTTTCCTTGAGAATTCTCCCCGCGAAACAAATCCGGGCCCGATTTGCTGTCCACCACGGGCGCCGGAAATCACCGGAACGGAAACGGAGCCCGTATATGGCGTATTTCGGCAGGGGGGAGATGAGGTAGCAGAACGGGCGGGCGCCGGGGTATGATGGAGGGGGGGAACCCGGGACATACCCTCCCGCCACACCCGTTCTCCGTCGGAGACCCCCCTTGCTATCAGGGCCCGGATGCACCATACCAGCACTGTTTCGCGGAAAACCGACACTGTTTCTCCCAAATTTGTTATTTTTCACGCCGGAGATGCATGACAGCATTTAGCACTATTTGGCGGGGCGATCAGTTTCCGGATCGACCCCTGTTAGCGGAAAATGAAAGGAGGGGCGGTTTTGGGATCGGGTTTACACCCGCGAAGAGACATGCAATGTTGGAGAATCCGGATCCCATGAACCTGCCCGGGTGCGATATGGAGAGGCGTCACGCGGACTTCCTGCGGTGCAGAGTGGGGGTGGAGTTGACACCAGATCCTGATGGATGATAGTTGTTATACGAGCAGACCGGCCCACGATTAACATGACCGCACGTACGGTGACTGGCACAACCCGGGCGCAAATATCCACCACACAAATATCCTCGTGTACCTGAAACGGTACGATTAGTTTCACCCTGCACCGTTACATTATATGTGCCGGTAATTCCGGTATATCTATTGTAAAAAGTATATTCTCAAACATGGAACCACACCATGAAACCAGCGATTATCCAACGCCTTCACAAAAATTTTGAGGATTTCGTTCACGTACAGGATGGCGTTGAATTCTGGTTTGCCCGGGATTTGCAGAAACTTCTCGGTTATGAGGACTGGAGAAATTTTTTAAAAATTATTGAAAAAGCAAAAGAATCCTGTAAGATATCTGACAATAAGGTTCCGGACCATTTCGTTGACGCCAACAAAATGGTCCTTATCGGTTCGGGTGCGGAACGGAACATAGAGGATCTCCTCCTGACCCGCTATGCCTGTTATCTTATCGCCCAGAACGGGGATCCCCGGAAGGAAGAGATCGCATTTGCCCAGAGTTATTTTGCGGTGCAGACCCGGAAGCAGGAGATCATCGAAGATCATATCCGGCTTGCCGAGCGGCTGAAAGCGAGAAAACACCTAAAAGATTCCGAGAAAGAATTGTCCCGGAATATTTACGAGCGGGGCGTTGATGAACAGGGTTTTGCCCGTATCCGGAGCAAAGGGGACGTGGCACTTTTCGGGGGTTATTCCACCCATATGATGAAAGAACGTCTGGAAGTTCCGGACAGCCGGCCGCTCGCGGATTTTCTCCCCACCGTTACTATCACGGCCAAGAATCTCGCAACAGAGATCACGAACTTCAATGTTACCAAGGAAGATATGCAGGGTGAAGATCCGATCACGGTCGAACATGTCCAGAATAACCAGGACGTTCGCGACCTGCTCCTGAAGCGGGGAATCCGGCCCGAAACCCTTCCGCCCGAAGAAGATCTCATTAAACTTGAGCGGCGGGTAAAGACACAGGAGAAGGAGATCGCGGGGCGAGCGGGAAAGAGTACTCTGTCGCCAGGTGAGAGTAAGAAGAAGCGGGAAGATCCGCAATAATGATGACTCCTCCTACCCCCGCCATTCCCGGGGGAAGGAGATGCAGAGACATCCACTCACGCTCCATTGCATCCTTCACTTTATCGAGCAGGGCGATGTGGTGGTACCAGGTAATTTGTGCAAGCCGCTCTTGCACAATTGTTCTTTCGCGATACACGTCTGCGAATTTCCTCATATATTTCAGGTTCCGGACCGAGAACCCTTTCATATCCGGAAACTCTGGATTGAGATCATGGGAGAGGCGATCGATCACCTTCGCCCCCCCGAAGGGTTCCCCCATTTTCACCACCATTCCCCGGAAAAAACGACCTTCATATTCGCGTTCTGTTCGCAGTTCTCAGCCCGGATGGAGAAAACCCAATGCCCAAAAAAACCCCTGCCGGACCACCATTAAGGGCCATTGTATGAGGTGCATTTCAGCCGATTTCTGGCAATCCGGGCAATTTCCTTGCGAATTCCCCCCGCGAAACGAATCCGGGCCCGATTTGCTGTCCACCACGGGCGCCGGAAATCATTGGAAAGGAAACGGAGCCCTTATAGGGCGTATTTCGGCAGGGGGGAGATGAGCTCGCAGTACGGGCGGGCGCCGGGGAATGGTGGAGGGGGGAACCCGGGACATACTCTCCCGTTACATCAGTTCTCCGTCGGAGACCCCCTTGCCATCCGGACCCGGATGCACTATACCAGCACTGTTTCGCGGAAAACCGACACTGTTTCCCCCAAATTTGTCATTTTTCACGTCGGAGATTCATGACAGCATTTAGCACGATTTGGCGGGGCGATCTGTTTCCGGATCGACCATGAGTTGCGGAAAATGAAAGGAGGGGCGGTTTTGGGGGTCGTGTTCACATCGGAGAATGGGCAGACTCCGTCGGAGAGAACCTGCATTTTTGACTCGTACCGACGTGAGACTATCATCCGGACCCCCTGTTGGTGAAAATACTTCAGGACTTTTGCACAAAACAGGGGGTCGGCGGATCCAAATCCGGGCACGTATGGGGCTCCGTTCTGGAAAAATGGGGAATCGGGGCACGTCCAGGGGCCGGATTGGGATCGCTCTGAACCGCAAAAAAGGGAGGTCCGCAAGGGGGGTTTTGGGAGGGGTTTACGGCGTGAAAGGGGTGGCCGGATTTTTCTGAGAGGGCTTGAACTTTTTGCGGGAATTGTTCGTGAAAAGTTTTTATGAAAAGTTTTGTGCGAAGGAAATTATTTTGAAAAAATTCCGGTAAAATGTTTTGCCGGGCACATGGTTTCGTTATGGAATTTTTTGGCGGATATCGGTCTGATCGTTCTGGATTTTTTCTGTGAATGCGATTCTGCCCAAATAATTTGAGAGCGGGGCGTTGGGGGGTTTGAAAAATTTCTGAAATGAAAACGATTACGATCATATTGTGTTAGGCTTTGATCCGAAGCGATGGACGACTACCGGACCGTAGGACGCCACGCAGTGAGGCGAGTGTCGGGAAATCCTTTGTGCAGATGATGTGCCCAGCGGGGATGCGGGCGAGGGACCGCGTGCCGATTATCATAACTGGAATTATTACCGGGATATTGCTGTTACCATGTCTATTCATATTTTTTTTCTTGAATGAAAAATATCACTAAAATTCGATCTTGAATGAAATCGCACTGAAAAACATGAGTGATAGGGAAATAAATTAAATATTAATTTTTTTAGTTTATGTTTAAGAATGGCAATAAAGAAAATTACATTTATTTTGAATTTTGCTTTTTTAAATCTACAACAATTTCTTTTGGTATGTACATATTTGCAACCTCTTGTTTAATATCAGAATCCTCTGTTCCCCAAGGTGCTGTCTTGGCCGGAGGATTTTTTTGGGGGGTGTCATCATCGATCATTTTTCACTACTCCATTTCACAACACCCAGAAATTCGCACTCTGTTCTCATCATTTCCCCATTCATTAGTTTCTTTTTCATGATTATCTTCATTATTTTTTATTAAGGGATTAATTTTTCCAACTAATTCATCATTTACTGAATTATTTTTTCTGATCGCTTTCACGCAATTCCCTCTTTTTCTTTTCCGGTTCACTAAGACAAATTGTTTTTCGAAGAAGATTATCATTAGTTCCCCAAGAAGCAGTTTCTACTTTTTCTAGTGGTTTTGGCTCCTCTTGAATTGTCTTTTCTTTCTCTTTCTTCATATTCTCACCTCAAATGGTCAATAAACCGCAAATAAAAACAATGATCAAACCCATCCCCGCCCCGAATGCAATTTGACTGTATTTTATCCATTTAGCCTTATCATCATCGATATCTTTATTTTTTACGATGGTATTAGACATCTCTTGAGCAACGATTCTAAGAACCGTGAGATAATTTTCATCTTTTTTTGCGTAATTTTTGATCAAATGATCAGTTTCAGGAACAATTTCGTATTGTTTAATAAAAAAAGCTATCAAACTGCAAATAATAGATACTGTTAAAAAGATTATTCCGATAAGAAGAATGGCACGAAAGTTAGTGTAATATAAGAAAATCTTTGGATCTTTATAGATCTTGTCGAAAATAAATGAAATCGTGGTTCCAAGTAGGCCAATAATAATACCAACAAAACCGATTAGATTGCTGGCTTTATTATCAAGATTTGTACTTCTTTGAAACTCGGCTCCATTTCTATTTACAATCAATTCAAAAATTAATCGATCTCGCTCTTTTTCCCGCGCTTCCGAATAATCTGATTCTCCATTTGTCATGCTAGATAATTTTCTCCGAATTTACTTTGTAGATATAATAAATTAAAGACTATCAATCATTAAGTTTTACAAGGTAGCTTTTGACCGTCTAATCCGTTTATGCTAAAGAGAACGTGTTTGGCAGTTGCTCTATGAGTGTGTTTAGAAAATTGAACCGTCGGTGTTAATGTGCTGCTAGGGAGAATTGAACTATCAAAAAAAAGAAGCGTAGCGCCTTGAACTTCAAGGCAGTATGCGCCGAGCGACTTCCAGCAAAGGGGGGTAGACTCGCAATAGTGATATTTCCGAACCCGACCTCATCCCGCTGCGATGCTTGAGCAAATTTAGGTTAGTATTTTGCTCCAAAATTACTTGAACTCTCAATTTCCGATATACATTCTAAAATATCTTCACAAGTTGGATCCCTCTGAAAAGGAATTGGTTGTGATCGAACGTCAATAGCAAAGAATAGAGATAATATTGCAAAAAAAAGTGGGAACATTACTAAAAATATAGTTAGAATTGTGGGATTAATCACTTGGTGGAGATTAATAACAAAAAGAATTTGAAAACAATATGTTGCAGCAAAAATATCGACTACTAAAAAATCCCACAATATATGATATCGAGATCCAATTCTATTTTTAATAATTAATTTCTGAAATATCAAATATTTTCGTTCAGGGGTTTGTTTTTTGATTATATTCCTAATCCCCGCTTTTTGGGATACACCGTTTTCTAAAGACGATAATAACGAAATCTCCTGTGGGATATTCAATCTATATTCGCAGTGTAAGATTTTCTTATAAGAATTTACAATATCCCTGTCAATTATATGTGAGTAAAATCGCCAAATATACAAAGAAGCTATTAAAATCGTTGGTGTGATGATTAACGATAGATAACTCTCTGGATTTGTTGAAGTAAAATAGACCGCCCCCAAAAAGGTCAATGCACCAATGAATATTGCGGCAACAATACCGATCAATTGTTGATTTAAATTTATCAGTTGATGACTTCGCTCATAGGAAATCTGCAAACTCAGTCTAATATTTCCTATCATATCGTTGTTCGTTTGATAAAATGCTTCAATTTCGGGGACACAGTTATTATCATGAATTTCAGGTTCTTCAGGTTCGGGTGAACCTGATTTATTGTATTTAAGAGAATCTTTAATCTTTTTTAATTCAGTTAGAATTTCCTTTTGTGAATTTCGAGAATCAATAATTGAGTCGACCGCATAAAAAACGGCAATTGAAATTCCTAATAATGCCAGTACAAGATCCAAATTGGGTAATGTTACAATTATTTTATCGTAAATATTCCTTGCAGCATAAAGTAAGGCAATCAATGAAAAACATATGCCTAAGTACAATCCCGCCATGATACAAATCAAAACATGTTTTGAAAATTGCTCTTGCGATTTTTTATATAGAAGATAGGTTGCTATTGCGGCCCCTAATAATGGAGCAAGAAAAATTAATAACAAAAAAACTATCCAAATTATAAGAATTGTAATATCAATAAGTGACATTTATTTTTTATTAGGTTTATTTTGACATTAACACTTTTGTATGTTAAACAATGAATAACATTATTAATGAATCTTTCAAAATTACGCAATATCAAAATTCATATTGGAAATGGGTATGAAATAAATTCAATAGTTTTAATCTCCCTCAAACCCGCCTTTTTTTACTCACTCCATTCTCCAGCCCAAACCCTCCAGACCATGCTACACCCTAGCACACAACATTAAATACAAATACACCCAACAATGGAGTATGCAGGACGAGTGCTACAGCATTCATGAGGGTTTTTTTGCCCGTGAAGGCCGTTATCTCTACTAGTTCACCCGCCCGTTGCATCAGTGAAACCGTTTCTGAACAGTCAAACGCTATGACCGCATGGTATCGCGTTTTTGCTTTTTATTTCAGCCAGTTTAGCCAGTATTTCTGGTATCGTTAAGCCCCTTGGTTTGCACGAAATTTGTGTGTGAATGCAGGGGGAGGAGTTGTTGTTACTATGAGAGGAAAGGAAATTCGTCTTGAAAGAATCATGAACCGGAATACGAAGAAAACGATCATCGTGCCGATGGATCACGGCGTGAGTAACGGCCCGATTGCGGGCCTCATCGATATGGGCCAGGCAGTCAACCTGGTTGCGGAGGGCGGGGCAAATGCGGTGATCGGGCACGTGGGGCTCGCGCTCCACGGCCACCGGCAGGGCGGCCGGGACATCGGGCTTATCCTGCACCTGTCCGCAAGCACGATGCTTGCGCCGGACCCGAACGAGAAGGTGCTCGTCAATACCGTGCAGAATGCGCTCAAGATGGGCGCCGATGCCGTCTCGATGCACGTCAACATCGGGGCCGAGTCGGAAGCCAAGATGCTCCAGGACTTAGGCATGGTTGCGGTCGAGTGCATGGAATGGGGCATGCCGCTCCTTGCGATGATGTACCCGCGGGGCAAGAACATCGCGTCTGCAAACGATCTCGAACAGGTCAAGCTCGCGGCCCGGGTGGCAGCCGAGCTCGGGGCCGATATCGTCAAGACCGTGTACACCGGGGACCCGGAATCGTTCCGGGAAGTGACCCGGGGCTGCCCGGTGCCGGTGGTCGTGGCCGGAGGTAGTAAGACCGATGACCGCACAACATTGGAATTAATCGAAGGCGCAATGGCGGGCGGGGCAGCCGGTATCTCGATTGGCAGGAACGCCTTCCAGCACCGGACGCCGGGAAAGTTCGTCCGGGCCGCGGCCTGTATCGTGCATGCGAACAAGAGCGTGGAAGAGGCGCTTGAAATCCTCAAAGACTAACGGGGCGGAAAGATGATTGGAAAGGATATTCGGATCGAACGGATCATGGACCGGAACACGGGACGGGCAGTCATCGTGCCGATGGACCACGGGTTCTCGATGGGACAGATTGACGGGCTTCTCGACATGACAAACGTCATCTCGGACGTAAGCAACGGCGGGGCAAACGCAATTGTCCTCCACAAGGGCTTGGTCAAGCGCGGCCACCGGAAGCACGGCCGTGACATCGGCCTCTTCATCCACCTCTCGGGCAGCACCTCGTTAAACCCGGACCCGAACGACAAGGTCCAGGTCTGCTCTGTGGAAGAGGCAATCGCTCTCGGGGCCGACGGGGTCTCGATCCACATCAACCTGGGCTCGCCGAGCGAGTCCAAGATGCTGGAGATAGGAGCAAATGTTGCACGCGACTGCAACCGCTGGGGCATGCCGCTCCTCATCATGAGCTACCCCCGGGGCAAGGGAATCGACTCCTTCTCGGCCCAGTCCATAGGCCACGCCGTCCGGGTGGCAGAAGAGTTGGGCGCGGATATGATCAAGACCAACTACCCGGGCGATCCCGAGACATTCCGGAGAATAGTCAGGGCCTGTTCGGTACCGGTATTCATTGCCGGAGGCGAGAAGACCGGGGATCTCGAATCCCTCGAGATCATAAGGGACTCGGTCAATGCCGGAGGCGCCGGGGTCTGCGTTGGCAGGAACGCCTTCCAGCGCAAGGACACCAAAGCCTTTGTCCAGGCCCTCTGCAATGTGGTGCACCACAACGTGGACCCGGCCAAGGCGCTGGAGCAGCACAAATGAAACAGTTCTGGGTCGACATCCGCCCCTGGAACAAGGATATCGCAACAACCGCCATCGAGAGCGGCGCGGATGCGCTGCTCGTTGACAAGGCCGAGAACGTAAAGCGGCTCGGCAGGATCGCAACCATTGCGCCGGACGGGGACATGAAACCCGGCACCGATGTCCTGGAGATCACGATCACCGATAAGGCAAGCGAGAACAAAGCCGCAGAGCTCGGGAAGCACAAGCCGGTCATCGTCACCACGAGCGACTGGACGGTCATCCCGCTCGAAAACCTTGTTGCCCAGTCGGACCGGATCATCGCAACCGTGAAGGACGCAAAGGAAGCGGCAATGGCAATCCATGTTCTTGAGAAAGGCGTGTACGGCATTCTCCTGAAAACCTCCGACCCGGCGGTTGTCAAAGAGGTTGCCGCGCTCCTCAAGTCAACAACCGCAAATGTCGGCCTCATCCCGTTCACGGTCACAAAGATCCAGCCTGTTGGTATGGGCGACCGGGTCTGCGTGGACACGTGCTCGATCCTCTCGGACGGCGAAGGCATGCTGATGGGAAACACCTCGTCGGCCATGCTCCTTGTCCATGCCGAGACCTTAGAGAACCCGTACGTTGCCCCCCGCCCGTTCCGGGTGAATGCCGGGGCAGTCCACGCCTACATCCTCCTCCCGGACGGAAAGACCGCGTACCTCGCGGACCTTGCCATTGGCGGCGAGGTGATGGTGACGGACGGGAAGGGAAAGGCCCATTCCGCGATCATAGGCCGGACCAAGATCGAGCGGCGCCCGCTCCTGCTGGTGGAAGCAATCGCCGGAAAAGCAAAAGTCAGCCTCATCCTCCAGAACGCCGAGACGATCCGGCTCGTGAAAGAGGGTGGAGGCGCAGTCTCGGTGGTCACCCTAGCAGTTGGCGACAAGGTGCTCGGCTGTTCGCTTGAAGGCGGCAGGCACTTTGGCATGGCCGTCAAAGAGACGATCCGCGAGAAGTGATCATGAAGGCAGGCATCATTGGCGGCACCGGGAAGATGGGCCGGCTCTTTACCCGGGTATTCGAAGACGCCGGGTATGACGTAGTAGTGTCGGGAAGGAAGACCGCCATCACGGGTGCCGGTATAGCAAAGACGTGCGATATCGTCATCGTCTCGGTCCCGATCCGCGAGACGGTAAGGGTGATAGAGGAGATAGCGCCGCTCCTGAACGAGGGCCAGCTCCTCTGCGACTTCACCTCGCTCAAAGTGAAACCGGTTGAGGCAATGCTCAAATCAAAGGCGGACGTGATAGGTCTCCACCCGATGTTCGGGCCAACGGTGAAGACCATCCGGAACCAGACCATCATCGTCTGCCCGGCCCGGGCGGACAGGAGCCGGGTTGAAGCGCTCGTTAAGATCTTCGGGAAACAGGGAGCCGTCTGCACGATAACCACGCCCGAAGAGCATGACCGGACGGTAGCCGTTGTCCAGGGGCTCACCCATTTCGTTACGCTCTGCGTTGCCGATACGGTGCGCCGGCTCGGTGTGGATCTCCACAAGACCGAACAGTTCGAGAGCCCCGTGTACCAGATCGAGCTCTCGCTCGTGGGCCGGCTCCTCTCGCAGGACCCGGCGCTCTATGCCGACATCCTCCAGCAGAACCCGCATGTTCCCGAGGTTCTTCGGGCCTGCCGGAGCTCGGCAGCCGATCTCTCGGCAATTGTCGAGGCAAAAGACCCGGAACAGTTCCGGGCATTCTTCGAGAAAAACAGCCGCCATCTCGGCACGTACTGTGACGAAGGCCAGAAGACCACGGATGCGCTGATCGAATGCATGGTGAACCGATGAACCTCATAACGCTCGGACCCGAGGGAACCTTCTCGCACCAGCTCGCGCTGAAGCTGGTGCCCGGAACAAAGGAGACGATCCGCCTCGTCCCTACCATCCACGGGATCCTCTCGGCAGTTGCGCGGGGCGAGGGGGACGGGATCGTTCCCATGGAGAACTCCGAGGCGGGCAGTGTGGGGGAGACGCTCGACGGCCTCACCCGCTTCCCGCTCTCGATCACGGCCGAGATGTACATGCCGATCCACCACAACCTCGCATCCGCAGGCCCGCTCGAATCGCTCCGGGTGATCTATGCCCACCCGCAGACCCACGAGCAGTGCAGCGAGTGTATCGAACAGTGGGGGATTCCGATCATCCACACGAGCAGCAATGCGTCGAGCGCACTTGAAGCCAGGAAGACACCGCACGCCGGGGCAATCCTCTCCGAATCGGCTGCATCCATCTACGGAATACCAATTATTGTCCGCAACACCGAGAACAACCCGAACAACACAACCCGCTTTGTCCGGATCTCAACCGTACCGGCCCGGGACACCCGGCCGGAGAAGTGCAGTATCTTAATTGACCCGAGCACGGACCGCGCCGGTCTGCTCCACGATCTGCTGCACGTCTTTGCCGAGCGCGGGATCAACCTCACCCGGATCGAGTCCCGGCCCTCGAAACGGGGGATCGGGAACTATGTCTTCTTCCTCGACTACGCGTGGTCGAAGGAGACGGCAGAAGCGCTTTCCGAACTCCGGAAGATCACGGACGTAAAAGAGCTGGGCTGCTACCGCAGGGTGGAGGCCGGGCCATGAACAAAACCCCGCCAAAAACGTCGGGCGTTGATCTCATCTTCGGGGCCCCGCCCTCCAAGAGTTACACGCACCGGGCGCTCATTGCCGCGGCCCTTGCCAGCGGAAAGAGCACGATATTCCGCCCGCTGGATGCCGAAGATACGAAGCTGACCGCAAGCGCACTCCGGGTCCTGGGTGTAATCGTGGAAGAACAGGGAAGACGGTATATCGTTTCCGGCTGCAACGGGGATATCCCGAACCGGGACACGACAACCCTTGAGCTCGAAAACTCGGGCACCAGCCTCCGGCTCTTAACGAGCCTCGCCCTCCTCTGCCGGCACCCGGTCATCCTGACCGGCAGCGCCCGGATGCAGGAGCGGCCCATCGGGCCCCTTGCAGGAGCGCTTCCGGCCCTTGGCGGCACGGTTGAGTTCTTAAAAAATCCCGGCTTTCCGCCAGTCAGAGTGAGCGGGAAGCTGCTCGGGGGACCGGTCACGATTGACGGTTCCATGAGCAGCCAGTTCATCTCCTCGATCCTGATGGCCGCACCCTATGCGAAAGCAGACGTGGAAGTAATCATCCCGGCCCCGCCGGCCTCGGCCTCCTACCTCGACATCACGCTCGATGTCATGGAATCGTTCGGGGCAAAAGTCACCCGGGAGGGGTACGAGCGGTTCGTGGTGAGCCACGCAAGCCGGTACTCCGCACGGAGATACACGGTCGAGGGCGATTACTCGTCCGCCTCCTACTTCTTTGCCATCGCCGCAGTCTGCGGGGGCAGGGTGCGGGTCAAGAACCTAACAGAGCACTCGGTCCAGGGCGACCGGCGATTCCTCGATGCCCTCGCGGCAATGGGATGCCGGGTCACCTACAGTAAAGAGTTCGTCACGGTCGAACGGTCCGGGGATCTCTCGGGCATCACGTTTGACATGTCCTCCTCGCCCGACACCGTCCAGACCCTCTGCATGGTGGCGGCAATGGCAAAAAGCCCGACCACCATAACGGGAATAAGTCATTTAAAGTTCAAGGAGAGCGACCGTATCAATGGTACAGCGGATCGCCTGCGGGCGCTGGGCGGGCGGGTTGATGTGAACGATGACAGCCTCACCCTCCACCCGTCGCCCCTCCACGGGGGAGAAATCGATCCGGCAAACGATCACCGCACCGCCATGAGCTTTGCGGTGCTGGGGCTGGGTACCGGGGGTATAACGATTACCAATGCAGCATGCGTAAACAAATCCTTCCCGGGGTTCTGGGAAAGCCTTAAGGGAGTTATCCCGTGAAGCGGATTGTTCTTACCGGTTTCCGGGGAACCGGCAAGACCGAGATCGGGAAGATCCTGGCAGAGCAGTGCAGGGTTCCTCTCGTTGACACGGACACGCTCATCGAGCAGCGGACCGGCCGCTCCATCCCGAGCATCTTCCACGAGGACGGGGAGGAGCGGTTCCGAACGATCGAGCGCGAGGTTGTCGCCTCCCTTCCGGCAGACAACGTCATTGTCAGCACGGGCGGGGGAGTAGTCATGGACCCCGAGAATATGATGCACTTGCGAAAGGCAAGCACGCTCATTCTCCTCTCGGCCGATCTCGACACCATCGAGCAGCGGATCTCCCGCTCCCCCCGGCCGCCGCTCACGAACCTGCCGCTAAGAGAAGAGATTGCCGAGATGCTGGACCGGCGCCGCCAGAATTACTATGCGGCAGCGGACCTCTGCATTGATACAAGTGAAACTACGAGTGTATCAGCGGCAGAAAAAATTCTGCACCTCATCAGGACCGGAGTGGCCGGCCCAAAAGAGAGAAAGGCGGCCCTCGCGTTCTTCCGTACCGGGCGGATACCGGCGCCGGGCATGCAGAAACTCGAATCCATTCTTTCGGATATCCAACAGGACCCGCTGACCCGGATTCTCGGTGTTGCCGGCTACCCCTGCGCCCACAGCAAGGGGCCCCGGCTCTTCAACAACCTCTTTTCGGATTACCGGCTCGACTGCCATTACACGCTCTTCGAGGACCCGGAGCTCGACGAGATCCTGCGCATTGCGCGGGGGATCGATGCAAAGGGGCTCTCGGTCACAATCCCGTTCAAGCAGGAGATAATCCCGCTTCTGGACGAGGTTGACGATCACGCGGCCCGACCGATCGGGGCCGTGAACACAGTGGTCTTTGCCTGCGGCTCGGCCATCGGCTACAACACGGACTGGCTCGGCGTAAGAAAACCGCTCGTCTCCTTGAAAGGCGCAAAAGCCGTTTTGCTCGGGGCGGGGGGCGTGGCAGCTGCCGCAGCCTATGCCCTCATGGATCTCGACATGGACGTTACCATCCTCAACCGGACGCCGGCAAACGCGAAGAGTCTTGCAGAGCGATCCGGCTGCCGGTGGGCGGCGTGGGATGCATTTGACGGCATCCGCCCGGATCTCGTGGTGAACGCAACCCCGCTCGGCATGGAACCGGATACAAGGAGCCCGCTCCGGCCGGACCAGCTCCGGAAAGAGATGACGGTCTTTGACCTGGTGTACACCCCGCCGATAACCCCCTTCATCGAGATGGCCCGGGCTGTTGGCTGCCCGACCATCACCGGTACTGACCTCTTCATCGAGCAGGCAAAGGAGCAGTTCTGGCTCTGGTTCGGGATCGATGTCCCCACGGAAACCATAAGGAAGTATGTCTCATGAACACTTTCGGCACAAATTTCAGGATTACAACGTTTGGCGAAAGCCACGGCAAGGCAGTCGGCGCGGTCATCGACGGGTGCCCCGCGGGGCTCGCGCTATCAGAAGAGGACATCCAGCCCCTGCTTGACCGGAGAAAACCAGGTACCTCCCCGTTAACCTCGCCCCGCAGGGAAGCCGACCGGGCCGAGATCCTCTCCGGGACTTTCGAAGGCCGGACCACCGGCACGCCGATTGCGGTCATTGTCCGGAACGAGGACAAACACTCTGCTGATTACGATGCACTCCGGGAAGTCTACCGGCCCGGCCATGCCGACTTCACGTACCAGGAAAAGTACGGGATCCGGGACCACCGTGGCGGGGGAAGGAGCTCGGGCCGCGAGACGGTTGGAAGAGTTGCAGCCGGCGCCGTTGCAATGAAAGTCCTTTCTGGAAAAGGTATCACGGTCACCGGGCGGATCCTGTCCGTTCACGGGAAAACGATGCCCGCAGAAATCGAGCAGGAGATCCTTGCTGCAAAAAATGCTGGCGACTCGGTTGGCGGGATGGTGGAGATCCTTGCCCGGGGCTGCCCGGCCGGGCTTGGCGACCCGGTCTTTGGGAAGCTCGATGCAGCGATTGCCGGTGCCATGATGGGCATCGGGGCCGTTAAAGGCGTGGAGATCGGCGACGGGTTCGCGGTTGCCGGCCGGTGCGGAAGCGAGAATAATGATCCCATGACAAAAGACGGATTCGCGAGCAACCATGCCGGCGGGATCCTTGGCGGGATCTCCTCCGGCCAGGATATTGTTGTGCGCATTGCCGTCAAACCCACACCTTCCATAGCAAAGCTCCAGAAGACGCGGGATATCCATGGCAATGTCGTGGAGATCTCGGTTGGCGGCAGGCACGATCCCTGCATCGTGCCCCGTATTGTCCCGGTGGCCGAGGCCATGCTCGCGCTCGTGCTCGTGGATTGTGTGCTCGAACAGGAAAAGTACCGGGCGTGATTTGACGGCAGCCCGGATCGTTCCCGGCATGCCGGCCACTCTTTTTTCTTAGAGACGCACGAGAACCGGACCGGTTCGCACCCGCACCATGAAAATTCCTGGCGGGAATGCGCCCAGCCCCGGGGTCTCTCCGGAAAACAGTGTGGTCCGGAAGGATTTGTTTCCCATAACCAGACAGGTGTTCTTACACGCCCAGGTTGTGATTCACGTTGACCATGACCGCCGTGGCCGGGGTAGTGTGGGGTGTTTCGGTATAACCGGGACAGCTGCAATAACAGGTGATCCGTGATTCGGTTCCAGACAGGGTTTCATCAAATGATTCCATTGCTTCCACAACGATCCATTACCGGAGAAAAAAGAACCTTGCACGGATCAAAGGCCGCCTTTCTCCTCCTGCCGGGCAGATGGGGTTAATTTCCGGTGGAAAGGGCATTAAACCTGGCTGCATTAAAAATTTGTTTTATCCTAAATACCAGTTACTATTCAAAACCCGGGGCTGCCTGCACTTTCGGGAATTCAGGTGGATGCCGGGGATCTGAAGCGTGAAGGGAGCTACCATTTCTTCCTCGTGATTCCGCATATAGCCAGGACCGCGAGCACCAGGACTTCGGCTCCGGCACCCGCTGCCGGTTGCGCCGGTGACGGAGGGGAAGAAACGTTCAGGGAAGCGGTCGTCTCTGCCGGAGGCGTGGACGGGGCGGGCACCGGTGTCGCCTTCGTATTTACCGGCCGGAGGTTTTCAATCCGGTACACGCCGAACACCCGTTTATCGCCATGGATCTCTTCAATCAGGAACCGGCCATTGGAATACGCATGGATACGGCGGTCGTACTCGTAATCGCTGTTCATATCCCGGCCATTCTGCAATACGGGAAATTCCATGACTGCGCCGGTCAGGATATCGAAGATCCTGGAATCGCAGGTTTGCTTGAAGGCAGACTTCCCGGTGGGAGTGAAACATTCGGTATATACTACATAATCCCCGGCAAGAAGGGGAGAGGACTGGCGCATGGTTGTTGTCGGAATTTTCCGGGTTGTTCCCGCTGATATATTGTAAACCGTGACCTGGGGGAGTGGTGTCGGATACATCAGGGGATCGCGGGCATCTATCCAGGCAGCATACGTACCGGACAGGGTTGTCTGCACCTTCTGGCCGGGTTCCGGAGCAATAACGGTCTCTTTTCCCGTCAGGAGGTCGTAAAGACAGATTCTGGAATTGGTTTTGTCGATGGGCGTATACCAGAGAACACGATTGCCGTTCAGGCTTAATCCGCCATGTGCAAGAGGAGATTCTTCGACCGGGATCATCCCGTTGGTCGTAAGGTTGAGGAGAAAGATATCGGAATCGCCATAGGTATTAGGTGCATGTCCCTGCAACAGGGCAACACGATCGCCATCAGCTGACGGCATCCATCTGGCAACATCCGTATCTCCAATTCCAGCACGGGCATAGGTCTTACTGGCGCCGGTTGTTGCAGCATCCGGTAATACCCGTTCTTCTCCGGAGGAAATGTTGTATACATGAATCTCGCCGGGATACTGGTACCATGCGATACTATCGCCCGATAGTGTCGGCCAATATATCCATTTGCCTTCTTTTTTAATCGCAACAGGCCGGGTGGAATTATCCCTGAGGGAATAGAGAGAAAGACCCCCGTCATAACAGAGGATATAATCACCGGAAAAAAGGAAAAGACTCGATTGTTCAGTAATATTGTCAGGAGAAATATGTCGAACGAGCGTTGCGCTGATATGTTCCGGGTCAGCTGCGGAAGATAATGGTATTAAGAATGCGCAAAATAACAAACAGGCAGTAATAATCCACAGTAAATTGATGTGATTAGAGTTTTTCATCAGTATTCCTCGCACGATAATATATTATAATGCATAAAAGAAAAAAAGGTTTTAAGGCCACGATACACTCGTGGAATAATGCGGCGCTGCATCATAACTCGGGTTTAGTGAGAACGCAGTTGTATGGGTGTGATATGATCCTGAAACATCTGGTTGCCAATAATTGTCACTATTCAAATAATTGACACTCTATCCTGAATCCGTTGTAGAGGATTTTACTTGATCCGCAGAATTTACCAGATATGTAGAAACGGCCATGTACCCCGGGGCGCCCCCAGAATATTGAGCCATTCCGGCAAAATGGATATAATTCGGGTGAGACTGAAGCTGACCCTGACAAGTAATTGGAACACTCCGTAAAGAATTGGTTTGAGTTTTTATTTTCAATTCATGAGAATCGGGCCAGATCCATTTCTTCTTAAAGAGTTTTTCCCTGATATCATCAGGCATATCAACAAGTAATTGGGGGTGAATCTGCTGGAAATATTCTCCTGCGGTAATATCCTTACCCCACAATTCGTTAACCTTATCCACCTGCTCTTTAGTTGCAGTTGCACTGATGGTCTTGCCGGTCATATTTTTTTCGGCACTTACCATTGGTACCATCACAATCGCGGCTAGCAACAGGAGAATCAAGACAAAGCCAGTGTTTCGTTGTGTCATGAGTTTTTCTCCAAATTGACTTACATCGCGCTCGAAGGCATGTGAAATCTTCATAAGAGCAGAAGATAGCAATCACATGCCTTCGGGCAGACTCGGGTTCGTCATTTGTGCAAATTCATGTGAACCCGGTATTGTTATAATTAATTTAGAGATATACATTAATTCCTACGAATAATATTCACCCGGCTGATGCACGTTCATTTAAGCGATACATATTCATCTGCTGGATGAACAGGGAATGAGATCTGATATATAATACAAAATGGTGGATTTTGGACCAGATGTAAGAATAATTAAAATTTCATCGGCGTTGAACGGTCCTGATAGTATTGGAACACCTTTTTCCCCCAGGCAATGGCATGGAGATCATGACTGAATATATTGGTTGTCACATCATAGGTGATCCGATCGTTCTTGTAGAGTCCCAATGAGAGAGAACTATCAGTAATCGCTAGCCCGAGATGGAGAGGATCAGGAAAAACTCTCACGGAAAAATTGTTGAACGATGAAAGAGCAATCATTTTTTCCAGATATGGCTCTTCCCGCATCTTGGTGGAAACTTCCCTGTTTACGATAAGTTCCATTGGTGTACCCCCCCTTGCCTTTTCAACGAGAGCGTTGGCATGCTCAACACTCATAATTGAAAAGACACCCTGGAACTGTCGGGCATCATTAACCATTTTTAAAAAATTCCTGTACACACAGAATACATCAGCATTTAATTTATAACATGCAAAGTATTTAAAAAAATAGAATTGATTTTTTAATGTGATTGATATTTTTAATATTAAAATAAAATAATAGTTGTTTTACCTGTATATTAGAGTTCAGTATTTCCCTAATTTTTGGCCCGGACTAAAGAAAAGCGTAAGATCTAACCAGATAGCGTGCGCCGGATACGGTCACTATGCGGTAAAACCCCAGCTGAATACTAAGCATCATCCGGAAACGTTGCGATCCGGAACCTGCTGGCCATCATTTTGTTCCTGCCCGGGAATATCCGGGTATCGCTTCAATGGATTTTCCTGGTCCGTATTCTACGTGGTCCCAGAATGATTGACAAAGATGTGTTCCGGCTCTTCGAAGTTTCAGATGGATTGGATGTGATGTGAGTTGCTGGCTATCCGCTATGTACGGAGGAAATTGTAGAAACGTGCCATGTTCGTACGATTTGATGGGATTAAGGTATTCTCCAGAACAAATTTTTTCAGGGAGACCCTGCTGAAAAATTTTCAATCGCGATCATGAGGTGTTAGTTGGTGAGGCTATAATTGGATAATTATGCTATAAAATGCATGTACATGCTACAAAATTTCCAGTTCTCCGGCGTGAGCGGCCGGGCTGATCAACCAGTCCCTGCCTGAAAAAAAGTGAGCGGGGGGTCAGGGGGTGGTTGAAAAATTTTTTTGCCGGCGATCGATTGCGATGCTGATAATTGTGGAACTATTCACGTCAGGCTTTTGTCAGGGACCCGGCCGGGTCCGTCATGCGCATATCTGGCATAAACCGGGCCCGGCCCGGATCAGCAGGAACGGTACAGGTCAGCGAGGAATGGCCGCGATCCCGCGTCCGCATGGCAGGGCGAATCGCACCCGGCCGAGCAGAAGCGGTTGCGGGATGCTGCCGATATGCCCGGCAGGGATCCCACAGGTGTTGGCTGATGCGGGGATGCGGGCCAGTTCCACCTCTTCTGAAAGATCGCCTCCCGGACATCATCCGGCATATCGATGAGGAGCTGCGGGTGGATCTGCATGAAATACTCCCCTGCCGAGAGATCCGTTCCCCACAACGCGTTGATCCGGTCTACCTGTTCCTGCGTTGCCGTGGCACTGATGATCCTGCCGGTCATATTCTTTTCAGCGCTCACTACGGGCACGAGCACCATTGCTGCCAGCAACAATCCGAGCAGGATGACACCGGTGTTTGGCGGCTTCATTTTTCCTCCATCTGTGAATCATCATCCCGGTTCTTAATCCGATACTTTCTCAAGGATCGGTTCGAGGTGACTGATTTTTTTCTGCATGACATCAAGGGCCTGACCGATCCGGGAAAGTTCGCACTGGATATCCGCCATCTCAGTTTTAATGTCTGTTACAGACCCAACCAGCTTCTCCACCCATTCCTGTATCCCGCGGGTGTCTCTCTCGTTAATTATCCCGGTGATTTTTGTGTCCATACCCGCTACTCCGCCACATTCTCAAGGATGCGCTCGATCTTCTCGAGTTTCTTCTCCATCCCGTCCACTTTCCCGTTCATGATCGCAAGCTGTGCGCCGGCATCTTCCCGGCCGGCTTTCTGCTCGGCAAGCGTGTCCAGCTTAGCAAGCATTGCATCGAGGTACTTCTCGATCCAGGTCCTGATCCGGGTTACGGCCATGTAAACCACCATGATGATGAGGATGAGAAGGAACACCTGGGGGAGGATCCCCGCAAGGGCCAATGTCATGGCCCCGAGACCCTGGCCGGCATTGAATGCTGCCTGGTCATTCTGGTTTGACATCGCATACATCTGCACAATCGCCACTACCATGATCATTGCAATGAGCAGGATGGTCAATGCCATCACGGTCTTGGTGATCCAGTGAAATCCCCTGATCGTTTTCATACACTCCATTTCAGACATCTCCCGTTTTTGTAAGTACATCCAGGTTCACTACCAGTTCAAAGGGCATTGCCCGGTAATACCGCCGGAGGTACGGCGGCTCTTCGGCAACCCGGTTGGTGCCGGTGACGAGCCCGGCTTTTTCCAGCTGCTTTAAGTAGATATTCACGAGAGGGCGGGAGATCCCGACCTCTTCAGATATCTCCCTTGCAAACTTTTCGTTCTGGATTATCGCCCTGAGTATGTTGAGCCGCTGCTCGTTTCCCAGAAATCCCAGGATTTGCGCCAGTTCGGGAAGCGTGACCGGGTCCAACATGCTATGTGTTTAATTATTTTTACACATGATAAATATTTTGTATCGGGCCGGTAAACCCGGGAATATCTTCCAGCGCTGCGGGAGACGCAGGTTCAGCTGCGGAAAAATCCTGCGATACTATCGCACAGCGGGAAAATGGCCGGGCCGGAAGAGACGGAAAGCTTCAGGGCCAAAAAAAGAGAAAGGGGATCCGCAATTATCTCATTGACTGGATTGTCTGGTCCATGACCTTGTACCGGACACCGGAAGAGGTGATAAAGACCTCGACCCGGTCGGCGTTCTTGGTTCCGGGAGCAACGATCTCCATGCCGGCAGCAAGTTTCTTGCCATCGTTCATGGTGTATTCCTTGAACTCGGTTGCCGAGGTGTAGACCCGCATGGTGATGGTATTGGTGTACAGGTTACCCGGGCCGCCTTCGTACAGGAGATGGATCTCGGAGGTGGGGCGGTCTTTTGTTAAGGAGATGCTTACGGACTGAGCCGCTGGCAGCGTCTGGACGGCTTCGCCACCCACGGAGGTTGTTGCAACCGCAGCCGGAACCGTTGTGGGAACCGGGGTGGAATCCGGAGTCGGGGTCGGTGTTGCCACGGGTGTAGGTGCAGGCGAAGTGCAGCCGGCAGCAAGTACGCACAGGATTACCGCAAACGCGGTGATGAGGATTGCCAGATGTTTCATAGGAGAAGCCTTGATCGCAATCCGTATATCTCCTTTGTGTTTCAAAGGAAGCCGGGACAAATAAGAAAAAACGCGGGGGGTGATGCAGTTTCTTTTAGCGGGGTTTTTCTAAAAAAATTTCTGAAGCGTTATCTGAAGCGTCCAATGAACTTCAGGTAACGTGGGAACCGGGCAACATTCGGGCCGGGTGCGGGAAATCTGTAATTATCCAACAAGCATCTTCCGGAGCCTTACAAACTCCTCGACCGAGTACTGCCCCTCGGCCGTTGCCGGGCCGACATTGCAGTACACGAGCTCCGAGCCAAAGAGCGGCAGCACTGCCCGGGCAAAGCGGAAGGTGCTTCCCATGACACCGGTGCAGATCGGGAGTTTGATCTCGTTTGTGAACGCGATGAGCTCGATGATGTCGCTCTCGCTCCTGGGCGTAACAATGATCTTCACGATATCCCCGTACGAGCGGAGCTCGCGTTCCAGCACAAAGAGGACATGGAGGGGCATCATGATGGGAGCGTGGTGGGACGCGATGATCTTCTTTTTCGCTTCCTTTACGCAGACCGCGTTCCGGGCAAAACCCTGTTCAACGTCAACAACGTCCACGAGCGGGAGAAGCGGCCGGATCCGGTCCTCCCACTCTTCAGCAGTCCCGAAATAACGGCCGCCTTCCTGTGCCGAACGGAACGTGGCAATGATCGGAAGGGACGAGAGGTTCCTGCACTGCCGCACCGCTTCTGCCGGATCGGTCTCCATCAGGTCAAACCTGAGCTCGATGATATCTGCTCCCTGCTGTTCGGCAAGGGACGCATTGGCCGGGTCCGTGAGCGCTGCAACAATCTTCATGTACCCGGTGTTTGGCGGCGGGTTACAAAAAAGATGCGTACCGGTTTCCGGAATCGGGCCGCGAAGGTTGGCGCATGCCCGGCCGGAATGTTAAGGACCCATGAAGATACCTGTTTATTTCCCCGAAAGCAAACACTATTCCACGGCTATGGAACCAGCAACCGTCTCCCTGTTCTTCAAAAAAAGTGTCCGGGCACTGGCGCGTTTTATTCTTGTCGCACTCATCCTTCCGCTCCTTCCGGTCCTGTTTTTGAATGTTCCCCTGCCCCAGACCCTCGCGGTCCTGACAAGCGGCCTAATCATCGAGTACGGCGCAGCACCGGTCGGGCTTGCGCTGGGCTTATCCCCATGGATTGTCTTCTATATCCTCATGTGCACCGAGACCGGCCTCTTCCTCGGGCTCTATGATATCTTCAATACCATAGGTGAGACCTCGGCCCCGGTTGGCCGCTTCCTCAAAACAACGCACCAGTACGCCCACTCGTCGGCCAACGTGGAACGGTACGGGATCTTAAGCCTGGTTCCCTGCGAGATCCTTCTCGGGGTCTATATCTGTGCGCCGCTCTCGTGGGTGCTCGGGTGGCAGGAGAACCGTGCGCTTCTCGTGACCATGGCAGGATATGTTCTTTCGCTTGTCATCACCATTCTTCTTACCATGGGACTCTTCCGGGTGTTTCTGCCATGACCACACCCTCCAGCCAGCAGCCATCGCGGGCTCATGATGAAAAGCCAGTACCGGAACTCCTTGCCCCGGCCGGATCTCCCGAAGCGTTCCGGGCGGCAGTGGCTGCCGGGGCCGATGCAGTTTACTTAAGCGGGAAACGGTTCGGGGCCCGGAAATTCGCCTCGAACTTTGATGATGACGAGATACGGGAGGCGATCCGCTATGCGCACACCCGCGGGGTTCTGGTCTATGTCACGGTCAACACGCTCATCCATGACCGCGAACTTGGCGGGGTGGCAGAGTACCTCATCTGGTTGTACGGGATCGGGGCAGACGCGGTGCTTGTCCAGGACCTTGGCGTTGCCGCACTGGCGCGGGAGATTGTCCCCGGCCTTACGCTCCATGCTTCGACCCAGATGACCATCCACAACACGGATGGCGTTCTGTGGGCCGCTGAGCACGGGTTCTCGCGGGTTGTGCTTGCCCGCGAACTTTCGCTTGCGGAGGTGCAGAGGATTGCGGAGGCAACCCGCGAGACCGGTATCGGTCTTGAGGTCTTTGCCCACGGGGCACTCTGTTACGGCTACTCCGGCCAGTGCCTTCTCTCATCGGTCATCGGGGGGCGGAGCGGCAACCGGGGCACGTGCGCCCAGCCCTGCCGGAAACCCTATGTCCTCGTCACCGGCAATGCCGATGAGTATGGCCTTCCACAGAACCTCCGGGAAATCAAGGTTCCGGAGAACTATCTCCTCTCGCCAAAAGATCTCTGTACCTATCCCCGGCTCCCGGAACTTGCCGGCACGGTCGCATCCGTCAAGATCGAGGGCCGGATGAAATCCCCCCAGTACGTTGCAATCGTTGTTGCGGCCTACCGCAGGGCGCTTGACGCGATAGCGGCAGGAACCTGGCACGAATCCCCGGACGTAATCCGTGATCTCGGCCTTGCCTTCTCCCGGGGATTCACCCGCGGCTATCTCTTTGGGGACCGGCACGATGCCCTCATGGCCCGCGATGCACCGGACAACCGGGGCATGGAGGTGGGAACCGTTACGAAGTTCGATCAGAAGGGCGGGAGTGCCACGATCCGGCTCAGGGGCACGTACATCCCCGCACCCGGTGACGGAATCCGGTTCTCCGGTTCCAACGGGCAGGAGGAGTGGGGCTTTTCCCTTAATACCATACCTTCAAAAACCCGTGACGGCATAATCATGGCAATCCCCCGAGAAGTCCGGCCCGGGACGGGTGTTGCCGTCACCTTCTCGCGGGAGCTCGAGAACCGGGCAAACCGGATCGTATCCGATCCAACTCCGGATCTGCTCCGGCCCGTGCCGCTCGATCTTGCCCTTGCCATCCGGGATGATGGCTCCATGACTGTTGAAGGCATCATCCGGATTCCGGGAAAGGACGCTGTCCCATTTGATATGAGCCCGGAACTGCGCATGGAACCGGCCCGCTCGCAGCCACTTGGCCGGGAGCAGCTGGCACAGCAGCTGAGAAAGACCGGCGGTTCGCCCTTTGCAATCCGGAACCTTTCCCTGGAATATGCCGGGAACCTTTTTGCGCCGGTCGGGAAGATCAACCATGTACGCCGGGAGATCCTCGCAAAGGCCGAAGAGGCACTGGTCCGTTCCTCCCTCCCGGCACCGGAAGACGTGGCGCAGGCACGCAGGCGATGGGAAACCGTCCGTGACCGGTGCCCTGCATCCGGTTCCGCATCCCAGGGCCCTCCCCTCTCCACCCCCCTCACGTTAGCTGTGTACGCTGATTCGGTTGAAGGAGTCCGGGCAGCTGCAGAATCCGGTGCAGACAGCATCTGCTTTGAGCCGGATATCGTCATGCCCGGACATACCTGCAACCTGAATTCTTCCAGGAAACCGGTAGCCGAAGAGGTACTGGACGCAATGAAGATATGCCATCAGGCGGGCACCCGCTTCATCCTGAAGTTTCCCCGGATCACGCGGGATGTGTACCTTGATGCGGTGCTCCCCCATCTGTCCCGGCTCACCGGGGAAGGCCTTGCTGAATGCATGGTGGAGCATCCCGGCACGGCTCATGCCCTGCTCCGGTCCGCTCCCGCACTCACGCTCTCGGGCGCTTCCGGTCTCAACATCTTCAACAGCACAGCCGCAGCAGCGGCCGGGACATCCTGTCATCTCCTCACGCTCTCGCCCGAACTCTCCGGCCAGGAGATCGCAGCACTCATTCAGCAGGCAAGGAAGGCCGGAGGTGCACAGGCACCGGCATTCGCGCTGATTGTCCAGGGAACAAGCGAGGCGATGGTCACAGAGGACTGCATCATACGGATTCCATCGCATACCTGCAGCGGACCCCATGAGACCCGCGGCAAAACCGGTACCGGGTTCCTTGGCCTGCGCGACGAGACCGGCCGCATCTTTCCGGTCCGGGCGGACGGATCGTGCCGGACCCGGATCGGCAACTCCGCTGAACTCTGCCTCATCGACCATCTCCCTGCAATCCGGCAGGCGGGAATTAATGAAGTTGTGATCGATGCACGCGGCAGGCCGGCCCGGTATACGCAGGAGATGACCCGGATCTACCGCGCCGCGGTCGATTATACCAACACGACAAAAGCCTCCCACAACGACCGGCACCTCTCTCTCTGGAAGGAAGAGGCAAAGAAGATCTCCTGCGGCGGGATCACGACAGGTCACTTCCTCCGGGGCCTGAAGGAATAACAGGGGCAAGAATTTTCTTCCAGCCCGGGCCAGATATATAATTATCACCCGATGTCCCGAAAAGCGGGACTGGCGGGTAAGGAGACGGAGAATGAGTTCCCCTCTGGTTCTGGTAAACTTAAAGACATACAAGGAAGGCATGGGCAACCGGGCCCACCTGATAGCAAACGAGGCCCAGCGCGTGATGCAGGAGAGCGGGGTCACCATTGGCCTTGCCCCGTCGTACATAGACCTCCACCCGCTCGCCCACCACTTCGCGATACCGGTCTATGCCCAGCACGTTGACGGCTGCGAACCGGGGGCAAACACCGGCCATATAACGGTCGAGGCGATCCGTGTAGCAGGAGCGGCCGGGTCCCTCATCAACCACTCCGAGCGGCGGCTGACCCTCGCGGAGATCGAGTCCTCGGTGCGTGGCCTCATGGCCCAGAAGCTCATCTCGGTTGTCTGCACGAACAACGTGAACACAAGCGCTGCAGCAGCGGCACTAGGCCCGGACTATGTAGCAATCGAACCCCCTGAACTCATCGGGAGTGGAGTCTCCGTCTCGAAAGCAAATCCGGATATCATCAAAAATTCCGTTGCAGCGGTCCACGCGGTGAATCCGAAGGTAAAAGTCCTCACCGGTGCCGGTATCCAGACCGGGGAATGCGTCAGGATTGCCGTTGATCTCGGGACGGATGGCGTCCTGCTTGCGTCAAGTGTGGTAAAATCAAAAGAGCCGGGAAATGTGCTGCGGGATCTGGTATCAAAACTCTGACACCGCAGAATTATCAAAAAACAGGAAAATTCTTTTTTTATTTCAGGAACAGGTACCAGATTGCCACGATGATGATGAAGAGAACAACGCCGATACCAATCACTGTCATGCTGCTGACTTCGGTGGATTCTTCTGCCATAGTAATACCTCGCGTGGCAACCGGCCACGACAAGTATTCCTCGGGCATTGACACTATATAAATATATTTGGCCCGGCGCCCGCACGATAAAAAACAGAACGGTTAATCCAGAAGTATCCGGTTAGTTTCAAAAAGAATACTGTCATTTTTATTACTCTTTGCCGGTAATTCTTTTCCGGAGAAGACAGCAATGGTTGCACTGACAACGGAGATCCGTGAGTCGCTCGCCGGGACAAAGACGGTGTTCCTGGCAACATCCTCGAAGAACAGCGTGCCAAACGTAGTCCCGATCGGGGCATTCAAACTCATCGACGAAGAAACCCTGCTCATATCGGACCAGTACTTCCACAAGACCCTGCAGAACCTGGCGGAGAACCCGGTGGTTGCCCTCTCCTGGTGGGGAGAGAAGGGCGGCTTCCAGATCAAGGGGCCGGTGACGCTCCACAAAAACGACGAGATCTTCCGGCAGGATGTGGCGTGGATGAAGGAAGTCAGGCCCAACCTCGCCCCGAAGTCCGCAGTTGTCATGAAGATTGCCGAGGCCTACCACGTGAAGCCCGGTGCCGATGCCGGCAAAAAAATACTCTGAACAAGTTTTTATTTTATCAGTCAAATTTTCTTTTTTTAATGAATCCGCAGTCAGTAAGGTGTAAAAAAAACCTGCGGCTCCCGGATCAGACGATGAGGGAGATCAGGTCGTGCTTGGTGATAACACCCCGGACCAGCCGGCCTTCAACAACCAGCACGGCATGGTTCTGCTGGAGGATGTTTATCACGGTCTCGACATCCATGTCCGGAGGAACGGTTGGAAAGCCGGTCTCCATGAAATCCCTCACCGAGAACTGGTGGGATTTGTGCAGCCGCTGCTGCTCTATTGCTTTTACGATCACCGACTCGGAGATGCACCCGACCGGTATCCCGCGCTCGATCACCGGCAGCTGGGAGATGTTGTTCTTCTCGATGATCTCGACCGCCCGGCTGATCGCATCTTCCGGCTGCACGGAGAGGACGGGGGTATGCATGATCTGGGACGCGTGGATCTTCCGGGGCTCTGAGCTGTTCAGGACAACCAGGATCTTGTTGAGTGTACTGACCCGGGGGTCCACGTTGCCGGCCTCGATCCGGGCAACCATGGACTGGCTGATCCCTGCGCGTTTGGCAAGTTCAGTCTGTTTCATGCCGAGTGTCTCACGGCGTGAACGGAGTTCTTCGGGAGTTGGGATATGCATCGTTGATTACTAGTGGTGATATGACCACATCAATGTTCCGGCAGATCCACAATCCTGAAAAAGGATGGGTGGTATGACGACAGTCATGGATAAAATGATAACCGGAGGTGCCGGCCGGAAGCACCTGCCGGTTATGCATATCAGTCATTTTTTAGCCGCGGCGCAACATTCTTTAAAGGGGACAGGATTATAGCTGTTATCGATAGGTGATCCAATGCAAGTGAAGCTGGATCAGTGTTCAGCATGAACGAATGTCCCGACAGCGATGATGATGACGATGGGAACCAACGGTGGTTCTCTTCCCTTTTTATCCTGCGGCCCCGAAAAGAGGCCCGCGGGATCTCTCCAACCGGAGAACAGATTCCTGACCATCTCACGGTATTGTACCGGTACGGCACGATCCCCGTACGCGGCCACTGCGGGATGATCGCACCATGAACAATAGACCGGGGGCATATCCCCAGGTCCCCCTGGCCGGCAGCCTGACACATGGTGAATGCGCCCCCTCCTGTGTCCCGCTTGTCCCCCACATGGCGTGCGGGCCGGTGATGACCGATCACGCATGTCTCCTGCCAAAGAAGCACGGCACAAAGCCGCAGCAAAAAAAGGAGCAGGCTCTGGTAAAAGACGGACAGTACACGGTCCTGCGGGATGGTACGATCCACGTTATCAGCGAGAGTTACGTGTACAAGACCGAATCCTATTATGCCCTCCTCCAGCATGAACTTGAGGGAAGAGCGGTCCGTCCCGCAAGCAGTGCAGTCATCGATGCCTATGTTGTACCCGTCTGCCTTGAGCGTGCAAGCCAGGCAAAAATCCCGGTCTGCGAGTGGGAGATCTCGCAGGGCTACTTCCCCATCCCGTCCATCCTGTACGGCCTCAACTACTTTGCCACCGCGTCGGACTTCTTCGTAGTCGACGACAATGAACGGGCAAAAGAGGTGGTAAAACACATAACGAACAAGGGCAAATACCCGTTCTGTTACCAGAAACTCCCGGATCATGCCGCGATCCGGCGCAGCGTTGCCATCTTTGGCAGGACCATGGCACAATCCGGCCCCATCAATGCCATCGCTGAAAAGGTGTACGAGGTCTTTGGCATCCCGCTCGTGACCATCGTGATGGTGCAGGAGGGGGATTTACTTAAGCTCTCGTCCCTCACCCCGACAAAATATTCGCAGCTCTCGCACGAGGAGCGATCGCTCCTTTCGGCGTACATCACCCACCAGGAGTTCCTATGAGCAGGCTGGGCATTTTCGTTGACCGCAAGACGCTCTCGAACGCCGAGCAGCTGGGCGCACTCATCCGGTGCCGGGACGTGGCCGAGAACCTGGGCCACAACGTGGACTTCCTCTTTCCCGTTGACATCAACAAGATCAAAAAGATGGATGCCCTCTTCATCCGGGCCCGGACCGACCCGATGAACGTCACGTACGTTGCTGCACGGATGGCAAGTTCCCACAACATCCCGGTCATCGATGACCCGCAGTCCATCCAGATCTGCGGGGACAAGATCAACATGTACTCGCACCTGATCAAAAATCACGTTGCGCTCCCAAAGACTGTCTTCTTGTCCCGGCACGACCTCAACGCAGAGTGCGTAACAAACCTCTTTGCAGAACTCGGGACACCGCTCATTGTCAAGGAGCCGTCCACCTCGTTCTCGCTCCGGGTCGAGAAAGTGAACGATGTTGAGAGCTTTATCCGTGTTGCCCGGCGGTTCAACCGGCTCTCGGACTGGATTGTTGTCCAGCAGTACATCGAGAGCAAGTACGACTGGAGAGTTGGCGTGCTTGACGGGAAGCTCCTCTACATCTGCAAGTACACCATCCCCTCGGTCACGTTCAAGATCCAGGCTTCGGTTAACGGGCATATCGTGTACTGCGGGGTCGAGAGCGTTCCTCCCGAAGCGGTTCCCCCTCACGTGATCCAGCTCGGGATCGATGCTGCCAATGCTATCGGTCACGGCCTCTATGGCGTGGACATTAAGAACAACAACGGCGATGCGTGCGTCATCGAAGTGAACGACAACCCGTCCATCGAGAGCGGGGAAGATGACTGCTATCCCAGGGTTTTCGAGCAGATCGTACATCACCTGCTGCCGGCGTGAGTGCCATGACGGAAGACTGGCTGAAAAAAGCAGAGGATATCTGCGAGACCTGCGGGGGACACTGCTGTACGGGCGCATGCCCGCCGCTGAGCCCCGAGCGTATCGTAATTATCCTTGATCAGGGCAATTATGCAGACCGGATCAAAAAGGATGGCTACCATTTTATCCGGACAAAAGAGAACGGCGAATGTTCGATGATCCAGGACGGCAGGTGCGCCATCCATGCCGTGAAGCCCGAGACCTGCCGTGCAGGTCCGTTCACGTTCGATGTGAAAGGGGACATCATTGAGATCTTCCTGAAGTACGAGAGCATCTGCCCGATGGTCCGGCTCCTCAAGGAGGTGCCCGAAGCCTATGAACAGCAGTACAACCATGCGCTCCGGCACATCCCGCACCTTATCTCCCGCCTCCCGCAAGAGGAGCTTGACGTGATCTGCCGGATCGAAGAGCCGGAGACCGAGAAGGTTGCAGAAATCAAACGGCAGTACCTCTGATCCCATGACCATCGGAACCGAGCACGAATACTCGATCAGCGATAACACCTTTTGTCCCCTGCCGGTCTCGGACCAGATCCTCAAGTCCATCTGCGGCCGGTTCGAGAGCGAGATCCTTTTCGGTGACGTGAAGCTGGGAAAGGAACTCCAGAAGACCGTGCTCGAGATCGTTCCCCGCAGCCCTGCGGACGAGATTTCCGGGCTTGAGACCCAGGTCTACCGGGGTGTCCGGAAATTCTACGATATGTTCCAGGATCGTTACCATCTCCTGGGTCTCGGGATGCACCCGACCCTCCGGCTCAGCGAGACCTCGGTCTGGGATCACGACGAGGGGGAGTACTACGAGGTCTATGACCGGCTCTTCAATATCCGGCAGCACGGGTGGCTGAACATCCAGGCCCTGCAGGTCAACCTCTCCTATAAAAATGAGAAAGACCTTGTTGGCACGTATAACCGGATCCGGTCCATCCTCCCGTTTCTCATCGCGGTCACTGCCGCGTCTCCCCTGGTGGAAAGCCGGCTCACCGGAACATGCGACAACCGGCTGGTCTATTACCGGGAGAACCAGAAGGAGATACCGGAGATTTGCAACAATATCCTCCCGCTGAAGATACGTACCGTTGCTGATTACCATACGGCACAGGAGAACGTGTTTGCTTCCCTGCGGGAACACGGGGCAGATATTCTCTGCGAAGAGTGGGTCAACTCCTCCGGGCTCATCATCCGCTTCTCCCGCAGGTGCCTTGAGATAAAAGCCCTGGACGAGCAGGAATCCGTGCACTCGGACATGGCGGTCTGTGCTTTTGTCAGGTCCCTCCTCCGGTGCAGCACCCTCCCCATCGATACGGACGAAGGGGCGCTTCTGGACTGCATGGAACTTGCGATAAAGAGCGGGACCGCAGGACTGAAACCGGAACTCAGGAACCTGTACACCGCTGCATGGCAGAAAGCAACTGCGGACGAACGCCGGTACCTGCCGGTTATTGAAGACCGGATCGAGAGGGGGAGCCTTGCGGAGCTCATGAGCAGGAGATTCTCCCGCGATTCAGCGATACAGCCGGTCCTGGCTGAACTTTCTGCCTGCCTCAAAGAGAACCGGAGCTGGACCGGCTGATCTCCCGGCCCGCCATTGTACTCCCTGCTGCGGATAACCGGAATACGGGTATTTCCCGGCCCTCTTTTTGCCTCCTCCCGCATTTTTTTTCAACTGCAGCGATCCCGTGGACCCTCGGTAAAACGTCTCTGCTGCTGCGGCAGTAGCATCTCCGGAGATGACGGGCATTCCGAGAAACCAGAATGAAACCCTGACGGGATAATCTGGGTTTTTGGTATTTGCCTCCCAAATTACCTCCCATCCGAAAGGAAGGGGGAGTTTCCCCTATCGTGAACAGAACACGGATGAAAACCTTGAAAATTATTACGGCAGGGCAAAATATGCCTAAGGGCGTGCCGGTTCATTTTTCATCAGGATACCGGATCACCGTGGCCGGCATTGTCCCCGCCAGCGCGGCTCCTGCAGTCGGGCAGGGAAAATGAGAACATTGCACCGGCCCCGACCTTGCTCTCCGCCCAGATCCGTCCGCCATGGCGATCGATAATCCGGTATACCGTAGCAACACCGATTCCGGTTCCCGGAAACTCAGACTCGGTGTGGAAGCGGGTGAAGGGCCGGAAGAGGTTTTCTGCTGAAGCTGCATCGAACCCGGCACCGTTGTCGCTGATGGAAATGACCGTTTGCCCGGCATCAGTTTTTTTCCGGATGGCAATCTCTGCCCCACTCGTTTTTCCGGTAAACTTCCAGGCATTATCCACCAGGTTCTGCATTGCCATCATGAGAAGGGTCCGGTCGCCGTATACCACCATCCTGTCATCAATCTCTACCGTCACATCCCGGCCCGGCTGCTGCTCCTTGAGAGTGGTGGTGATATCCCAGACAATCTTCGAGAGATCCACTTCCTGGCATTCGAGCGCGAGCCTTCCGGCCCGGGAAAATTTGAGCAGGCTCTCGATCATAACGTTCATCTTCACGCTTGACGCCCGGATGCCATGTAAGTAGTTCCTGACATTTGGGTCCAGATCCTTTTCCGCGATATTCTGGATAACGCCGCAATAGCCGTCAATCACCCGCAGCGGGGCCCGCAGGTCATGGGAGATGGAATAACAGAACGCTTCCAGTTCCTCATTTTTCAGACGGAGTTCAACTTCCTGGCGTTCAACCCGTTCCTTTGCCCGCTTCTTCTCCGCCAGCTGGAAGATCATGTTCCGGAGTTCGGCAAACTGGGCTTCGATCTCCATACCTTTCTGGAGGTAGTAGGCAGCCCCGCTGTTGAGTGCCTCGATTGCAACCTCCTCCCGGCCTTTGCCGGTAAAGATGATAAACGGCGTCTCGTTTCCCATTGATTTCAAGGTTTTTAAGAGGATGATGCTGTTCGTGCCCGGGGGGAGTTCATAGTCGGCAACAATTACATCAAAGGAACGGGTGGTAAGAATGGCGAGAGCCTCATGCGAAGAGTGTGCTGTAATGATATCCCGGAACCCGCTCTCTTCGAGAAAGACCCGGCTCAGGCTGAGAAAATCGGGATCATCGTCAATGAGTAATAATCCGATATCGTTTTTCATGAGGAATCATTCCGGCCCGGATTTACGGGATGCCGTCCGTGAATAGTTCTCTGCATCCCGGTTGGAAGTTCATGCTCTGATTCACCGACCTGTATGCGAATCCGCACAGCGGGACACTCCCGCCACTACCTGATTATCTGTGAGTGGCGGGAGGTGTGGTTCCTGTTTATCCCGGACCGGTACCTGCTGGTGCGGAGGTGATACTGGCGCGGGCTGCCCGGCTGCCGGGATACTGCTGATCAGACCGTGAATTTCGCCATCTCGCGGGAGACATTATCCGCGATCTTGTTGACGTTTTCCACAACACGGTTCACTTCACTGACCGAAGCAGTTGCCTCTTCGGCAGCTGCCGCGGCATTGCTTGCTTCCTTTGCCGTGCTGTCGATCTTGGAGCTGACTTCGTGGACGCTTGCCGTAATCTCCTGGACGGTTGCTGCCTGCTCCTGGGATGCTGCGGCCACTTCTGCTGCAGCATTTGCCACACCCTCAGCGGCAACCTTGATCTTCCGGAAGGCTTCAAGTGCTTCTGCAGACATCTGGGTGCCTTTCGTAACCTGGTTTTTCGCGTCGTTCATGGCAACCGCTGCTGCCCGGGTGGATTTGTTGAGAGTGGCAATCATCTCGCCAATCTTTTCCGCGCTGCCCCTTGATTCCTGCGCCAGCGATTTGACTTCAGTTGCGACAACGGCAAATCCCCGGCCGGCCTCTCCGGCCCGTGCTGCTTCAATGGCCGCATTGAGAGCCAGCAGGTTGGTCTGGTTGGCAAGGTCGCTGATGAGCGTGACTATCTTGGAGATGCTCGCCATCTGGGTCTCGATGTCATGGACAACCTCGTACACGGTTGCCGCGGATCTGGCAATGTCTCCCATTCCCTTCTCGACATTTTCCGCAATGATTGCACCGGCTTTTGAGGCATCGCTGGCCTGTTTGGCCTGGTTGGAGACACCTTCCATGCTGGACGTAACCTGCTCGACGGCCGCATTCATGTCTTCCATTGCCTTGAGCACCTGTTCAACTCCCATGGCACTCATATCGGCATTTTCATTGACTTTCTGGGCATTTGAGGCGATATGGGCAGAGGCAGACGATACCTCGTTGAGGCTGTTGAGGGCTTCCTGTGCGGAATCTGCAAGGGTGGCGGTCTGGACACTGACCCCTTTGACTGCAGCAGATACGGACACACCGATACTGTTGAGTGCCTCCCTGAACACGATAAAATCGCCGGCAACCGGGATGGTTGCATCAAACCGGGCAGCGAAATTCTGGCGGGCGTATTCCTGCGACATCCTTAGCGCTTCATTGACCGGTTTTGTGAATGCATCAAGCGTGTTGTTGACGCCTTCGACAATCTTCCGGAAATCTCCCTGGTGCGGGGCCACATCCGCCCGTTTATTGAGTTTTCCTGCAACGGCAGCAGCAGCAAGCATGTTGGTATCAGTGATCATGAGCCGGAGCGCATCCCGCACTTCCGAGATTGCGGTATTGATGATGATGAACTGGTCATGCGCTTCCTGGGTGTTCGCATTTGCCGTTGGAAGTTCCAGATGGAAATTCAGATCGCCCGTGGCCATCCGGGTGAGGTCATTAGACAGGGTTTTAAAATACGTGCTCTGGTACAGCGTGACCTCCGCTTTTGCAGCATCTATCTTCCGCTTTTCCGTATTGTCATTATAGACCGCCATGAGGGCAACGATGCTCCCGTCTTTATCCAGGAGCGGGATGGTGTGCTGCTCGAGATAATGGATACCGGTCGGGAACTCGACCGTCACATCGCCGGTTACTCCTTTCCTTGTTTCAAGGGCCTCGCGGAGGTTATGGCCGCTCTTCTCCAGCACCTTGAAATCCCGGATGCTCATGCTCTGGAGTTTTTCTTCCGTGATCCCGCTTAAGGTAAGGAAGGCCTCGTTTGCGATTTTTATATGATACTTTGTGTCCACCAGGATGAGAGGCTGGGGATTCTGCATCATCATCGTAAAGGCAAGCTGTTTCTGTTTCTTTGCCTCTTCTGTCTGCTTTTTGATCTTTTCGGCCTGCTCTTTTTCCTTCTCGAACTCCTCAATCTCGCGCTTCACGGCCGGGACCAGCCGGGAGTACTGGCCTTTTACAATAAAGTCATGGGCGCCGGCCCGCATCGTGTTGACCGCCGTTTCCTCCCCCACTACCCCGGAGAGAACAATAAAGGGAAGCGTTATGCCGAGTTCCTTGACGAGGGCCAGCGCTTTCATGGCACCAAAATTGGGGATATTGTAATCACAAAGGATGATATCCCATGCTTCGCGGGCCAGCGCGGCCTTCATTGCTTCCGCGGACTCCACCCGGGTGTGGGTGATCGAAAGGCCCCCCTTTTGGAGCTCCAGCACAACAAGGGTTGCATCATCGGGCGAGTCTTCTACAATGAGCACGTTCAGGGTTGGTTTCATTTTACCTCAATCCGTAAGTCTCTATTTCAGGTGTCCCGTCTTTATAGTTTCCGTATTAATCCGCGCCGGAATGAGTGTACGTTTTAAAACGTGCCGATCATGGGCCATAGTAAACCCGGGAAAAGGATTGTCTCATGCACTCTGTCCCTGCGGCCTGATACCGGGAATATCCGGCCCCGGTCCTGCAACAACCGGTAAAGGCTGGATATCGCGAATGGCAGAGCACGGACAAGAAAACAGGTAAACCGGAAGGATCGGCAAAGAGTCAGATTCTGTTCACGGGACATGACCCGCCCGGTTTTTCCCGGAGAACCGGTAAAAAATGTGATCTCACAGGGTTACTTTCTTGACAATCTGCCCGTGCCGGAAGACCGTGATACCGCCACCGCTCTGCGAAACCACGATACCAACGACATTCGTCACCTGCGTGATCGCGGCAACCGAGTTGTGCCGGGTTCCCATGCCCGGCGCAAGCGAGACATTGCTCGTGTCAACCGTGATGTACCGGCCCACAGCCTCGACAAAACCGTCGCCGGTGATAACGAACGCACCATCCAGCTGCGCGAGGGCTTTGATATTCTCCTTGAGTTCGGGATTGGTCACTACCCGGAGCTCGGGTTTGTGCCCTTCGAACGGGTTGAGGATGATCTGCCGGGATTTCTCAAGTACATTTTTCGTATCGCCAATAAGGAATGTGGTGCCGACCGGCTTTCCTTCCCGGCCCTCGATCGAGATCTCCGTGCAGATGTGGAAGACTGCATCGAAGACCGCATCTTTCACATCGGAGTCGACAATCACGGTATCTTTCCAGGAATCGGTGCTGATCCGCACCTCGCCGCCCCGCTGTTTCCGGTCGGTGATGTCGTGACCTATGCAGAGGATCTCGATGATGTGCCCGTGACTGTCCCGGATCGCCTTGTTGATCCAGGCAATCCAGACCCGGTCGCCATTCCTGCGGACATTCTCGTTTACGTTCACCGCGTAGCCCTCGGCATTGAAACCAAGGTCGTTTACCATCATGGAGAGACCGTGCTGGATGCGGGTCTTCTGTGCGACAATGGTTCCCACAACGTTTTTCCCGATTACGTCCTCGCTCGTATAATCGAAGAACGTCAGGGCATAGTGGTTGAAGAATGTGATATTGCCCTGGGTATCCATACGGATGACGATACTCTGGGTGTTCTGGAGGATCTCGCGGTATTTGCCCTCGCTCTCTTTAACGGCATCGGCCATCTTCTGCCGCTCGGAATTATCCGTGATAACAAAAGTCCCGCCTTTCGTGACATCGCGGGGATCCAGGGGCTGCACCTGGATGTGGCAGGGAAGAAGTGTGCCATCTGCCTTCTGGATCCTGCACTCGGCGTGCAGAAGCCCGGCTGCATCCCGCCGGATCAAAAACTCCCGGCAGGTCTGATCGTACTCTTCGGTTGTCGTAAAAAAGGAGCGGAAATCCTTTCCCACAAGGCCGGACTCTTCTGTTCCGAGCATGACGGCAAACGGCCGGTTCACCCAGCCAAGGATACCATTTCTCATCTGGAAGATCCCAAGCGGCGTTGCCGACAGGATGGTTGCCAGCTGCTCGTTCTGGATCTTGAGATCCCGCTCGGCTTTCCGGCGCAGGGATGTCTGCTTGATGAGGTTGACCATCTCGAAGAGCTGCGGGCGGATATCGCCGGTTTTGGGAAGTGCAATCTCGGTCCCGTTGTTCACTTCCTGGAGGGCGATCTTGTTCCCACCCCTCCGGCAGAGAAGGATCACGGGAGTGGTATTCCCAAGAGACTTCAGGTACTTTAAGAATTCGATCCCGTTCATATCCGAGACGAACTCGATCCCGTTCACGTCCGGAATCTGCTCATAGGAGAGGATCACGTCAAAGGCCCGCCCTTTGAGTTTCTCGATCGCCTGCTTTATGGAATGGGCGGATTCTACCTTCATATCCCCGGTTTTTTCAAGGAAGGTGCGGATTTGCGTGAGGAGATCGGTGTTGTCGTCAATAAACAAAACTGATATCATCGGGCATCTCCCGGGAAAAATTGCGTGGAACTCACTTATATCAGGTGGATGGCCTGACGATAAATAGTTGTTGAGAACCGCGTTTGAGAGCGGTTCTGACCGATGAAAAAATAGGATTATTCAGGATCCGGAGTTGATTCCGGGTGGGAACCATCATCATCGTCTTCAGCATCGTCATCATCATCGTCATACTCCGGCTGCTGCCGGTATGTGATCCATCCCGTGATAAAGATGAGCGGAATACCCAGGGGAATTGCAAAGCCGGCCGTGAAACGTTCCAGTGCAGAGAGGCAAAAGAGAAGACCGGCCCCGAAGACCAGGAATGAAGCGTTCCTGATAGGTACCGCCTTTTCGCCAAGGGAGGCAATTAGCGTTAGGAAAAACGCGACAAGGAGCAGGATACCACCGGTTGTCCAGAAGACCACGGCAAGAATATTGTGGATTCCTGTTGTATGCCCGAGCAGGATAAAGTCGATATCCCGATTGACCGGGATAAACCCGGATCCCAGTCCTGTATACTGGTACCGGACAAATGCCCACTGCAGGTTGACCAGGAGCCAGTTGCCCCACATGTAGACGTTGAGTGGTATAAGAAGGGTAAGACACTGGAGAAGAAGGGGGATTTTGTACCTGACCATAACAAACAGGTACTCTTTTTATTGATGGGGTATTGAGCGTATCGGAACAAACCCAAAAAAAAATTATTCGTCTGTGTGCTGGACAATTGCCAGCTGGTACATCCAGTCCATGAGCGGGTGGCACTCTTCCACAATACATTCCAGCTCGCAGCCGATGCAGGGTATCAGTTCATCGCCGGCCAGGAGATCGCAGGGATTGACCGGCATCTGCTTTGCCCGCAGGAGATAGGTCTTGATCCCGTCTTTCTTGAACTCGACTCGTTCGATAAGTCCGCTGTCTTCCAGTTTCTTGACGATCCGGGAACACTTCCGGCTGTCGACACCCAGCTCTTTCCAGAGCTCGCTCTGAAGAACGCCTTCAGGCCTTGACTGAATCAACTTCAGTCCTTCATCTACCGGGTCTCCCATGAAATCCACCTCGAAACTGTGCTCAGATGACCGGGGCAATCGTGAGGATGTTATTTCCCCGGATTACGACAGTACCAAGGCTCCGGCCTCTCTGGTTGTCGACAAATTCGGTTGTCTCTTCCATGTGAATATTGAGATATTCATCAACAGCGACAAGGCGCCCCTGCAGTTTCCGGCCTTCGTCTTTGATCTCGACGGATATTTTAGAATCCACAAGCGCAAACACTTTCTTTATTGGCAAAACAATTCCGTTAACCATCTGCCCTAATTTGGGATGTAAGATAATTAAAGTTTGCTCATCGCTCCCTATACAGTGGTATATGCCGGAATCTCAAACAACGAATAAAATTATTTAAGGGAAAGGGATTCCCAGCGGTCTGCGAGTTCCGTCTCAACGCCGGGAAGGGTTGTGTATTCCATCTCGCCAAGAGAGCGCCGGTGGGGCTCGAACGGGCCCTGTGCCCGGATGATATCGGCCAGTTCATTGCAGCGGCTCCGGACCCGGTCGAATGCCGGATCATCGAACATGTCCGCAGGCCCGATCAACCGGCCATCGGAGACCTGGAATCCCATGCAGATGCACCGGGGCGGGCCATCGAAACGGGTGCAGCTCGATTCGCAGAGCCCGACCGGCAGGAAGGGGCCATGATGCGAACCCCGCATCCAGCCAGCAACCAGGACGGGAGTGCAGAACGGTTCGATAACTTCCCCTACTGACGGAAACCCGCTCTGGGCCCGGACGATCATGACCGGATCGTCTTTACCCACGTACCGGCCTGCCACAAGGTTCAGGTGCTGGGTACTTGTGGATGCTGCGATACTCCCATCCCTCCCAAAGACATGCTTGATAACATACCGCGACGGGGCGCCGATGTAGACGAGCAGGCTGTACAATTCCTCGGGACACGATAAGCGGATCTTCCGCTTGCCGATGAGATCGTGCACTTCGAAGATGAAACCCTTGTGCATGGAGGGATCGATGACAAGCCCGGACGTGTTGAAGGGATCGGCAAAGATCTTGTACAGGAAAAAGTTCCATGCCCCCGGCTCGGTCTTGTCCGCCATAAAGATGAGGACCGGATCCGATCCCCGTTCCTCGAACTCCATCTCGGCAACGCCAGGACCCATGCCCCGGACATTGCCGGAGAAGGCATCGGCAAGCAGGTCCTGCCCTGCGCCATAGAGCTTGAGGCTCTTTGCAATCTTTGTACATTCCGAAAAGACATCCCATGCAAGCCGGTGGACCTTCTCATTGTCCACGCCATGGGTATGGGTCATGATAAGTTCGAGATCATCGCCGCAGTGCGTGACAAAGGAGTCGATCAGGAGCTTCCCGTTCTCCTCTTTGAGGAGCTTCTGTGCTTTTTCAAGAAGTCTGGGGTGGATGCGGGAGTGACCCGGGAAACTTCCCACATCCGCCTTAATCACGGAGATCGTTGTCTTGGACACGAGATATCACAGTATGAGATCGCATTGTGATACTAAAAGACTGACCTTTTTGAGGGTCCGTTGGGTTATGCCTCTTCTCACGTCAGAAGTTGATAACCGGATTGATGCACCCTGAAAAACCCGAAGCGGATACCGCCAATAAGGCAAATCCAGAAAAAGAATGAAATATTCCTGAATTATTTTTTAAGAGATTTCCTTACCCGGGACGCCGACCCGTACGCGCCAAACGCCCGGAAGAAGACAAGACTCTCGGCATAGGCTCTTGCCCGGATTGCCTGACTGGTTGCGTCCTCAACCGAGTAAATCTGTTTATAGAATTCCTTGATCGCCATCTTGCAGTTGCCGTCAAAGACCTGCCGGTCTTTCTTGCCGGGGTTCAGGGGCCGGAACTTCTCGAGAGTCCATTCCTGGATCTCCTTGTAAAGCGCAGGCTCGTACACCTTGAGGATCTCGAAAACAACGTCCTGCCAGAACGTTCCGACATTGCCCTTGATGATGTCACCCTTGGGGAAATGCAGGTTGATGAGATCGCGGGGAGTACCGGTGATACCGTGCTGGGCTATGCCGACATGCAGCTTGTTGTCCCGCAGGGCTTGTGCAATCGCTTTTGTCTGGGGGATATCAATGGAGAGCTGCTCGACAACGTTCCCGTTTGCATCGTACGCATGCCCGTGCGAGCTGCCGTTTGCAATGGCGAGGACATCCGGGAAGATACCGTTCCCGTTGAGCGCCCGGATGAACTCGACCGCCTCCTCGGGGCGTGTCAGGATAAGGCCTTCCTGGTCTTTTCTCCCGATCTCCCCCACTTCCACTTCGAGGCCGAACTCTCGGTTGTTCATCCGGCTTTTAATGTGGCGGGCAAGCTCGGTGGTTACCCGGATGTTCTCCTCAAGTTCTTCCCGGACGTTCTTTCCTTCGAAATTGAAGAGGTGGGACGCGTCGATTGCAAAGGAGGTATACCCGGCGTTTACCTGGGCATCGATCAAGTCCTTGGTATCCTGGATCTCCTTTGCATCCCCTTTCTTGACCGAGATGTGATCCGCATGGAGGGCCCAGATATCAAACCCTGTTGCTTTTGCAGCCGCGCTCATCTTCTCCGAGAAGTTTTGGGGAGTCATACCGGTATACCCCCCCTTGAGATCGCATTCCGACCGTGCAAGTTCCATAAACACTACGGAGTCGGTATCCTTTGCAGCCTGGAAAATGCCATCTGCCACCGTGGCAATCCGGACATTCGCGGCCATGGCAATGGTCTTCTGGCCGGAGATGCCCTTGAGGATAGCCGAGCCGGAAATGGGAGCGTACGAGTTCTCTTTCATAAACCAATCACACCTCTTTGTTCACTCAATAGTCATTAAGGTTTCAATGAGCGCGATCTCCTTTCTGCCACCCACGTAAATCGGGGTGACCTGCCCAATGGATTCCGGCTTGATCGTAAGAATATCTGTCTTACCATCGCTGACTGCCCCGCCGGCCTGGTAGATGATCATGCCCATGGGGTTTGCTTCGTACAGGAGGCGCAGCTTTCCCTGCATCTTTCCCTTGTAACCCGGGTACGAGAACACGCCCCCCTTGTGAAGGATCTGGTGCACATCACCAACAAAACAGCCGCTGAACCGGAGCTTGTACCCGGCACCCTCAAGGGACTCAATCCACTGGGCATGGGCGGGAAGGTAATCCTTTCTGAGCGCACCGGGGGCATAGATCTTCCCGTCCGGAATCCGTAAGTCCTTGTGCCTCAGCACGAATTCACCGGTGTCTCTCATAACGAACTCGTGCACGCCTTTTCCGGTGGTGAAGGTTAAGGTTGTGAGCGGGCCGTAGAGAATGTAAAGGGCCGCGACCATGGTCCGTCCCTTTTCCAGGACATGACCGGGATAGATGCCGATAATGGAACCCACACAGAGGTTCACGTCAATCAGGGAAGAACCATCCAGGGGATCGATGACTACCCCGAACTCGTTCTTCGGATGTTCGACTTCAATAATCTGGTCCTGCTCTTCCGTTGCGATATATCGTACCAGGCGGCTTTTCTTAAGACCGGAGATAAAAACATCATCGGCATACTTGTCGAGAGCCATCTGTTCTTCGCCGAACTGGTTGCGCGTTATCTCTTCGGACGGGGTTCTCGGGATTGTACAGAAAAACCCGTGTTTAACGTTCCGGGCCTGTTCGCTGAAAAATACAATCAGATCAGTCAGGTTTTTTTCCGTTCCTGAGTCGACAAGGAATTCTTTAAGCAGCATTATTTTTTCGCCTTCCGCCTCATTATCGGGCAGCAGTACCGGATCTGCCTGTTCACTGCCCGGAGTATCTGTGTAGTCGTTGGATGCAGAGACATATCAGGATTATTGTCCTGCCGGGAGAGGACCTGTATCCCGTAAACCCGAGTGACGCACGGACTGATACGTGGCGCACGGAGACTACGCCTGGGTACAGGGCTATGGGTAAAGATCCCGGAACAATGACTCGTATTTTTCCGGATAATTGAGGAAGTCCAGGATGGATGCCCGTTGCTCTATCAGGTTGTATAATGGATCGGGGATCGTATCGGAAAGATCAACGAGCGGTTTTGCCTGGACAAGCCGTAGCGGCATTACATCCGCATATGCCGGATTTTTTACGAATTCTCCGTTTACCATCTCATAGTAGGCAGCGCCGTGCTGTTCTTCGTACTCACGGTACCTGCTGGAGAACCGGGAAGATACGATGTTTGCCATCTCAAGCACCGATCTTCTGGAGGGATTGATCGTCACATGCCCATACCCGGAGGGTACGACGACAACATCCCCGGCCCGTGCGGATATCAGGACAACATCGGAACAAGTATCGGTCTGGATAAGGTAATGCGCCTCTCCGGCAAGAACCTCATAGATCTCCGGGTACCCGGTGCCCGACGGGTCTTTTGGGTGGTAATGTCCCTTGGTCTTGATATACTCCCCGCAGAGATCGCACGGGGGGATAACCGTGATATCGAAGCGGAGCTCCCGGCTCTGCATCCAAAGGAGGTCTTCAGGAGTCCGGGCCACGTTGCGGTACATAGAATAGACCGGCCCGGCAACCCCGCAACCCGGATAGGCGAGCACATCCTTAAGATCTTCTGCGGTCCGGACATCAGGGCCGGGAAGAGGGCCGGTCCAGCGGGACGGACGGACCGGGCCATTGTGCAGTTTCCGGAATGAGGGTTGTTTCACGCTCATTTTTTCCCGCCGGTAACCATCATCCCGAGTTCATAGAATGCGGGGTCAACCGTTTTGAGTTGCTGGACGGCAGACTCAAGCGTGATCGATGTGATGCGGTTTCCCTGCAGGGCAACCATCTTGCCGAAATCGCCGGCATGGATCAGCTCAACCGCAGCAACACCGAAACGGGTGGCAAGGACGCGATCATACGCAGTGGGCGAACCACCCCGCTGAACATGCCCGAGTGTAGTGACACGCGTCTCGACCCCGAGACATCGTTCCAGTTCCTTTCCCAGCATGTTCCCCACACCAACGAATTTTTCATGACCGCATTCATCCCGGTCATGTTCGGGTACAGGCGGAACACCGATGTCCTCCCGGTGTGCCCCTTCGGCGATAACGACAATGGAGAACTTTTTCCCGGCCTCGTACCGGGCCCGGAGTTTCCGGCAGACCTCGTCCATGGTGAAGTGAACTTCCGGGATAAGAATTGCATCCGCCCCCCCGGCAATTCCCGCCGTAAGAGCAATCCAGCCAACGTTGCGCCCCATCACTTCAACAACAATGATCCGGTGATGGGACTCGGCAGTTGTATGGAGCCGGTCTATCGCTTCGGTAACAATAGAAACCGCAGTGTCAAACCCGAACGTGACATCGGTTCCGCTGATGTCGTTATCGATTGTCTTGGGAACACCCACGAGCGGTATTCCCTGTTTTGCCACATCGCGTGCCGCTGAAAGGGTTCCGTCACCCCCGATGACAACCAGTGCATGGATCCCGTATTTTTTTATATTATGCTGGATTTTCTGGAAGTCCGCCGTGTTTGCGAGGGGGTTTGTCCGGGAGGTTCCAAGGATAGTTCCTCCTTTGGGAAGGATGCCCGAGACCGAGAAATCCGTCAGCGGCTCCACATCCCCGTCAATGAGCCCGAGCCACCCGTTCCGTATCCCGAGTGTCTCAAAATCGTAGGCAAATCCTGCCCGCACCACAGCCCGGATCACCGCATTGAGTCCCGGGCAGTCGCCTCCTCCCGTCAGCACGCCAATGGTTTTCAAACCTTCTTCCCTCCTTACGTTCATGATATCCTGTCAAGGTATATGTTCATTGTCCCAGCCGCACTGTACAGATCTTGTTTCCATCCCGTGTTCCGTACACACTTGTTCATTCCTTGCAGCCATGACCGCTGATTGGAGGTACGGATCATATCCGGATGCTTCCGGCAGGGTCATCACCGGCTCATTTCCATGAAGATCCGGAGGTGGATGATCCGCCAGCAGAGAATCAGCTGGGCAAGGTCCCCTGCGGTCACATAATCCCGGTTTTTGAACAGGGAGATGGGCCGGACCCGGGTCTGGTCTTCGATACTCCGTTCCAGTTTTTTTACCACATGCTCGCTGAGTTCCCCGTCAATGATGAGTTGTCCCATCCGCTGGCCCTCATACTCGCCGGTCTCGAACATGAGACAGAAATTCCGTTCAGAGAGCGACAGAATTGAATAGAGATCGAGCGAGAGATCGATATTCTCAAGAGTTTGTTTCATCCGGTTCTGTTTCAGCGTTACCCGGTATACATTGCGCTCTTCGCCCAGGACCCTGCCATACTGTGAATAGCTGATACCGATGACCGCATCAGCAAATTCTTTCTGGGGATCGATATATCTCAGGTAATCCGGCTCTCTACGGAGGATTTCCTGGTATACCTCTTCCTGTGAATATCCCCGTTTTTTCATATCGCGGCGGATCTTCCAGTCGTATTTTACTTCTTTTGCAGGATCCACGAACAGGGTGAAATCCAGGTATTTTCGCAGTGTGGGTGTAAAAAACGTGTGAAGCCCCTCGAGAATGAGTATCTTTCCGGGCCGGAAGATAACGGGCGGATCAAAGGTTCCGGCAGTATGGTTATACACGGGCTTTTCGATTGGAACCCCACGCCTGAGCTGGATGAGGTCCCGTTCCATCTGGTCGATCCGGTTCGCTTTCGGATCGAGTGCCGTCAGCCCGGCATTCACCCGTCCCTCCCGGTCAAGACTGTGGTAGTCATCAAGGGTGATTGTGGAGACCAGGTCATTGCCAAAAATGCTCCGGATACCCTGGGTGAACGTCGTTTTTCCCGATCCGCTGTCCCCGGCAACACCGATCGTAAAGATATACGGTGATGCAGCAATGGTATCCTTGAAATTTTTCGAATGCATTCAGGTCACTGGTGGTAACAGGTCTCATGTGAATGGGGCGGGGCAGGAGGATGCCTGATACTTCATGGTGCAGTCTCCCGTTCTGGTGATCCGAAACCCGGCTGAAGTACCGGATGATATTCTCACAAAGAGACGGACCTCTGGTATCTTTCCGCACGTCTTTATGGGGTGGAGAAAACCGGCAGGAGGACGTGGTACAGAGACATGTCTCATGCCGAAATCCGTGTGTAGGTATCCGTCAGTCTCAGCACGATCGGCCCCCACAGGAACAGCCGATCCACCTTTTTCCTCCCCCGCATTCCCTGGGCAGATGCATTCCAGGGCTCATTGATCATGGTGCTGATGCCCCATGCAAGCGATTCCGCTGTGGGTTCGGTCTTTATGCCGTTCACGAATGCATCGATATTCTCACCCAGGCCGCCAACATCCGATGCCACAACTCCTTTCTCTGCACTCCAGGCCTCAAGAAGAACCAGACCAAACGGTTCATTCCGGCTTGGAATCACGACAACATCTGCGGCATTCAGGAGCCGGATATATTCGGAATCCGGAATGTACCCGACAAAATTGACCGGCAGGTCTTTTGCCCGATCACGAAGATACTGGATCATTCCGCCGTCACCGGCAACAATGACTTTTGCATCCCAGCGGTACTGACAGACCTGGCGGACGGCTTCTATGAACAGGTCGGGCCCCTTCTGGTATACCAACCTGCCAATAAACAGGACCAGCGGGGCATAGGGATGGATTCCGTACGCTTTTTTAACTTCCCCGGGATCGATCTCCGTACGATATTGCCGCGGAACAACACCATTGGGAATAATATCGCACTTTTCGTCAGGGATATTGTACAGCTGCATCACTTCCCGCTTGAGTGTTGCCGAGACCGCCGCAACCCTTTTTGCAATCAGGCCGCCATACCACTCCTTGCCGGAAATTTCCTTGAACTCCCACCAGTCCCCGTACTGGTTTCCATTCCGCCCGTATTCCGTTGAATGAAATGTCAGGAGCGTGTTCCTGTTCTGGAGGTGATGGAGCGCCTGGATCGGGTGCCAGTCGTGGAAGTGGAGGAAATCGAACCTGCAGGAGCGATCGTACACGTGGAACTGCTCCACCATCAGCCGGCTCATCGTATCGCAATAGTCAACGATATTTTTCCCGGCAGGCCTGCAATAGTGATACTGCACACCTTTGACGGTCTGGTCGGGAATATTCCCGCGGGTAAAGAAATGTACCTCGTGGTTTTGTTTCACCAGGGTTTCTGCAAGGTTTGTGGCGGCAGCGGCAAGCCCGCCAACCCGCTCGGCATACATCGATTCCCAGCAGAAGAAAGCTATTTTAAATGACTCCATAACAGTTCCCTCCGCTCTTTTATTGCATTTGTCAGGTCGTGGCGTTCTCGTAAACCGGTCAGGCTTTCTGCCAGGTGGATGTCGTCGAGCACATCGATAATCCAGTTCCGGAAATCCTCCCTGTCGAGATGATACTGGATCGAATCTGCCGGAACAACATACAGCAGTTCTTCAAACTGGTCCAGGTTATACGCGGTATAGCCGATGAAGCCGGACGGACCTGCGAAATGGAATGCCTGCTCTGGGGCGAGGGTCCGGAGTGTCTTTGCCGATCGGCGGTTCTTCATCACCCGTATCGTGCGGGATTCATAATCCGAGAGAACTTTCATGAAGGTCTTGAACGCGTCATCTGCATCATGGTGGCTGAAATACGTGTGCACTTCCCCGCACGTGCCGTACTTGGAGGCCATGTAGTAGAAGTGATCGCTTGTCTGGAGATAGCGCCAGATCGGCTTATCCACAGCAAATGGCCGGGCAGACTGGACTGCATGAAATGCAGTCTTCTGCCGGTCGTTTCCCATCCAGGCCGATGTATCTTTCTCGATATCTGCCCAGGATATCGTCTCCTGTACATCGATCGTGTCAACGGGTTCATTCCTTGAGATAACCTGGGATGGCAGCAGAGTCTCAACACCCTGCTGACTCAGCTCGTCCGGCAGGGCCCGCAGGAAATCCAGAATTCCGGTCTCCTGCCAGAAATGTTCCCCGAAGGTCTCGTAGTCGAGGAAGACGTTGATGATATCTCCGGAAGACGCGGCAATCCACCGGGCATAGGTATTGGCTGTCAGCGGATACATATCCCAGGAGCGGTTGGCAAACCGGAAGGCAATATCATCGGACAACTTGGTATTCCGGAGCAGAACCGGCAGATCCTTGCATGTGTACAGGTAATCCGGACTTCGCCATCCGAGAACCCGGTCAACACCTTCGGTGAAAATGCCGGCAAAGTCCATATCCCGGATCGTGGCCGCTACATCGTTGTTAAAGGTAAATTCGGTATTCTCGAAAACAACCGGACGGACCCGGAAGCGGTCGTACATTAGGTCGGAATGCATCTTAACCTGTTCAGCGAATTCAGTTTTGTCCGAAAAACAACTGGCAATGCTGTGGTAATAGGTCTGCCCGATAAGCTCGGTATTTTTATGCCGGGCAACCTCCTCGAACAGCGATAAGGTCTCCGGGCTCCATCGCTCGAATTGCTCGATGACAATTCCGGACAACGAGAAGGCACAGGAAAAACCATCATCCAGTTTTTCAAGGATTATCCGGGTTGCAGGATTGTAGCATTTCTCTGCAACACGCAGGAGGATTTCCTTATTGAGCCCGTCAAAATAGTGATCGAACAGGTCTTTCTTTTTCACTTTCGGCTGGGGCGAGAACATGCGGTTCAGCCGGTACGGCTGATGCACCTCGAATCCAAAACAGATCGGCGGCATAGTAATTTCTCCCGGACTGGCTGTGGGGACAGACCATCGGTGCCACTTGGAGGAGTACGAAAATCATTGAACGTGACGGGTTATTCAGCAGGTTTGGGAATCGTGTACGCCCTGGCGCGGTTACTTTTGAGTGGAAAGTCCTCAGCCTAGCAAAGATACATAACATAATCACAGGGATATAAATCTATCTCCATCCCGGATAGAGGGGAGTACCCTGGTATGCATGTGACCTGAGCCCAACAGGTATTGCTTTTTTCACGGAAATTTGCCATTCAGAAAGATGCCGGCTGCGCTGAAATCAAAAACAACTGCAACAAGGGCCATAAATGAAAGGAGATCCATAAGGCCGGAGGCTGCTGGGAGTTTTTTGGTGATCCGTGTCGGGGGAAGGAGAATCACATTGCAATCGGTCAGGAAGATTCCTGGAGTGGCACCTGGTTTGCATAAAAAAAATTCGCAATCAATCTCCGGCAAAAAAATTTCAATCACCCCCCAACCCCCTGCCCGGAATTTTGCAATCGCATCTTGATTGTATTTTCCGGGCCATCACGTCGGAGAAGTGAAAATTTTGTAGCATGTACATGCATTTTGTAGCATAATTATCCAATTGTAGCCTCATCAACTAACACCCCATGATAGCGATTAAAAAAATTAAGCAGGGTCTGCCATGAAAATGTGCCTTCAGAAGCGTGCATAAAAAGTGATACCAGGTACTGCTCAGGTCCTTATAACCATTATTTTGATTCGGGTACTCGTGATCTGACCTCATGAATTGTTGGGCAACGTATCCACACATTTGTCCATACGTTTTATTGTCCCACTCCATGAGGGCGGGTTCTGATTCTGCTATAGAGGCTCTCCAAGGTCTCTCTCCATCGGTAACGGCCGTTTCTGTTTTACGGTATCGTCACATATTCATCGACACAATACATTTCCCGGAACAAAAATTCATTTCTCAAACCCGGTTTTCTTTATCACCATGGGTATTGTCCGCCTCCCATACTATTAAGAAGATGATGAAACTACTACACAACTACTGAGGATTGACGTGGCACCCGATAAGATCAAAAAAATGTTCCCGCAGGTTCCCGAACGGATTAACGGCCTCATCGATCTCGCATACAATCTCTGGTGGAGCTGGAATCCCGCAGTAAAAATGGTTTTCAAGCGGCTGAATCCCCAGGCATGGGTGGAGAGCATCCATAACCCGGTGAAGATGCTCCGTGCCCTTCCTGAAGATGAGCTCCTTTCAGCATCGAAAAATCCCGCATACCTGCGGCATTACGATCTGGTGATGATCCGTTTCCGGTATGAGATGCAGAGGAAACACAACTGGTTCCTTGAACACTGCAGTCATAACCATGATCTCAATATTGCATATTTTTCCGCGGAATACGGGCTGCAGCACTCCCTTCCCCTGTATGCCGGAGGTCTCGGATTTCTTGCCGGGGATCATCTCAAGGAGTCAAGCGACCTCGGTCTTCCACTTGTTGCCGTGGGATTCATGTACTCGGAAGGCTATCTCCACCAGCATATCGGGTCGGACGGCTGGCAGCAGGACATCAAGGAGATCCTGGACCGGGATGCTGCACCCATCCAGAGGGTTCTCTATAATCATGAAGACCAGCTGATTGTGCGGATACCATTTATCGAACCCCCGATCTATGTCGCGGTCTGGAAAGTCGATGTCGGCACGATCCCACTCTTCCTGATGGACACCGATATTCCCGAGAACGATCCTGCTAACCGTTCCATCTCGTACCGGCTCTACACCGGAGACAATGAACAACGGTTAAAGCAGGAGATTGTTCTTGGTATTGGCGGGAGTTACGTGCTGGACGTGCTGGGTGTCCGTCCCTCCATTGTTCACCTCAACGAAGGTCACCCGGCATTCACCATACTTGAACGCATCCGGGAGAATGTCCTGGATAACATGAGTTTTGAAGAAGCTTCGGACAGGGTGCGGGAGACGACCATCTTCACCACCCACACCCCCGTCCCGGCCGGACATGATGCATTCTCCTCTACCCTCATGGACAAGTATTTCAAAAACTATTATCCCCTGCTTGGGATCAGCCGGGAAAAATTTCTTTCCCTGGGGTATTCCCCCCAGGCTTCACAAGACCTCTTCAACATGACCGCCTTCGCACTGAAGATGAGCGCGTTCAGAAACGGCGTGAGCAAAAAACATGGTGAGGTTGCCCGGTCAATGTGGAAACCGCTCTGGCCGGAACTTCCCAAAGAAGAGATCCCAATCCACCATATCACCAACGGAGTGCATGTCCCGACATGGCTGGATCCCAAAATGGAGCTCCTGCTGAACAGGTATTTTTCCCCCTCATGTCCTCAGTGGCGCACCGTGCATGATAAACCTCAGCTGTGGGAGTTGATCCACGAGATCCCGGATGAGGAACTATGGGCCGTTCACCTCCAGCTCAAACGGAAGCTTATCAACCGGATCCGGGAGCATAAGCGGCGCAAGTGGGTGGGCGAGAACACCGATCCCTTAAACGTCCTTTCCGGAGGAGCGCTTCTCGATCCGAACGCGCTCACGATCGGGTTCGCCCGCAGATTTTCCACGTACAAACGGGCAGATCTCATCTTCCAGGATATCGAGCGGCTCAAGAAGATTGTGAACAATCCCTGGAAACCGGTCCAGATCATCTTTGCGGGAAAAGCCCATCCGGCGGATGAGGAAGGGAAGCGGATCATCCAGAAGATATACCGGTATGCCCTCCAGCAGGACTTTGGCGGAAGGATTGCCTTTGTCGAGGATTACGGGGAGCAGATGGCCCAGTATCTGGTCCACGGGGTTGATGTCTGGCTCAACAATCCCATTCCCCCCATGGAAGCCTGCGGTACCAGTGGCATGAAAGCTTCCTTAAACGGTGTTATGCACATGAGCGTCCTCGACGGCTGGTGGCCGGAAGCATATTCCGGGAAGAACGGCTGGGCATTTGGGGATCTGTTGCCCGGCCAGAATCATGACCGGCAGGATGCTGAACAGCTGTACGGGCTCCTTGAACGGGAAGTTGTTCCGCTGTATTATATGCAGACTGACGACGGGATCCCGCACCTGTGGGTGAAGATGATGAAAGAGGCTATCAAATGTACGGCCCCGCGATTTTCAGCCCGCCGTATGCTCAAGGAGTACGTACGGCGGGGATACGATCCAGCCCTGAAAAAAGCATGGGAACAAAGGCAAGGGGAATCAGGTACCTCTGGTCATACCTGAAGTGCGGGTTCTGCATTCCTGTGTATCCAATTTCGCCGCTGAATGGTATGAACACATCCGCACATTCTGCAATGCGGCTCCTGTCTTCACTAGGGGTACTTCACGAAAAAAAGCCAGGGATACGATCTGCTGGATGCTGTTATGGAGGATCATGAAATGGAGAAATTCATCTGTATTCATGGTCACTTTTACCAGCCGCCCCGGGAAAATCCCTGGATTGAAGAAGTCGAAGTGGAGGATTCCGCGTACCCGTACCATGACTGGAATGCACGGATCACTGCAGAATGTTATGCCCCCAATGCCGCATCCCGCATTCTCAATGCAGACAAGAGGATTATCGGTATCGTCAATAACTATGCCGCGATCAGTTTCAATTTCGGGCCAACGCTCCTGAAGTGGCTGGAAGAGAAGAACCCGCAGGTTTATTCTGCAATTCTCGAAGCCGATAAAGAGAGTCTGCGGCGGTTCTCCGGGCACGGATCTGCGATTGCTCAGGCATACAACCATATCATCATGCCCCTTGCCAGCCAGAGGGACAAACGCACCCAGATAATATGGGGAATACAGGATTTTGTTCACCGGTTCGGGAGATTTCCTGAGGGCATGTGGCTGCCGGAAACGGCAGCAGATTCTGAAACGCTGGAGCTGCTCTCCGAACAGGGAATTCTGTTCACCATTCTCTCACCATCCCAGGTATTACGGGTAAAAAAGGTAACCGAGCCCCGCTGGGAGGACGTGAGCCGGGAGACCCTTGACTGCTCCATGCCCTATACCTGCCGGCTTCCCGGCGGAAAATCCATTGCCATCTTCTTTCTGGATGATGCCATTGGCCAGGAGCTGGCATTTGGCAGCCTTCTGGAGAATGGGGATGCGTTTGCCGGGAGGATGGTGCGCTCCGTTTCCCGGTTCCCAATGGGATCCGGTATTCTCAGTGTTGTTTCCGATGGTGAAACGTACGGGCATCATCACCGGTTTGCGGACATGGCACTTGCCTATGCCCTGTACATCGTGGACAAGACAAAACCGGCCACCCTCACCCTTTTCGGGGAATACTTATCCATCCATCCCCCGACACATGAGGTTGAGATCAGAGAGGACACCTCCTGGAGCTGTCTCCACGGGATCGAGCGGTGGAGGAATGACTGTGGCTGCACCACCCGGGGAACGATACTAAAGGGGACTGATTCCCCTCCCCGGAACCCGACACGGCCAACGGAGACACCCTCCGGGGGGACCGGAGTTTCTCACTCGGAATGGAAGCAGACCTGGAGGCGTCCGTTACGTGCGGCCATGGACTGGCTGCGCGATGAACTTGCCCCTCTTTATGAAAAAGGGATGAGCGGGTATGTTTCCGATCCATGGAAGGCCAGAGACGATTATATCAAGGTCATCCTTGATCGCTCACCGTATATCCGTGAACAGTTTTTCACAAACCATGCAACCCGGATTCTTTCAGATAAGGAAAAAAGCCGGGTGATCAGTCTTCTGGAAATGCAGCGGCATGCCATGCTTATGTACACCAGCTGCGGATGGTTTTTTGATGATATTTCCGGGATTGAATCGGTCCAGGTGATGAAATATGCGTGTCGTGCCATGCAGCTCGCACGCGAGGTTTCCGGTATTGATCTTGAGCCCGTCTTTATCTCATACCTGCTTGAAGCACAGAGCAATATTCCCGAACACGGGGATGGTGCAGCCATCTACCGGAACAATGTTGCGAGATCGATGATTGATCTCAACAGGATCGTTTTCAACTACGCCGTCTCCGCTCTCATTATGGATAACCCGGATACACAGGCTATCAGGCATTTTACGAAACTGGCTGAATCCGTTGAAAAATCCGAGTCCGGTAAGATCCGGATGGTGACGGGGACGCTGGATCTCCGGTCGGATATCACCGGTGAAGAGAAAATCCTTGAATTTGCTGTCCTTCATCTCGGCACCTATGAATTCCTGGGGGGCATACGGGAATTTACCGGTGATGTCTCATTCACCATGATGAAGGACTGTTTCAAAGCCGCTTTTAGAACCGCAGATATACCGCTTCTGGTCCGGAGCCTGGAAACGGAATTTGGCACATCCACCTATTCTCTCTGGCATCTCTTCAGGGACGGGCAGCGGGAGACCCTCTTCCGGCTCCTGGAATCAACCCTCGAAGACCTGGATTCTTCCTTCCGGCAGATCTACCGTCAGCAGATCAGCCTGATTCACGCAATGCGGGAGATGCAGATACCGGTCCCCAGAGTATTCGAAGACCCGGTCTGGTACATCCTCAACCGGGATCTCAACCAGACGCTCTCGGAGGGGGGTGACCCCCAGAAAATCCAACACCTGGTCAATGAGATGATCCACGGGCAGTTCTCGCCGGACCGCAGTACCCTGAATTTTACTGCCTCAAAACGGATTGCCTCCCTTACAAAAAAACTCTCCTGCGTACCGGATGATATCATTGCAATGGAGGAGATCATTGATCTATTTAAAATTCTTGTACCCCTCTCCCTCAACTACGAACTTTGGGAATGCCAGAATGATTATTTTTATTGCGGCAAGAAGCAGCTGGCATTCATGAAGCAGAGGGTCGGTGAGGGGGATTCACGTGCAGTCCGCTGGATCTCACACTTTAAGGAACTGGGAACCTGGCTTGGAGTTTCGTGCAGTGAATAACACTGGTGGAAAAAATGACGGGGCTGCAGCCGGAACAAACAAAATGCCAACATCAGGGTACATTGGAGGCGGGTGTATGAGTTGCCGCGGGAGCGGTATCCTGCTCCATGTGACCTCACTCCCCTCCCCATTTGGAATCGGGGATCTCGGGCCCCCGGCATACCGGTTTGCTGATTTTCTGCAGGATGCCGGCCAGAAATACTGGCAGATCCTTCCCTTAACTCCCACCGCCCCCCTCTATGATAACTCCCCCTACATGAGCTCGTCCGCATTTGCCGGAAATATCGGACTGATTAGCCCAGAACTGATGATCCGGGAGGGTTTTCTTGAGATGAGCGATTGCAAAGATGTCCCGGCTTTTCCCAAGAACTGCGTGGATTATGAGGGAGCAAGCCGGTATAAAAAAACCCTTTTTTCCCGGGCCTATCATGTGAGCAGCGATACGATCCAGGCAAGTCCTCATTATCAGAAGTTCTGCCGTGATCAGTCGGGATGGCTTGAAGATTATGCGATCTTCCAGTCTCTCACCAGTCACTTTGGGGATACTACCTGGGACACCTGGCCGGAAAAGATAAAAAAACGTGATGGGGAATCTCTTGAAGAAATAAAAAATCAATTACGGGATGAGATTGAAAAAGAAAAGTTCCTCCAGTTCATTTTTTTTAACCAGTGGAAGGCACTTCACCGGTATTGCCTGGACAAGGGAATCTTCCTGATTGGCGACATGCCAATCTATGTGAACCATAACAGCGCCGATGTCTGGGCACATCCGGACCTTTTCCGGCTTGATGCTCATGGTAAACCAACCGTTGTTGCCGGAGTGCCTCCCGATTATTTCAGCAAAACAGGGCAGTTATGGAAAAACCCGCTCTACCACTGGCAGGAACATGAGCGAACAGGCTTCTCCTGGTGGATTAGCCGGTTCAGACAGAATTTCGCCCTGTTTGACACCGTACGAATCGATCACTTCCGGGGGCTCGTTGCCTATTGGGAAGTTCCTGCGGATGCAACTGATGCGACACGGGGTACATGGGTCAGGGCACCAGGTGAACAATTCTTAACGATGATGAAAACAACATTCTCTGCCTTTCCGGTAATTGCAGAAGACCTGGGGGTAATAACTCCGGACGTGCACGATCTCATGCGACAATTCCATCTGCCGGGCATGAGAGTCCTGCAGTTTGCGTTCACGGATGAGACCTCGAAAAATCCCCATGCACCCCACAACCTGTCACGGGAACTTGTCCTGTACACGGGAACGCACGACAACTCCCCGGTCCGGGGATGGTTCGAGCATCATGCAACGCCCGAAGATAAACGCAGGCTTTTCCAATATCTGGGGAGGGAATACTCCGCAGATGAACTCCCGGAAGTTTTTATACGCCTCGCCATGATGTCAGTTGCAGATACGGTGATTCTTCCCCTCCAGGACATCCTTGGTCTTGGGGAAGAAGCCCGGATGAATACCCCGGGAACGGATGAGGGCAACTGGAGATGGAGGGTTGAAGAACCTATGACAAAAGAGATTGCCGGGTATCTTCATGATATGACGCGGGTTTTTGGAAGGGCATGATTTTTTAAAGAAAGGCTCTGTTGAAACCTCAAATCACATTGAATACCTGCTGGTTTTTGAAGAAATGATCGAGATAAAAAAAATGATGCATTGCAATTTGATTTCCTTACTTTGCTGTCGGTAAGACCGGGGTTGGATTGGTTTTCCAAACAATCGTTTCAAGATTGAAAAAACCGTTTCGGCTATGTTCCTGCGTCTGTAGATTTTCAGGTTGACTGAAGTGGCCATGCCCTGTCAGTTTTTCCAGAAAAAGATAATGCGTGCCAGTCTCGGATCGGAATGATGGATTGTGATTCAAAATCCTCATAATTCAACAGATGAATGCACGTGGAGTCGCAGCCCTTATCCACTACATACCCGGTTGAATGGTTCTCCGGGAAATGGAAGTGAATACCTCAGAACGACAGCACATTATCCTCGGCATGCAGTTCTTTTCTCTGGACCCAGAAGGCCCGGTCCGGTTTTATCACGAGCACGTCAATGGGTCCCCCAACCGTCTTGAGCCGGGTCTGGAACCGCATAGTGTCGCGGGTGGTCTTCACCGCGTAGATGGCAAAATCAATGGCATCCTGCAGAGTAAAGAACTGCCAGTTGATCACCGATGGCGGAAGCGGGGTTGCACTCCCATCCGGCCCCATGAGACTGACCGGCTGGATGAGCCGGGTCATGACGTCGTTCTCTCCTTCCCAGGCAGCTCCCTGATCGCCGGGCTTGTTGATCTCCGTCCAGGTACCGTTGATGAGAATGAGCCGCCAGAGGTGGGGGATCAGTTTCCCGTTCTTCTTGCTGTAGCCGGCAACATGGAACCCGGTATCGGGGACCAATGGGAGGGATCGGAAATAATCGATGAGCAGCTTCGGGACAGCATTGACATCGACAGCTGGCCCGGAAAATTTTTCGGTGATGAACGAATCAATGTAGCCGCTGATGGGAACACCCTGGATATCGGCGGCCCCGTACGTGGAGATACCGATATTTCCCGGGGCAAGGAAGGTCTTGTAATTCGCATCGGACTGGGGAACAGAGATCTGAACCTGCTGGTTTCCCCGCTGCTCGGTATGGGTCAGCGTGAGCCGGCTGTCACTTGCCATAACAATGCCTTCCTGGACATAGAGGGATATGATAAATGACATTTTTTGGATCTCCTTAAGGTTTGTATTTTCTCATTTGTTGAATTTAAAACGATGGATATGGAGTGGGTGAGGTTTTCCAATTTTCGTTCTGCCGCAGATTCATCCGGGAGATAATCGGGTGGTTGTATCCGGATACGAAAACTGAACACACCCGGTCATGTAACCGGTGGCAAGGATATGCAACTTACGGCAATCCCGAAAAATGAGTTCCTGATCCCGGCTTATCAGGAGTTTAGGGGTGGGATGGGGTTTCCTGAGGGGAACGGGAGTGCCGTGGTGGTCATAAAGGAAGTAATGAAGTACGCGGCAACCAGGATGAGGACAACAACCGGGATGACGACGGCAATGACAACAACCAGGATCAGTTTACCGGTACTGAGCTCCTGGTACTCGCGGATGCCCAGGATGCTAAGCACGAGCGACCAGAGGGCAAAGAAGATGCCGACAAAGGGGATCCACCCGAAAAGGAGACGGGGCGTGTTCCCGTACAGGATCGCTTTTATGGTCTGCATGATCCCCTTGCGCCCTCCGAAAAGGTATACCCAGAGGTGGAGCCAGGCAGCAAAGATGAGTGTGCAGATGAACCCGCCTATAAACACCATGAAAAAGACCATGACCGGGAAAGCAAGCCCGAAACTCATGCCGGAGATCTTCTCCATGCCGCCAAACCCGAGCGCAACAACCAGTGCCGACAGGACGGCATTGAAGAGAAGAAGTACCGCAAAGTAGGTGAACACAGCACCCGTTTCATCGGTCTTCGACTTCTGGAACGTCTCAACAGGATTTAAGAGAAATCCCTTTGCTTTGTCTGCGAGAGAATGCATCATACAACCCAATGATGGTAAGGGATGTGAGATAAAGGTGGAGTCTTCAGGATTAGTTCCCGAAGGCCGGTGGATAACAGGGTGAAAATACAACACCTTTTTTGCGATCCGGAACATTTTTTTGTATCGTATGAGATTCCTCATCGGTATAGCTATCCTTCTTGTTATCGGGGTTCTTGCCTGCGGCTGCACAAGCCAGTCCCCTGCAACAACAACTCCGGCCACCGTGACACCCGCACCGGCAAACCTTCCCGCTACCCTCTCCGACAGCCACCCGAATACTACCCTCTCACTCGATCCCTGTGTGATTGTTGTATCGGTCCGGACTGAGGATGCAGACAAGATGGAACTGGACTTTGCTAACCTGTCAGGTGGATACGTGGCAGCTACCGTGTTCTACACAACCGGCCCGTTCGCAGGATCGGTAGCATTTCAGGCACCCCAGAAAGATACCTACCAGCTCAACGTATCCGGCAGCGGCCGGTGGACTGCAGACATTGCTCCTCTGGTCACAACAAATCCCTTAAAAACACCGGTGAACCTTTCGGGTTCGGGAACCCAGGTAACACCGGTCTTCTACCTTGAACGCGGGGAATATTTCTTTGAACGCAACGAAACCGGCCTCGCCTCCCCCTACTACTTCCTCGGGTTTGGCAACGGCACACCCCTTATGGATGCCAACAACACGTATATCCAGCCGGATTTTGGCGCTCTCTCACCCCACCCGTTCACGTTCATTACCATTCCCGAAAGCGGCATCTATTTCCTGAACGTGCTCGGCCGGAATAATCCCGGGAGCTGGGCAGTCACCATAGAACCGGTTCCGAAAATACCATATCTGGGACCTGGTCCGGCCAGGCTTCCGGCGGGAGTTACTCTCACCCGGAATGTAACCCCATAACGAAGAGAACTGATCTGATTATTCCCTCCTTTTTAAAAAGAGTGCCAAGAGATACCAGAATATGATCTTCCGGTCATTCTGGATTTTTCAGACGGTTGAAAAAAGTACGTTAGGGTTGCCGCTCATCACGGTCAGGATCCTGGGACAGCGAATGGAGAGGATTGATACCGGAACCGGTGGCGGACCGGTCTCCTGCAGCCGGGGGCTGGTACCTCCCCCGGCCGGGATATCCTGCGTCTCACCGGGCCCGTATCGTGAATCTATCCCCGGTCTCCCAGGACCGGGTCGTTGCATTGTACAGTTTCTGGACCCCGTCGTAGGTTCCAAGGTCTTCGTGAACCGTGACGACAAGGTAACCGACCTGCTGATCATCTTGGGCAATATTTTTTGTTGGGTATTCCAGCGTAAGGACCGGATCAACGAGCGAAGTATTGAACGCCCCCATCTCTGCCCCGCCGTTCCCGCTGATGATCTGCTGCAATCCCTGCGATGCGCCCCTGACATACATATGGGTATGCCCGGAAAAATACGCGGAAACATTATTGTCCACCATGCTCTGCCAGAAGAGGCCGGCCTCGACGGGATGGACCCCGAGACTGAAGAGATAATCGTCTTCATCGTGTTCCACGAAGTAGACCGGGGAATGCCCGAAGACAAACATGAAGGGTTTTGTCTCCTGCGTGAGCTGCGCATTGACCCATGTCTGGTTCACGGTCTCTTTGATCCCGTTATGCGCAATGTAATCGTCGGTTGCAATGAATTTTGCACCCTTGTGGGTGAACGAGTACGTCAGTTTCTCTTCCCCGGGCGGTCCGTTTACCGGCATTGTGGAAGCAACGGTTGCAATATACGTGCCGGTGAGGTTGGCTGCGGTAGTATCCAGTGCGGCTTCGTGATTTCCTCTGACGGTATAAATCGGGATACCGGTTCCCGCCGGGTAGTTGTGAATCGGCGATACCCCTTTTGTCCAGTTGGCGAACTGGGCCGGGTAGTTACCCCGCACAGAGGATGTATTGGGTAACATCCAGCCGTTGATCAGGTCTCCGACATAGATGGCGAGATCCGGATTCTCAGCGGCAATCGCAGTCGAGATCGTACCAAGCTCGGGACTGACACCCACGGTCGTATTCTTGTCAGGGTCAGGTGAATCCCCGAATACCACGAACTTCCAGGTTTTCGATCCGGATGAGGTCAACGGGCCGGAAGGACCAATGACCGAAGGGGTGACGTTGATCTCGAGATACCGGCCTTGTTTCCGTGTGTAGTTCGGCCAGGTCACATTCATCCCGCCATTCGGGTTCCCCGTTTTGGCAAAGCGTGTCCAGAGATCCACGACATTCGCAGCAACCGCCGGATCCGGTTGTATTTTTGGGACCCCGAACAGTAAGAGAGCTTCGCTACCATGGAACGCCCCGTTGGGCTGCCCGGGAAGGATGTATGAGTACCGGTACATGTAGGTATCGGGGCGTATGTCCCCCATAGAACCTGCTGCAAATTTCACCGAATCGGAAAAGTCATAATCCGTCATGATCTGCGCCAACCTGAGCTGAACCTCGGCGGTAGAATTTGCAGGATACTTTGCGAGGACCACACCGGCATCCTTTCCGAACCGGCTCTTCAGGAACGCAGTATACTCCGGAACGGTCATGTTGGCATTTGCGGAAAGCGTTGTCCCGTCATTGGCATTGTTTCCGATCATGAGGGGGACCGGATTCTCGCGGTGCTGCAGGTACATGTTATCGAGGGTGTCGGGAAGGATCCACCCGTCAATCGTTGGCTCGAACTGGATGGTATGAGTGTTCCAGAACGAGGATGCCGGCCAGGGGGTTGCATTGATCAGGGTTTCGGGACTGACCTCCCGCATCCGGGCAATTGTATCCGGCCCTGAATATCCGAGGCTTGACGCGTAATCCACCCCGAACTGCTCGGCCTCTGATTTTGAGTGCGTGGCATTGATGATCGCCCCGTGCGCCCAGAAGGGACCGCTTTCAACAATGGCCTGCCGGTAGAGCCCTTTGCTTTCGGGGCTGGCAACATGGATCAGGGTGCTCTCCGCCCCGGCCGACTGCCCGAAGATAGTGACCTGCGACGGGTCGCCACCAAACGCCCCGATGTTTCGCTGAACCCAGCGCAGGGCAGCCTGCTGGTCGAGAATCCCGTAGTTGCCCGAACTGTTATGCACAGATTCGTTCGAGAGCTGGGGATGGGCAAGGAACCCGAGAGCGCCGACCCTATAGTCTGGCGTGACTACAATGACTCCGTTCTTTGCAAGGGTTGTCCCGTTATACAGCAGTATGGAGCCCGCCACATCGCCAAATCCCCCGCCATAGAAAAAGACCATGACCGGGAGTTTCTCATCAGTATTCTTCGCGGGGGTCCAGACATTGAGATACAGACAGTCCTCGCTCATGTTCAGAGGAGCCGTAGATCCCGGCTGGGGACAGGTTGCTGAATACTCCTTTGTCACCCTGACACCATCCCATGGTTGTACCGGCGCGGGAGGTCTCCAGCGCAGGTCGCCGGTCGGAGGAGCGGCGAACGGGATGCCATGATACACCCGGAGGCCATCCTGGTTTATTCCTGAAACATACCCGGCGTCCGTTTTCACGACCGCAGTATCCGGTTCCTTCTGGGTACATCCGGCAAATACCGCACATCCGATGAGGATTAGGCAGATTACCAGAATATTGCATATCCGCTTATTTGTGGGCATACGATTGCATCCTCTCGATCCTCCGACATAAACCTGGTCCGTAGTAAGGATATAAGATCTTACGGGCAAACCCGGTTCTCGTTGGTACCGTTTTTACGCATCAACGCGTTTTTGAGAATGGATAGTACAAGAGTATAACGTTTCGTACCAGGTATCCGGAAGATCCCCATTTTTCCCGGGGGATAAAAAAGAGTTTTCAGAGAATTATGGTTTTTGTATCCTCATCCTCGCCCGACAGGTAGTCAGGGTGCACTTCCTGCTTTGCAAAGATGGCGAGGATGAGAATGATGACCGCAACAACGAGCGAAGCAAAGAAGGCCAGATCGAACCCTGCCGTCATCAGTTCCATCTGGATTTTTGCCGGTGCTGTTTCGGTGATCCCGCGGTGGCCGGCAATTGTTGCGATACCCTGCATGAAGACCAGGTTTGCAAAGGCAATGCCAAGGGTTAAGGGAGCGAACCGCTCCAGGCTCGTAAGGCTGGAGACCATGCCCTGGTACTGCTTCCCTACGGAATTCATGATCATGTTCGAGGCCGGCGTGATCATCAGTCCCAGGCTGAATCCCAGGATGAGCAGGGTGAGGGTTACAAAGCTGGTCGGAGTGTTTATCCGGAGGAGTGTCATCAAGAAGTACCCGATGACGAGCAGGATACCCGCGACAATACAGAGTTTCCTGCCGCCAACCCGGTTGTAGAGCATGCCGGAAATAATGCCGGCAACCATCATGGCAACCGAAAGAGAGGTGAGGATGAGGCCGGAATCCGAGACGCCGTACCCTTTCACGTACTGGAGATAGAACGGGAGCAGGTAGTTGATGCCGGCAAAGCTGAAGAAGACCAGGGCCATGATGAGGTTGGTCATGAGGAAATTTTTGTTCCTGAAGAGGCGGAGCTCAAGGAGTGGATCGGTCACCCGGAGTTCGTGCAGGACAAAGTACCCGAGCGTGATGATGGCAAGCGCGAGGGATCCAAGGATGACCGGGGAAGTCCAGCCAAGCGAGATACCTTCGGATACCGCAAAGAGCAGGGCCGCAAGCCCGACAAAGATCAGCATCGCGCCGGCTTTGTCGAAACCCGCCGATTTGCCAACAGGACTGTTCTTTGGAATGACTTTTGCACCCAGGAGGAGAGCAATGATGCCCACTGGTACATTGATGAAGAAGATCCAGTGCCAGGATAGGTACTGGGTGAGCACCCCGCCTATGGTAGGCCCGATTGCGGTCCCGAGAGCAGCTGCAGTCATGACGACACCCATGGCTTTTCCTTTCTGCGACATGGGGATGAACGCGGTGATCATGGCCGGTGCAATCGCTGTTATCATGGCACCGCCGATTGCCTGGAAGACACGCGAGCCGACAAGCACGTAGAATGAATTCAGGAGATCCGGCAGAACGGCACATGAGAACGATCCGAGCGTGAAGATGATAAATCCTAAAAGGAAGATCTTCTTGAACCCTATACGATCGGCCAGTTTGCCAAATATGAGGACACAGCCGGCCAGCACCAGGAGGTAGATGGTCGCAACCCAACTCACGGTGCTTGATGAGAGATTGAAATCTGTCGAGATGGTCGGCAGTGCGATATTCACGATAGTGCCGTCCAGTGAGGACATAAAGACAGCAAGAGAGATGGAGATGATCAGGAGATTGAGATTCCCTGATTCTTCTCCATGACGGGAACGTTCCATGCAGGAATATTGGCGGTAAGGATAAAAAAGAGGTGGGAGATGGTTTCCGGGTCATAACAGCCGTGATGTATATCCATCCGTTTGTACCAGGTTATATGCGGCCTTATGGTTCGCAGGTTCCATAATTCACGTTTTACTCGGAGAACAGCAACTGGACTGAATAGTACCTTATTATTCGGAATTCTCCCGGCTCGGATATGACCGGGGAAACCCCGTGATAAAAAAAAATTATTGTTTCAGGGGGGGCTCGTTCATCCCGAGGAAGTCCTGGGTGTTCTTCCCGTACTCACCCGGGGCATACCGTGATCCAAAATGCGGAACACCTTTGAACCGCAGTACCCACGAGCCGTTGATCTGCCCGGCTATCTTAACCTGGATCTGATCGGGAGTCCGGATATCGGCAGTCCCCTCAACGAGCATGACCTCCTTGTGGATGTCGGACAGGCTGCGCCATCCAGGAAGGATTTTTTTCGCATTGTAAAAATTGAGAACTATACATAACGCTATCAGCAGAAGCAGCAATCAGGTATAATAAAAGGAACACGGGAACAGAAATGGGACATCGGGGTGTTGATTCCTGCAGGAGATATGATTGCGCTCATCTTATCTGCAGTTATCTGCTTGGGAATCATCTCTCCCGGGCCTGCGTGACAGCGAGCGAGATTGCTCGTTTTCATAACCTTTCCCGGAAATCCTCCCCGTCTATCAGTGCCATGCTGAATTTTCTCTACAGCAACCGGTCCGGGAGACCCGGTTCGGTTTTTACATCATGGGAACCGCCCCGTTCAAGAAGAGTAATTACCCTCACCACTATACGATAGAACTCATCGATTCGAGAAAGGGTTTGCTCTGATGACCCCATGACATTTGCGGTATGGGAATGGTTCATGGGAAGACACGAGGATGAACTTTTGGGCACCTATGATATTCGTGAAACCCACCCGGTCTGGAAGACGTGGTAGTTCCTTATCGGTATTGCGGTAGTGTGCATAGGTATAATCTGGCTTTTCTGGCCCGTATGAGGTAAAATTCCGAAGGGGAAGCTGTCTTAAGGGAGAACGAACGGAAATGACTGAAGGTATCATATGCGATTCCCGGGTAAAAAGGTCGTCATAGTGCGCCGTTGCCGGTGGTGTCAGGTACGGTGTGTCTCACTGGCTGATCGCAGGCTGCATGAACGGTTTTGCATGAGGAACCGCACACGGTGCACCCCCCGCTAACCCTACGTGTCATGTACCGCTCCCGCTGATCCTTCGTTGGTGCTGCATTTTTGTTATCATACGGGAACCCATGCCGGTCTTCCTGCAAGGATTGGCAGCACCGGATGATAACCATGCGGATGTGATACCAAAACCCCGCCTATGTCCCGTCATCCGCGTTTCACCGCGTTGTCATATTTTTGTGGACTCCATGGAGTTCCGTGAACTGGCTCAATCATTTCTGAAAAAAAAGGGGACCGGTGTGTCCCATGCCCGGTTTCAGCCAGATCGAGGAATCAGTTCTGGGACTGCGAGATCATCATGTCATCCACGCGGATGAGCATGACAGCGGTCTCTGAAGCGCTCTGGATGGACTGGCGCTTGGACCTGAGGGGTTCAATAACCCCCTCAGCGAGCATGTCAATGACTTTGCCCGTGTAGACATTCAGGCCGGCATTCTTCCTGCCCATGGCGTGGATATTCTTGAGCTCGACCAGCGTATCGATCGGGTCGAAACCGGAGTTCTCTGCAAGTGCCCTCGGGATGGACTCGTATGCGGCTCCATACGCCTCGATCGCCATCTGGACTCGCCCGCCAATTGTCTGGGCGTACTCGCGGATTTTCATGAGAATTTCGATCTCGACTGCTCCGCCACCGACCACATAGGTGCCGTCTTCCATGGCATCCATCACGACGCGGGTGCCATCGACAACGGCCCGCTCGAGCTCGTCGAGCAGAATGTCGCTTGTCCCGCGGAGCAGGATGGTCGTGGTCTTCGGGTTCCTGCACCCGGAAATACGGGTCACCTTGCCTTCGGTATCCTCTTCAACAAGGTCTGCTGCCCCGAGATCTTTTGCGCCAAGGGACTCGATCTTATTGACAATGGTTGCGCCAAGCGCCCGGCCTGCATACTTCATATCACTCTCGGACACATCTTCGATTGCCAGTATGCCCGCCTTGGCGAGATGGAACTGGGTGATATCAGAAATTCCTTTCTGGCAGAGAAGAACATTTGCGCCACTCGCTATGATCGTATCGGCGAGTTTCTTTAATGCCTCATGCTCCTGCGTGCTGAAGGCATTGATCTGGTCTGTTGTGGAGATCCTGATCTTCGCTTTAATCTGGGTCTTTGTAACTTCCAGCGGGGTTGCGATCAAGGCAACTTTTGCCTTCGTGATCTTCTTTGGCATACCCACATGGATCCGGGTCTTGTCGATGACAACGCCATGGATCAGTTCTGCGTCATCCATGGACGGTCCCTTCTGCTTCTTGATCATCACATCGTCTTTGTCAACCAGGACTTTGCCATCCGTCTTTTCGGCCACTGCCATGACCGCATCGACAATAATGCTGTCAAGCTTCTCTTTTACCTGCTCAATGGACTTCCCGGAGATGGCGGTGTTGGCAATCCTGATGAGAATCTTCCGGTCCGAGGAGTCGACCTTGAGCGCGAGACCGTCCGAGATCTCCAATGCCTTCATCATGCCCATGCGGTACCCCTCTGCTATAATTGTCGGGTGAATTCCCTGCTCGAGCATTGATCCGGCGTGTTCCATGAGGGCTCCAACCAGGATGATGGCGGAGGTTGTGCCGTCGCCGACTTCCTTGTCCTGCGTGAGTGCGACTTCGATCACCATCTTTGCACCTGGGTGCTTCACGGCAATCTCCCCAAGGATAGTTGCCCCGTCATTGGTGATGACAACGTCACCCCCGGCCGGGTTCACGAGCATCTTGTCCATGCCACGGGGACCCAGCGTAGACCTGACCGCACTGGCAATCACCTTTGCAGCCATGATATTCGATTGCTGGACTTCCTTGCCGCGAGTCTGGGTTGTTCCCTGCCTGAGAATGACAATCTGTTGTCCGCCAAGTTGTTGTGACATAGTTAAACCTCACTAATGGTATTTTCGGTTCTGATATTCCGGCATTGCCGTTCGTATTCCCGGTATTCTGCTCCGGGGAGTGTGCACTCGTAATCTGGGATTCCAATTCCCCCACATCACGGTTTGTTGGTAGGGGCTGCGAGACGTGACCCATCTGGTAACACCGGTCTCCAGCATACCTTGTGACGGTCAACACATGCTGCATGACCTCATATGTCTATCTGTAGCCAAGGTGTTCCGGATTCCCTTTATCGTTCGGTAACAAATGTCAGCAGAGCTCAGGGTTTTGTGTACCCGTAATACATTTCAGGGGCACAATTTCGCATCATAAGATATCTCAAAGAGAACCCGACGGCAATACGAGTGCGGGAATAGTATACCGGTGACACCGGATTGCTGGGCTCCCGTGCAGGAGATCCCTTTTGGCAAAAAATTTATTTATAATACCAAGATAGACGGGATTTTCCCAGAGTCTGTATTCCTCACGCTGTTTCTGAAGTTGCATGAAATTTTCATGCCGCGGGTATTCATACCGATTCACCCTGTTTGCTGCATTCGACTTCCCTTCCTGCGGGTTGAACCGGGCACCTTGTCCTGGCTTGCCGTCCCGGTGAGGGAAATACCTATGATGAAATAGATACCTGCTCTTGGAAAACTTCAGGAAAATGAATGAACCGGATCCAAAAACGGCTATCCGTTTTTTATCCGGCTGGCCCCGGTATCGGTTATCTCGTAAACGATCTCTGTTCTCTCCTGCCTGAGCTGCTGGAGATCCTGCAGGATCACCTGCAGCAGATTCTCCCGGTCCCTCCGGGCAATCGAATACGGCTGGTTTGGCTGGGGATTTTCCGGGGTATGAGCAAGAAGTTCACAGGTATTGCGCTGGCGGGTAATTTTGAACTGGGTGATCTTGTCCAGATCAAGGGAGACAAACTCCCCGGAATGGAAAGCCCCGGTGGTATGCAGGAACTTCACGGTCACACTCATAGGAAAACCTGAACCGTTGGGATGTCCGCGATGAGGCCTTGCATCTCTAACCCATTCCCGGGGGCATACCCCCCTGCGGGCCGGCAGATCGTGCAGAGGCGATAACATCGTCAATCCGCAGGATCATGACAGCTGCCTCAACTGCGCTGGACAGTGCCTGCGTCTTCACCCGGAGCGGTTCAACAACACCTGCTTTGAGCATGTCGACCGGTTTACCCTCAATGACATCGAGGCCGAATGTCCTCTTCCCGGATTCGTGCGCAGCCCGGAGTGCCACTATCATATCAATGGGATCGAGACCGGCATTCTCGGCAATCGCCCTTGGGACAATCTCAAGCGCTTTTGCAAAGGCTTCGATCGCGATCTGGATCCGGCCTCCGACCGTGGAGGCGTAGCTGTGCAGCTGGAGTGAGAGTTCGATCTCCGGTGCTCCTCCGCCGGCAACGATCGTGTGATCCCGCACGACAACGCTGACAACCATCAGGGCATCGTGGATGGCCCGTTCGAGTTCGTCAATAATGTGCTCCGATGCGCCCCGGATGATCAGGGCGACCGCTCTCGGGTTTTTGCAGTGCGAGACCGAGATCATCTCCTAGCCTGAGAGTTTCTTCTCTTCAACAAGACCGGCAAACCCGAGATCGGCTTTGGATATCTCGTCAAGGCTGCCTGCGACCGTAGCACCGGTTGCCCGGGCGATATTGTCCATGTCGCTCTTCTTGAGCCGCCGAACCGCCATGACACCGGCGTTTGCAAGGCAGGACTGGGCAACATCGTCGATGCCTTTCTGGCAGAAGACAACCGTTGCACCGGTCCGGATAACCTTCTCCGCCATGGCGCGGATCATCTGCTCGTCCTCGTCAAGGAATGCCTTGACCTGCTCCGGCCGGGAGATATTGATCTTGGCCGAGACCTCGGTCTTCTTGTATTCGAGCGCTGCGTTGAGGAGAAGGATCTTTGCGTTCTTTACGATCTTTGGCATTCCCGGGTGCGCCCGTTCCTTGTCGATAACCATTCCCTCGACAAGTGAGGTATCCTCGATTGCACCCCCGACTTTCTTTAACACGTTGACATGACTGATATCGACTGTCCCGTCAGCATCGGTAACACCCGTTACTGCCCTGACAACGAGATCGCAGAGGAGGTTCTTGTAGTCCCCCGCCCCTTTACCGCTGATAGCCGTTTCGGCAACGCTCCTGAGCATGGCGCGGTCGCCCGGCTTCACGGTAACGGCAATTCTATTAAGGATCTCAAGCGATTTTGCCGCAGCCTGCTGGTATCCTTCCGCGATAACGGTCGGGTGAATCTTCTGGTCGAGAAGGTGTTCGGCATTTTTCAAAAGTTCCCCGGCAAGGATGACTGCGGAGGTTGTCCCGTCGCCAACTTCCTTATCCTGGGTTTTGGCAATCTCGACCATCATCTTTGCGGCCGGGTGCTCGATGTCCATCTCCTTCAGGATGGTTGCACCATCGTTGGTTATGGTGATCTCCCCCATGCCATCGATGAGCATCTTGTCCATTCCCTTGGGTCCGAGCGTTGACCGGATCGCGTTTGCTACTGCCTTTGCTGCGGCAATGTTGCTGTTCTGGGCTTCCTGCCCGCGGTTTCGCGTTGTTCCCTGTCTGAGAATGATGATCTGCTGGCCGCCAAGTTGTTGTGACATATACTTCCTCATGGTGTTTGATTTTCCTGTCTGCTTCCCTGATTGCAAAAAAGCCTTCCCGGTTCCTGTTGCCCTGCCGTTTTCCCGAGGTATCGGTAATACGGTGTCTGGCGCACGAAACTAACTGCAGAGGATCCAAAAAGCACGGGAAAAGGAACGGCTCCGGATCAGTTTTACCCCGTTATTCAGTATATACGGGGTTTCCGGCAGTACTATTACAGGTGCGCAGGGTTTTATCACACGGTTGTGATGGGGGACAATTGGTTCGTGGGCTCATAGATGTATGTATGCAGTCTTTCCGGCATACAGCGAAGGCGGGGATGGTGAAAAGGTGACGCGGGAGTGCAGGTATTAAAAGAGCGGGATTCCCGCGATTGTCGTCAGCAGGAGAATGATTACTGGCTGGTGCACAAGGTAGATGATGAGCGAGTGTCGTCCAAGAAACGAGAGCGGGGTCACCATCAGATCCGGCAGGTTCCGGACAGGAAACTGCCTGATCCCGTCACGATACAGGAATTCCCCGATTCCCAGGCCGATCAGCACCACACCAAGCCACGGCAGGAGCGGAGTGTAGTCAACGCTATAAAACGTTACCGGATATATCCCTAACGGGATGAGATACGCCGGGCCGGAAATGCCGTGAAGACACAAGCCGGCAAGAACGATAACGCTCCCGATGAGGATATTCTTCTTCCCAAACCGGAAGAGGAACGGCGAGAACATCACGGCAACGCCTATCAGGTGCAGGATGCCGAAGACCACGAACCCTTCGTGCAGGTACAGGTACGTGGCAAGCGTGACAAGGAGGCCGAGTGCAAAGATGCCGGCCCCGCGGAACACGAATTTTTTTATAAGTGCGGCACCGGAGAGTTTTTGCACGGCCTTGGCATGGGAGACAACGAGCGACACCCCCACGACCAGCAGGAAGAGCGTGGCCGTTGCAAAGGCAAAACCGCGCCAGAACCCGCTCCCAACCTCAACCGGGGCAATCCCAAAAAAACTGAGATCGAAGACGGTATGGAAGACGACCATCATGATGATCGCGATCCCCCGGGCGCAATCGATCTCCCAGAGGCGCGATCCCTTGTCCATACAGAAATATCGTCCTTGTCGGACATATGTGTTTTGAGGTACCTTGAACAGGTTTTTACGGGGGGATAAAGATCCATTGGAAATATCTGACGGTATTATATGGCATCCCGTCGAATAAGAAAGAACATAGCCGGTAAACGAGGATCGCGTGGATATACGATATCACAACACCGATTGTTACAGCATCCTCTCCGCTCCAGCCGGGCGAATTCTGCCGGTAACGGATATATTTCATTTATGACTTTGGCGGGAAAATGGGTTGTCCCGGACGGATACCGATGATCCACGTGTGCGTGGTGAATAACCATTCAGGAAATCCCGTAACCCGACCCGGCCACCAGCCGGTGAGATCCTGCAGGAGCAGCAAAAACAGGCTATGCCTGCAGGATCCACGAGTGGCGATCCGGATGAAAAGACAGACGCATGGTAAATGAGGGGTTGTGGCATGCAACCGGTCCGGTCCTTGAAGAATCGGATACAATGTTCTATCCAGCGGAATCGGTACTGGATATTACAGGCAGGCGGTCAGCCCGGTATTTTACAGGGACCGGCAGAAGGATAGACAGGATCAATTCAATGCCACATGACAATAGCGCCATGCACAAAGAAATCTAAAAATTCATATGAACACACTATCAGGGAGTTATTCAACAATGGAAATAGAAATTATTGCTGTCGGCGGATATGATGAAGTAGGACGGAACATGACCGCGGTCCGCTGCGGAAAAGAGATTGTCATCTTCGATATGGGGCTCCGCCTGGATCAGCTGATGATCCATGAGGATGCCGAAGTTGAGAACATGCATTCCCTTGACCTGATCAAGATCAAGGCAATTCCCGACGACACCGTACTGAAATCCGTGGAAGGAACGGTCAAGGCTATCGTCTGCTCACACGGCCACCTCGATCACATTGGGGCCATCCCGAAACTTGCTCACCGTTACAATGCGCCGATCATCGCCACCCCCTATGCAACGGAGCTGATCCGCCAGCAGATCTCCGGGGAGAAGAAATTCGGTGTGGGCAACCGGCTCTTTGCCCTCAAAGCCGGTGAGCGGTACACGCTTTCCCAAAACCTTGTCCTGGAGTTCGTCCATACCCAGCACTCGATCATCGATACCGTAACCCCGGTTCTTCACACACCGCACGGTGCGATCATCTATGCCTGCGACTTCAAGCTGGACCGGACCCCCGTTATCGGCGCTCCTCCGGACTTTGCCCGCTTCCGGCAGCTGGGGAAGGAAGGTGTCTTTGCCTTAATCGTGGAGAGCACGTATATCCACCGCCCGGGACACTGCCCGAGTGAGCGGATTGCCCGCGATCTCGTGCGGGGCGTCATCACTGCTTTGGAGGACGATAAGAATGCGATCGTTGCAACAACGTTCTCTTCACACCTGGCCCGGGTGAAAACCATAGCAGAATGCGCCCATGAGATCGGCAGGAAACCGGTCTTTCTCGGGCGTTCGATGGAGAAGTATTCCACGACCGCCGAACAGATGAAATTTGTCTCGTTTCCCCCGACATCGAGCGTCTTTGGGGACCGGAGAACTGTTGAACGGGTGATGCGCCGCATGACAAAGGAGGGAAAAGAGAAATTCCTGCCCATCATCACCGGCCACCAGGGCGAGCCGGGATCTATCCTGACAAGGATCGCCATGGGCGATGCCCCCTACCAGATCAACAAGGGGGACAAGATCCTCTTCTCGGCAAACGTCATCCCCAACCCGATGAATTTCGGCCAGCGGTTTGTCATCGAGCAGCACCTGCGGAAAGCAGGTGCCCGCATTTTTGAGGACCTGCACGTGAGCGGCCACGCGTACCGGGAAGACCACTACGAGTTCATCAACCTGTTGCAGCCGCAGCACATCATCCCCGCCCATGCAGATCTGAAGATGACGTCCCTGTATGCGGATTTTGCCGGTGAACTCGGGTATACGACGAACAGCACGGTCCACCCGATGGTCAACGGGCAGCGGCTCAGGTTGAACTGATCACCACCGGGCCGGCTTCCGACATCTCGAATGGGCGGGTGGCATTTGTTTGCAGCCCGCCCGACCAATAACATCATACTCCCAAACCTGCAATAGTTCCGGAATTACGAGGGATCACTTCATGACCGTAAATCAGAGAAAAGACGAGCACATCATCGAAGCAATCGGACGATGCAGGATCATCATCCGCAACGGGGCTGTTGTTGAAGTGGGCGAATCGCAGATTCGTGACTGCCCGCTTGCAAAGCGGTTTGCATTCCCAATACCGGATATCAAAAAAGAGTCTGTAAAAGCCAATATCGAACACAGGATCAAGGCATTCGGCATGTGCACTCCCGATCGGGAAGTCCTGGACAACCGGGAGTTCGTGGGATTCGGGGCCTCCGAGATCTTAAGTTTCGCACTTCACGCAGGTCTTATCGATGCTGTGGTCCTGGCCTGTGACGGGGCAGGTACAATTGTTGTCACAAAGCCGGCACTTGTCCAGGGAATTGGCGGCCGGATGTCCGGCCTTGTCTCAACGTCACCGTACCCGTCCGTCATGGACCGGATCGAAGCAAACGGCGGCTTTGTCCTGGACCGGGAGAACGCAACCCTCGATCAGGTAGCCGGTGTCGCCCTTGCGGTTGAAAAAGGGTTCCGGAAGATAGCTGTCACCGTTGCCCTGCCGGAGAATGCAGCAACACTCCGCCGGATTCACCCGGCAACCCTGATCTTTGGGGTTCACGTCACGGGTCTTTCCGCAGAGGAGGCAGAGATGCTGGTCTCCGCGTCCGATCTTGTCACCAGCTGTGCTTCGAAAACCATCCGCGAGATTGCCGGCCGGAGAGCGCTGATGCAGGCAGGTATTGCTATACCGATCTTTGCCATCACAAAGGCCGGAAAAGAGCTCATCATTGAGAAAATTCGTATGAGTGATGAGCCTGTCCTCGTCAAACCGACAAAACTCCCGTCACTTAGCGACAACCAGCCGGACCCGCTGGTCTGAACCAAAATTCTTTTTGGATATTCACAAAAACGGGCAGGTCTGCCCCTTCAAACAGCTCTCCACCCGTAGTATTTTTATCCGGTGTCCCGTAGATGATTGCATTATCTCCGACTTCGGGCCGCGAATCACCGCCCGGAACGCTCGTCAGAATCTCCGTACCCCGCAGGATCCCTGTACAATGATATTGTACCACTTCCGGAGATTGAACGCACACAGGTCCTCCCTGCGATATCGGTATTTGCCGGGGTTTTATCCGCATCTCTCCCGACCCTCATTCATGCGAGATAGCCCAAAGATACAGGGCAACGGAGCCGTACGGGGAATAGCGTTTCCGGTACTGATCGAACTGATCCCGTGAAAGTGTTTCAAGACCATACAGGTTCATCATGCCCCTCCGGATGGCAAGATCGCTCCAGCTTACGACATCCGGTCGTTCCAGCGAGAAGATAAGGAACATCTCGGCAGTCCACCTTCCTACACCCTTCAGGGACGTCAGCCGGGCAATGATCTCTCTGTCGGAAAAATCCGGGAACCGGGAAAAATCCAGGTCGCCCTGCACCACGGCCGTACCGGTGCCATGAATATACCCGGCTTTCCGCAACGACATGCCGCATTGTCGGATTTCTTCCGGAGTTGCGGATGCGATAGTTGCCGGGCTGATCGTGCCGAGACGCTCCTGCATCCGGTTCCAGACGGTTTCTGCTGCTTTTGCCGATATCTGCTGGGTAACGATACTGGAGACGAGAGCGGTAAACGGATCGGGCGTGACGCCACGTTCGATCAACCCGATCCGGTCAATGGCTGCCCCGAGTTTTGTATCCCGCTTTTTTAAATGATTTATTTCAGTAGTCCTATACAGTAAGATATGCCTGTTCATTCTCTGCCAGTTCCCCTTCGATTGTACATCAGTGTTCCGGCTACATCAAGAATTTCCCGGATGGGAAAACCGGTTGGTTTTATGGGTCACAAAACCAGATAATTTCCAATGAAAAATTTCTCAGTTTCAGTCATTGTGCTGCTGGTTCTCGTTATTTTTCTTGTTACTGCCGGCTGTACTCATGACCTGTCCGGTATCAATCCGTCGGGAACGAATAACCCGGATTCCCCGCAAAAGGAGATTTACACGTCCAATGAAACGCTTGTTGCGTTTGTTGACAGTGCGGTTGCCTATACAAAGACCCATGGCAGGGAAAAAGCCCTTGCCGAGTTCAACAACCCGAACGGTTCATTCATCCGGGGCGAACTCTACATCTATGCCTACGCCTTCAACGGGACCACCCTCGCCCACCCGGTCAACCCGGAGGCGGTAGGAAAACTCCGTACGGGCACCAACGGTATATTTGTCACGGAAATGGCTGCAGTGATCCGGAATGGCAGCGGCTATTACCGGTTCATCTACATCAATCCCCTCCACAACAACACGCTTGAATCAAAAATGGGATACGGGGCTAAGATTGATGATGACTGGTGGCTTGGTTCCGGAGTATACACGGGACCGGTGGCTAACCAGATTGTATCCGGCAGTAAAGCATAACCGGGATGCCGGAGATTAAGAGCACGTCTCCAAACCTGAAGGACAAGACCTCCTTTTTTAAGGATAACACTGATGATGACCGGTTATTTCCGGAACGTTGAAACCAGCATCGCATCCATCAAAAAAGTGTAATATTCCCGTATCTATTCACAGACCTCCCAGAAGGCCGACAACCAAACCGTGGATACCCGATATCCACCATCGACTCTGTTGACAATAAACCCGACTTGCCCGATATCGGGAATCTCTTCCTGAATTGAAGCGTGATAAGGATCGCGGGGGATATTCTGTCGTATACATTTGATTTTTAGTGACAGATGCGGCAGGATATCTTACAAATCTTTACAACGAAAGACAAAAACAATCAGAAACAATAAGGAAAACTCTCCTGTCGATACAGAAAAGTGCGAGGGATGGGATTCGAACCCAAGAACTCCTGCGAGACCAGGCCCTGAACCTTACGCAATGTCATGGCGTAATATATACAAAAAAAGCTCAGTCTGATCGATGAGCGAATACCTGGATAAACTGCCTCTTCTCAGTGACGCCAACCGGGCGATCCTGAAATCGTATGTCCGGAAGCAGGAGATCAAACAGCTGCAGGTGGCATCTATCCAGGATAAAGTCTGGCGGGTCTATTATCTCCTGAAATTCCTGAACGGGAAAGACGCCCGACAGATCACCAAGGCGGACCTTGAAGACTATATCATTTATCGGAGAAAGACGGTCAGCCCCCGGACTCTTCAGGGCGATATGATCGAACTCCATATTTTTTTCAGGTTCATCGATCCGGCCAAAGAAAAAGAGTTCTTTCCTGCCGATGAGAAGATGCAGAAACCAAAGATCGAATTCCCGGATCCGCTCACCCGGGACGATATCCAGAAACTTATCCGGGCCTGCGATACGCTCCGAGACCGGGCCCTGATCATGTTCCTCTGGGATACCGGCTGCCGGGTGAGTGAGGCGCTAGATCTCAATGTCGGGGATATTCATTTTGAACAGAGCTGCGGGAATGCCCGGCTCCGCGGCAAGACCGGGGACCGGGAAGCCTGGTTACTGGATTGCCTCCCAGACCTGCAAGCCTGGATCAACGCACATCCCCGCAACATGGATCCGGAGTCTCCCCTGTTCGTAACCTACACCCGGTACGGGTTCGGGTCGCGGCGGCTGGATATCCGGACGGTACAGAACCTGTGTAAGACCCTGCAGAAACGAGGCGAGGTAAATAAACGGGTCCACCCTCACGGGTTCAGGCATGCCAGGGCAACCGACAAGGCCCGGGAGGGATACACCGAGATGGAGTTACGTATCATGTTCGGGTGGTCGAAATCGTCGAACATGCCCGCAACGTATATTCATTTGTCCGGTGCGGACGTGAAACAAAAGATCCTGCAAAAAGCCGGCCTGATCGAACAGCCCGCGCAGGCCGGTGACCGGCCCCTGGATCCGGTGAAGTGTCCACGGTGCGGGATGATCAATACCGGGGATTCGGTATACTGCAAGAGTTGTTCTATGGGTCTGCGGGATGAAGTGCGCAGGAGAATGATGAGCTTGCATCAGCGTATCCAGGCATCACCGGATTATCAGGCGATTAAGGAGAGAATGGAGCCGGGGTGATTTGAAAGATAGATTTATTGGTATATATTGTGATATACCAAAGTATATGCCCGAAATAACAACGGTGAGAATGCGATCAGATACCAAAGCCATCCTGGACGATCTGAAAATAAATCCCCGTGAGACATACGACGATGTTGTCCGCCGCCTTGCGAAATCTGCATATGACGATGAGCCCCTTACAAAAGAAGAGATCGATGCCATGGAGGAAGGCATAGCAGATATCAAGGCAGGTCGGACCCGGTCACTTCGGGATGTGATGAAGGACCTTGGAGATGATGAAGCGATCAAAGCCCGGGGCCAGTAATGGCATATCAGATAAAACTCTCACGACGGGCAGAAAAAGACCTGACATCACTCCCCCAGGAGATCCGTATTCATATTGAACTGGCCCTGGAAGAATTTGCTGAAGACCCATGCCGGCGGCACGATGTTGTGAAGGTTCGGGACAGTCCAAAGGTCATGCCCCGGTATCGGCTTCGGATTGGGGAGTATCGGGCGACGTTTTTTATTTACCACGATATTTTGATAATCGAGATAATTACTATCGGGAAAAAGAAGAATTTCACATATTGAAAAATTTAGGAAAAATCCTTATGACCAAGATCTTTTTTTTTATTCTCCATTCTTCACGATCAAACCAATAATGATAACGGATATTTCGATGAGCCGCCATCAGCGTATCCAGACATCGCCGAATCATAAGGACCAGAAAGAGAAGATGGAGTGGGGATAAATTTTGATTTGAAACAATTCGGAAAGAGATGTTTTTTCAAAAATTAGGATTTGGATCCAACATACGCCAGCCCAAGAACAAGAAGTAATCCTGTAAAAAGAGCAAACGCTCCATGAGCTTTAGCCATCAGATCATTACCGGCAGTTTCAACTGAGGCTGCGGTAGGTTCAATCGCTGTTCCGTGGAGTGTTTCTTTTACAAAATGACCTGCGGCCGATTCGATAGACCCGATACCAGCCGCGATTAAGATCACTCCAAATATTGTGCCAATTATGACACATACAATAAGTGCTGTGTTGAAATTCATTTTGCCGTCCTGATCGATATGAAACCGAAGAACGGGCGATACCATTAAGTAAAGATAACGAAAAACAGATAATTGGTAAGATTATTCTGATCTTCGGAACCTAAACAGGGTTTCGACCCTTTTTTGCAGCCATATGATCACTTAAATAGTGTGATCTCCCCAGTATATAAAGTACGAGTGCGGCGTTAAAAGAAAATAAGCAATTTAGAAGCTTAAATCATCGATTAGCGCTCATTACAATCGTTTTATGGATCGAACGCGTTTTCGACAGGAAGCGAAGATATTGATTAATACTTATTGGTTTGTCTTTACGGTCTTTAGTATATTTGATGAAGAACGCGGATGATGATGCGTCAGCATTAGAGGATCCAGGCATCTCCTGATTATCAGGATCTGAACGGAAAGATGGAGATCGAGTAATTCCACTTTTTTAAACCGAGGGTATTTTTCTTCTAATTTAAATAGGATTATTATCGTTCACAGAAAATGTAAATAATGTGAGACGCGCTACTAAATCGGAATCACCGAAATCAAAAAATCAAACCAAAACGTGTTTTGTTATCTGTCCAATCGGAAAAGAAGGGAGTGAACAAAGAGAATGGTCCGATACGGTCATAAATGAAATCATAAGACCGGTTGCTGAAACTCATTTTCAGTATCACGTATTTCGGGCGGATGAGATCCCCGCGCCAGGCACGATAACAAGACAAATTGTTGAACACTTAATCTCGTCAGAATTAGTCATTGCGGATTTATCCTTCAACAATCCGAATGTTTTTTATGAACTTGCTGTAAGGCATGTCACAAGAAAACCCTATATTCAAATGATAAATCAAAAAGAATCAATTCCGTTTGATGCGGGAGCAATAAGGACCATTCAATTTAACACGGACATAAAATATGCGAATAAAGCAAAAAGAGAATTAGAGATCCAAATTTCAGCCATTGAGTGTGGTGAATTTAAAATTGATAACCCAATTGGGGATGCAATAGATCTCATGAGTTTAAAAAATTCTGATAGCCCAGAAAATTATCAAATTGCTACTTTGGTAAAATCGATGTCAGAAATCCAATCACAATTATTTTCGCTGACTCAAAATATCGAGAACAGATCTAATCGAGATTTTTGGTCGCTCAGAAAAGATGCATCAAACGATCCGTATGAATACGCTAGGCAAAAAGCTATGGAAGCAACTCAAATACAATCAGAATTAGATGAGTTAAATCATGCATTCATTGTTGCAAAACAATGTAAAACACCAAAAACGGAATTAGACCGATTACAACATTGCATTTTAGAGAAGGAACGGGAATTTAAAAGACATATGCGAGGATACGATACTATTGCATGATCCTGATCAGATTACAAGGGATTCGCAGGATTATCTGGAATTGAAAGAAAGGATGGAAACGGAATAACCGTTTTACACAAATAATTTATTTTAATTAACACCCATCACAAACTAGTGGCTTACACATGATCGATAAAACAGAAATCATTGTTGCACTCATCGCTGTTTTTGGGGTAATTTTTGGTGCAGTTGTTCCATACCTTTTTCAGAGGAACAAAGAATTAAAACTCAAAATTGCTGAACAAAAACGTGCGGCATATACCATTTTTCTGAATGACTTCACTGAAACGGCGGTTGCTATTATGCACAATGAGGATGTTTCAGGAAAAGATTCAGACAGAAACCGCATGTTAGCCAGAGACCAACTCTTGCTGTATGCCAGCGACGAGGTTGTCAAGGCATATGATGCTTGGATTAGATACGCTGACATTGAAAAACACGATATTGATCGGGAAAGTGAGCTAGTGGATTTCATCTTTCTCGCTATCCGCAGAGACATATTAGGTAAAACAAAAGTGAAAACGGAACAAATTACAAATCTTAATCCGTTCAATCGTGGCTGAGTGAGTAGCAGTCCACTCAAAAATATTGCGTTTATTCACAAACAAATCCCATATATTAATCAGATCCAAATTCACTAGTTTAAAGGGTTTATTGTGTTTTCGAAAGCATATGAAATTGCATCTCAATACACAGCACCCGTAATTATTTCATCTTTATCCATTAATAATGAAGTCCAATGTCATGGAGGTGCCTTCGTTTATTTAAATAACGAAGGATGGATATTATCGGTAGCTCACATTTTTAATACAAGAAATAAATGTGAAAAAGATTCAAAATTATTAACAAAATATTATCAAGAGATAAAGAATATTGAAAACAATCCCAGAATAAATTTGCATACTAAAAAGAAAAAAATTGCAAATGTAAAGAAAGATCCAGATTGGGTTATTACGGATTCATATTTTTGGGGAAATGATAATGTTTATCTTGAAGACATAAAGATCATACCAGAAGCAGATTTAGTAATTGGGAGACTTGACCCATTCCATCCAAAATCTGTAAAAACATATCCTAAACTAAAGGATCCATCAGAGTTAAAACCTGGAACCTCACTTTGTAAATTGGGATTTCCATTCCATCAGATAAATGCAGTGTATGATAACAAAACAGGGGGATTTCAATTCGACCAAAACGCGTTTCCAGTTCCATTATTCCCAATTGACGGGATATTAACTCGCATTTTCTTATGCGGAAAAACAAAGGATGAAAAATACGATATAAAATTTATTGAAACCTCATCTCCGGGATTATTGGGTCAGAGTGGCGGCCCTATTTTTGATTCTAATGCTACAATTTGGGGAATTCAAAGCCATACAAGCTGTTTACCTTTAGGTTTTTCACCCAAAATTGCTAAAAATGGTAAAGACATAGAAGAAAACCAGTTTATTAATGTAGGGTATGGCATTCATCCAGAAGTTATTATTAATTTATTAACAGATAATGGCGTTAAATTTGAATTAGGATAGCATAATAGGAAAATTATCCAAACAAACTCAATAATTTATTCTAGATCAAAAAAATTCTATTGCACATTTCAAGCAAAATCACTAATACATGATCATATCTCCCTTTGAGGTCGTTGAACTCGTAAACTTCCCATCCATCCGGGGGATCATAGAAATATGTTTTGTAGTATGCTCCAATAACGGGTTTTGCGTCTTTATGATAATACAAAATAATATTCTTTTTCCCGCGATGGTTAGCCTCTTGCATTTCACCAAGTACCGATTCATTAATTCCATGTTCATTGGCACTTTCATTAAAAACCACAAAAATTAGAATATTACTTTGGTTAATAAGCTCATTACTAATTCGATGAATATATGAATACTCCGTTTCAAGGGCATTTTGATGATATTGTTCCTGTAAATCTGATGCGAGATATGTATTTTCATAACCATTCTTTCTTAAAAAAAATTGTAATAGAGCCAAATTAGTTTTATTTTGATTAGAGTACGAACCAAAAATACCAATTTTACATTCACTTTTAAGCGCCTCAAAACCTTCAAGTATATCCGGTCTTTCAGGCACAAAGGGAATTAAAACCATTAATTTAATATTAATTTGAATGATTAATAATCATTAAGATTACATTTTTGTAACTCAATTTTTAGAAATTGTCGATTATATTAAATATCTGTTACACAAATGTATCTAAACAAAAATGAGGTAGAATCGTGGAAGAGGAAAAAATGAATACTTATCTAAAGAAAATCCCTCGTGAGATTCGTCATTCAATAAAACAATTAGATAATGACCAGAAATGGGCGGTGTATCTTGCAATTATGTTTGAGGGTCGAAAATCATTCACTGAACTTAAAGAGGAATTGGGAGCTAATGCGACCGAGATAACGAGAGCTCTTAATTCATTAATTGAGGGAGGATTGGTTTCAAAAAGGATTGAAAATATCTCAACAATCCGAGATACAAAAAAATATTTGTATTATTCGACCGCCCAAGGCAGAAAGATACTAAATTGTTTATTCGATACAATACCCACGAAAAACACGACGGCCTTAAAAAACACCGTTTCAGTGCAATATAAGGAGTCAAGCTCATCCATCGTAAAAATGCCAAGTGCTGAACACATTATTAGTATGTCCAGCGGAATATCAGATAATCCGAGATCGTATATGGTCCCAACAATTGCCCTAGGGGTGAAAAAAAATGGCTGAAAAAAAAATAGAGACTGCAATGATAAAAACTGAATTATCTCCAGATTTTTCAGTAATTCATGTTGATGGTGTCTTTGGTGGAATTAGCACAGATCAAGGTACTGCCTGGGTTCAAGTATTCTGTGATCTCCCAAATTCAGAAGTATCTGGTGCAAATGGAGATATGGCTGTAACAAAAATTCGACGGCAAATCTTGGTTGATATGCGAATGTCAACTAGTACTTACAGAGCAATTGCAAAATGGATGGAAGAAACCGTTAAAAAATTAGATGCAATAAAATAATCCTTTTTTGAAGGATTTTATAAAGGAACCGTTTGTTTATCTCTTGAGACTTTTTTTCCACGGATTGTTTCTCACTTTCACAACGCGTTAACATCTTCGATATCATAATGGAAATTGAATGAAGAAACTGGGGTGATCATATCTCTCACTCAAGCATCAAGGAAAGCGTGAACGATCCGCCTCATCTGAACACAGATGAGGAATCTTTAATCTTTAAAATTTTTGAGAAGTATTTAGAAAAACAAGAAGAAGCCGATTGAATTATTTATTTTTCAAAACCAACGGCATCATAGCCCCAAGGCTTGTTATTTATTCCCTCAAATATGAATCCAATATCATTGAAAAAAGATCGGAACTCTCCAGTAATTTTTATTAAATCATCATCCGAGTTGTAAAAATGGGAAACGGTCACTCGTCGCCCCTCAATGGTTTTTTCCCGATAAATCGAATCGAGCAGAGGATAGATTTCAAGATATTTTTTCCAGGGGATCCAGTTGCAGCGATCCTCATCGCTCATATCTTCGCGTCGTGGTGCGGCATTCGGAACCGGTGTTCCCGGTCGGATCTTGCCGTTTCTGATTGCACGTTTCTCATATTTCCGTATCAGATTTTCCCGGCGTGCTTCGTCATTACTTGCCACGTAATTTCCTCTCCATCGCCTTCATCATCAATTCGGTCATTTTTTCTTCGCCATCCTTCGAATCAAAATATTTCTGTATTGCTTCTGATTGATCCATTTCCCGGTCTCGATCCCGATTTCGATTATCAAAATAATATCTGATGGCAAAATTTACAAGATCGGTAACCGTCTTAAATTCTTTATTTTTTATTGACAACTCCATGTCTTTGAGATTTATCGGAGTGAACGTTATTGTACCCCGTTCTCTTATTTCCGTTTCACGTCGGGTTCCCATAGTAATTGATTCAGAATGGAACCTTTTTAATATTTGGAGGGGGATTGGTTTCCAATATGTGTACTTTTTATAGATTTGATTCCAATTGGAATCTGATAATAAAATGTCTGGAAACTTTGAACGAACGACTATCTCCCTCACTGATCCTCAGATGAAGGCGATGAAAAAACTCGTTGGGGATGGAGAATACCCTGACCTAACGGAAGCTATCCGAGCAGCGGTGAACCTACTGATTGAGGTACATAAATATCCGTCCCTCTGGCACTGGCATAGGGCTCACGAGAAAGCAAAAGCCCTTCTCGATCCTGAAGCGGATGGAATAACGGAATCTACGAGTCCAAAACCAGCAGCCCCTGGTATGTCATCATGACCGCCATTACTAGGCCAGCTCTTGAAATCATCCCCCAGGAAGAACTGGACGCCATGCAGGATCCGATCGCTACTGCCGTGGTGGTTCAGTGGGTTATCCAGGGAAAAGCGAAGATCATCCCACGGGGGCAATCATGCAGGGTGTAACAGAAGATGGGAGAAGCCAGGTCTGTTCCGGCCAAGGAATACAGGACACGGCTTCTTATTCATCTTCTTCGGTGTCCGATGACAAAAACCTTCCGGCAATCCGTCACGATGCCGCAACTCTTCTGGAATTTTTGCAGGACTCGGATCCACTTCTGACCAACGATGAACGGATGCAAATCAACCTGACCGCCCGGATACTTGCCGATGCATCTACCCGTTACCGGAAACGAGCGGCACTTCGTTCAGAGCTCTCCCGGGAACTTGAAAGGGCGGTGGGATGAATGGCTGATATCAGACTCGAAGTGGCCAACCTCCTGACCGCGATCAGCGAACACGATCCCTATCTCAACCATATTGAAAAGTTGGTGATTGATAACGCGATAGAAGTTCTCGACCGGGCGCGATCCCGGGAAGAGCGGATCCTTGAGGATGCAGCAACCCGGCGGAATGAGGACATTGCCAGGGCAAAAAGGATCGGTGCGGATCCGGATAATATCCCGGACCTGGAAGATTACATTTGTGTCCGGGGTGTCTGCGGATGAATTCACCGACCAAGTATCAACTCTGGAAAAAATACCCGGAACTTCCCGGGCTCTGGTCGGAATATATCCGATTATGCAGACTGCCGGCCCCGGTATCTGAAGTATCGTGGGCTTTTGAAAAATACCGGCTCGCTTATTTAGGTCATAAGGCGCGGTATCAGATCGTTGAAGAAATAGCGGAGCCGGTCCCGGGGGTTGCGTCCTGATGGCGATCAATTGGGAGGATCTCCCGGATCTCATCCTGCATGTCAGGAAAGAGTATTTTGATCAGATAAAATCAGGACCGAAAACCGAAGAATACCGACTCATAAAACCGTACTGGACCCAGCGGTTATGTGGTCCCCCTGGGGGAGCGGCCCATTATCGTTATGTCCGGGTTTTCTGCGGGTATCCGTCAAAGGACCATAAAGAAAAACAGATCGTTTTTGCTTATGACGGTTACACAACGCCAACGATTACTCATAAGGAATTTGGTGATCTGCCGGTTCAGGTCTATGCAATAAGACTTATTCAGAAGTTGCGCCGGGACAATCCCGCTCTCTCTCAGTAGTTTCTCAGGCGACGGAGGGAAAAAGCGAAATGTCACCGGCTACCTTAGGGTATCCTCTCAGGGATATCAAACTTCTTTTACTGAAAGGCAAGAAGAACACGATCGACCTTTACCCCTACATTAAAACCGGGGAATGGAAGATCTCCGATATTGTTCGGGACATAAAACCCGGTTGCGAGATCCCGAAAGATCCGCTATACTGGCGTGTCTATCGTCGTATAACCCGGCTCGCAAAACTCGAATACATCAAGCTTGAAAAAAGGGAAAGGGTAGATTGGGATAAAACCCAGGAATCCCGGCTGGATGAAATAGAGGCCTCGGTCCATGCGATATTCCGGGCAGCGGTGAAACCCGCCCTCCCCATAGTTTCCGGTGGAACCTCTCCGACGGAGCCCGATCTATCCATTTCCACTGTAAAAGTAAAAGAACAATCGTTCTACGTCGTGCCAACCGGGAACCTTATTTACTTGTTCTCGCAGGTGCAAAATTCAAACACGCGATCCGGAAGTGCAAACCTCACGCCGGAAAAGAAGGGATCGTACTGGGACAAGCTTTACAAAATTCCGCAAAGCTGTTCCTCAGAGCGTGTGAACGCGATCAAGATCCTGATGTCCCTCCATGGGGAACGATACCAGGAAGCCTCCGGCCGCATGGCGGACCGGCTGTTTAAAAGGGATGTCACATGCCCCACGTGCGGGAAGAGGGGAGAATACATCTCCGGTAAAAAAATGGCTACCTGCTCATGCGGGGCCAGCTGGAAACCGCCGTTAAATATCGAGCTCAAAAACGAGCTCACCGAAGTTCAAAGCACTTTTGAGATCTGGGAAGACAAGGCCCTGAATAAAGAACTCTTTTTCGACCGGGGACCGGGAACCCCGATATGCAAACTGAAGGCATCAACCAGGTTTACCGACAAGGGGAGAAAAGTAAAAAATATCCGGACCTATGATCGCGGGTGGAGTCGGGCGAATCAGCTTTACAAGCGGGGGGTATTCCTCACCCTTACCACAGATCCCGCCATGCATGATTCAGTCTGGCACGCTAACCGCCATCTGGCAAAGGCCTGGAACAAATACCTATCACTTCTCCTATCCAGAAAAAAACAGGCCAAGAAGAGCGGCCACGATACCGAAAAAGAGGAACACGATTCAATCGATAACGGGCTCGGCCGTCTAAAATTTATTGCTGCATATGAGTTCATGGAGAACGGCCTGATCCATCTTCATGTCTGCATCTTCGGGATCCGGTATCTCGCAAAGATTGACAAAATCGCTGAGGATTGGAACAAGTGCGGTCAAGGTGAAATAGTCCATGCCTACGGTATCCGCAAAAATGGTGATGTCTGGGAATGGAACCGGGAGAGCCCGGCAGATGCCCAGGGTAAAAACCCGGTCGATTATCTCCGGAAATATTTAGAAAAGGCCCTTTACGTCAATGAAAACTTCGGGCTCTATTGGGCGATGAATAAACGGTTTTGCTCGATGTCCCGGATATTCCAGACAAAGGAATGCCAGGGATGCCGGGCCGTGTGGGGATCTCATCTCCGTGTCTGCCCTGATTGCGGTGCACCTTTGCGTCGAATCTCTCAGGGCTTCCGTTTCCTCGGAGCCCTCGATAAGGGTGTCGGCCCGACTGCGGAAATTATGGAACGGCGAAAACATCCGATGAAAGAAAGATGGGGCGGGGTGCCGGCATGAAACCCATATCGATCACCGATCAGGAAATCATCACCGAGTATCGGGATAATGGTAAATTCATTTTGCAGATATGCCACGAACACCACGCGGGAATACGAAGGGTTCGTCGGGTACTTGATCAGGAAGGATTACGCGGGGGTACGCTCGCATGACCCGGGCAGATCTCGAGATTGTGAATGATGAGATCGGGCAATGGAACGACACGGCCCGAGAGCGGATGCAATCCCATTGGGAAGGGTCCGGCAGGCACGGGGAAGGAAGCGCCGGCCGGTTATCCCGGTGTATTCATCGGATGGTTATGATTGATGTGCGGTGATGGCAAGGAAGCGATCCGGGGCCCGCGGTCAGAGCGTGAGCTGAGGCAAGCGGCCCGAGTCGCATGGGATCGGGACCACGGGCAGGATCACCAGGAAAACTCCCAATGGGGCCGATCATGAATCCACCCAGAATAATCTTGATAGCTCCCCGGCAGGGTGTAGTAATTCATTCAGGGCTTGAAATTTTCACAGAAGAAAGTGCCAAACGGATAACCGAGTTTTGCAGGATCAAGGAAAAAGAATATGGAGAAATCGAGAGAGTGATCGTGTCAATGGGAACGGTCCGTATCATGGATCCAGGTGAGCCGGTTCCGGTCCCTCTCCGGCCCGGTAAAGGTCTCACCATCCCGGCGGGAGGCGCATTATATTGAATGGGATAGATAACCTCAAAAGGACAGGCGCGGCATCGGGGTTGCAAGGTGATTATAAAAAGCATGTATGATTAATCTTTCGTATGCTAGCGTAGCATATTGAAGCCCGATTGACAATAGGACCAAGGATTACCCTTAATATCTGTGCGATCCAATATCTACTGGGAGTTATGACCCCTTGTAATAAGAAAAAGAAAACGTATGGGAAAGATAATTTGTGCATATCTACTCTTTCCTGAAACGACTTAAAAGTTCCCAATTGCAATGCAATTGGTGAAATAAGGCAAATACCGGTAGGTATCAATCGAATATTTTACACCGATGCCTAAACCTAACAATATTCGGAAAAAAGAACCGGCTTTAACCGGAGTCAAAGAAAGCCAATGGATCGTCAGCAACGGAATACTTGTACTCATTGCAATGACAATGGGGTACATTGTTCTCAAAGTTGCTGTGATCTATGGAGGAGAATTCCCCGCAACGATAGGAGCATGGTTTACAACGTGCACCTTGATTTATTTGGGGAATGTGGTCAATATCCTCCGACATACAATGCGAAGAAAGGGGAGAAAATAACTCCCTGCTATTTTTTAATCGTAATATCCAGTTAAGTACCTACATAGTTCATATCTTGCCATAAGTCTCCCTTTTTGGTAAAGGTCAATTATCAAAACTATTTTGGAAAGGGGTTGATCAGTATCGACCCATTTTTAGATACATGAAAAACGGGAGATGACAACAAGGTATAATTATAATGTTGACCCGTAATTTGGAGTGGGTCACCTTGAATCAATCCTCCCCTGGGGAAGAATATGTTGCCATGGGGAGTTATTGATGAACAGGATTGTAATCTTGTAAAAGATGTTATCAGAGATCCGCTGATTATTATTCTCTTATTGTTGACTTTAGGATTGACCACACAAGTTAGGATTTTCTTTTTCCCGTCAACGACAGGAATTATTGATTTAATTATCCTATTTGAAGATTGTTGGATTATCCTTTTCGCACTGAAGTATAGTTTCAAAATCCTCATTGAATTCTATATTGGCATCCGGAATAACATCAAAAAAGCGAAGGCTATAACGATTAGCTGAGCTGCAATAACTCCCCAACAATAGAATCAAGAATCACTGTTCATCATCCATTTCAAAATTTCTACAAAACGAGAACCGATCTTCCTAAGTAGAACGCCCAGGTCCGGCCGGATCCTGGATGATCTTATGTGCGGCACGTCCGGTAAAAGCGGCCTTGATTGGACAAGCCGGACATGGGCATGGGTGCGCGGGGGGGTGCTCGATGCTCTGCGAACCATCCGCAGGGGGCGCGGCGTTTTGTCCAGTTTTAGATATATATACACAGGAGTGTGAGGGGCATCCCTGTACATACAATGAGAGAGTAGTAAAGCCGACGCGGAAAACAGCAGTTAAGCCTATCCCGATATTGTCCATCAGCTTCCTTTCAGTATCAGATATCCTAATTCCGCCCTGCCTTTTTTTGGACATAAGTAGAAAATTAACAGAAATATTAATAATACTTTGCGACAAAAAGACTTTTAAATTAGGACAAAAGTAGAACTATTCATGTCACTGATGACTGCAATCGAAAACTTCCGATCCAATCGGAAGGTAGAACAGGAGAAGATCAATGCAGGCCAGACCACGGCCCCAGCTCGCTCTGGTCTTGTAAAGATGCTCGGTATTCCGTTTGCCCTGGCATTCGTGTTCATGCTCAACGCGATAGAGCCGGCATCTGCAGAGGTTGACGTAAACCTGTCTGTGATCACCAATGTGATCAATGCCTTCGTGGGTCTGATCTCTCCGATCACAAACCTCGTGATCGCTATCGTTCCCCTGTGGTTCGTTATCATGATCCTCGGGTTCGTGATGGGTCTGCTCGGTGCGATCCTCGCCCTCATCAAGTCCGGCATGAAGTTCTGAGGCAGGAAAAAAATCCCATTTTTCCTTCCTCCTTAATCACTCGTAACTTCAGGAAGGAAAATGATGAAACTTGAAAAAACGGCTCTTCTAATTCTCTGCGTTCTCGCAGTTATCGTATTGCCGGCATCTGCTGAAGTTCTCCATCCGGAAATGGTGGACTTTAACAAAACAATCGCTTATTCGGATCTCGGTCTGACGGGACAACAGGACATACAGGTATGGGTCGGAAATGTCCTGGTAATGACCGGCAACACATCAGCCGGATCCTTGCCCCAACCGATAGGCGATTATCACGTTATTGTGAAGCCCTCACTCGCAAACCGATGGCTGAATAACCCGGCGTTATTCCTTCAGGATGGAATGGCTTACCTACTCGCCTTCGCATTCCCGATCTTTATCATTCTCGGATTCGGAGCGATCCTCATAGGCCTCGCCCATGCAGGGAGGCGAAGATAATGGATCTTCGGCGGGATACTAAAAATCTTCTGGTTGACCAGAGGGGTGCGATAAAAAAAGTCCTCTCTTTCTACAATTCGCCAACGGTCCCGACAATCCGGCTTACATCGGATCATGGGGTTACCTGTTTTGAGCTGGGCAAGCGGGCACGGAAACGGGAAAATACGATCACTGATGCCCTGGACAAAAACGGGTGGGAAATATCATCAGAGCCGGTCCTGATCAAATCAGGAAAGGAAGTAGAGCTCGGTTACGTCACGCATCCGTCCGGTGTCACTCTCACAATCAAGCCGGATGTGAAGATTCAGGCAGTAGATGAAAACGGCGAGAAAATTCCCGGTAAATATGTCGAAGGGTCTTATTGCGGGACCATCGGTCGGGCCTGCGATATTGACGACTTCAACCAGTCCATAGAGCGGGAGAAGTCTGGCAACTGGCTTCTTCCCTTGGTGATTGGGATCGTTGTTGGCGTAATGTTCTTCTCACCCCTGTTCGCGTGGTTGATGGGGTTTGCCGGGGGTAACTGATGCGGCCGGCAATCCAGGGGGAGCGGGGGAACGGAGAGACCGGCCCGGGTCGGCAGCCGTGGGAATACGATCCGGAGCTTGCCAAATACAACGCAATTGCGGAATTTATCAAAATGTCTGGGGATCTCTCGGACACAACGGATCTTTTCCACGGATATGAAGCGCAGTGGATCGCCCTCAATAAAGTCACCGGGTATGACTGCTCTCTCAGGCTCAAAATGTACCGGGAATTCAGGCGTACCAGTCCGGATCATCTGCGCATGGCTCGTAACGAGATTGTCCGGCTCCTGTCTCAGCCAAAAATGATTGTTCATGGTAACGATCTGATCCGTGATGATGTAGAGGAACCGGGCTTCTGGTCGAACGTTGCCAACGGTGCAAAAAAGTTACTTGGGATGAAGCCGGCAGAACAACCGCGACCGGAGGCGCAGACCAATGGAAGGTATTGATATCTTCCTACCCTCGGTAGTGACAGAACCAACGGTCTGCGCTCCGATCCGGTACGTCCAGACTCTTACCACTTCAGAGAATGCGTTGTTTATGGGTGAGATGGGGGTCGTGGTCGGTATCCTAACCTGTGTTCTGTGTTATGTCGGGTATTTCTATGCAGCACCCTGGCTCGTAAAAAAAATGGGGTGGTCCTGACGGCATATGGGAAGTCAGCCAATCAACCCATGAATTTTTCATGGCAGATTGCACGGAAGATAGACCGGCTTGATCTTGGGCAATTCGCGGCCACGGAATTCTTTTACCGGAATGCGATCCTTTACGGCCTGATCCGGGCGATTGACCCGAAAGAGAAAATTGAGGACGATGAGGATCAGCCCGGTCAGAGTATCCAGGATCTCATAAGCTCCGTTGATGACAGGATCAAAACCCTCCTGGAATTCGATACTACCGCGATCCTCATGGGGCATAGCAATCTCCCGGAGGTAAAGCAGTTCCAATCCGGTTCTATGGATGTCTGGTTTGAAATTGCGGAGATAACGCACCGTTGCCATCTCTGCGATCAGGTTCTCTATCAAATCCCGGAGGCTCCCTGATGGGTATCAAAATACCTCCGTGGTTTACCTCACAATTCGATGAAGATAAGATGAGGAAATTTTGTCATGAAGAATGGTGCCTGGAATTCTTCAAACAGGTGATCCAGACAAAAGGAACCTCAATCTTTTTCACCGGCACGCCGGGCAGCGGCAAGAGCCAGAAGGATCGGTACTTCCTCCAATACTTCGCACCCTTCGAGACCGTAATAAAATGGGATACCGGGAAGGACGATATCCAACTGTGTTTCACTCTCGGGAAGCCGGTTCAAATTCTCATACCGTTGGGGTGTAAATTCGAGATGCGGGGAGAAGTCCCGGCAGAGTACGTGATAACGCCGGTCCCCATTCCGGAAATCACCTGGAGACTGATCAAACCCGGCTGGATCAATATCATCAGTATGAGGAATTACTACCTGGATGAAAAGAACCTGAAGTCAGATGTCAGGGCGATGTTCAAGAATTTCCTTCTCCGACTCCGGCTGGATGAATTTAAGAACTGGCTCCCGGCCGTATTCGATGCAGATGAAGCACATGTTATCCTGGGCAATCTCCGAATCGATGCATCAGCCGATGGCAAGCAGACCGGGCAGGATGTAGCTAACATCCTGAAGGAATGCAGATCAAAGGGTCTCCGCTGGCTGATCATCTCTCAGGGATATTACGATATCCAGGGAACCGCCCGGGAAAATACCCCGTGTTATGTGGTGAGCCGGGGGACTGTGGTAGACCGGCGGGACAATCCGAAACTCAATTACCTGTCAGGATTCGCCCGGTCGTGTGAATCAAAACACGGCTGGATTGTTTTACCGAATGGTGATCATTACGGGAAGACCAGCCCGATCCCATTCCCCTATTTTGAACCGATGAAAACCCGGATCATCTACCGGGGGTTTGTAGATGAAGAGAAAGACATGGCAGACGATTCAGAAATGTTAAGAGGCGATCCGGGTGTGTTCGCCTCGCAGATGTTTGAACCTGAGCACTCCCCGGCGATACCCTCACGGTATGCAGTTTATGATGGGGTGAATCAATGAAGACCAGAATACAGGTATCAATATTCGTTCTGATCATCGCCCTTATTTTACCCGTATCGGCAGCATTTACTGTCAATGGTGCACCGTTAGGGGATGGAGATTATATTTATAATGGCGATTGGGTTAGTTATTCTAATCCACCGAGAGAAACCGTTATATTATTTAACCCTGTATCACTCCCTAAACAGCATTATTGGGGCGGCAATGTATATCGCGGTGATACACATTACGACGGCTGGCAAGTATCCCCAATGGGAGAAGAACCGTATAATATTCAGGCTATTATTGCTACAAACGATACGGTTTTCGATGAGGTAGTAGTTAATTATACGTATTCCGGAGTTAGACCGATTAATCCTCCGCAAGCCCTTTTCACCGTCGATCCGGGTTTTGAGGGACACCCTCCATTTTATATCAGATTTTTCGACATTTCACAAAATATTGAGAGCGCAACGTTTGCATGGGATTTTGGCAATGGGCAATTATACAGCGGGAATTATCCAAACCCGAATGAATATTTGGAAATGACTTATCCTAACGAAGGGAATTATACAGTATCGCTTTCGCTCAGTGCAACGAACGGGACATCGACATACAGCGAAAAAATATCGGTTTATAATGCATCCGTGATCCTGCCGAATGATGTTCCGAATTCTTCTGCAGGCCCTGCCGTTAATGGCGTAACGGTAAATCTTGATATTAAAGATGCGATCACCGGCGCATTAATCCAAAATGCCGGATGCGGGATCTATAATAGCACCTCGCATATGTGGAGGAATACCACAGCACCAACCGGCTTGGTCTATTACGATTCAACGGACAACATGTTCATAAATTTAAGCAAAGGTCAAACAATCACCCTTGCTGCATGGGATACCGGGCATAAACCGGATTCAGTGACGTTCAAAATCCCGTACGATAATTACCGAGCGATCCTTAATCTCGTGCCCAATACCCTTGTATCTGCCAATGGGACCGGTGCAATAGTAGTAACAACCGTCAGGAATAAGGACGGCCTTCCGATCTCCGGCGCTTCGGTCTCCCTGGAAAATGGACAGATGGGATCAACCAATACGGCCGGGGCGATCACGTTCCAAAATGTGACGGCGGGAGATCATACGGTATCAGTCTCCACACCCTATTATTCCTATTCGTCTACATCACAATCGGTGAGTCTGTCCGCCGGTGAAACGAAAATGGTTATGGTGCAATTGGTAGAGATTGGCCAGACTCCGGTCCCTACGTATATAGCCCCGACAACGACAAGCGGTGGGGCTGGGACAGGGACTTATGCCGGGAACTATTCGGCGGGTGCGCTGAATGCACAGGGGGGCCAGGGACTTTTAGAAATGATGGGGATGTTAATCAAGCTCTGGCCATTGGCTTTGATAATGTTGTTCCTGTACTTCCTGAAGAAGGTGACACAGTGACATGAAACCCGTTTTCTTTTTTCTCTGCCTTCTCGGTCTCATCCTGGTAAGTCCGGCAATGGCGATCAACAGTACCGCCTCTGCCATGTCCGTTTCTCAATACTCGATTCAAGCGCCGGACAACTATGTAATTTATCAAATCATTGTGGACCCGGTCCCAATGGGAACAAATCAAAGCCACGTGCTTAATTATAACGGCGCAACTTTTCTCCTGACCATAGGAAGTGCTCAATCATACGGTATTTTCAACGAGTTTGATATTGCCCTCACCTATCCTAACGGATCATTATCATCAAAGCATGTCAGTACCACGAGGATCAGTTTGGGGAATTACAAAACAACCATCCAACCGGTATTTTCCCAAGCCCAAAGCCTCAATAATGCATATCTGACGATCGATCTTCAGGTAGGATTAACTCCTGTATCCGCTGAATTCAACACCCAGCCGGCCGGCTGGCTGGCTTCAAGTGCGATCCCCTTCAGTTCTGCATCTGGCAACCTTGGAGTATCGACCAATGTATTTTGCGAGATGATGACCCTTGATGATTTCCAGAATAACGTCGTCAATTATAATTCATTATGGGGATTGAAGAACCTCGGATCAACGGTATTCCAATGGACATATGAAATGGTATTAGGGTTCATCAGCAATATCCCGGTGATAGGTCCACTGTTCATTCAGCTTCTCACGCTCCTGGGAATTGTTCTTACCGAGATGTCCTTTTGGGCGGTCTTTATCGTAACCAATGCCCCGGCGATCATTCTCTCCCTGGAAACCCTTATCATAATTCTTTCTGTCGTCAATACCGGAAAGAATGCCCCACTTAGGAAAGTGCTATCCAACATCTATCAGTATAATGTGGCCTGCATCAACGGATTCTTTACCTTGATCGAACTGTTGAGAGGGTGGATCATCAGTCTGATAGAAGTGATTACCTCGATTGTTCAGGCGATGAAACTGACATGAGACACCTCATTTTTACACTGGTTCTTCTATTGTCGGTCCTGATCCTGCCGGTGATGGCAAGTGAGGAGATCCCGTTTAATTCGACAATTTCCGGTGATCGGAATATTGAACAGGTGTATACATGGCAGGTACAAAACGTGTCCGGCCTTGCCGACATCGGCTATCATTTTGAGGTTTATGATTATCGCGATCTCGGGTCGAATTATACGTACTGGTCCAAGGCGTGGGGGAAATGGGAAAAGCATTATGCCACACCTGGAACGCGATTCATTGCCGTATGGGTTAATGGGTGGACGGAAGGGACCACATGGATTGGGTGGGGTCCTGATCGGTTCAACATGTGGATATGGGGAAACACCACGATCAAACCTTTGCCAACCCATTTACAGGATATGCCGATAACATATGGGAGTGAGCGGTATCGTCCGGTAGTGATCGCGGAACTTGAAAACCGGACCCGTCAGGATGGATCATGGCTCCCGTCGGAATGGTACGGGTTTAAGGATGGTCAGGAATTAGACCGGGCAGAACCCGGGCTTTCAAATTCCGTTAATGGGTTTATCCTGTATGAAGTACCGGTGATTGCAAAGATCCCGGATCTCCGGGTTGCCGGGTGGTTCGGGTATTATGGGACTGCAATCTGGTATCTCACCCCACAAAAAATTATCCAGAATAGTTTTGAGAGAATCCAAGCGGACGATATCAAATTAATTCAGGTTCAGAAGGAAATCGGCCTAAGGGTATCGGATAGTATCACTAGGGGGAAAGGATGATCCTTGAATGGATCGCGGCCGGGGGGTCCGTGTGTCTCATTGTCTGGATCATGATTCAATGTGATCGGGCGGTACAGAAGCAACCGCGCAGGGGTGATAAAAGGGTTCGATAAGGCGTTGTAAACAAAATTATACTTACTTGTAATGCGTTGCTGAAAACGAACTAAAAGAAGGGCATGCGAGAGGTGGGATTCGAACCCATGAACTCCTACAAGACTAGGCCCTGAACCTAGCGCCGTTGACCTGGCTTGGCTACTCTCGCCCACACTATTTTTCACGCTGGAAATAACCCTACCAGATGCCAAGTTCCGTCATGAGACCCTGAACCTGGCGCCGTTGACCTGGCTTGGCTACCCTCGCGCCTGTATAGATTATCTGCCCGGTTTAATAAAGGTAAGGTAAAAGGGAGTGGATTACGCCCTCTTAGCGTTGCCGTTTTCGGTCTGGATCTTTTTCATCTCGCGTTCGCGAAGCTCTTTTCTCCGGATCTTGCCTGAGATAGTTTTTGGCAGAGACTCGACAAACTCGATGCGCCGGGGATACTTGTAGGGCGCCGTCACGTTCTTGACATGGGTCTGGATCTCCCGCACGAGCGTGTCTGAGGGCTTGATCCCGGGTTTTAAGATGATGAATGCCTTGACAATCAGGCCCCGTATATCATCCGGGGAACCAACAACCGCTGCTTCCTGCACCGCAGGGTGCTCAATCAAAGCGCTCTCGACTTCGAACGGGCCGATGCGGTAACCGGACGCCTTGATCACATCGTCGTCCCGGCCAATGAACCAGAGGTAGCCGTCCTCATCCTTGTAGGCCTTGTCACCGGTATAATACCAGTCGCCGATAAAGGATTTCTTGTTCTCCTCTTCGTTGTTGAGGTAATCGCGGAACATCCCGACCGGCCTGGGTTTCATATGAATCGCTATCCGGCCCTCTTCGTGGAGGCCAACCGGTTTCCCGTGGTCATCGTGGAGCTCGATATGCCAGCCCGGCGATGGCCTGCCCATGGACCCGAACTTCGGCTGCATGCCCGGGAACGTGCCAATACAGAGAACCGTCTCGGTCTGGCCATACCCTTCGTAGATCGTGAGGTTGGTCGCATCCTTCCAGGCCTTGATGACTTCAGGATTGAGCGGTTCCCCGGCACTCACACAGTGACGCAGTTCGGTAAAATCAAACTTGTCCAGGTCAGCAAGGATGAGCATCCGGTAGATGGTCGGGGGGCAGCAGAACGTAGTGACCCCGTACTTCTCGATGAGCGGGAGAATTTCCGTGGCATTGAATTTGGACCGGATATCGTAGACGAATATCGCAGCCCCCTCAATCCACTGGCCGTAGAACTTACCCCACGCGCTCTTGGCCCAGCCGGTATCCGAGAGGGTGAAATGAATATCGTTTGTGCGCAGGTCGTGCCAGAACCGGGCCGTAACAATGTGGCCGAGAGGATAACTCTGCTCATGTACCACCATCTTGGGCTCACCCGTTGTACCGGAAGTGAAGAAGATCACGAGTGGATCAGTACTCTTGGTCTTTTTCATACCGGGCAGGTTGACCAGTTTTGCCGAGACCGGTGCCGGGTAGTCGAGTTCAACCGGGTAGCTGATCCAGCCGGGCCGCTTGCCGTCAATGAGCATACGGCAGGTGAGCGATGGGCACTCCTTGGCGATCTCGTCGATCTTGTCGGCATGCTCCTGCATGGTGATGACCATTTTGATCTCCGCGAGGTTGATCCGGTACTTGATATCCTTGGGAGTGAGCATGGTAGGTGCCGGGCAGTACACTGCACCGCGCTTGATGAGCCCGAGCGTAAAAGTCCACCATTCCGGAACGCGGGGGAGCATGATCAGGACACGGTCGCCCTTGTTGATCCCGTACTTGATCATCATGTTCACAATCTGGTTGGAGAGGCGCATCATCTCCCAGAACGTAAACTTCTTTTCAACGCCTTCCTGGTTTACCCAGATCATGGCGAGTTTGTTGCGGTCCTTCTTTGCCCATGCATCAATCACATCGAACCCGAAGTTGAAGTATTCAGGAACCTCGATCCTGAAATTCTTGTACATCTCGTCGTAGTCCGGAATATTGTGGTGATCAGCGGCAATCACGGAACCGGCGGATGGCAGGGTTGCTGACCCGATAATTGATGTTCCTGCATTCTGGCTCAGCTGGGAGGTACAGGCCTCGCCGATCCAATCCGAGCGGGATACTTTTCTTTTTTCACAGGATTTGTCAATGGACTGTGTAAGATTGTCGTCCATTGTTATGGAGTAACGCACCATACAGATCCATTTAGTGGTGCAATTATTACATGTTTCGATTCGTTTGTGCACCAAAACAAATTCTGATTCGGCTGATCTGATTCCCAAGACCGGGACGCATGAACGCAGCCTAAGCGTACGGGATTAAAAAAAAAAAAGAGGAAATTATTGACGGTCCTGATATTTTTTCATCTCGGATGCCCGAAGTTCGTTTCGTTTGATCTTTCCGGAAATGGTCTTTGGAAGCTCCTTGACAAACTCAATCTCCCTCGGGTATTTGTACGGTGCCGTAGTTCTCTTGACGTAGTTCTTGAGCTCCCGAACCAGGGACTCTGAGGGTTCGGATCCGGCATTGAGTACAACAAATGCTTTGACAATGAGGCCACGGATCCGGTCCGGGGCTCCGACAATCGCGGCTTCCTGCACGGCCGGGTGTTCAATCAAGGCACTCTCGACTTCGAACGGGCCGATCCGGTAGCCGGAACTCTTGATCACATCATCGTCCCGGCCGACAAACCAGAAGTACCCGTCCTTGTCCTTGTACACTTTGTCCCCGGTATAATACCAACCGTTCACAAACGATTTCTTGTTCTCGTCAGGATTCTCCAGATATTCTACAATGAGTCCCGGCGGACGGGGATCGCACCGGATCGCAAGCCGGCCCTCTTCGCCCCGGGGTACCGGCTTGCCGTCATCATCATGGATCTCGATAGTCCATCCGGGTGAAGGTTTACCCATTGAACCCGGACGCGGCTCGATACAGGGGAACTGCGCAACACAGCAGACCGTCTCGCTCTGGCCGTATCCTTCGTGAATGGTCAGGCCGGTTCCTTCCTTCCAGACCCGGATTACTTCGGGATTTAGGGGTTCGCCGGCACTGCAGCAATGGCGCAGAGAGGAGAGATCGAACCGGTCGAGATCGGCGAGAATGAGCATCCGGTAGATGGTCGGGGGACAGCAGAAGGTAGTAATCTGGTACTTGTCCAGCAGCGGAAGTACCTCGGTTGCCTGGAACTTGCCGGTGAAGTTGCACACAAAGATACAGGCTCCCTCAATCCACTGCCCGAAGATCTTACCCCAGGCCGCCTTTGCCCAGCCGGTATCGGAAACCGTGAAGTGCAGGTCATTGTGCCGGAGATCCTGCCAGAGCCGGGCGGTTATGATATGCCCGAGCGGATAGCCGTGATTGTGCAGCACCATCTTGGGCTCGCCCGTTGTCCCGGAAGTGAAATAGATCAGCATCGGATCCGTACTCTTGGTTTTCTGGGAGTCGGGGATGCTTACAGAACGGTGCGAGACCGGTGCCGGGTAGAGGAGCTCGTAAGGCCAGCTTGCCCAGCCCTGGCGTTCACCATCAACCACGAACCGTGAGGTGAGGGTCGGGCACTCGTTACAGATCTCCTCAACCTTGCCCGCATTCTCAAGATCGGTGATGATCATGCGGAATTTTCCCTTGTTGACCCGGTACTTGAGATCGCGGGCTGTGAGCATGGTGGGGCAGGGGGCAAATACAGCCCCGAGTTTGATGAGCGCTATGGCAAAGATCCACCATTCAGGGATACGCGGGAGCATCATGAGGACGCGATCGCCCTTATTGATCCCGTATTTCAGGAGAACATTTGCCGCCTGGTTGGACTGGTTTGCCAGATCGAGGAAACTGAATTTCTTCTCATCGCCTTTCTGATTTACCCAGATCATAGCAAGCTTGTTGCGGTCTTTCTTGGCCCAGGCATCAATAACATCGAATCCAAAGTTATAATATTCCGGGACATCGATAGCGAATGACTCGCACATCTTCTCGTAACTTCCGGTGCTGCTCCCGCTCTTCTTCATGCAATCAGCAACAATGTTTTGTTCCGGTCCACTTCAATCTGTCTTTTTATCGGGTCTAAAAAAAGGTCATGAGGCTGGGCGAGGTTCGGTTTTTTTTATGAACGATACATTTATAGCTCCCGATCGTCTGAAACAGCAGGTCCATTTTGAACATAAAGGTTGTGCATTAGTATTATGATTGAGAGCACTCCACAGTATAGTGGATGGCTGATAAAAAGTACGCGTCATTAAAGATTGAGAACATCGTAGCTTCGGGGGTCATCGCCGAATCTATTGATCTTGCAATGGTTTCTGGCAAGATCAAGAACTGCGAACTCAATACGAAACGATTCCCGGGTGCGGTCTACCGCATCGAGAATCCAAAAATTGCGTCCCTGATCTTCTCGTCGGGGAAAGTTGTGCTTACCGGTATCCGGGACAACAAAGCCCTGACAGACGGTCTCGCGATTATCATGAAGTCCTTAAAAGAGGCCGGTGTCGACACCCTGGACGTTCCCCGGGTTGCAGTCACCAACATTGTCTGTTCCTATGATATCGGGAAGTACATCAATCTCAACAAGGTGGTTATCACCCTCAATCTCGAAAACATCGAGTATGAACCCGAGCAGTTCCCCGGCCTTGTCTACCGGATCAAGGACCCCAAGATCGTTGCGCTCCTCTTTTCGAGTGGCAAGATCATCTTAACCGGCGGCAAGAACCTTGACGACATCAAGAAAGGTCTTGACTTCCTCGAGCAAAAACTCGAGAGCATAATGTAAGATAAAAAATAATTCTTTTTTGCTTTTATCCTTCACGACCAGTACCGGTGGGTCTGGATGAAATTCCTCTCCGCTTTGAGAATCTCACGGTAGAAAGCATCCTCTTCAGCAAGGGTACCAAGAATCCGGGAGGCGATCTCCGGCCCGACCCCGCGTGCCGAGAGTGCAATGACCGCTTTTTTCCCGCTGGAGAGGACGATATTTGCATTCTTTAAAAGTCGCTGCTCGACAACCCGGTCTTCGGATGATTTTTTTGATTTCTGTACCGTTATATACTGATCTTCCTCGTACGGTTTGAGGGCCGCGATAAGGCGTGCCCCGCATTTCGGGCACTGGGGGTGATCGGGTACCCGCGATACAACCGTCCGGCTTTTATAATCCCGGCAGTTCATGCAGCAGAGCAGGACATCATCCTGATCGAGCCTCCGTTTCAGGGTTGCAAGCACGGCCTGGTCGGCTGTTGGCGGGGGAATCTGGTCGCGGGAAGAGAGCAGCCCCCCGGCACCTATCAGGGAGTGCGGACCCAGAGATACCCTGATCTGCCCCTGACGGATCAGGTCTACAATCGATGCTGCGGTCCCGACATCCATGTATTCCAGGAGCAGTTCGCGGTATGCCTCCTGCTGCACAACCGTATTATCAAAAAATTCGAGCAGGCGCTGGATACTGATCTTCTCGTAATCCGCATCGGGATCGATGGCACCGAATTTCTTTGCGATCTGCACCAGTTTCCACTTGAAGAGTGCGGTGCGCTTCAGGGCAAGCCGGAGGACCCCGGGCATATGGGCGGGGTCGAGGCCCAGAAGGAGATCGCGGACATCCGCGGCCCGGATAGACGAGGGGAGGCGCAGGAGCATGCGATATGCATCCAGCTCCAGGCCAACTGTTGTTCCGTACCGGGCGGAGATGAGGATGGAGATGACCCGGCCAAATGCTTCGTTGGCTTTGTGGCCGGCACAGAGATTGCAGACAACCCCGTCATCGGTGTTCTCCAGCGTGATGAGCTGGTCGGTCGGGATCAGGGAGCGGTTTTTGTCCATCTCGGTTAAGAATTTCGAGGCAAACAGGGTGCTGTCATGGTCGCCCGTATATTCCGCGATACCACGGGTCCTCCGCATGGCCCCGACTTCCTGCGCAACCGGGAACGGGACCGGGATCTGTTCACCCTCCCATGAGGGCAGTTCTCCCTGGACTTTCCGGGCCGGCTCGACCACGAGCCGGCCATCCGCGATCTCGAGCACCCGCCAGAGCTGCCCCTTGGTGATGAAGACCGCGCCGGTATGCACCCATCCGACAACGAACGACTCATCGAGCGTACCGACAGTCCTCCGCGTGACCATGTCGAAGATCGGGACTTTGCGTTCATCATGGATCATGGAGAGGTTTCCGGAGAGGTAACGTCGCGCCCGAGCAGTTGTGATGATACGGCTTCCGTCAATCCTTATCAGCCGGTGCTCCTCCATCTGCTGGCAGACGTCATGGAGGAGCGCAGTGCAATCGGGGAAGAGGTAGGTCCGCTCTACGATCTCAAGGATTCGTGCCTGCTCAATCTCCCCGTACTCCACGGCAATCGCGGCAACCTGGTTGGCCAGCACATCCGCAGCCATACGCTGGGGAGTGATCGCCTCGATCTCATTTGATTTGGCTTTCTTTGCAATCACAAGGGATTCCAGCAGGTCGTCAAATCCCGTGGCAAAGATCGTGCCTTTCGAGATGGTGTTCAGCTGGTGGCCGGCACGGCCAACCCGCTGCACCAGCCGGGCAACTTCCCGGGGGGAACCAAACTGGATCACGTGGTCAACCCGCCCGATATCGATGCCGAGCTCCATGGACGAGGTGCAGATGAGGGTCCGGATCTCCCCGCGCTTGAACCGCTCTTCTGCATCGATCCGCACCTCTTTTGAGAGCGAGCCGTGATGGACTTCAACATCCCCATGTTCGAAGAGGGCATGCCCCAGCGCTTCAGCGGTCACCCGGGTGTTAACGAAAACGAGCGTGGATCCCTCGCGTTTCAAGGCTTTTGAGAGGATTTCGGCCTGGCGGTCGAAGTTGTCGCCAACATATTTCACAGAAATGTCAAGCTGTTTTGCCACGGGCACCTGGACAACGGAATACGGCCTGCTGCCGCAGAGGAAGCGGGCAATGTCCTCAGGGTTTCCCACAGTTGCCGAAAGGCCGATGCGCTGGAACTCGCCCGCGTACACGTGCAGACGCTCAAGGGCAACTGCCAGCTGGGCACCACGTTTGCTTCCCGCGAGCTCGTGGATCTCATCGATGATAACATATCGTACATTTTTAAGATGGGTGCGGAGCCGCTTTCCCATGAAGAGGGCCTGGACGGTTTCCGGAGTCGTGATCAGGAGGTCGGGGGGAGATAATGCCTGTTTCCTGCGCTCGGTAAGAGGGGTGTCCCCGTGACGGACGCCCACGGTCAGGCCAAGTTCCCCGCACCACCACTGCATGCGGGAGAGGATATCCCGGTTGAGTGAGCGAAGGGGTGTAATATACAGGGCTTTGAATCCGCCACCGGCCGGGAGCGAGAGCAGGCCATTGAACACCGGGAACATCGCGCTCTCGGTCTTTCCGGTTCCCGTGGGGGCTACAAGTACCAGATGGCTGCCCCGGGCGAGAAGGGGAATTGCCTGTTTCTGGGCATCGGACAGGACAGAAAAACCGCGTTTTCTGATGCAGGCCCGGACCCGGGGGTCAAGGATTTCAAGCGTCTTCATGGGGCTGGATCGATTTCAGGGAGCCGATGTATGTCCCGTCGGCAAGGATGATCTCTGTCTCCTCGTGAAGCATGCACCGCGAGATGGGGGAGAACGGGTTTTTTGCGATCTGGAGGATGTCGTAGCCGGCAATTTCATTGAATGCAGGCACGAACAGGGCCCGGGCCGGGGTAGCGGTGCCCGTAGTATTTTCCAGACCCAGTTTTTCCGGATCGAGACCGGCCCGGATATAGGCCGGGGCCTGGAGTGCACATCCCACCTCATCCCGTATCGAGAGAAGGGGATGATGGTGACCAACCACAATCAGGTGTCCGCCCAGATCCGGTGAAGGGTACATGTGCCCGTGAAGATACGCAACGCCATCGAGGACTGCACCTTCCCGGGGCATGATCTCATCCGTTTTCAGGAATCGCTCAATACCGATATCGTGGTTGCCCGGGAAGATCCGGAGGGGGATCTGGTCCCGGAGATCGCTGAGGATGCCGGGCAGCTCATCATACTCCTGCCGGGTCAGGGCCGGGATACTGTGCTTGACGTCGCCGAGAAGGACAAGTTTGTCCGGTTTTGCCCGGTCAATGGTTTTATTTAAGCGTTCGAGCCTCCCTGAGCTCCTGCTCCGGAAATGCAGGCCATGAGCTGCGAGATCCGCTTCGATCCCAAAATGCGTGTCTGCGATGATGAGGAGTCGTTCTTCACCTTCGACCACCAGTGCCGGGCCGTCCCGGATAAATTCCATGTTCATAACAGCCTGACAAATCCCTTCTGCGGCTGGTAGCATTCGTCGTCCACGATCAGCGACTCGATTGCGGCAAGTACGTTCTCCTGTGAGATCCCTTTTCCGGTAATCGCCGCAATGATCTCCTCAACTGCCATTCCCCGCGGACCTTTAGCGGCTGCAAGAAGTTCGAGCACGAGATTCTTTGCATCCGATTTTTCCTTTTCATCGCTCCCCGGGGGCCGGACACTCTGCACCGCATTTTCCACCATCATAACAAGATCCTCAAGATCCGGGTCACTGAGGTGATAATGACGAATCGCGGCGCAGATCCGGTCATCGGTACCCTGGTTCCTAAGAACAAGCAGGGCATCTTCAAGCCGCCGGAGCGTTAAATCTGCGGTTCCAAGTACCCACTGGTCACGGGTTGCCCGATCAATCACCGCCACATGGTCCGGACGCACCGAGAGAGTAGTATTCCCATTCCTGCGATAGAGCTGGGCGCGGCCAAGAACGGAAACAAACGTGGGCAGAGACTGGTTTCGTATGAGGGATGTGAGTTCAGGATTTTTCCCGCCGCTCACGAGATCAAAACCCCCGGTGGGATCCGCAACCCTCGCGCGGATAAAGTCTCCCCGCTCATCCACTTCCGTCATGGCGCCGGCAATGAACACAAGCCGGCAGTACGCGCCCCCGGGCGTAACGACAAACGCCGGGCTCCCGTCATCCTCCCCGGGAACCGAGAGTGTTGATCGGTTAAATTCCCCCGCAAATACGCGAACTGCCCCTTCCATAATCCTGTACAAATGTACGCCGCAGCGGTATTCAAGATATAGTCCGTGCCAAAAAAACGGTTACGGATTTCATGGAATTCTGCGTTACCGTTGATATAAATCCGATACTGGATTTCCCAAGTAATGGTTTCCTAAAACGGGAAAAGAACTATCAGGACATCATCAAAGATGTAATGGTTTCTCCAGCACAACCGATTCCCATCAGGGTCTGCCTGAAATTTTTTCATCACAGTCTGCTGAAAAATTTTCAATCAAAGTGCGATTGAAAAATAAAAATCAAAGTCTGGTTGATCCGGATCCGGTTTTCGATCTCGATCGTGATCACGCTGAAAATTTTAAAATCAAACCATGATGAAAAAATTTCAACCAGAGTCTGGCAAAAAAATTTCAATCAAGGTGCGGTTGTGAAAAGTTAACCACTTATGTCTCAAACCGGCCCGTCAGTCTCCGGCGTGAACGCGTCCGTTGGTCTCATTTTTCAGCCAGGGTGCGATCAAAAAAAATCAATCAAAGTCTGCTGAAAATTTTTCAATCAAAGTGCGATTGAAAAATAAAAATCAAAGTCTGATTGATCCGGATCCGGTTTTCGATCTCGATCGTGATCACGCTGAAAATTTTAAAATCAAACCATGATGAAAAAATTTCAACCAAAGTCTGGCAAAAAAATTTCAATCAAGGTGCGGTTGTGAAAAGTTAACCACTTATGTCTCAAACCGGCCCGTCAGTCTCCGGCGTGAACGCGTCCGTTGGTCTCATTTTTCAGCCAGGGTGCGATCAAAAAAAATCAATCAAAGTCTGCTGAAAATTTTTCAATCAAAGTGCGATTGAAAAATAAAAATCAAAGTCTGATTGATCCGGATCCGGTTTTCGATCTCGATCGTGATCACGCTGAAAATTTTAAAATCAAACCATGATGAAAAAATTTCAACCAAAGTCTGGCAAAAAAATTTCAATCAAGGTGCGGTTAATAAAAGTTAATCACCTATGCCTCAACCGGAACGTGGGTCTTTGGCGTGAACGCATCTGTTAGTCTCATTTTTCAGCCAGGGTGCGCTCAAAAAAAATCAATCAAAGTCTGGCGAAAATTTTTCAATCAGAGTCTGGTTGAAAAATAAAAATCAGGGTTTGATTGATCTGCAAACAGTTTTCGATCTCGATCGTGATCGCGAGGATTTTTTGAAAATAGGATTTGGAAAAAGGCGCTCTGTTGAGATTCAAAAATGAAACATGCATCCGGTCACGAACGGCCGGACTCCCAATTGGGTAATGAATCCTGGATGAACAAAAAAAGAATAATCAAATGGGGGTGACAAGGGTTGGATCGAGCTCGTGCGCTTTGGCATACGCAGCTTTTGCTTCGTCAGTCCGCCCGAGGTTCTTAAGGGCATTGCCCTTGTTGAAGTAAGCCACCGAGAAGGTTGTGGTCAGGTTCTCGTGGGACGCGAGCGCAGTATCGGCAGCAGTTATCGCGTCCGTGTTCTTCCCCAGCATGACAAGGATCCCGGCCCGGTTCGACTGGATAAGGGGCATCAGCTGGGGTGTATTGAGGGCCAGCGCATCGTCTGCAGCTTTGAGTGCCTCTGTGTATTTCCCCTCATTTGCTAGATCCACACTCTTCGTATACAATGCACCGGCCTGCTGGAATTTCACCGCAGGATCTGGAGACATTGATGGCAGGATGACAAGAAGGGCAATGGCAATAATCAGAACAGCGATTACGGCTCCGGCAATCAGAATAATCTTTGATCTCATAACATGCTCACAATTACACTATACTCATTGGATCTATTAAAACGGGGGTGGGATCAGGCCTTTTTCCTGATCATGAAGATACCTGCAATGACAAGGCCGATGATTCCAATCCATTCCGGCAGGGGCGAATATGTTGTCTTTTTGGGAATCGGTGTGGCTGTGGGAAGAGTGGTAACCTGCCCGGCAGTGGAGGTCAGAGTTGGGATTGCAGGAGAGAGCGTTTCAGCAGTTGTTACCGGCTTGGTAACTTCAGTAACCGTTGCAACAAACGGTTCTTTTTCAAACGCCACAAGAACGGTTTTTGTTGTTTTCTCATTCCGGTCAGCCACGGAAGCCGAGGCATAACTCTCCTGCATGTGGTTGAGGTTCTGGCTTACGACAAAGGTGTATGTCCCGTCAGGATAAACAGGATCTCCCTGCACGTTTTTGGCTTTGTGGTCCCAGTAAATACCATTATTCCAGTAATAGGGCGATTCAGAAATGTATGGTTTGCTTTCAAATGCAAGGATCGAGGTTTTTACCAGTCCTGCATTCCCGGTATAAATAGAGGGAACTGAATTCCCACGGGGGTCCAACAGTTTGACCGCAAAGGGGGAATCATCGGGATTTTTGTTGGGGCGGTTTTTTGTGCTGAGGACCGGGTAAAGATTCGTGTCGATCCTGTACGTGATGTTTGTTGTTTTGGGAATTGATTTGCCGGAAACATCGACATTGTGATCAAGATCCCAAACCTTGATATCGATCCGGGGTTCTTCCACTACGAATACCGGGTAGTATGGCGCTTTGTCCGCACAGTACCAGGTGCCGGCAGCCCCCCCAAAAAAACCCGGGCTGATATTGTAATGGAAGATAAGATTGGACGCAGTGTTAATGGGATAAATCTCTGTTTTTTTATCGGGTGTCACAGAATTAATATCCGAATCGTTTTTCCACCACGCGATCGAGTGGCAGCCGTTTAAGGCCGCGGATATGTCAACATCACTCTCCCCGACAAAGATGGGAGAACCTGAGGAAATTTTGTTCAGGTTTGCCGAGACGGGTGAAACCATGAGAAAGAGCACGATAAAAACAGTTAGAATATATGGTATTTGCATGAAAAGTAATTTCAAAGCCCAAGTGATAAACATTATGACAGCCATCACGAAGAGTGTACCGTTTTTGCCGCGTTCTGAGGTTCATACCATCACGCCGCTCACCAGCTGAATAAGTACCAGGATACGATAAGAACAGAGAGGATCGTCATGGAGGAAAGCCACACTATCTGGATTGAGAAATACCGGCCAGCCAGACTTGCCGATATCGTAGGACAGGATGAGATCGTGGAGCGGTTATCATCCTATGTAAAGAGCGGGAACCTTCCCCACCTCCTCTTTACCGGCAATGCCGGTGTTGGCAAGACTACCGCGGCAGTGACGCTTGCAAAGGAGTTTTTCAAGGATACCTGGCAGAGAAACTTCCGTGAACTCAATGCCTCGGATGAACGGGGCATCGATGTTGTCCGGAACCAGATCAAGGAGTTTGCCCGGACCATGCCGGATGGGGGGGCAGCCTTCAAGATCCTGTTCCTGGATGAGGCCGATGCTCTCACTACCGATGCGCAGTCTGCTCTGCGCCGGACCATGGAAACCTATGCGCAGACCTGCCGGTTTATCCTTTCCTGCAACTACTCCTCAAAGATAATTGATCCAATCCAGAGCAGATGCGCCATTTACCGGTTCAAACCGCTTGGCCCGGAAGCCGTAAAGGAAGAAGTGCACCGTATCGCCGGACGGGAAGGACTCACTATCACCGACAGCGCAATGGATGCGATTGTTTACATAGCCCAGGGGGATATGCGTAAAGCTATCAACGCCGTCCAGGGAGCTGCTATCATCAGTCCCTCGATAGATGCGAAGATGATCTATGCCATAACCTCGACAGCGCGCCCGGATGAGATCGACGAACTCATCGGTCTCTCCCTCAAAGGGGACTTTGAAGGCGCGGAGTATCTTCTCGCCCAGCTCCTTCACGAACGGGGCATTGCCCCGAATGAGCTCATCAACCAGGTTTACCGGGCGCTCATCAAAAAAGATCTCGACCGCAGTCTCAAAGTCCAGCTTATCGATCATCTCGGCGAAGCTGACTTCCGCTTATCGGAAGGGGCCAGCAGCGATATCCAGATGGAAGCTCTCCTGGCACGGTTTGTCCTGTCAGCCCAGAACTCTGCAGAGAAAATGCGGTGATGCCAGATTATGGACAATACCCCCGGTCTCAATGAAACAGACAAAACCGGTGACTGGAGCCGGCTTCTCAAACAGAAATATAAGAGAGAGCTCGGCGAGATATCGAGGGAATATCCCCACAAGCGGTCCCTCTACATAGATTACCGGGACATCGAGAGGTTCGGGAAAGTCGGTATCAGCCTTGCAGACGAGCTTCTTGAAAACCCCGGCAAGGTGATCGAAGATGTTCTGGAAGCGATCAAGGCCAACCAGCTCATCCGTACAAAGGACGGCAATGAACCAAAAGGGATCAATATCCGGTTCACGAATCTCCCGAAGAAAACCGCGATCCGGAATATCCGGTCCGAGGATATCAACACGTTTGTTTCTGTAGATGGTATCCTGCGGAAGACAACCGAGGTCCGGCCCCGCATTGTCGAGGCAGTTTTCCGCTGCCCAGCTGGCCACTTTACCAAAAAGGAACAGAAATACGGGAAATTCATTGACCCGGACGGGTGCGCAACGGATGGGTGTGCCCTGAAAAAGATTGAACTCATCCCCAAACGGTCGAAGTTTGTCGATTCCCAGAAACTTCGGATCCAGGAGTCACCTGAAGGATTGCGGGGCGGGGAACAGCCCCAGACACTTGATGTTGATGTCACTGACGACCTTTCGGGAACAGTATCACCGGGCGACCGGGTCATCATCAACGGCATCCTCCGGTCAATGCAGCGGGTGATCAAGGGGGAGAAGAGCACCGTCTTCGATATCTTCCTTGAATGCAATTCCATCGAAGTCGCCGAGAAGGAGTTCGAGGAAGTTGAGATCGACGAGAAAGCCGAAGATGAAATTCAGCGCCTCAGCCAGGACCCGATGATCTACCGGATGATTACCCACTCCATCGCCCCGACCATTTATGGCGGAGAGGATGTCAAGCAGGCCATTGCCCTTCAACTCTTCGGCGGCATTGCAAAAGAGATGCCGGACGGGAGCCGGCTCCGGGGCGATATCCACGTCCTGCTCATCGGGGACCCGGGTATTGCCAAGAGTCAGCTGCTCCGGTACGTGGTGAAACTCTCCCCGAGAGCGATCTATACAAGCGGCCAGTCCTCCACGGCGGCAGGTCTCACGGCAACTGCGGTAAAGGATGAATTTGGCGAAGGACGCTGGACGCTCGAAGCAGGAGCGCTCGTGCTCGCCGACATGGGTGTTGCGGCGGTCGATGAGATGGACAAGATGGAGAAAGGCGACAGGTCCGCCCTCCACGAGGCAATGGAGCAGCAGTCGATCAGCGTTGCCAAGGCCGGGATCACGGCAACGCTCAAGTCGCGGTGTGCGCTTCTCGGGGCGGCAAACCCGAAGTATGGCAGGTTCGACATGTTCGGCGATATCTCCGACCAGATCAACATGCCCCCCTCCCTCCTCTCCCGGTTCGACCTCATCTTCATCATGACCGACCAGCCGGAGCAGAAGCGGGATCTTGCGATTGCCGAACACATCCTCAAGGCCCACAGCACCGGGGAACTGATCGCCCAGCACAAGAAAACACCCATCCCCGGGGTTACGGACGAGTACATTGCACAACAGCTCAAACCGGTCATGCCGGATATCGACCCGACATTGTTCCGTAAGTACGTAGCCTATGCCAAGCGCTCGTGCTTCCCGATGCTCTCTGCGGAGGCAAAAGAGGCCATTGTCAGCTATTACCTCAAACTCAGGGGGATTGCTGAGCCCAACAAACCCGTGCCCGTGACTGCACGGCAGCTCGAGGCACTCGTGCGTCTGGCAGAGGCCAGTGCCCGGATCCGCCTTTCCAACAAGATCGATCTGAGCGACGCAGACCGGGTCATCCATATTGTGGACGCGTGCCTGCGCCAGATCGCCTACGATGCCAAGACCGGGACATTCGATATCGACAAAGTCGTAACCGGTATATCAAAAGAGAAGCGCGATATTGTCCGGGTCATAAAAGATGCCATCCGGGACATTGGCGGTGAAAACCGGCGGGCCGGCATCGACCAGGTGATCGATGCCGTGAGTTCCAAGGGGTTTGCGCGGGATAAAGTAAAGGAAGGGATCGATATGCTGCTCCGGCACGGCGAGGCCATGGAACCGAAATCCGGTATCATCCAATTGATCTGAATGGAGAAAACATCATGCTGACAGACCGGGAAACGGCGATATTTGAAGCAGGGATAAAACTTGGCGCACTCTACCACCAGTGGGTAGGAACACCAATCTCACGAAAATCCGCTGCGAGTGTTGAGACCGCGATCGAACAGGCAGTTATTCTCCAGCCGTTCGTTGAAGAGATTACGGTAAGGTTAAACCGGGATCTGATGACCGAGAACACGTTCGGGTACAGCGAACTCTCCGGCCTGATGTTCGAGGTTGAAATTGTTACCCGGGTCGGGTTTGCCTATTGCCGGGCCTGCCTCTCCCCCTGTGAGACATACCCGCTCATGAAAGTCGTGGAGTGCCATGAAATCCCCCCGGTTTCCCGTAACTGATGACCATATCCACATCGACCCGGTCAACGGGCGGGGAATAGAAGCGGCAAAGGATTTTCTGCGGGCCGGTGGAACGCACATGTTCCTCGTCTCAAAACCTTCCTGGTCACTGTCCGTTCACCCAGATGCCGGTCCCGATTATGCCCGAGTCTTTGACGAGACCCTTCGGGTTGCAGATCTGATTGCAGAGACCGGGATAACGGTCTTTCCCGTGCTGGGAGTCCACCCGGCCGAGATAACCCGGCTTACAGAACGGATGACTCTTGACGAGGCCGTTGAGGTCATGAAAGGCGGACTCACCTGTGCGGCAGGGTACGTTTCGGAGGGAAAAGCGGTAGCGCTCAAGAGCGGACGACCGCACTACGAAGTTGCACCGGATATTCTTGCTGCATCAAACCAGGTCCTTACGCATGCGCTTGAGCTTGCCGCGGACTGCAGCTGTGCACTCCAGATCCATGCGGAGACCGGCCCATGTACCGACATTGTCGGGCTGGCAGGGGAGGCCCGCGTCCCCATTGAGCGGGTGGTGAAACATTACGGGTCTCCGGATACCCCGCTCCACCCGTCCCTCATCGCAAAGCACGAGGGGATAGAGCAGCTGGTCCGGGAGCACCGCAGGTTTACCATGGAGAGCGACTACATGGACGAGAACTCGCGTCCCGGTGCGGTCATAGGACCCAAATCCGTTCCCCGGTACACCAACAAGCTCCTGGAACAGGAAAAGATCACAGTAGACGACTGTTTTTTCATTCATGCCGAGACCGTGGAAAAAGTCTATGGCGTTCCCATCCGGCTTAGTTGATCCAACTCACCTTTTTTATCCCGCCCCGCCAATGAATGATCAATGTTTCTGAAGGTTCACCAGTCACCGGGAACGGCGGATGTCGTGGCGGTGTGTGATCGCGAGCTCATCAACACCACGATCCGGCACAACGATCTCACCGTTACCATCACTGAGGCATTCTACGGGAACTACCCTGTAACCGAAAACGAAGTCAGGGATGCATTACGAAAAGCCGGAAACATCAATCTCATGGGAGAGCGGTCGGTGAGTCTTGCCATCGAGATGGGACTTCTCACGCGATCCGGCTGTATTATGATAGGGACCGTGCCTCACGCACAGATATTCTGATTATGAATGCAACAATAAAAGATAATTTCTGCCCTAAATGCGGAAAGCCAAGCCAAGCCCCGGGGCTCTGCACCGAGTGCAGGATCGGCAGTACCCCGTGGTTCACCTGCGACCACCGGGTCAAGAACATCCAGTGCCCCAGCTGCGGGGCAACGAAACAGGTGAACACCTGGACCGATTCCACCCTGGACCGGTCGGAGATTGGACCGGACCTGGCAAGGTCGGGAGTCCATTTTCACCCGGAAGTCAAGAAACCAACCATTGACGTCCGTATTGAGGATATCAGTGTCAACCGGTCCCGTGCAATCCTGACCCTCCACGGAACCATGTACAAAAAACCGGTTGAGGCAACCTGCACAACTGAGATCATCTGGCACAAGGAACAGTGCGACCGGTGCAACCGTATCAGCGGGAGTTACTATGAGGGGGTTATCCAGGTCAGGGCGGAGGGACGGATCCCGAGTACCTTCGAGACCCAGATGGCGGCATCCATTGCCCAGCAGGTTGAAGATTCGCTCCAGTCCGGCGGCGAACGCCTCTCGTTCATCTCCGATATGACCGCGACCCGTGACGGCATCGATATTATTGTCGGGTCACAGCACATCGGAGCAAAGATCTCCCAGGGTATTATTGCCCAGCTGGGAGGCAGGTATACCACGCATCCCAAACTGGTCGGGGAGAAGAACGGCCGCCAGCTCTTCCGGATAACATACTCGGTCAGGCTCCCACGGTTCCAGAAATTCGATGTGGTTGTAATAAAAAACCGGTATTACGAGATCGACCGGATTGAATCCCACCATGTCAAAACGTTCGACCTGGCGGACGGATCCTCCAAGTCCTTACGTGAAGACGATATCGAGCGTATTCTCGGAAATGCCCGTAATTCAGAATCCGCCTTTGTGGCATTTGCAGAGAATGCAACGATCGGTATCATGGATCCGGTAACCTGCCAGACGCAGGAGTACCGGAAACCGGGCTGGCTGGAGGCGAAAGCCGGGGATCATGTGGCGGTCCTGCGGGACGCTGACCACCTGGTTATTGTCAGGTAACGGATGCGGGTCAGACAGGTACCCAAAAAAAACCTTGGCAATCTCATTACTGCTGAGTGGGTGGACCGGAAACGGCGACCCTGCATAGACGGGGATATCGCATGGGTCCCGGTAAAAGATGGTGAGCAGTTCGATCGTGATATTCCCGAGCGTTCCCGGTACAAGGGACGCGGGTATTATATGATCGGCGATATCGCTGTTATTCACGGCACCAGGCCGGGTCCGTCTGAGATCGAAGAAATTGTTGCGTTCCGGCATCCCGGGGGCATTCTTTGGATCGAGTCCCTGAACGATGTGACAAGGACACCGCACACCCACCTTGTCTGGGGTGACGGTGGAGAGGTATCCCACAAAGAGAGCGGATATACCTACATCCTCGACCCGGCGAAAGTGATGTTTTCCCAGGGAAACCGGGAAGAGAAGATGCGGATGGCATCCCTTATACAAAACAGCGGGCATGCAGAACGGGTAGCAGATATGTTTGCCGGGATCGGCTATTTCACGATCCCCATGGCCGGTGCGGGAGCCTCGGTCCATGCCATGGAGATCAATCCCGTGTCCTTTGGTTACCTTCAGAGAAATATCCAGAAGAACAATCTTTCTGACAGGATTCATCCAAGCCTCGGGGATTGCCGAACCTTGCTCAAAGGAACCTACGACCGGATAGTCATGGGTCATTTCGATGCGATCAGTATGCTCCCCGCAGTTTTCCCGCATGTGACTTCCGGCAGCATCATTCATCTCCACAGCATCGGCCTAGTTGAAGATGCGATACATGCAATCATGGAAGGGGCAGGTTTTTCTGTATCCATCGATGTACATAAAATCAAGAAATACCGCCCGCATGCATGGCATGTTGTGCAGGACGTGACCATCGGATGACACCCCTCCAGACCCTTGCCGGGAAAGAGATCGTTGTTGCAGTTACCGGCAGCATCGCGGCTGTTGAGACCGTGAAACTGATCCATGCCTTGCGTAGGTGCGGGGCCGTAGTGCAGACGGTCATGAGCACTGCGGCAGAAGGCATCATCTCTGCAGATGCCCTCACGTACGCGAGCGGAAGGGATGCAATAACACGGTTGTCAGGGCGGGTGGAACATGTCACATTCTGCGGGGATGGCGGCAGTGCGGACCTCCTGCTCATTGCGCCCTGTACGGCAAATACCCTCAGTAAAATCGCCTGCGGGATCGATGATACTCCGGTCACGACCTTTGCGACAACAGCTCTTGGCAGCGGTAAACCCGTACTCCTCGTCCCCGCCATGCACCACAGCATGTACCGCCATCCGGCACTGGGTGAGAATATCCGGAAACTCAAAACCTGGGGGGTCGGGATCATTGAGCCCCGGATTGAGGAGGGGAAAGCGAAGATTGCGGAAACCGAAGAGATTGTCCTCCGGTGCGAACGGGCGATTCTCGGAACCGTTCTGACCGGCAGGCACGTCCTCATCACGAGTGGCCCCTGTCGCGAACCGGTGGATGATGTCCGCATTCTCACAACACGATCGAGCGGCCAGATGGGCCGGGCCCTTGCCCTCCAGGCATTCCGGCTCGGCGCTGAGGTGACCGTAGTTCACCGCGACACGTTTCCCTGTGTAAACAACCTGAACGCGGACTGTGCAGCGGATATGCGCACTGCGGTTCTTTCCCATCTCAAAGAGAACAAGGGAACGGACATTTACATCAGCGCTGCGGCAATCTCGGATTTTGCCCCGGAAAAGACCGATACCAAGATCCCAAGCGGAAAAACCGTAACTATCCGGCTTGATCCCCTCCCGAAACTTCTCGATGACGTGCAAGTGATGTACTCCCCGCTGGTTGTGGCGTTCAAACTCGAACGGGAACCGGAGAAGAAGGCAAAAGCCATGATAGAAAATGGTGTCTCGCTCGTCCTCATGAACCCTCCCGAGACGATGGGGAGCTCACACGGGGATTATATCCAGCTCAGTGCACAGGGGCGGATTCCCTGCAGCGGATCAAAAGAAGAGGTTGCGGCTGCCATCTGGGAGACGCTCCTCCGCGACCACCTCCAATGTGCGTAAGAATTGTTTAAAGAGAAAAACCACCCAATTTATCCGGTAGTTTTGTTCATGAGCGAGACCCCTGTTACTGCCTTTTGCCCGGGCCATATCTCCGGCTATTTCAAGCGGGTAGCCGGAGCGGACCTTGCAACAACGGGCAGTATCGGGGCCGGCATCGTGATCAGTGAAGGTGTCACGGCAACGGTTTCTCCTTCAGATACAACATCGATCTGCATCCGCGACTTCTCAAAGGGCCGGAACAACCCGGTAATCCGGAATTCCTCGCCCCCGCTATCATTCGTCCTGGAACGTCTCGGCGTGAGCGCAACGGTTGTCACGGAATGTAATCTCCCGATAGGAGCCGGCTTTGGCCTCTCTGCGGCCGCACTCCTTTCCACGCTTACGGCAGTCAACCGGCTTCTCGGGCTGGACCTCAGCGTCCATGACATCGCACTCATTGCCCACGAAGCCGAGGTTGTCCACAGGACCGGTCTTGGCGATGTTTCTGCATGCCAGGCCGGAGGGCGTGTGCTCCGGAAAGGACCGGGTATCGATGCTGAAATCGAAAGGAGATTTGATATCCGGGATCCGCTGTATGCAGTATGTTTCGGACCCATCCATACGCCCTCGGTTCTCGGATCATCGGAACAGATGGAACGGGTCTCGGCCGCATTTCCCCGCACACATCCTGAAAGTCCTGACCGTTTTTTTAACCTGTCCCGGCAGTTCACAAGGGACAGCGGTCTCATGACGGATCGGGTGAAAAAAGTACTGGACATATGCGAGGAAGAAGGGGTCCTTTCGAGTATGACGATGCTGGGAAACGGGGTGTTTGCCTGCGGGAGAAAGGCAAACGAAGTGCTCGGCCGGTTCGGGAGTGTTTACGAGTTCAGAATGGCGGAAACCGGTGCCCGCATCCCTGGAGAAAGACCATGATACCCAGAAGCCACCCCCGCTACCGTTCCCTCGTCACCCGCGAGCTGCTTGCAGGTTGTGCAAAAAGCGGGATTGTTTCATGGGAAGGTCTCACGGCACATGGAAGGGGAGAGGCATTCGATTATCTTCTTGGGGAAAAGACGACTGACAGTGCCCGTCTTGCGGAGAGGATTGCCGCAGCGTTACTCATGTCCGCCCATCACCCTGTCATTTCCGTGAACGGTAATACGGCAGCTCTTGCTGCACCGGAGATTGCTGCCCTGCAGAAAACCAGCGGTGCACTCGTTGAAGTCAACCTTTTCCACCGGACGGAAGCCCGGGTGCAGCAGATCGAAGACCTGCTGCGATCTGCCGGTGCGGATGTCTTCTCCGGCAAGGCCGAACGCCTGCTCCCCCTCGATCACGACCGGGCATGGTGCCGGCGCGAGGGCATGTATTCTGCCGATGTCATTCTTGTTCCTCTTGAAGACGGGGACCGCGCCGAAGCCCTGGTGGGCATGGGAAAGACGGTGATCGCAGTTGACCTCAACCCCCTTTCCCGCACTGCCCGGAAAGCAACCCTCACCATTGTCGATGAACTCACCCGCGCACTACCGGAAATTTCCCGGGCCTGCCACGACCTGACAGAAGAAGAAAGCAGACAGATTATTGCGTCCCTGGACAACAAGTATCTTTTATCCGAGGCGATCCGTGCAATGACCGGGAGGCTCAACCATGCTCTGGACTGAACAGTACCGGCCGGCAACCCTGGATGAGATCCTCGGGCAGGACCAGGTCATTCACCACCTCTCGCGGTTCGCTGCTTCAAAAACCGTGCCGCACCTCATTCTCACCGGCCCTCACGGGACAGGCAAAAGTGTTGCCATCGAGAACTTCGCAAAAGCCCTCTACGGGGAGGACTGGCAGCAGAATACGTCAGTCTTTCCCACGGCGGACGTATTTCTGCAGGGCAAGGCATTCCTTGAACAGGATGACCGGTTTTCACACCTGTACCAGAAAAGCCAGTCCCTCATCACCAACTTCAAGTACGTCATCAAGTGGTATGCTTCCCTGCGCCCCCTTGATGCCGAATTCAAACTGATGGTGTTTGAAGATGCACACACCCTGACCCGGGACGCACAGCAGGGGCTGAGAAGGATCATGGAGCGGACAAGCGGTACCTGCCGGTTCGTTTTCACCACAACCAACCAGAGCGCGCTCATCCCGGCCATCACGTCCCGCTGCCTGCCGTTGTTCTTCGCCCCGCTCGGCCAGGATCTTGTTCTCCGGAAACTCCGTTCCATAACCGAACACCACCCTCAAAACAGCCATCCCTGCTCCGGAGACGACCTGGAACTCATAGCCCAGGCTGCACAGGGGGATCTCAGGCGGGCCATCCTGCTGATTCAGGTTGCCCTTGAGACGGGCCGGTGCAGCGACCTGTTTACTGTTGCCCAGTCCGAGACAGCAACGGTAGCAGACTCTGCGATTGCCACGCTCAAGTCCGGGGATGCAAAAGGAGCAATCCGTAAACTGGAATCGCTCATGATCGATTACGGCCTCTCGGGCAGTGAAGTCTTCTCCGAGATCAGGAGCACCATACGGCGTGAATATAATGACCCGAGTCTTGTCATAGCCCTTGCCGATGCAGAACACCGGACCCGGCACGCGAACAATGAATTCATCCAGGTCTCCGCCTTTGCAGCAGGAATACAGGAGGTATTCCTGTGAGTTCCATTAAGCAGGACAAGATCCAGGAACATTACGATACCGTTGCCGATACGTATGACGATCATTACGATCAATACCGCGGGAGGAACTATCACAATCATATCAGCAGCTATCTCATCCATGCTCTCCCAGCGGAAGGAAATCTCCTGGATATCGGATGCGGAACCGGTCTCTTTATTGAGAAATATATTCAGAACGGGGGCTCTGCCATAGGTCTCGATATCAGCAGTCGGATGCTTACCCTGGCAAGAAACCGTTGTTCGGGTAGCGAGTTCACCCTTGCTTCAGGGGATACACTTCCCTTCTGCAACAACTCGTTTGATGCGGTCTCAAGCCTCCTGGTTTTCAGTTATGTAAAAGACCCGCAGGAGATGCTTAATGAAGTGTACCGGGTGCTGCGGCCCGGGGGATCGATTGCCATCTGCACACTCGGGAAAAAACTGATCACGAAGGGAATCCCGGCACTCTACTACATCAGTGAAAAAATGAACGTCAACCATATCCTGATGAAGGATTTTGGGGAGCATTATTTTGACGAGAGCGAGATGAACCTGTTGTTTGGCAATGCCGGGTTCTCCAACATTTCAGTGAAATGGTGCTCGTTTGCCCATATCGACATGATAAACCCACTCTTCCATCTGGCAAAAAAGATGGAGCCTTTTGTGGAGAAGCGCATTCCCCAGCTGGCCTACAATATTTTCGTCAGCGCAAAAAAACCAGAAGACTAAGAACTCGGATAAAGTGCCAATCCAGCCCCTAACATCTATCTTTTACAATAGTCCGCCCCCCCTTTGCGCCAGCCCTGCCCCCATTGGGGGCGGGGGCGCATGCGATTCCTCGGTATTACCAAAATCCCGATTCTGGTAATACAGCACTATCGCAACCGGGGCGCCATAGCGGCGGGGCGAAGCCCCTGGAGCGTCAGTATTTCCGCTCCAAAACGAATTTACTTTTTTTTATTAAAATTTTAGGCATGTATTTTTTACCTTTTTTCACTCAGTAAATCCTTCCTGGATTTAAGGGGCTGGAATAGTACATTACCCAGACTACTTCCTTTTTTGTTTCCGGAGCAGGTTTGCAAGCACTCGCTGCTTTTTCTGTATCGCTGCTTCCGAAGCCCGCAATACGTTTGCTTTCATCTCATCGAAATTGCGGACATCTGTATCGGCTACCTTTTTAACCGGTGTGTATGCGGATTCCCGGAACCGGGGGGAAAAGTCCTGTTCTTTCCCGTCAACCAGGAGAACCGATTCAGGTTTTCCTTTCTCAACGTACCCGATAGTCTGCATATTCACGCCAGAGGATCTCACAACCCTGCTGATCTCATCCGCGGCATCGGCAGGAGCAACGATCAGGAGCGCGTCAATAGATACACCAAGGTAATCGATCTCCAGTTTCTCGAGCATCTGGCGGACATGGGGTTCAACCAGGCCGGCCATCGCGGATTCGTCGATTATGATCCTGCACCCGGCGGTCTCGGCCATCTCGAAGGCATCGCCCCTCAGCCCGCCATTGGTCACATCGGTCATGGCATGGACGCGGTAAAATACGTCGCTCTTCATGAGGGTTTCGCAGGCCATGAGGAAGTTGAGATTGATGGTCTGCTCGACAACTTCGGGAAACCCGGAATAAATTGCTGCCGTCGCAATCGTTCCTCCGCCGGCTCCTTCGGTCATCAGCAGGACATCTCCGGGGGCGGTGGATTTGCGGGCGGTGAGATGATCTGCAACCCCGACAGCCCCAACGCAACCGGTAAGACGGTTCCCCAGCACCATATCCCCGCCAATGCGGAGCGTTGACCCGGTTACGAGGGGAACATTCATCGCCTCCCCCACAGTAGTGATTCCGGCAGTATAATCGAAGATCTTTGCAACATCTCCGTCATCGGCAACGTGAATGTCCGAGAAGAGCATAACCGGTTTTGCACCCATCACATAGGTGTCCCGCAGGGTTGCACGGGTGACATGAAACCCGGCAAGGTACGGGAAATCCGAGAGCCGGGAGTGCATGCCATCCACCGTACAGATGATATAGTTCCCCCCGGCAGAAACAGCCCCTGCATCATCCATCTCGTCAACACCTACCGAGGCCGAGGTTTTTCCAATGATCCGGGCTATCTGGCGGTGGGCAAAGAAGTCCCCCTTCCCCCGGGAACCAACCCCGAATTCACCCATTTTTACACCGGCTTGTTCGAACGAGAAGAAATCCCCGGTTAAATCCTGGCTGTTCTTCACTTCCTGAATGACAGCATGGGCAAATGCCGATGCATACGAGAAATTTGTCTTTTTCATCCCGATGATGTGGTCGGTAAGACTCTTATGAATAACCGGTTCCTCTTCACCGTCTGCAAATTTCCTGCGGACAAATTCCTCAACATCCATACCCATCTGTACGTGAAATAGGCATAAAAAAGGGAGGGATTTGACGAGTCCTGGTCTGGAAATTATCGGAGAAGAATCCCAAAGACATCCGAAAAACTGCGGAGTGCCTCATCGAATTTGCCATTCTTCAGGAGTGACAGTCCTTTCACGAGACGAATCCTGACATCCTTTGCATCAATATAATACGCTTTGTCAAAGGCCCGGGCCGACTCTTCGAGTCTTCCGAGCATGAAACAGGAGTTGCTCATGACAACCCAGGCATCCGCATTTTGCGGGTCGATTGCAAGGGATTTATCGAGGGCCTGGATCGCATCAACATGCCTGCCCAGCAGACTTAAGGCAAGCCCTTTCCGGTACAGGGTTTTTGCATCGTTCGGGGAAATTGCGAGCGCACGGTCAAGCATCTCAAGTGCTTCGCCATAGCGTTTCAGGTTTATCAGTGCTGCACCTTTTTTTGCAAGGGCAGAAAGGTAGAACGGATAAATTTTCAGGGCACGATCATAGCAGGCAATCTCTTCATCGTACCGCTTCAGTTTTCCATATGCAAACCCTTTGTTTGCCCATGCAGAAAGGTAACGGGGGCGTATTTCCAGCGCACGCTCACAACAATGAATCTCAGATTCAAATCTTCCAAGCATGCCGAGAGCCACCCCTTTGTTGTTCCACGCAGTTGCATTTTCGGGATCTATCTGCAGGGCTCTCCTGCAACATTCAACCTTATCATGAAAACGGTCGAGCATTCCGCAGGCAAAACCTTTGTTGTTCCAGGCTTCAATGCAGTTCGGATCCAGTTCAATGGCTTTATCGCAGCAGGCAATTTCCTCCTCAAAGCGCCCCTGTTTCCCCAGGGCAAAACCCCGGCCAACCCATGCAAGAGAGAAGGTTGGATCGATAGCAAGCGCAAGCGAAAAGGAGGTGAGCGCCTCTTCATGATTTCCCTCGCGCCCGAACGACATGCCCTCCAGGTACAAATCCCTTGCAGTCTTGTGAGAACGCACATTTTCCGATACTTCCGGGGCTGATTCCATAGAGAATAATCCTGGATAGGGCAATTTATTTCAAAACTTCTTAGTTGACGTCGTATTTATGTTAGCGGATATTCCGACTATAAAATGCATGGACCGGACTGGAACCGCTCCGCAGCCGAAGAAATATTTTTTTAGTATATTATTCAACAATGAATATAACTATTAAAAATCAAGTGAGTTTATGTGCCCGGGTTTTCATTCCGAAGAGGCTGCCTCTGTTGCACTTGGCGTGATTCTCCTTGTTGCGATCACATGTATCCTTGCAATTCTTGTCCTGTTGCTGTTCCATTTACCCAGTTTTGTAATGGAAGAGAAAACTGTTCCGGCAATTTTTAAAATTACACAGATTCAGCATGTCTACAAATATGGAAAGGGAAATTTTGACAGCTATATGGTTGTCATGAATACGGCAACCATCAGTTATGACAACCAGAACCTGTATGCCAAAACCTACAGAAACGGGGTACTACTGAATTGTGCAATCCCTACCCTGAACGGGCACGATTTCATTGACGGGTCACACCATTTCGATGTCAAGAATTTAAAATCAGAGGGAAAAACGTGGTATGCCGGTGCAACGGTCGGGATCGATTACGAGGATAAAACATTTCATCCCGGAGATTCAGTAACTTTTGAAGTGTATGATCTTAAAACAAAAGAGATCCTGTCCCGCCATACATTCCGGGCATGAGGAAAAAGGAATGAATCAGTCATCCAGACGCTTAAAAACCCCTTTCTTGGCTTTCAGGATTTTACATTCAGGACAGCGCCATGTGTCCGGAACATCTTCCCATGCGGTTCCGGCAGGGATACCATTCTTTGGATCCCCCTTTATTGGATCATAAATGTAATGGCATTCAAGACAGACCCAGCGGGACATTTTTGCAACGTTTGACATGGTATCTTCAACTCCGTAACCAACGAGATTTCCCATTTTTATGTCTCGTTTATTTATAAGAATCCTTCTTTCCAGGCAACTGGTGGGGGTAAACACGAAATTTTTGTAAGACCTGCGATCAATTACATGGTTTTTGCCTCTTCACGAAAAAGAACATGCGATTAGTACTCATCATTCACGTCATTCATGGGGCTGCTTGCCCCTTTCACCTTCATACAAGATGCCGCCATCCCCGGTCGGTGGGAACGCCATAACGCCGTTTCAATTATCTGTGCAAAAATGAAATTTTACTCTCGCATACCCTGGAGAGACCTGATGGGAAGAACTCACGCTATCTATCCACCATTTCAACGATTTTCGTAATATGATCCCGGATCCATTTGGATCATTTCTGATAATTTTCCAGAGCAAAACCTCCATTTCTGTTTTTGTACAAAAAAATCCGCAATCCATCTCCGGCATTTTTTTTAATCACCCCCTCAGCCCCTGCTCAAAAATTTTCAATCGCACCTTGATTGCATTTTCCGGGCCATCACTTCGGAGAATCAAAATTTTTGTCGCATGTACCTGCCGATTGTCGGATAATTATCCGATTATCGCCTCATCAACTGACACCCCATGATCGCGATTGAAAATTTTCACGCAGGGTCTGCCATAAAAAAATGACTTGGAACCTTGCACAAACAATGTGATACCAGGTCCTGTCCAGATATTTTTCATCATTGGGTAGATGAGGGTATTATTGATCAGACCTCCTGAATTGTTGAGCAGCGTATCTCCACGTTCGTCCGTACATGTTGTTGACCCTCACCACGAGTGTGATAAAACCCCCTCGTATCTATAACGGGAGACAGGGAAGATGGCGGGCGCACAGGCGGGCTACCCGTAACGGTTCCGGAATTTTACCCTCATGTGTAAAATCCCTGCACAGTCGAGCTGCATCCTCATTTCCAATCCCCCACGACCGCAGGAAACTGACATGACCCTTTGTCAGTTCAACCGGATAACGATCCCCCAGTTTCAGGTAGGCATCAATCCGCCCCTGATCACCGGGAAAATGATAACGGATATCGTCCAGGAGGCCCGGGGACTCCTCATATGTAACACCGATGACCGGTATTCCGGTTGTTTCGGTTATGCGGGCGGGGTCAAGGATGTTAAACCACGCAATCACACACCCGGACAGGAGAATAGCATTGATGTCGGTCCGGTCTAAATCCTGAATCATTTTCAGGACGGTATCCGTTGCATCCGTTCCTCCTACGGTCACCTGACCAAATGAGAAGCCATCGATCCGGAGATCTTTGCGCATAACAACCCCTGCGAGGTTGGAATGGACCCGGCCGGAATAACTTTCCGCTATCCCGAATGCCCGAAGCCCTTTTTTGGGGAGGTGCATAGAAGCACTTATGACAACCGATTAAAAATACTATAGCAATGAAATTCAACAAAGATGAGGTCTGCATCTTAATCCCAACACTCAATGAAGGGCCGACAATCGGGGGCGTTGTCAGGGAATTCAAGAGCCTTGGATATAATCATATTCTTGTTATTGACGGTAAGAGTACGGATGCTACCGTAAAAAACGCCCGGGAAGCCGGGGCAAATGTCCGGTCCCAGTCCGGTAAAGGCAAGGGGAATGCAATTATCGAGGCATTCGAGGTTATCGAGGAGCCATATATCCTCATGCTGGATGGGGATGGCACCTATTCCGCCAAAGATGCAGAGAAGATGCTGACACCCTTATTCTTGGGATTTGACCAGGTGATCGGTGACCGCCTCATCAATGCAGAGGAAGGATCATTCTCCCGGCTCAATCTTTTTGGAAACCACATGCTGAACCTGCTGTTCAAGGTAGCCCACAGCAGGGATCTCCATGATATCCTGTCGGGATACCGGGCCTTCACAAAACTTGCCATCCACCAGATGCACCTTAAAGAGAAAGGGTTTGAGATTGAGACTGAGATCTCGGTGGAATCCGTCAGGAACGGCCAGAGGGTCATGGTCGTGCCGATCCGGTACCTGCGGCGCCCGGGAACCGCTACAAAACTCTCACCGTTCCATGACGGGATTAAAATCGTGAGCACAATTTACCGCCTTGCCCGGGTTAACAACCCCATGTTTTATTTCGGCATGATGGGGTTATTCACTACCCTTCTCGGTATGCTGGTTGGAGTATACGTTCTCCTGGAGTGGCTCCGCCATATCGAACATATCCCCCTCACGATCCTTACCGTGCTCCTTATCGTTGTTGGCATTGAAATTTTCATGTTTGGTATGATCAGCGATATGCTGCTCGTATTCCACCGCGAGATCATACGGGAAATCCAGTTGCAGCAGCCTCCCAGACCCCCCAAGTGATCCAGTAACGTACTGTAAGCAAGTATAACAGAACCTTTTTTGGTGCGGGCTGGCAGGATTCAGCGGGTTTGTATTGATTTCCCGAGAGTAAAGCAGATCTTCATGCTTTTTTATACGAAATAACGCCGGGACAAATCCACAAAAAACAGATTCACATCAAAAATGTGCAATCAGCTGAACCCTTTTTTCAGCGCAAGCACTCTGCACGAGTGTTCAGCGAGAGAGGTATAGAGGTATGCTTCGTCAAGGGTTTTTCCTGCTGCGAAACTCCCATGTCCGCGAACCATGACCAGCTTCGAGTGGACGAGAACAGATGCAACATTATCAGCGATCTCCTGTGAACCCGGAGCGCCGGTCACAACCGGAATCACAGGACAGAGCATCTGGCCTTCGCTGTCTTCAGGAATGATCTCATCGAGAACCAGCGATGCAGCAATAGCTGCAGGGGGGTGGGCATGGACAATTGCCCGGCAAGAGGGGCTCATCGTGTATACTTCCCGGTGAACGCGGTATTCGCTTGATGCTTCTTTTGGAACCTCTCCGACAAAGGGAACAAAAACCAGTTCTCCTGCAACATCGAGATATGCACCCGTCCGTTTAATCAGGAATCCTGCGTCTTCACGGCGGATACTGATGTTCCCGAAATTTCCCCCGACAAGGTGTTCGGCAAAAAGCCGTTTTCCGATCCGTTCAAATTCTGCTGAAGACATTCATTCCACCATTATCCTGCGATCTTTTCCGGGAGGTTCAGCGATCGTGTACAGGGCGTGATCCGATACCGAAATCACGGCACAGAGAAAACCCCTAATCAGTTTTCAGGATTCAAAAGGATCATACCTGGAAAATCCGCATGTAACCGTGTGTGATCTCTGTTGTGGAACAGGATACAATAATTCCGGATTTCTGTATACCGCCACCATTTGCAGATAGTTTCCGCCGCCCCTGGAAATCCGAAATTTCCTTATCCAACCAACGGCACCAGGATTTTTTCCAGGGTGGCAGCATCCGTGACACCTTCCATCGACTGGACAATCTTCCCGTCTTTCTCAATGATCAGGGTCGGGACAACACGGATCCCATATTTTTCCGCGAGATCCATGTGCTGGTCTACATCCACTTTCCGGATTTCTATGGATGCACCCATTTTCTTCTCCAGTTCCTCAAGTATCGGTGTCTGTAATCTGCAGGGGCCACACCAGGTGGCGAAAAAGTCGAATAATACCGGTTTGCTCATCAGATATACCCGGTAAAGTAGTCGATTAAAAAAATGATAAATCTATGGATTGTTACTTGGAGAGGATCTCCATGATGATCTTCCCGTACGCCGGACGGGTGACAATGACCCCCACAAGGACACCAAGGATGGTGATCAGGGCGAATCCCTGCAGCGTTGTGAGGGGGAACAACATCAGGGGCACCATGGCAATAATCACCGTGGCTGCGGCAATGATGATGATCATCAGGGCTCGTCCAAGCCTCTTAAGGTAGAGGTTGGGGGACGGGACACGACCTTCATGAAGGATCTCATCGGTGATGACGACCATCTGGTCGATACCTGTACCTACGACAGCGACAAGACCTGCTATCGTTGGCAGATCGATCTGGAATTTGATTGCACTGATGAATCCCAGGAGGATGATGACCTCAGATGCATTGATCAGCACCATCGGAAGGACAATGCTTGGTTCACGATACCGGTAGTAGATGACTATACCAACGGTGATGAGGGCAAGAATACCGGCAATAACCGAGACCATCTTGTTCTTTGCACCCTGCTCGGCAGGAACTGCACCGCTGCCAACAATTGTTGTTTCTACCGGCAATGCACCGGCACGGAGGTGGATGTTGAGGGTTTGTGCAGCATTCTCCCCGGCATTTCCGGATCCTGTTGTTGCAGACCACTGGCGGTTGGGACTGCTTCTGAGTTTTGCTGCAGCATCCGCAACCATCGGGGCGTTGAAGACGGTTTTATTATCAAGGATCATGATAAGGTAATGATCCTCGGGATTTGTGGTGAGACCGTACTTGATTGCAGCCTGCTGGAGTGCAGTTGCACCGGCTTCATTCAGGGTAAAGGGAACTCCCCATGAGCCTCCCCGCTGGAGATCCTTTTCCGGATTCCCTACACTGGAGATCGAATCGCCATACAGGACGTGTTCGCTCTCATTTCCAGAGGTCTGGATTCGGATCTCGAATTTACCCTGCTTCCCGACAAGAGCTTTTGCCTGGTTCATATCCACACCGGCCAGTTCAACCCGGACGTACTGTGCGACATTTCCCATGCCGGTCATGATGTTGATCTTTGTGTCCTTTGTTCCAAGGGAGTTGAGTTTATTCTCAAGGATCTTCTTGACCAGTTCACCGGTCTCCTTTGATACCCCCTGCTGGTAGGACGTTACCTTGCCACCTGCACTCTCGAAGATCTTCTCCAAATCCGCACGTGAATAATATTTCCGGATTTCGAGATGGGTCGGGTTGGCTGTGTCAACAATGATCACATCCGTATCCATTGTCTTGGAGAGATTGGATACGAATTCGCTGATGGGCTGATCCGTGGTGAAACCAACAACTTCGGCCTTGAATTCCATCTGGAGCCACGCACCATTCTGGAGATCAAGTCCATACTGCAGGTTTGTGGTAAAATTTCCCTTATCGTCGAAATGCGGGTAGATGGCCACGACCGATAGTACAACAAGGATCAGGAGGGCTGCTACCCGCCAGTCCGCAACAATTCTCTTGATTTCCTTTGCGTTCATTTGCCACCTCCTTTCAGGACATACCATTTGAGTATACCGGCATTGGTCAGCCAGGTATTCAGGACATCCGCCACGAGTCCGATGAGGAGTACTGCGGATATCTCCCACAGGATCTCGACGCCACCCAGCCAGGACACAATAAACATGGCCACGGCGGCAGCAAATGTCGTAGAGGTCATAATGATACCGGTCCGGAATGCCCCGGTCAGTTTTTCATTGAGTTTTCCCTGCCGTTTAAGCACTCGCGTTGTCAGCAGGATGTCGCTGTCCACAGAATAACCGATGAGCATCAGGAGTGCCGCCGTTGTTCCCAGGGTTAACGTCAGACCGAGGACACTCATCGCGGCCGCAGTCATTGCTATATCAGCAAATGCTGAAAGGACTACTGCACAGGATGGGATAAATGTCCTGAATGATATGAAAACCACAATTGACATCCCAATGAATGAGAGAATCAACGCAAGGACTGCCATTGACTGATTGCTCTTCCCAAATGTTGGATCAATCGATGCCATGGATTCATGTTGCGGATAATTCTTTTCCACTACCACCTGGAGGGCGTCGAGTTTTGCCTGCTCCATAGGGCCAAACTGTAACAGTTTCCCGTTGATACCTTCCTTGATACTCACCAGGGGATATTCAGTAAAGACAGCATGAATCTGGTCATCTGTTTGAGAGGTAGTTACCGAATACGAATATCCTCCGGCATATTCCATACCGGGTGTCACGGGCATGCCCGTGGTCACCAGGTTGAAGCCAAGTATTGCAAGGGAGATTACCAAAAGCACGAGGGGTAATATCACCAGTTGTTTTGGCGAATATTTCTCGATATTGTAGTTGATCAATCCCATGACTTAATCATCTGTTCACTTCGATTAAATAGTTACCAGATTGGGAGAGTACAGGCAATACATTGCCATAATCACGATACCTCCCGAAAAATTTCGCAGAAAAATAATGTCTCTCCAAAAAATGGTCAGTTTTACAATCAGGAATTGGATATCGCGCAAAATCAAAAAATATATATATTGTGACCTGCGAGAGTAAATGTATGAGATCTCCATCAGAGATCAAGCGGATAATTGAGAGCCGGCTCAGGTCTTACCTTTCCAAGGATAAGACCGGGATACGACGCGAAGTGCTCCGGCTCTTTCTTCGATCACAATCCATCACTATTGCAGAGCTCGTAGCTGAGCTCCAGAAACAGTTTTCAGTCACATTCCATGCTATTGCGTCGATGGTGGGAATAATCGCCTCACGGATCGGTATCCTGAGGGCGACAAGGAACGATGACGGGCAAAATACGTACGAACTCAAACCAAAATATTTTGATATTGTCATACGGATTGTCGGGGTAAACTGAAATACCCCCATCCATAACGGTTTTTAGAGCCAAGGGCTTATAGTATGAGCATTATGTATACGAATCCCCATGACAACGCAGGTATACGCGATGTCACGATTGTTCCTGAAGTCATTGAATATATCAATAAAAGAGACTGTGATTTCCGGATCTGCACTTCCTGCGGAGGTCCGATATTACTCCCGGTTCAGGTAAAACCCCCCAAGAAATCAGATCTCCTTTTACAGGCCGGGGATCACACGGTATATGTTTCCATTCACCAGGCTCGCTTTCTTCACAGCATACGGATGGACATGATTCCGTTTTTTGATGAATCTGAAATGACCGGGCACGAGTACGGATGAGTTACGAAGAGATTTCCCATACAGCAGACGTCAAAATACGCGCACGGGCAAAAACGCTCGAATCACTTTTTTCCGATGCCTTTGATGCTCTCATGCACGTTGTGTACGGAAAGAACCGCTCCGGCAAACAACAAATGATAATTGAGGTTCATGCATCAGATCCAGAATCGCTTCTTGCCGATTTCCTGAGTGAAGTTCTCTTTGTATCCGAAGTTGAGGGACGGGTTTTTGCCCATGCTGACATCACGATTGAGGGTACGGATCTATCTGCGGTTCTTTTTTGGGAACCATTTGACCCGGCACGCCATGCTGAAGGTACCGAAGTAAAGGGGATTTCTTATTCGGGCCTCTCGATACGGGAGGACACGAATGGATATATACTGGACATCCTATTTGATGTATAAAACGAGTCTTGAGACCCTGCCATGATTGAAGGAGTGAAACAAACCGGAAAACTGGAATGGGAAGTGCCCGTAGGTTTTGTACCTGGCATGCGTGTACCGGGCAGGTTCTTCCTTTCAGAATCCCTGGGAAAGACCCTCGAAGAGGGAGCCGTCCAGCAGCTTGCAAATGTTGCTACACTGCCCGGCATTATTAAAAATTCCCTTGCCATGCCCGATATCCACTGGGGATATGGTTTTCCGATTGGGGGTGTTGGAGCATTCTCTCTTGAGGATGGCATAATCTCCCCCGGGGGCGTTGGTTTCGATATAAACTGCGGGGTCCGGTTACTCACCACGCCACTGGAATACAAGGATGTGACCGGCCGTCGTGACCTTATTGACGAACTTTTCCGGGGGGTTCCTACCGGGGTTGGTGCCAAAAGTCCCCAGAAGGGATCCGCGAAGTCCCTTGATGGGATGATGAACAAGGGAGCCCGCTGGGCGGTTGAGGCCGGGTATGGTGTCGAGAGAGACTTGGCCCGGTGCGAAGAGAAGGGCTGCATGAAAGAGGCGGATGCGGGGGCCGTCTCTGAAAAAGCAAAGCAGCGGGGGGTTCCCCAGGGCGGGACGCTCGGTTCAGGGAACCATTTCCTGGAAATTCAGGTAGTATCAGAGATCTATAATCCTGAGGTTGCAAAAGCATTCGGGATCAGCACCGGCCAGGTCTGCTGCATGATCCATTGCGGTTCACGGGGACTGGGTCACCAGACCTGTACTGATCACCTGAAAGTTCTGGAATCCGCAACAAAACGATACAACATCTCCCTTCCCGACCGGCAGCTAGCCTGTGCCCCCCTTGCCTCCCCGGAGGGTAAAGCGTATTTCGGCGCTATGGCCGCCGCAGCAAATTATGCCTGGGCAAACCGTCAGATAATTACCCACACAACCCGCCAGATCCTTGCAAAGATGTTCAGGATAGACTATGAGGAAATGGCTCTTGTATACGATGTCGCGCATAACGTTGCGAAGATCGAAGAGCATGTAATTGACGCAAAGAGACAGAGCGTCTGTGTCCATCGAAAGGGAGCTACCCGCGCATTTGGCCCGGGATCCCCCGATCTTCCCGGTGACCTCTCGAACCTTGGACAGCCGGTGATCATCCCCGGTAGTATGGGAACGTCGTCTTTTGTTCTCTGCGGTACGGAAACTGCCATGGAAAAAACGTTCGGCAGTACCTGTCATGGGGCGGGAAGGGTCATGAGCCGGACTCAGGCAAAAAAAAGGATGAGCGGGAAAGAGGTGACCGATCTGCTGGCAGAAAAAGGAATTATCGTCAAAGCTCCAAACGATAATGCAATAGCGGATGAAGCTCCGGATGTCTATAAACCCAGTGATGAGGTTGTACAGGTTGTTCACGACCTCGATATCTCCCGGCTCGTTGCAAGGCTTACTCCCATAGGTGTGATCAAAGGATGAACTGTCGGGTGGGATTCGTCTGGGAAACAAAACAGCATTTCAACCGGTATATCGAAGATTCCGGCCTCACCAGCGATCTGATCACGCCATACATGCTTGCAGCCCCTTATTTCAGGGGGACATATAATTGCATCATCATTCCCACGGGATTTGCCAATCCTGCGTACTCGAACCTCCTTCCGGCACTCCGTGCATCCTCGTCACGCCTGCAAAAATTTGTTGAAACAGGGGGAAACCTGGTGGTTTTTGGTGCCGCTATGGATAAGCCGGACTCGTATGACTGGCTTCCATTTCCCTTGACGTACCAGCATGAATGCCGGCAACGAAGTATCGCTTGTGTTCCCGGATCCCGGGCGGGATCCATCATTGAGGATTATGATGCCGCGCATATCGAATGTGACGGAACCTTTCCCGTTCATGGAGCAGACTGCATAGGGCGTGCCGACAGGGATGATGTCATTATTGAAAAGCAATACGGAAAAGGGAACATTATTGTCACTACGGTCCATGAATACCCGTCACGGGCGTTTTTAATCAATTTCTGCCAATCCGGGATCCCCACGCTATTCTGATCCAGAAAAAGGTTATACTCCCAATAAATGGAGAGAAGAACCGGAGATTAAGAATTTATCCGGGACACAATCTTCATCTAGATAGAGGATGACCAGACTATGAGGTAAACCAATGCACCGTTATACATTATCCTGCAGTGCAGAGGCAGGCGACCTTGAACCCATAGTCCTTGCAGTTCACGAGCTGATCCACCGGCTTCCCGTCACAGCAAAATCCCGGGACCGTGATGGGATCCGGGTTGAGGATGGACAGGTCATTGACCGGCATTATAACGGCCCGATACTGCTGGAAGCAATAGCAAAAAACCAGCTCATCCAGACCACTCCCACAAGCGGCCCGTATAAAGGAGTCCCGGTGACAGTCACCCCTTTGCGGGATTGTGATGGAAGCGCAATCGGGGCATTCGGGATTGTTGACATTACCGGAATTTTTGATCTCGCTACCCTCATGGAACACCAGTCGGCAATCCTCAAGCAGGTATGTGGCAAAGATCCCTGCCCGCTCCCCTCAGAAAAAATAGAGTCCAAACGGTGATACCCTTGCCAGATTCTGCATTTAAAGTCCTTGAAATCCTCGAGCGTTCCAAAATACCCATCTCCGGAGAAACAATCAGCACCGAACTTGGTGTCACAAGGTCCGCAGTCTGGAAACAGATCAATGAGCTGCGAACAATGGGATATGATATTACCTCGTCCCAGAAGGAGGGTTACACGCTGACTCATGCAAGTAACAAACTGCTTCCCTATGAGGTCCATAAAAAACTCCGGACACAGTTCATTGGGAAAAAGATGCGGTACCTCGACAGCACACCTTCAACAATTGGCGTTGGAAAACAACTGTGCTCTGAAGGGAATATTGACAAGATACATGGAACAGTGATAATCGCTGAGGAGCAGACCGGCGGGGTTGGCCGGATGGGCAGGGCTTGGGTTTCTCCCAGGGGTGGCATCTGGATCACCATTGTTCTGAAACCTCATATCCCCGTTGATCATATCTTTATGATCACGATGGCGGGATCTATCGCTGTTGCCCGGGCCATCCGGAAGGAGCTTGATGTTGGTGCCCTCATAAAGTGGCCGAACGACATATTCATCGGGAATAAGAAAGTTGCGGGGCTCTCGCTCGAGCTTGCCGCAGAGGCAGATGCGGTCCACTACTGTCTCCTGAGTTTTGGCATTGATGCCAATGTGCCTGTCAGCAATTTTTCCCCGCAACTCCAGAAAGACATTACATCACTTCAGGCTGAACTTGGCCACGATGTTGACCGGGCCTCGCTCCTTGCGCGTATCTTAAAAGAATTTGAAAGCCGGTACCTCCTGATTGAAAGCGGGGAGTACAACACGATCATCCAGGAATGGAAGAGTATATCCTGTACACTCGAAAACCAGGTCCAGATCCGGACGCTCAAAAATACTTTTGAAGGGGAAGCTGTTGATATTGATGAATTCGGGGCCTTAATCATCAAAAAACCCAATGGCAATCTCGAACGTGTAATTGCCGGAGACTGTCACCACCAGTGAGAAAAGATATATTTTTATCGTCAACCATCATTTTTTTTATGGTTGACGATGTTTGGTGACCTCCAAAAATCCCGGGTTATTGCCTATTCAGCGGCATTTCTTGGACTCATTACTCTGGGAAGCTGGATCTCCATCCCGTTTTTCCCGGTACCTTTTACCCTCCAGACATTGTTTATTCTCCTCTCCGGGGCAGTTTTGCGGCGGTATGCCGTCATACCGGTAACGCTTTATATCGGTCTCGGCCTTCTGGGCCTTCCGGTCTTCCACAACGGTATGGCGGGTCTCGGTGTTCTCCTCGGTCCAACAGGGGGATACCTCATCGGGTTCATCTTTGCAGCAATTATCGCCGGCCTTGCATACGAAAGTCCGAACAAGTACGTCAGAATCAGTGGACTGACCGCGGCCACAGCAGCGATCTATGTCGCGGGTATTGCATGGCTGATGTATTCCCTTGGGTGCAGTTTCCCTGTTGCATTTTTTACCGGAGTACTGCCGTTTATCCTTGGGGACATCATCAAAGCATCAGCAGCATACCTGATAGCGGAACGAATCTCATGATAACGTTCGATAACATTCGCTGTAAAAACCTCTCGATAGATTCCCTTGCAATTCCCAAAGGGGTAACTTCCGTTATCGGACCAAACGGAAGCGGTAAAACAACTCTCCTGAAAATGTGCACGGGTATTCACCTGCCGGATGCCGGGACCATACAGATCGATGGTGCTTTTCCAAGGGATACGGAAACCGGCTGGGTCAATGAATTTCCCGATCGGAACATCCTTTTCAATCATGTTTCGGATGAGATATCTTCAGCACTCCGGTTCCGGCATGTCCCGTGCAATGAAATGGATGCACGGGTTACTGCCCAGATGGAGGTTATGGGAATACTGCCGCTGAAGAATCGGCTCATGCGCGAACTTTCCGGGGGAGAAAAAATACTTGTTGCCATTGGAGCAGCGCTGATTCATCATCCCCGGGTGCTTGTTCTGGACGAATATGATTCCCACCTGGACGCAAAAAAAGTAGGGGAACTGGAGAATGTTATCCGGAAGAGCAGCGTGCCGTATGTTATACGGTGCACCCAGCAGATGGAAACGGCTGCGCTTGGGGATTATATTGTGTTTGTCGAAGACGGCTGCATCAGATATTTCGGTACACCGGAGTCTGTCTTTTCCGTGTTGAAAAATACCCCGTTTTACCCATTCTCCTGGAAGATCCCGCAATGAAAATCATTCTTGACGACATAGAACTGACACGGGACACCTGGTCTCTTTCAGCAGCAGGAGAAATCGGTCCGGGAATTCACCTTCTCACTGGTGGAGTGGGTTGTGGGAAGTCCACGCTTGCCCTGATGTTGGCCGGGTATTTTTCTCCTTCATCGGGAACGATCGTAAAAGAGGGAATTACTTCTACGATGATTTCGTTCCAGTTTCCCGAATACCACATCACCGGAAACACCCTTGCTGATGAGTGCCACTCATGGGGTCTCGATCCTCGGGTGATCCTCTCCCGGGAACATATTTCCCGGATGCAGGATGCAAGTCCGCTCACTCTGAGCCGTGGCGAACTGAAACGGTTCCACCTGGCATGTCTTCTCGAAAAAAACTACGATCTGCTTATACTCGATGAGCCGTTCAGTTCCCTGGATTGTTGCGAGAAAGAGCGGTTTTGCCGTATTTTATCAGGGCGAAATCAGGGTATTACTTTCATCCTGACTCATGAACAGTCATTCTTTCCCCGCGTCGATTTTCTCTGGGAGATACGCGGGGGTTGCCTTATCTGCCTTGGCAGGACACCGGGCGCAATAACGCGGTGGGAGCATGCGCCCCCGGTCATAAAAAAACTCGTGGGATCCGGGCGGGCACCGGTCAATCTCTCATCAGAAGATCTTTTGGAGGCCGCATGCAGGACGTGAGGATTCGGATCGGGGCAGCAGCAGTTCTTTCGATCATTGCATTTTTCAGTGTTTTTGGTGCTCTTGCAGTAATGATCTGGTGGCTCATTTTTACCCCGCGTCTTACCCTCATAAAAAAAATCCGGACCACGTATCCGGTTTTTTGCCTGATTGTGTTCTTCAGTCTTGTTCTCGAGATTACGGGGGGAGAGGGAGTCTCCTATTTTGTACGGATGAGTGTCATTGTTCTTATCGGGATGTGGATACTCTATGAACAACAGCCGGGAGAGATCCTGAATCTGTGTGTCTGGCTTTTTGGGAACAGGGCCGGATTTGAAATCGGACTGATGGCAGAGATGGGCATGCAGTCAACGGAACTTCTTCTCTCCGATCTCGATCGCATTCGCATTGCAGGAAAACTCAAGGGAATAACATGGAATTATAAAAGCCTCGTTCCCACAGGTTTACTCCTTGTTCATGGAGCAATGAACCGGGCAGAGGATACTTCCGAACTCCTTGCCGTGAGGGGTTTTTCCAAAGGGGGGACGCTCTGCCCGGTATTTGTAACCCCGCTGCGCGACATCATAACCGGAATAAGTGTTGTCAGCCTGGGGATTCTTGTACTTGTTCACGTTAGTGAATTTTTTATACTTTACCGATGAAGTTTTGAGAGGCTTATTGTGATCCTACGGAAGCCCCGAGGTTTCCATTATGCGCACTGCCTCTCCTCATAAAGTTCAGATTACCGATACAACACTCCGGGATGCCCATCAATCCCTTATCGCAACACGGCTGCGAACTGAGGATATGATCCCTCTCGCACGGGAAATAGACCATTGTGGTTTCTTTTCTGTTGAAGCATGGGGCGGTGCTACCTTTGACACCTGCATACGTTTTCTCAATGACGATCCCTGGGATCGGCTTCGTGCACTCAAGGGAGAACTGAAACATACCCCTATCCAGATGCTGCTCCGCGGTCAGAACCTTGTAGGGTACCGGCACTATCCGGATGATGTTGTCGATAAATTTATCGAAGCATCCTGCCGGAACGGTGTTGATATTTTCCGGGTTTTCGATGCCCTGAACGATATCCGGAACATGAAACGATCCATGGAGCAGGTCAAAGCTGCCGGGGCCCATCTCCAGAGTACTATCTCCTACACCACGAGCCCGGTCCACAGCACCGGGTTATTTATCGAAATGGCAAAGGAGCTCTATAGCCTTGACTGCGATTCGATCTGCATCAAGGATATGGCTGGCCTGATCATGCCTGAGGCAACACGGGAACTTATCACCGGCATCAAAGATGCCGTCGATGTCAAGGTCTGTCTCCACAGCCACTCCACGAGCGGGATTGCTCCCATGAGTTACCAGGCTGCAATCGAAGCGGGTGTCGATATTCTTGATACCGCCATGTCGCCATTCTCCATGGGGACTTCCCAACCCCCTACAGAAAGCATTGTTGCATCCCTTATCGGGACGCCGCGGGATACCGGTATTGATCTTCTCCGGCTGAGGGCCGTTCGAAATGCCTGCATGCAGATCCGGGAAAAATATGCAGGACTGGTGAGCTCGATTTCCGAGCGTGTGGACAGCGATGTTCTCATTTACCAGCTCCCGGGGGGAATGATCTCCAATACGGTTTCGCAGCTGCAGGAGCAGGATGCCCTGAACCGGTGGGATGACGTTCTCGCGGAGATTCCGCGGGTCCGCAAAGATCTCGGGTATCCCCCCCTGGTCACACCCACCAGCCAGATTGTCGGGACGCAGGCCGTTCTCAACGTGCTGGTGAAAGGTGAGCGCTACTGTAATGTCACAAAAGAAGTCAAAGATTATGTCCGTGGCCTGTACGGGAAATCACCGGCACCGGTAAGTGACGAGATCCGTCATCTCATCATCGGCGACGAGAAGGTCATTACGGTTCGCCCGGCCGACCTGCTTGAACCTTCCTATGACCGGATGAAAAGCGAGGCACTCGCAGCCGGCCTCATAAAGAAGGAGGAAGATGTCCTCACGTACATCATTTACCCGGCAATTGCCCCTTCATTCCTCAAAGGAGAGCGGATCACAGAAGAGATCCCAAAGAAGCAGTCCCTGGTAAAAACTCCGGCAGATGTCCCCAGCCAGATGGAAGTAGAAGTGGATGGGGATGTCTTTTCCGTCAGGATCGTGTCCGTGGGCGGAAGTCAGGTTGGTGCAAACAGTGTTCCAGTACCCCAGAAGGCACCCCGGGGAGAAGTTGCGGGGGGAATCAAGAGCAACATGCAGGGTATGGTACTCCAGGTACTGGTAAACAGGGGTGCATCCGTCAAGAAAGGGGATACGCTGGTTGTCCTTGAAGCCATGAAGATGGAGAACCCGATCCATTGTCCGGCTGATGGCAAAGTCTCGGAGATCTTTGTTGATGCCGGCGATGTTGTCCAGAACGGCGATGTCCTGCTGGTGGTGCAATGAAATATTTTGAAAAACTCTTGATCGCAAACCGCGGAGAGATTGCTATCCGTATCATGCGGGCCTGCCGCGAACTGGATATCGAAACGGTAGCAATCTTTTCCGATGCGGATAAAAATGCTCTCCATGTCAAATATGCTGATGAAGCCTTCCATGTCGGAGAATCCCACCCCTCCAAAAGTTATCTCAATATGGAGCGTATTCTCGATATCGTGCGGAAAAGCGGAGCTGAAGCGGTTCACCCGGGGTATGGGTTTCTGGCAGAAAACTACCGGTTTGCGAAGAGGTGCCTTGACGAGAACGTTATCTTTGTCGGACCCCAGTGGAAGACCATCCAAGCCATGGGATCCAAGATTGGCAGCAAACAGATGATGAATGAAGCCGGCGTCCCGGTTCTTCCGGGAACGGACGGGGGAATCAAAAGCATTGATGATGCAAAAAAAGTGGCCGATCAGATTGGCTACCCGGTTATTGTCAAAGCGAGTGCCGGCGGGGGAGGAATCGGCATGCAGATCGTCAATGATGAGGCCGCCCTCGAAGAGGCGATCACGGCCAGTATGCGCATCGCACAGTCTGCATTTGGCGACGCTACCGTTTTTATTGAAAAATACCTGGTGAAACCCCGTCATATCGAGTTTCAGGTTCTTGCCGATGAACATGGTAATGCAGTACACCTGTATGACCGGGAATGTTCCATCCAGCGGCGTCACCAGAAACTTATTGAAGAGGCCCCGTCGCCAATCATGACGGAGGAGCTGCGCGATCGGATGTCGGCATCCGCCCTCAAAGTCGCTGAAGCCTCGCATTACAGCAATGCCGGTTCCGTGGAATTCCTGTACAGCCAGGGGAATTATTATTTCATGGAAATGAATACCCGGCTCCAGGTTGAACATACCATAACGGAAATTATTACGGGTGTAGATCTTGTCAAACAACAGATCGCCATTGCTGCCGGTGAGACCCTTCCTTTTGAACAGAAAGATCTTACGATCCGGGGTCATGCAATAGAATGCCGGATTAATGCTGAAGATCCCCAGAATAATTTTGCTGCTGACCCCGGGAAGATCACCCGGTACCGGTCGCCGGGAGGGCCGGGCATCCGGGTGGACAGCGGTATCCATATGGGATACACCATTCCCCCCAATTACGATTCCATGATCGCAAAACTCTGCGCATGGGACAGTAACCGGGAGGAAGCAATCAAACGGATGAGACGTGCGATATCCGAATACATCATCCTTGGGATCAAGACAACCCTGCCGCTGCATTATGCTATCATGAATAACCAGCAGTATGTCGAGGGCAATACCCATACCCACTTCCTGCAGGAAGAGCACATTTTAAGCACGCTCGACCGGTACAAACGAGATGAAGAGACTCGTATGCAGACGCTTGCCGGATCTTTTGATCAGGGAAAAAAAGTGGCCGCAATAACCGTCGCGGTCAACCAATATCTGCAACAGAAAAAGGTGTAAAATCATCCGGTAAAAAACGCCGCATGAGAACCTTTAATAGTTTTTACGGCGTTTCTATTATGCACTTTTGTGCTGCGGTGGCCTAGCTGGTTAGGGCGCCAGACTCATAGGGTTCGTTGAACACATCTGAATGTTCAGACTTTGAGACATCTGGAGATCGGGGGATCGTAACCCTCTCGCAGCATTCATCTCTTCAATTCCAGTTTTGTTCTTTTCAGATTCGCAATTTTATGCGCTCCAAATTCCATTCAGGGCACAATTCGCTCAAATTTTTTGGATTTTACATAAAATTTAAGTGAGGCATGATCAAAAACAGATACTGAAATTTGGTGATTGTATGCTGTTAGTAAATGCAGTAATCGGAATTGTACAGTTAGTTATTGCAGTTGTATTTGCTGTGATTGCACTGTATATTGGTTTCTCGGTATTTGGAAAAGTAACCGGAAAAATTGATGAACAGAAAGAACTTGCAAAGGGTAACACTGCATTCGGGATTGTCGTTGCGGCAATTTTCATAGCAATTGCATTAATCGTCCAGTCCGGTGTCTCCGGCATCTCCGTTGGTATCGGCAAGGCCGCATCCGTAGGGCTTACGTCTGTGGACGGAATGACTGCAATCGCTGTTGCAGTCATCCAGCTTATCCTTGGTATCCTTCTTGCAGTCGGGGCGATCTATCTTGCACTCAACATTCTCGACAAACTCACCAAGGGTATTGACGAGTTCGAAGAGCTCAAGAAAGGAAATGTAGCCGTTGCCCTTGAAATGGCCGGCGTAATCATAGCCGTATCATTGATCATCCAGTCAGGTATCGGTGGTATCACCGCTGCCTTAATCTGAAACCTTTTTTTTATTCTCTATCGTAGGGTTGCCCAAACCGGTTTATGGTTTGTATCAGTTCCGCAAAGCCATCCATTTCCATGGCTAGTACTTCATCCCGGGTCATTCCCATACTGGTTTCCGCATCCGCAGTCAGCATCTCCGGCCCCCGGATCCCGATTCGGTGCGTTCCATCCTTGGAGACTAATTCCTGCAATTCGGATTCGTGAACAAATGCCCGCCCGGGAATAATGATCGTTTCGTTTACGAGATTCAAATCCAGGTTGCGGATATCGTCAGCGGTGATCAGACAGGCAATCTCTTTGTGCACAGGAATAACCGAATCTCGTGAGCCACATGCATGAAGTACTCGTTCAATGAAGGGTGCAGCAACACTGCCACTGATAATGGATGCCCGACATTCAACGCGGGGGAGCTTTTTCATCAGGTCTGGTTTCTGCAGGATTGCAAACGGCGATCCTATTTCCGGATCCCACAACGGGGTTCCGGAAATTTTCATCGCGAATTTTCCCTGAATATCGGATATGAGTTTTTTAAAGGATTCCACAGACTGGACCGATTGACCCGGGATGATCGGCCCGTTTCCAAGGATCAAACCCTGTTCCTGTGCATTTGCAAACCGCATCAGGATAATTCCCTTCGCACCACATTCATCGAGCCATGCACAGGTATTCTCCAGAATAATCCCGTCATTAATCCCGGGAAGGACAACCGCTGCTGCATAGACATCAACCGATTCACACAGGCGCTCGATTATTTTCAACGAGACCTCTGGTGTCGGATCATGCATGTACCGTTTTCGGAGTTCAGGGTCGGTGGCAAAGACTGTGAAGGAAATTTCCGAGAGCCCATTATCGATGAGCAGATCGGCAATGGCGGGATCATCCCACCCTTTCCCGCTCGTATATCCAATGTGGAGGGGAGCTTCCATGCTCCCAAGAAGTTCGATGAGTTCGGTAAAACGCGGATAGCAGCTCGGATCGCCGCCACCGCTGATCGTGATGCGATCAAGATTTCCGGTCCGGGACTGGAGATTTGCCAGCGTCTCATCTGCTATTGATTTTAAATCTTTGAATCCGGCATATTCTTCCTTTACTCCCCGGGTGCAGTAGTCACACCCTTTCTTGAACGGAAGACAATACCGGCACCCGAGCGGCTGGACTCCTTTCACATGCTTAAAATAACAGTATTCACAGAAACCGCGGCAGTTGATGCCCGGGCTCCCTCCGATATCCACGGTCAGCTGTGACATTGTTAGTAGTAGGTCTTTTTTTTAGCGTATAAGATATTGCAATTATGGTGCCCCAAAGGTTTTTTGAGAGGATTCATCCACGGATAAAATGGGGGAGAGTTACTCACGTTTAAAAAAGAGATTCGCAAATAATTCCGGAAAAACCGGGGACCTCTGAATCGAAAACGTGGTCGCACAGATCTCAAGAACACCTGATAATGAATAAAATCCATAATCCCCGACGTAAAATTCAGTTCTGGCAATGGATTGCATTCATGGGCAATTTACCCACCTCCATCCCTTAAAGTATGTGGCTGAAACGAGCGGATTGGAACACCACTAAAGGGAAAATTTTCCCCCTCATTTATGAGGCATTTCGAACAATAACTAAAAAATCACGTGATTTATTTGTCCGGTGGACAACAATATCAGAAAAACCGTACCACCAATCCGGCTTCAGATGATCCGGGCTGAAAATGAGCCCGGAGTAACGTATCTTTTTTACCCTGATGGGAAAGACTCTTTTTCCCGAACATCCGACCGACATTTACAGGATTATTGGCTCCGATTGATTGATGGGATGGGATAACATCCCCGCAGGTAGTGTACTCTATTCAACACCACCTTTTTTATCATAAAAATTCTATTGTATATGGCGCCTCAGTGGCTTAGTTGGCAGAGCGGCTGACTTGTAATCAGCAGGTCCCGTGTTCAAATCACGGCTGAGGCTTACCTCTTTTGGTTTCAGGGATCTTTTCTGTGTATCCTTTTCAATTGTACCCGCAGTGATCACCTCCGCAATCTAACAGAGATGCATAATATTCTCGCGAATGGCATGTGAAGGGGAAGCGCATCATTGATTCTACGTTATAGAATTAAACCAGGTCTAATCAAGAGAATGACCAGTACAATTTTTGTCATTATGTGAAGATCCAATATCCAACCGATCAAAAGTGAAAAGAACCCGGATTCATCGTTAGTATCACGGAGGTTCGCCACAACCGGCGAATTCGGGAAATGGGTTGTAGGGATCGGATATCTCCCGGTTTTAGATATGATTAATACTTATCTGACCGTACATTTGGTACCTAATCCGGTTATCTTTTTGGGGTAAAATATGGAACTATCTGAATTAAAATTGATTGGGAAATACACTTTTAAATATAAAAGAATTGTTTTTTTCGTAACCGTTCTAGCAATCATTTGTACTTTTTTTGAGACGATCAATATCGGATTACTTGTCCCCCTGTTGCAATTAATCAATAGTACGGGCACTCCCACGGGAAATCTGTGGGATATCTTAGAGCAATTGTTTTCTCTCCTGCAGATTGAACTGAACTTTGTCAATTTATTGATTTTTCTGGTCATTTTGTTTATTTTTGGTCAGATATTACTTTTTTATAAGAAGAAACTGCAGGTGATGATACGATTCAGGTTTATTGCAGACATTAAAAACAATATTTTTTCAAATGTCCTCAGAGCCGACATATTATACCATGCTTCCCAGAAAGGTGGACAATATATCAATATACTCAATGCTGAATCTGAATCTGCAGGCACTTCGATCTTCCAACTTACAGAACTACTGACAAATACCCTCCTCATTCTCGCGTATGTTGTCATGCTGGTATATATCTCCCCGGAGCTTACGGCCATTTGTTTTGTAATCGGATTGATCAGCTTTATTCTGCTCAACCTGATTCTGGCAAAATCAAAAACTATTGCAGTTGAGGTTGTTGAAGTAAATACCCGGATGAATGAATTCACTTCTGAACGTTTTCATCTGTTAAAACTGATTAAGATTTTTTCAACTGAAAATAATGAAATACAATCTTTTTTCAAGATCACAGATGCCTATGCAAAACAGGGGCGCATATTTCAGACCAACGGGATATTGATAGAATCTGTGTTTCAGGTGATTATGTTCACCCTTGCCGTGGTCATTTTGATAATGGCATCGATGGTATTGAACCTGTCACTTCCCATGATTCTGGTATACATCTTCATTCTCATCCGATTATCCGATCCACTCCGTCAGATAAACCAGAAACGCCATGAACTGGAGGGAAACCTCGCAAGTCTCAAAAAAATTGATCAGATTCTGACGGAATCCCAGGAATCAACAACAATAAAAAGTGGGGAAATCATTTTTCCCGGAATCAAAGAAGAAATCATTCTCGACCAGGTCAGCTTTTCCTATCAGGAGGGCATGAAGACATTACATGCAATTTCTTTGAAAATTAGGAAAAACGAGATGGTGGCACTGGTTGGTGCTTCGGGAGGCGGGAAATCAACCCTCATCAATGTCATCATACGGCTTATTGAACCGAATGAAGGGTCGATAAAAATCGACTCGGTGGATATCAGCAGGTTTGACCTGGCAAGTTATCGCAGGAAAATCGGTTTTGTCAGTCAGGACAGTTACCTGATAAATGAATCAATACTTATGAACATCGCCTATGGTTGTGACAGGATTTCAAGGGACCGGGCGATGGAAGTTGCGAAAATGGTTAATGCACACGAATTTATCACTCAGCTTCCCAGGGGATATGACACAGAAATAGGTGATAACGGGGTCAAACTATCCGGTGGACAAAAACAGAGGCTCTCTCTCGCGAGAGCACTTTACCGGGAACCGGAATTATTAATTCTCGATGAAGCAACCAGTGCTCTTGATTCTGAATCAGAACGGGTTATTCAGGAATCAATCTCTCTGCTCAAACACAGATATACGATTGTTGCAATCGCTCACCGTCTTTCCACGATACGGAATTCAGACAAAATCGTAGTTATTGAAAAAGGATCAATCACTGAATCAGGCTCCCATAATGACCTGTTAAAATTAAATGGAAATTATGCAAAATATTATGCTCTGCAACATGAGAATTCAACTGAAGATAGTCCTTAACAATCGCAGAACAACGAACTGCGGGAGATAACCTAAAGATAAGAAATGAATATAAATTATTCTGTAAAAAGAGAAAAAACTCTTAAAAACCAATATTTATTCAGGAATGCTCAGATACGATCCTTTTGATGCTGACTGGATGATCGATGAATAACATACAAACGAGAATGACAATGAATGCCAAAAAAAACCTTCATGTGCGGATATACAGCGATTCCCTTGCTCTTCCACGGCAGGGATCGGTTGCATTCAGCGAGAGATATATAACGATTTTAAAACAGTGGTGGATACGCCAAAAGGAATATGAGGATATTGAACTCGTGGATCGTTCGATGGGGGGTCAATCGATTGTCACACTTTATGATATGTACCGGCAGGACATTACCTATTTTGGTTCAGAGGGTGATATCCTGATTATTCATACCGGGATTGTCGATTGTGCTCCACGACCGGTTCCCACCAGGATCAGGAATATTATCTCGGGTTTACCAAAATTTCTCAAAGATCCTGCAATACGGTTTTTACATAACCATCGTTCAAAAATCCAGAAATCCGGATTGATGTGGAAGCACGTGAATCCGGAAGAATTTTCTGCGTATTACTCAGCGTTCCTGAAAAATGCGGCGGATAACTTTTCAAGGATTTATTGTATCAGTATTGCCCCTACGAACCCTGCAACTGAATTGCACTCCCCCGGATATTCTGCAAGCGTGGCGGAGTACAATACTATTATAAAAAACTGTATCCTCAATGCAGACAACAAAAATGTGAATTATATCGATATTCACATGGTAATAGTGAATGAGTATTTAAAAATCGATTCATATATTCTTCCCGAGGATGGACATCACTTAACGCCCCTTACGCATCGCCTGATTGCGGATAACATAATCCAGGTGGAACTATCTCACCATTCACAATTGCATCCATAACACCTGCATCAGGTCCAGGGAAAATTCAATGTGCACTTTTTTAACCGGTCAGGTGAATGATAGGAATTCACCTGCCTCTTATCCGGATTATTAAAATAATCACAGTACTTACCTATATGATGGCTGAAAAGGAAACGATCATAACTCAGAGGCAGTAATTATATTTTTGATTGGTTACGGAGGGTAATAATGATGAAGGCAGTGGTAATCGGGGTGGGACGTATGGGAAGGCGTCATGTCCAAGTGGTAATGGACATGGGTATATCTATCGCCGGTGTATGCGATCAGGCCCAGGAATCACTCAATGAGTGCAGGAAGGAGTTCAATCTGTCTCCGGATCAGCTTTTTTGCGATGCCGCAGAAATGCTGAAGGCAACAAAACCGGAATGCGTTATCATTGCTACAACCTCACCCACCCACTGTGAGTATACATGCCTTGCAGCCGAACTCGGTGCAAAATTTATCCTCTGCGAAAAACCCATGGCCGTATCTCTTGAACAATGTGACCGGATGATTGAAACCTGTAAAAAAAATAATGCCACTCTGGCAATTAACCATCAGATGCGATTTATGGAGCAGTATACTGAGCCGAAACAGATGATGCAATCCGAGTCGTATGGGGGATTATCCAGTATTACCGTTGTTGCAGGAAATTTTGGTCTGGCAATGAATGGGACACACTATTTTGAGATGTTTCATTTCATGACAGATGAAGACCCCTTTGAGGTTACGGCATGGTTCTCCAGCGAAAAAGTTCCAAATCCACGAGGGGCTCATTTCGAGGACCGGGCTGGTTCCGTCCGAGTAACAACGCGATCCGGCAAAAGATTTTACCTTGAGGTCAGTGCAGAACAGGGTCATGGAGTAACTGCGATTTATGCCGGGAGAAACGGGCAGGTTTTCATTGATGAACTTCACGGGATCATGCACGCTTGTGTCCGGAAGGCAGAAGACCGGAATCTTCCCACAACCCGTTATGGAACGCTGTCTGACCTGCAGGAAAAGAGTATTCAGCCTGCCGATGCGATATCCCCGACGAAATCCGTATTGAACGCTTTGATTACGAAAAATAACTATCCCTCAGGTGATGATGGACGTCTCGCGGTAGCTACACTTGTTGCTGCATATCACTCACACGAACACGGGCACATTCCGGTAACCGTGGATGATCCAGTGTTGCCATTGGAACAGGTATTCCCATGGGCATAAGGGTGTGAAATAATGTCAGATCATGAGTGCAATGTTGCAATTATTGGTGCAGGGAATATGGCACGGGAACATATCCGTGCGTTCCAGGACATCCCCGGTGTAAATATTACTGGGATCCACAGCAGGACACAATCGAGAGCAAAAGCTCTTGCGGATGAATTTCATATTGATGGGGTCTACGATTCCATCCCGGAGCTCTATAAGAAGACGCACGCGGACCTTGCTGTTGTCACCGTCTTTGAACTGGCAATGAAATCCGTAAGTGTTGCCTGTTTTGAATATCCCTGGACAACACTCCTCGAAAAACCTGCTGGATATACCGTAAAAGACGCAGAAGAAATTCGTACATCCGCACATAAGAATCAGAATAATGCAATAATCGCGTTAAACCGTCGTTTCATGTCCAGCACCCGATCGGTCCAGGATGCTCTTGCCCGTCAGTCCGATATGCGGTTTATAAAAATTCAGGACCAGGAAGACCAGAGCCGGGCAAGAGATGCCGGCCAGCCTTCAGCGGTTGTGGATAACTGGATGTATGCCAACTCGATTCATATTATCGATTATTTCCAGATATTTGGCAGATCGAACGTGACTTGTGTAAAACCGATCGTGCCATGGAATCCCATTCAACCCGGGGTTGTCATTGCATCTCTGGAATATGAGAATGGAGATATTGGATTGTATGAAGGTATCTGGAATGGACCCTCCCCGTGGGGAGTCTGTGTCTCTACCCCAAAAAACCGGTGGGAGCTCCGACCTTTGGAAAAGGCTTCTGTACAGGAAAGAAATTTGCGTGTTGCTGAGATGCTTCCAGTTCACCCATGGGACGAGACATATAAACCCGGGTTCAGGCTGCAGGCAGAACATGCCGTATTACAAGCACTGGGAAAACCATCAGAATCCCCGACACTTGATGATGCCATGATCACGATGAAAATTATTGAAGCAATTTTTACGACCGGGAAAAAGGAAATTGTTCTTTCCTGATTTTCCCAATACCGTTGGATTATCCACTGCCGTACCCTGCAAATGAAGGTTTTGACTAATACCCGTCATTATTAAAAATTTTTGATCCTCCCAACCATTCAGGTTTTTATTCCCCCAAGACAGTAAATATACTATACACTGTGATCTCTGATGGTCAAGCGAAATACAATCCTTTTTGTGGAAAAAGTAAATCTAATAAACCTGTTGTACATCTTCTTTTTTGGCAGATCTTTTCAAAAAATTTTGTTTGTATCACAGAACCGTCTTATTGAAAAAATCCAGCCGGGCATCAACCGGATACTGAATATTCAAAAACTTCAGATGAACAAGGTGCGATATGGGGATATCCCCGGATCTGATTTTGATGTCCGTGAAGAGACGTATCTTCGTTCAGATGATTTTTTTGATCGTTACCAGAATAACATTTTTACAACCATGTGTGTGGATTTTTGTAAAAATCCCCTTTTTGAAGTTGCCGTACGCAAGGAATTCCTTCTCCGGTACACGACTCTGCGAATGAAAACACATGTATTTCTGTTCTATCTATCCGAGCAATGTGATGAGATCACGTTTATTCCCGTTGATAATGAAAATTTTTTCAGCATCCTCTCACAAAAATACCGGCCAAACAAGCCATATTTCATTCCTGTTTTTTTCCAGGTAAAAAACAGCATCTGCAAAACAGTTTCAGATATCCTCTCCTTCATTGCCATACCCCTTGTTGTGAGCGTCCTCGGCCTCTATGTCTTAAAACGGGGAATCACAGTATCCAAACCAGAAAAAAAAATATCTGATTTTGGACTTGATGTCCAGAGTTCCGGTTTGATGAACGACCGTGGGTTACATAGTGATGGGACATTTTTCCTTTATGATGCACATGAATTTCACCCCTCGAAAATACTCCATGTGATTGATGGTCGGATCACGGATAATAATGCCAGGGCAAGTCTGGAAAAATTCGGATCCCCCTATATCGAACTTGGAACATTAAAGGTTCCATTATCCTATGCAGGGAGAAGAATCGGTATCGATTTTATTGTAAAAAATTCATTTTTTGCATTACGATGGATATTTTCCAGAAATAAAAGATCGTCATTCCTTGTTCCTTCATTTATTGTGATGAAAATGACCATGGATGCTGAAATTAACAGTGAATATCTTGATATCCATGTATTCATATCGCGGGATGATTATTCAACCGTACATATTGTCCGGACACTGGTTGCCCGCAAAAACGGTAACCGCACCGTAGGATTCCAGTTTGCAGACTATTCTGATCACGATTTACTCAGCCATATCGTATATGATAAATATGCACTGTGGGGAGAATTCCACAGGGAATTTCACGAAAAAGCCCTGCAATACAGCGAAACGGAAATTATCGGGGCAAATCTCTATGGATCTGATGAGTTGTTCCGCCTAATCAAAACCGGGTACATCCCCCATAAATACGAGGACCTGAAAAAGAACCACAGGATTGTGGCCATTCTTAGTTCCGGTTATCATCCGGAATTATTCCTGACAAAAGAAATTACAATGGAATTTTACAAAACGATACTTGAAAAAACCAGTTCCTATCCGGATGTTATCCGGGTCATCAAAACCAAACGATCCGAATACGTAACACAGGAACTGCGCGATCTCATCAAGGGGTATCAAAATGTTCTGATTGAGGAGGAGTTATCAACGTATAACTTCCTGCCTGTAGCTGATCTCGTGGTATGCATCTGGTCATCATCTATCGGGCTTGAATCTATTATGGCAGGGAAAAAAGTGGTGTATTATGACCGGACAGACAACTGGCGACATCCCTATGCACACTATAATCCCTATCTTGTGGCATTCACTCCGGAAGACATTGACAAAAACCTGGAACGAATTCTGCAGGACCACGAATATCTCAATCCTGCGATCATTGAAAAAATACAAGAATATCATGGGTACAGATTTGACGGAAAGGTCACGGAACGATTCAAGGCAATGTGTCTCCGGGTATTGGAAATAAGAGATATGAATAATAATTAATTTCCACCCCGTTTTTTATTGCGGTATCATGAGGATCCCACGTGACGTTATTGTACGTAAGGAATGTTTGGATAATCTGCATGAACCCTGTCGTATCCACACTCACGGCTCCGGGATTTTTTTTAACCTACATTTCGCAGGACTCCCTCACGAAATAATAATTCCTAAAAGCGGGACCCATGATGTTGAGGATGTCCAGAGTTTCGTCCTCCAGATTCACGATAAACCGTTTGCTTTGAGAATTCACAGATAGAATAACTTCGGCCGGTCTCATAA